>CAZTDN010000024.1:37721-51805 GCA_964611895.1 uncultured Pseudobdellovibrionaceae bacterium
ATGTTTCCTAACAGTGTAGTCGACGGTCTTTTCTTCGCTCAGAACAGGAATACCAGAACTTTCAAGCACAGATCGAATCGCAGCACAGGCGGCAAAATCTGCCTCTGTGACTGGGCTAGCATCGGCTTTGAGGGAAACGCGCACGGATTTGCGGTAGTGGTTGAGGATTATTTCACCGGCGGCTCTTGCTGCTTGGATTGCGAGAAAAATCACCTGTAAAATTCCTGAAAACGTAGAATGTCCTGAGAGCGAAAAGGCGCGAGCCGTTCTGGGTGCCACATGATGCCCTGCAAGGGCAACTTCTCATGCCGAATGGCTTTAATGACCCCATCTTCAGAGCGGGCCCATTCTAGGAGTTCCGGTGCGGATTGGCGTGTTCCCCAGTCGTGGTAACTGTTCACGTCTTCCCAAGCACCCTCTATCAGTACTCGAGCGTTTGGGTTTACATGGCCACTTATCCGCTGCAAACCAACGCCAAAGTGCGCTTGAATCGCCTGCATACCTCGGCAAACTCCCAAGAGAGGGAGCCCTTTATGCAAAGCGGTTTGGATAAGCAAGTCTTCGACGGCATCGCGTTGGGGAAATCGGCCGCCGTTTTGGACCAGGTCGCCACCCCCCGTAAGCAGCACTCCTTCAATTCGAGAAGCGGAGAGAATGCTTTTGGCCACCGCCAGCGAGTTGGGAATGAGTACCGGTACCAAAGAGCACTTTTCTAAGAAATGAACCCAGCGTTGATCGAGACAGTCGCGCACCTCGGATAAACCGGCAAACTCTTCACAGCGCATGGTGACTGCAATGGGTTTCATCGTATTGGCTGAACCTTGTGGTTTTCGCAGTCTAACTCGAGAAAGTCAGACCGACTCCAGTTGTTGTATAGACTTTCTCCAGCGCCAATTACAGCTGGTATGCCCAGTTCTCCTGCTCGGATAGCCATGTGCGAATTGGCTCCGCCAAACATAGTGATCAGGCCTTGAATATTCTTGGAAAATATCCAGTCGTAGCCAGGGTCCGCACTGGGAATAAACACAATACCACCACGGAAGTCTCCAGTGTCTTTGCTGAGTCGGACGACCGAACCACTCACGCGTTTGCGGGTGATGAAGTTGGGCTGCGTTGAAGGGAGATCAAAACAGTAGATAGACTCAGGGTTGGCGATAAGCGGCGGCAGACGGAGGCTCTGAGTAACCTGGAATCGCGATCGCCCTGCATCTATAGACGCAGCAAGGGCTGTTTTCTCACACTCTGTCCCTGAATAGAGCCGCATGATCGCCTGGATGTCAGCGAATGAAACATCCTCCCTGCTAAAACCGACACTTGCGCCGAATGCCGCGGCAATTTCCATGGTTGCGCTGAGGGACTTGGTAAAAACAAATTTGGAATATTCTCTGCCTTCGATCGCGGCACGTATGAAGTCTAAAAAGTCGAGAGCGGAATAGGTTAGGCCATTTCTGGCTAAGGCGACCTCGATTTTCTTGAGTTTCTCTAGCTCAAGCGAAAAGGGGGTTTGCTTGTGTTCCACCGCGCGATTCTTAGTGCTCCAGTCAAAATACCGGTCAGGCTCTTGATCGTAGCGTGGGGAGAGCAAGTCATAGGTACCGGGACGAAGGTGACCATACTTTTCAAGGAAAGTGGTTCGTTCCAAAGAGTGAAAGTCTTGGCAGAGTCGCGAACTCACTGTGTCCAGTGAAAGAAAAAAGCGCTCATAATCGCTCGCTGTAAGGATATTTGCTCGCACTAACGACTGCAGCATTTGGACAGCGATAAACCCCGCTCTCGCAAGACCGGCAAAAGGCAAGGTTCCGTAGCGTTTGCAATCCTCGATTAGCCAGTAGATACGACTGATGGGGTCAAGGTTGGATTGCAAAATTCCAGGAATCCGTTTCTCGAGTTCGCGGATTTTTTCAATGTCTTTGCGCCAGAGTCCACGGTCGGGGTGGATGATTTCCTCAGTCAAGTTTCGTAGCGCCACTCGGATTGCCTGGCACTCTTGTTGAGAAAAACCGTCCTGCGCGAGCCTTTCGAGCCGGCTATCCAAGTCTAGGGTGTAACAGGTGAGCGCGATTTCAAATTCCACTTTATCGTGCAGAGTGGGGGCTTGGCGTAGTGCATTGAGGTAGTACTCAACGAGTTTCTCTCCGAGAGGCTTTTCAATGGTTTTGGGGATGAAGGAGTTGAAGCTCACCCGAACATCGATGTACGGAAGCCCCCAAAAATCCACGAGGAGAGGAAAACTGCGCACATTGCGGTATCCGTAATTATCGCGCTGAAAGGCCCATATCCCCGAAGTGATCAGTTCCCGGTAGAGTGACAGCGCCAAGGGGCGAGGTTTCAGGCCGATGATCTCAGCGGGATTCCAGTCGGGCATCACGCCAAAGAGGGTGGTTTCGCCCAGCAAGTAGGGGTGCGGTTTGCTGAGTTCAGAAATTTTCTTTTCAGCAATGGAAAGCCGTTTTTTGAAGCCGTCCACGGGGAGTGAAGCATCAGAGAGTACCAGCGGGCGGCATTGGAGGAGAAACAGCCCTTCGGCAGTAACCGCAAACTCGATGTCCAATGCAGAGTTCAGAGTTATCGCTTCGAGCTCGGCGAGCAATGAGGCGATGGGCTGGAGGGATTGCGGAAGGCGCGCTTCTTCCCCGCGTACACAGTAGACTGTTTGCAATGCAGATCCATTGCCGCTGGTTACGCCCGCGGTATCTTCGCCTTCTTGGAAACTAAACACTCTGTACGGACTGAGGAGTGTGGGATCGCAAGAGAACGCGACTCCAGAGAAACGTACTTGCTCCAGCATGGGCTGTATGAGCACCTGGTCGTCATCGCGAGCTACGCCGTAGCTCAAAATTACTTTCTCAACGGACTCTTTTAACGACGCCTCACCAGCAACATTCAATATACTGAGAAATTTTCCGGCGTTTGACTCCGTTAGCGTATCCTCGGTGAGGGCGCTACTGCGAACGGCAAGCTTTCCCGTAAAGAATCCGGATTTGCGAAGGTCTAGTAAGATAGCATCTGGATGGTGCCGCCACTCTCTTACGGTGAAAACTTTGAGTGGAGGGACAGCCGCGCTCTTAAGCTTGTCCTGAAGGAAACCAAGAGTTGCACCTTTTGTTTCAAATCGGTACTCACTCGTCGACACGCAAGATCCTCAAAAGATTTTGGCGAAGTGGTTTAGTTCAAACTATAGTGAGCATAGCACAGGTCGAGGTAATCGATGAATACTGGCAGTGTTTATTGGATAACTGGATTATCGAATGTTGGGAAAACAACTCTGGGGCGGTTGCTGGTTGAAGATCTTCGAGAGCGAGGACGCGCTGCGGTGCATTTAGACGGAGATGTGCTGCGGGAAGTCTATGGCGAAGAAGGGCGGTACGATCTCGCGGCGCGGAAAGAAATTGCAGCGCGCAACGGAAGGTTGTGTCGTCTAATCGCGTCACAGGGGATAGACGTAGTGTGTTCGACCATCTCCCTTTTTCATGAAGTTCAGTCTTGGAATCGAGCCAACATTCCAGGATACCGCGAGATATTACTCACTGCCCCACTTGCAGTACTCAGAGCGAGAGACACTCGCGGGGTTTATTCTCAGGGCGCAGTAGCCGGAGTGGATCTAGCGGCCGAAGTGCCAGCCACGCCTGATCTGAGTCTAGAGTCCGGAGGCGATCGGACGCCTCAAGAGCTTCTCGAGCAGGTCAGGAACGCTTTCTTTTAGCTGTAACAGATTGCGGGACTGCTTTGGTAAGAGCCACAGGACGCAAATGCAGCAAGTCCTCGGTTTTTGCTGCGATCACTTTGGCAACATAATCATTGCCCAACACAGAGTAGTGATAGTCACCCGGTATAAAGTAAGCAGCAAGGTCTCGGGTAGGAATTTTTAGGAACTCATCAAGCATATCAATGCGTCGAATTCCTCGTCGGTCCAAGTCGGCTGAAAGCTGCGACCATTGTTTTTGGCGTTCCAAGTCCGCCAGGTCTTTGAGCGTAGGCAGTTGTAGCACTACCAAATGGACACCGCTTTTTTTTGCGTCGGTCGAGAGCTCTTCGAAAATGGCCAAGGTGTTCTCTCGAATCTGCGCATCGGTCAAACTGAGGGGCGGAGGTGATTTCTTTGTGAATTTTTTAAGGACTTCAATGGTTTTGAGCTGCGCTAACTCCGCGCTGCGGGTGTGAATCCAAGGAACTTCTTTCCAGTCGTCATTAACGGGAAAATTCTTCACTTGGAGACCTTGGCTATCCCGCACAAGAATTGGTTTGGAGGAACCAAAAAACGAGATTTCGGAGCGCATGCGCTCGATATCATCCAGAATGAAGCTGAATAAGTGGATTTGATGAGAGTATTTCTTAGAGTCCCGTCGATAGCGAAGGAAGGACTGGTCGAGCCCATAGCCGTTTAGGCCTAAGTTTGCTGTTTGAAGGCCGGCTAATTCTCCAAAACGATGGCACCACGTTTGGTGGTTATCGACGCCGAAGCCGAATGCGAAAGAGTCACCTGAGCAAAGCGCTCTCCATTTGCCTTGGGGTGGCTCGGGGGTGATGTCTTCTTGGCTTCGATAACCCTGCTGGTTATTTTGCAAAATCTGCCCTGCGCCGGAAGCTCCGATCATCTTTACTCCGGGGCGATTTACCCATCCCAAAAGAGGGTCTCCCGTCATGTACTTTGCAGGATCTCCCGAGCGCAGCTGTGCCGATGGAGTGTATGGGTTTGTCAAAAACCTCTTAATGAATAACGTGGTGCTGGTGATGCCCTCGATTCCCACAAAAAAAACGACGAAGAAGAAGGCTCCTAGACAGGCGTTTTGCAGGGCAGCTTTCACGATAAATGGAGTTTACCATGAAAACTGCTGATGCAGAGCGGAACGGTAGGTTAGCGCTGCCTTTTTGCTCGTTGGCGGTGAAGAAATTCATTCAGGCCAAAGCCGACAGCGATGAGTAGAAAAGGGCGAAAGTATTCGTACAGTGACATGGTATCCATGAGGCAAGTTTAGTAACCAAGATTGGACACTAATACAAGTACCACTTGCGATTGAGATACTCTTCGATTTCGCTGCGCTGTGTTGGGGTCATTGCAATGTTCTCAAAGATAAGAATTTCTCCGATATCGGCGTTAATGGACGAGTTTGTAGATCGCCCAATCCGAACCGGTCCATCGATAAGGTCCACTGCCGCGGCGGCCAAGGAACCGGCAACCGGAGCACTAACCCCCACCCAAAACAGCAAGTTACCTGTCTGAGTATTGTTTGAGCCGGCCCCACTTGTCCGAACCCAGGTGTAAAGAGCGAAAGTCGGAAAGTATCCTGAAACCGAACGTGAGCCTCCGCCGTAGAAACCCATGTACAAGTTTGCGCTCACTCCTTCCAGTCCAAAGCGCGCGCTTTGCCCCGTTGAAGTGGATTGCCCCAGTTGAAAGAACGCGGGGTAGTTTGTCCCTGTGCCGTTTACCCGTGTTACGACAAATGCCGTAAAGTCAGGATTACCAGTAATCCCTGTGTTGTTTTGGGTAGTCATTACCTGACTGCCTCCGGTGAAGCGTACTGCGGGCAAAGAGTTCTGAGCGTTGGACAAGAAGCTGGGCGGGTTAGTGAGCTCCGAAGCGTGGTTGGCGTCACCACCGCTATCATGCCATGAAGTCACTGGATCGCCGTTAGCGGCGGAGATGGAGTCTGCTTTGACCCAAAGGCGAATGTCTGAAAAGTGTGTCATGTAGGTGACGTTGTTATCAATACTGGTGGATACGAGGTTTGTGTTGCCGGCCAGATCGGCTACGCTGCCTGCAGCAACAGCGGGGATGACAGTTCCGATGTATCCCGATATGGCCGTTGCCCGCAAAGTGAAAGCCTTGTGATCTCCTGAATCGGTAATTGTCCAAGTGATTCCGGTGGAGGTGCCACTGTTGGTAATATCCGCTGTTGTAAAGCTGCTTGTGTTTATCGCTGTGCTGAAGTTTACATCAAACTCTATCGGCAATGTGCCTGTAGTGTCAGCTTGTCCTGAGGCCTGCTCCACGCTTACGGTCGGAGCCTCCGTTGTGTAGTGAATCAAAGCATAGGCAGTTTCGTTTTCGATCCCCTCGCTGTCAGTTACCGAACCAGACGGAAACGTAATCCGTACATCTCCCGACGCAGTAGGAATGACGTGGAACGAGTAGGAAGATCCGCTGCCAGTAAGATTCTGGGCGAAGCCGTTCGAAACAACCATGTCACTCACCGCAAATCCAGTGACAGCAGATGTCCACTCGATGACGACCGTTATGGGGTCCTGATTCGTGTAAAACGGAGAAACAAGCACTGGGGCGGGAGAGCCATTAGCCCCCGAACCATCGCCACCACCCACCAACGAGCGCGGAGCGAAAGGGTTGCACCCACTCAGCGTCAAAATGGATAAGAGTGTCGTGATCGTGATTTGAAGGATTTTATTTTTCTTCCTGTTTGTCATTTTACTCCAAGATCATAGGGGGGTGTTGTCCCCAGATGTTTCCGAGAGAGACTCCGAACTGCAGGGACATTCCCGTCTGTCGACCTATGTTTGTTTGCGACTGGTGCAAGGTGAACCCGACAGAGAGTCGGAGCCATTCCTTGGTGCGACCATAGCCGTACTGCGCAGAAGCCGAAAGTCGACCGCTCTGGGTAACGCGCAAAGAACTCCGATCGCTCTCCAGGGGAAGATCCAGCAGGTACTGTCCTTCCAGCCGAAAATACCGCCGTTTAAAACGAAAGTTCAGCGCCGCGCGCGCTCCCGCGTGTGGTAGCAGAACGTTTTCCATTTCAACTCGATTGGTTCTTGGTTCTGCGGAGATGAATGGGACCTGCCCCGCGCCTACGAGCATACCGAATTCGAACGCATCGGCGCGAAAGTGCATTCCCCCAGTCAGTGAGCCGGTGATCTGAGGATCTTGGAATAAAGAGGCATTGCGAGGGGCTTCCCATCGGAGAAGACGTAGCTGGGACTCAATCGTTAATAGCCAGTGGTCGTAGAACCCCATGTCGAACGCGGGTTCGAGGACAGCACCGGTGGAGCTAATCAGTTCTGCGTTGACCGGTTGATCGAGAGTGGCAAGAGAGGCGTAGTTCACACTCGCGCCCAAGCGAGCGACAGTATCCATTTCGGTATACTCTTCTGCGCGAGCTTTCTGGGACAGCACGAGCCCCAAGAGTACGACGCATATAGTCATAAGATGTTGAATACACAGGTAGTTTTTCGGTCTTTTTAAGGGTTTACTTGAGCTAACGTGAAAAGGGATAGAAGTGAGATCTGCGTAGTTGCTGCAGTGGTTCGAACCCCCGATGCGGTCCTCTTGGCGCGCCGCAAAGAGGGGACTCTGGCGGGGTACTGGGAGTTTCCGGGTGGAAAGGTCGAGCCAGGGGAAACACCCCAGCAGGCCTTAGTTCGCGAAGTTCAAGAAGAATTGGGCGTCGGATCGACTGTCGGGGAACTTTTTGGGGAGTCCGAGCACCTTTCGCTAAAGGGCGTTGTTAGGCTGTCGTTTTATCGGTGTCGTTTGCAGGGAGAGCCAACGAGCGGTCCAGCACACGATGCTTTGGCTTGGGTGCCGGTTCGGGAATTGCTCAAATACCGCGTCGCTCCAGCAGATGTTCCCATTGTGAGAAAGCTGATGGAGGAAAAATATGAAGAAGCATAGTTTATGGGTTTTGGTTGTAGCGGGTTGCGCTAGCAGCATTTTGGCACCGGAATATACTCGACAGAGTGAGTTCCTCCAAAAAACGACGCTAAAAAGTGGAACTGTCTTTACGAAAGCAGTGCACTGGTTTGACAAAAATTTAAAGTACAATTCCGGCGCGTCTCGGATGGAGGACACCGACTCGCACAAGATAAAAATGGACGCCGGCTACCTGTGCAATGTGTTTCGCAAGCCTAGCGACCTTAGAGATTATTACGTCGCGTTTCACCTGGTGTTTGAGTCGGTGCCGGGCGCGATGGACTTACACTTCACGAGTTTACGCATGGAAGATGCCGAAGGAAACTTGGTCTCTAGGGCCGAGGCGCAGTTGAGCAACTCGCAAAATATCGACAATATCCGTCCTTGCCTGAAGAAAATGGTTGCTTCTCTCGTGAAAGCGGTTGAGAGTACCGACCTTACTTGGTAAAGCTCACCTAAATGTCTAACACCGTCGATCAACCCGAAGTCCCAGCCGACTGGCACGCACTTGGCCTTGCTAAGCCACTTTTGTCGATATTAGAAAAGGCAGGTTTTAAAACACCCACTCCGATTCAAGTTCGTTCCATTCCTTTCGCTCTAAAAAACCAAGACCTCATTGCGGGTGCTAAAACGGGTTCTGGTAAGACCGCGGCGTTTAGCCTCCCCATAATTGATAAGCTCATTGGCAAAAAGGGTACGTACGCTTTGATATTGTCTCCCACCCGAGAAATTGCTCTGCAGACTTTAGAGACACTGAAAAACTTTGGTGAGCCTTTGGGTGTTACTTCTTGCGCCTTGATTGGCGGCACTGACTTAAAAGCTGATGAGTTGGCTCTGCGTTCAGTGCCCAATGTGATTGTCGGAACACCGGGCCGCATTTGTGATCATATTCTGCGCGGCAACCTCTGGTTGGAGTACCTCCAAGTCTTGGTGCTCGATGAAGCAGATAAAATGCTGGACATGGGTTTTTCTAAAGAGCTCAATCAAATCGTCGATCAAACCCCCAAAACACGACAGACTTTGCTTTTTTCTGCAACCATTGCTCCGACCATAGAAAAACTAGCTGCGAAGATTTTGCGCAACCCTCAACGGATCATGGTCGGAAATACCGGTGTTACGGTCCCTCAAAGTGTGGATCATGAGATTCTTTGGGTGAATGAGCGCTCTAAAAAGAGAGAACTGCTCCGCCTGCTCCGTGATTTTAAAGGTACGGTCATTATCTTCAGTCGGACCAAAGACGGGGCCACCCTGCTCTGGAGATCCATTCACGCTGCGGGAATTGAAGACTCTACCTATATTTCTTCGAACAAACTCCAGGTGCATCGCGAAGCGGCGCTCAAAGGTTTCAAAGAAGGCGAGTACCGCGTGTTAGTCGCTACCGATGTTGCTGGGCGCGGTATCCATGTCGAAAATGTCGGTTTGGTTATCAACTATGACCTTCCTATGGAGCCCGAGGACTATGTTCATCGCATCGGACGAACGGGCCGCAAAGACGCCAAAGGGATTGCAGTTACTTTTGCAACCGGGGCAGATCTTCGGCAGGTAGAAGCTATAGAGGCGTTCATTAAAATGCGAATTCCTGAGCGCTTTACCCGAGATTTTGAGCCCCCGACTAGCAAGCCCAGGGCGGCTCAGGGCCGCAAACCGGCTCGAAGATCTTCTTCAGCGTCACCGTCTCGAGGGCGCAGAAAGCCTCGACGCTAAAACAATATTAGTTTTACGGAGCCGGTTTGTTCGCCGTCTAGCTCGTCCACAGAAACCTCTACCTCGGTCAGTTTGAGCTCGGGAAAGTGCTGTTGCAATTTGGAAGCGAACGACTTTTCAAAATAGAACGCGAGGCATTCGCAGGTAGGAAATTTGCGGCTTTCGACATCAAGCAAAGCATTTTCGTTTAAGAAACTGCCATCGAGTTTCCGGACCTCTGGTTCGAACGCCTCTCTGAGAGCAGGCATGCTGACAATACGGCCGTCTTTTACTGGACCGGTCACCCCCACGCGAATTCTCCAAACATGCTCGTGGGCGGTCTCTCGCTCGTAAAGGGAATGTTTTGCTTGGAGCCGAAACCCCAGTGAAAGTTCCAGGCGGGCCATTAAATATTCTCCCAAGCTGCGCTTGCGCCCTGGCCGGGGGATTCTTCTACCCTGACCTCAATCGTTCGAACACATTGTTTCAGCATAGCAGCGGGAAGCTTGTTTAGAAGCCTCTGCAAGATCTCCTCGGCCAAATTCTCTGAAGTCGTGTTCTCAATAGGGAGGAACAGCACCTCTTCACTGGGCAATGAGTATACTTTGCCACAGAGTGAAAATCTGCATTCACCACCGGCATCGCTCAGGAACTGAAAAAAGGACGATTTCTCTTGAATGAGCACCCGCTCATCCCAATCGCGGCAAATTTCACCAAGCGCGGTCTTAAAAACAGAAAATGGGATCAGGTTTGCCAGGTCCGTGGCTCGCACACCTATCGTCAGCTCCGTTTGATAGTTATGGCCGTGGAGTCGTTCTTTGGAGCCATCGGGGAAGACTGTCATGTGCGCGCAGGCAAACTTGAGATCTGCTTTGCGAATGTGCAAACGGGTTTGGATGGAGTCTTGCTTTGGCATCGGACAGGCAATTGACAAGATCGCGCCACCGCTGTCAATGTGCCCGCGGATGTACTCTGGTTTTAAAGGAAAAATCGTCTTAGTTACAGGTGCTGGTCGCGGTATCGGGCGGGCATGTGCTCTAGCCTTTGGCGCCCTGGGGTGCAAGCTTGTCCTGGTTAGTCGCACCGCAAGTGAGCTTGAAGCAACAGCAAAACTCCTGCCTTCTCAGGCCGATGATAGCATGTGCATTTGCGCGGATGTTTCGGAGGAGCTGTCAGTACAATCGGTTTTTCAGCAAGTCGAAGATCGTTGGGGAGGAGTGGATATTTTGGTCAACAACGCAGCCGTTTTCTCTAAGGCTGACGTGGTGAAGCACGGCGTGCAGGAGTGGGATTTTGTTTTTGGGGTGAATGTTCGGGGTGTGTTTCTTTGCAGTCGAGAGTTGTTTCGCGGGTGCGAGAAGACACGAAGAAGTGCGAGCATTGTGAACGTCTCGTCCCTGGGTGGTATCCGAGGAACGGAAAAGTTTCCGGGGTTGAGTTCTTACGTGGCGAGTAAACACGCCGTTGTGGGACTTACAGAAAGCCTTGCAGTAGAAGGCAGGTCACTGGGAATTCGAGTGAACTGCATCGCACCCGGAGCGGTGGATACCGAGATGCTGCGCAGGGCAGCGCCCCATTTAAAAACCCAAACGACTCCCGAACAAATTGCCAAAACAGTGGTGATGCTTTCCGACGAGGCACAGTCCTCGCACCTGACCGGATCGGTTATCGAAATCTGGTCCAATGCGCACTAGATCAGTTCCCTGCCCTTTTGTATGAGTGCGCGCGTGGTTTGTGGTGAAGCTAGCTCCAGTCGTCTGAGGTTAGATTCCAGAGTTTTTATCCAATCCGGGTTACCCAGTTTTTTTCCGGCTTCGCAAAGTTCGATTTGCAGCAACCATTCATCGGGCCAGGCACGCAGACATTGCTCAACTACTCGCGCGGCCTCGTCCGTTTTTGGAGAAGCTTCGCGCAAGGCTCGAACCTGATTGTAAGCTTCGAACAGGCTGAGTTCTTCGGGCCGAAATGGGGATGCACGGCCGGGGGAAGAGGTGATCGTACCCATATTCAACTCACCAAACGCTGCACGGTCGGAAGGCCCACCCCAAACAGAGGGGATCGCCTCCCCGACAGCTTGATCAAAATCACCCCAATCTGGCTGGAAGGCGACTAGCGAACCCCGAGTCACCCGGCAGTTCTTCCAGTGAATGAGAACAAGTTTTCCCTCGAAGCGCGTCCAGCCAGCGACTAGTCCCTCGATCTCAAAACCCGAATTCAAACTTAGCCTAGAGAGTTTTCCTTTTTCCAGGCCGAGGGATTTAAGGTCACTATCCAGGAGGTCGGCCATTTTTTTGGATGGGGTGTTTTTGAATCGACCCAAGGGAGAACTAAATCCGACGGCATGGGTTTCTCTCCCGTGGCCGGGGATCTGGGATCCTTTGTAGCTTAGCTGTACTGGCCCCGAATAGCGGACAAACTCTATTTTGCCGTCGCTCGCAGAAAAAGTATCCACTACGCCGCTGATTTCCAACCCGGAATCCAACTGGGTGGTCGTTACGGTTTGAGATATTTTGGCTTCGTGCAAGCCAGCTTCTTCTCCCAGTCTAAAAGCCAATCCTTTTTCGAACTCTTCCAGAACCGAAACCAGGTGGTCCATGTCTTTAGCTACATAAAGCTGTGGTTGGGGTTCGGTAATATTGTACGGCATATCGACGCATTCAACGCTCAAGGGGATTTTCTTTACGGATTGAGAAAGACAGTTCTGGCTTTCTCCCACTGACGAAAGCAGCCCTGCTCCGTAAATCCTCGGAGATCGCACGTCTCCTGCAAGGCCATACTCAACGGTCCACCAGTTCATGCGGGCGACCTTGGCTGCCTCGGAGGCACGGCCCAAGCTTCGAGTAACCTCTTTCAGTCGAGCTTCGCCAGCGGCGATTTCGTTCTTCGTGGCGTCAGGATTTTCTTTGATGTCGCTTAGGTAGCGAATCGCTTCATAGAGTCGGACATCATCCTGCGTGGCGATCGCTTTGCGCGCCATCGTGGCGTAGCGGTGGAGGTATTCCGAGTAAGGGGGATATGAAATGATGGGCGCGTGCCCAGCCGCTTCATGAACAATATCGGGTGCGGGAGTGTAACCGATGTGATCGACCGTGCGCATATCACAAGCGATAGGGAGCACGCCTCGGGCCTGAAAATCCAAAAAAGCGGTGGGAGGAATAAAGCCTTCGACTGGAACGGCTCCCCAGCCAAATTTTGCTAAGCAGTCATCAATGTCCGAAACTCGGGGAATTTTCTCCAGGCTGATACCCGTCTTCTTGAGACCGTCCATGTACATGGGTACGGCATGCTTGCTGAAAAAGGCGCAGTTTTGTCGCATGATAAAGCGCCACGCTGCGTGATCTCGGGGGGTGTAGGAATCATAGTCCTGGTCTGCGACAAACTTTTTTAGGTAAGGTGGAAGCCCCTGCGTTGTTGGACTCATAAAAAATACCCCCTACACGCATGATAGTAGGCTGTGGCGAATCGTAAAGGGCAAGCTCAGGTGAGTGGGGATTTGTTGGCTGCTGTCGGTTCGGTGTGGGGGCAGCGCGTTAATATGGGGGCGAATGGAGGGGCTGCTTCCTTAGGTCTGTTTCTTATTTCTTTTAAAGGTGTAGTAGCCCGCGGCGACAGCGAGCGCTCCGGCGAGGAGAATAAACAGTTCGAAGTAGCCTTTGTCATCGTCTGCAGCAACATCAGAAGAGGTGTCGGTGGCCATGGCATCGAAGCTTGCGATTTCTCGGGAGGGTTTTTCTCCCAGGTCAAAGAGCAATCCGGTGCTTTTGAGGACTGAGAATCCGGCCTTTGTCGCTTTTCCTAGTGCCTCGCTCAAAAAGGATTTTGGGGATTCTGTCGAAGGGTAGGAACCGGAGTTTTGAGCTATTCTTTTGGGGGCGTTTTTTGAAGCTAAACCTGGTTTCTTGTTTGTCTTATTTTTATCAGCGAGCTCTTTAAATTTTCCGCTATCCAAAATTTTTGAAACGGCTTCTTCAAGGGCGTTTGCAGAGGGGCGATTTCCGACTGGTTGGCTAGACGTCGTTGTTGCAGCGACTTCGGAGGCGATTTTGCTTTTGGAAAAATCGGAACGATATGCGCCGTTGGCAGCCGATTCATTGAATTGGAGCGAGAGTTTGTCGTCGAAAGAGTCGGTTGTGGGCGGGCTTTGCAGCACGAGCACCGTGGGCGGGGCTGAGTGGGTAGCTTCGCTGATGTCGACGATCTCAGGGTGCGCTTTTTCTGCGCGAGAATCGCCTAGAATCGATGCGCTGGGACTAGGTCCTACCGCGCCCCATCTCACAGGCTCTTCGGGCGATGCAGGCGCTTCAAATCCACCACTGCGAATTACTTGCGCGGGAGCGCTCTGTTCTACTTGCATGGAGGGGCGTTTGCTTTGGGAGGCGGCGTTGCTAAAACTTCCAAGAAATGTGGCTGTCCCTATCAATTTAAGAGCTCGGGCTTGTTCGTCGGTGATTCCTTTTTTAGCTTTGATTTGATCAATGGTAGCGCTCATCATTTTGGTATCTTCAGCCACATTGTGGATCTGCTGAGGGACGCTTGGATCTAAAAGTGAGTTGGGACTGGCGCTCAGTCCGCCCAAGTCCGCCCCCGCGGAGTTGGCTGTTTCCATGGTGGGGCCTTCCAATTTATTCGCGGTGTCTATTTGCTGTTGGGTGGGGGGCTGGGCGTCATCAGGCGCCTTCGGCGGCTTTTTCTCAGTTGGAGTGACCGGCCGGGAGTTTTTGTACCAGTTACAAAGTTAGAATTCAGATGGCAAGGT
>CAZTDN010000025.1:0-19879 GCA_964611895.1 uncultured Pseudobdellovibrionaceae bacterium
CTTCATCATGCCGAGTGGCTTTCTTGAGCTCTGCCATCACTGTTTTGTTGGCGGGTAGGAGCGAGAACTCCATATGGTCAAAAAAGTCTTTGGGATTACGGTATGTAAAGACGTATTCGCGCTGATCGTGTGCCGCGCCGTGAATCCAGCCCTGTACGCCGGAGCCGGTGAGTTCCTTTTCTACCTCGACGAGATCTACCGCTGCAAAAACCGAAAAGCTGATCCAACACGACAATAAAATCAAACGATGTTTCATCCCCGCCCCTTCGAAGAGCAATTTGGATCAGGCGGAAAGGGGTGTCATTACGCAGCAGGTCAGGAGGGGGCTCAGGCTTGCCAGTCGTGTCCAATGAGCGACAAACTGAATGCCCCTCGGAATGTATCTTTTTTGGCTGAAACAATGAACGCTGCGGACTTCTGCGTGTTCAAAGAATCGATTACTTCATTAAAGAAGAGGATTTTTTTCGAAAGGCCCTGGTTGTTGCCTACGACGACGGCAGTGTGTTTCTTTTGACCTGTGGTTTTGTCGTTATAAAACTGCGTGCTGAGAATTTCTCCCTCAATCAAAAAGCGAGGTTCTTCAAATGCGTTTCCGAAAGGCCGCGTTTTTTCAATTTCGGATAGCAGTGCACTTGTGGCTAGTTCTAGTGGGAGTCGGCAGTCGTATTCAATTCGGCTTTGCCAAAGCTCGGGAGTCTTGACCCGTTGCTGTCGGGCGTAGTCTTCCAAGCGGGCGCGGATTTCCCCCTCCGCATCCAGAGAAAAAGCGTAGCCTCCAGCGGCACGGTGGCCTCCAAACTTGGTGAAAAGTTCGCCACACGATGCCATGGCTTGGGTCACGTCAAAACCATAGATGGATCGCGCGGAGCCTTTGCCTTTTCCGTCTTTGCGTTGAAAAAGCCAGGTGGGTTTCCAAAAAGTCTCGGCTATTCGGCTTGCGGCGATGCCGACAACGCCCGGGTGCCAATCTCCTCCTAGGAACAAAATGGGCGCATCCGATTGACTCAAATAGTCCGCGGCCAGGAGAGCGGCTTCGCGGATGATCTTTTTTTGAATTTCTTTGCGTTCTTCGTTGCACTTGCCCATGTGGAGTACAAGTTCTTCCGGAGATTCCGAGAGAAAGGCTTCAACAACTTTATCGGCGTGGCCGAGACGTCCCACGGCATTGATTCTTGGTCCCAGACGGAATCCCACGTCTTGCTCGTCTAGGCCCTCTTGCACTGATGCCGCTTCTCGTAATCTGCGCAAGATGGGCCGTTCGCTGCGCATCAGGGCCGACACGCCAAGCCGAGCGAGTCGGTGGTTGACGCTGTTCAGGGGAACGACGTCACAGATGGTCGCCATTCCAGCGAGCGCAAGGAGATCGGTCCATAGTTCAATGGGCACGGAAAACTTTTCCGAGAGTCTTCGAAGCAAGACGAAAGTAATCCCGCACCCGCACATTTCTTGGTACTTCGGGTTGGGATGAAGTTTGGGGTTCAGGGTAATGCAGTCAGGCATTTTATCTGGTTGGATCGAATGGTGATCCGTGCAGATGAACTCAACGCCTTGGGAGCGGCAGTAGGCGGCTTCTTCGTTTGCGGTGATGCCGGTGTCCATCGTGATGATAAGATTCACTTTTTCATTTTCGATCAGATGGCGCACGGCATTCAGGTTGACGCCGTAGCCTTCTTTAAAGCGGCAGGGGATGTAAGTGACGTAGTTGGTAAACCCAACGGCGCGTAGGAACCACACCCAGCTCACGCAGCTCATGGTGCCATCGACATCGTAATCAGCGTAGAGGGCGATGCGTTTGTTTTTGGAAATCGCTTCTGAAACGACCCGGAAGGAATTTTCCAGGCCATGATCGCCGTATTCAAGTTTGGTAATGGGCTCGAACTGCCGGTTTTTAAGGAGTAATTCGGCAAGTTGCTGGTGGGTATGGATGTCGGAATGGCTCCGCGCGATCCAGTGGTGAAATTTCCGGCCCATCGCCTGAACATAGCGGTCTTGGGTACGAACGACAATGCGGGCTTGAGGGTGGAACCTGTTTTTTGGTAAGAGACCGTTGGAGTTGAAATGAGCAAAGCGTTTGTCAAAGAAAACCCCGATGCCGAAGAAGAGGTCCCCGAGGTGGAGGCGCCCGGGCTTCCGCCGGGGACTAAAAACTACATTACTCCTCAGGGGGCTGCGCGTCTGAAGGGCGAGCTCCATCAGTTGGTAACGGTCGAACGTCCCAAAATTACTGAGGTGGTTGCCTGGGCGGCGAGCAACGGCGATCGGTCTGAGAACGCGGACTATATCTATGGCAAGCGCCGATTGCGTGAGATTGACCGACGCATTCGATTTTTAACCAAGCGGCTGGAGATTGCTGAGATTGTGGACCCTCAGACGATCCAGGCCGATACGGTGCGTTTTGGGGCGACCGTGAGAGTGAGTCTAGACGGGGAAGAAGAGAAAACTTATTCCATTGTCGGTATCGACGAAACCGATGGTAAGCGAGGCCGCATTAGTTGGATTTCTCCTTTGGGCAAGGCTTTGTTGCGGGCCAAGGTGGGCGACGTAGTGACTTTCCGCGCGCCCAAAGGCGAAGTCGACGTTGAGATTCTCGAAATCCGCTATCAATCTTTAGAGGATTGATTCCGGTACGCGGTTACTTTTTCTCGCTAGGGATTCCGGTACGCGGTTACTTTTTCTCGCTAGGTACGTGGTACCTTTTGGCGAAAAGGTAGCGCGTACCTGCTTAAAAAGAAGCTAGGCATTTTCGGGCGAGAATATCCAACGGAAGCGCTCCGTTGGCCAAGACAACGTCGTGAAACGCCCGCAGGGAGAACTTATCACCTAGCTTTGCCTGCACCTGCTTTCGTAGTTCTAATATTTTCAACTGCCCGATCTTGTACCCCAACGCCTGTCCCGGCATCACCAGATAGCGATCGATTTCGGTCTCGATATCGTGGTCCGATTTACCAGCATGCTGCTTGAAATACGCGATAGCTTTTTCCCGACTCCACCCCAAAGCATGCATGCCCGTGTCTACCACCAGGCGAATACTGCGCCACATCTCATAAGTAAGCTGCCCATAGCGAGAATAAGGATCCTGGTACAACCCCAGATCAGCCCCAAGACTCTCCGAATAAAGTCCCCATCCCTCAACAAAAGCATTGTAATGTTGATGCCGCCGCAGCTCCGAAGCCCCAGCCGCCTCCTCTGCCAAAGCAATTTGCAAATGGTGTCCCGGCACGGCCTCGTGGAGCGTCAACGCTTCCATTTCCCACTTGGGTCGAGCTTTTAGGTTATACGTGTTGGCGAAAAACACTCCCGCTCGCCCAATGCGCAAAGAGCCCGGCTGATAATACGCCGTTGGCTGAGCCGGAGCCGAATGCGCCGGAATAGGCAAAACGCCATAGGTCAATCGAGGGAGTTTCCCAAAAAATAGAGGCAGCTGCGGATCGATGCGCTTGGCAATATCGCGGTAGTCCTTAATAAGCTCAGCCTCCGAGGAATAAAAAAAACGCGGATCGGTTTTTAGAAACCGATTAAACTCCTCCAAAGAGCCCTCAAAACCCGCCGCCTTTTTGACCTTTTCCATCTCCACTTGAATTCTTGCCACTTCGCTTAGGCCGATTTGATGAATGGCTTCGGCGGACAATGAAGTCGTCGTCGATTCCCGCACCTTAGCCGCATACCACTTCAACCCCTGAGGAAGTTTTGTCCACGCCGTTTCCTGTCGGCAGCGGGGAACATACTCCGTCTGGAAAAAGTCTGAAAATCGACGAAGGGACGGCAAGACGATCTTGGAATAGGTTTCTTCTGCTTGAGAAACGAGCATTTTTCGCGTGGCCTCGGGAAAAGTATTTGGAAACTCACGAAACGGAATGAGCAGCGCGCTTTCTGAAGGGGATTGTTTTGAGAGCTCTTGGATCTGAATAGCAGCCTTTTGCATAGCTACTTGGGGAAAAGTGATGCCCTTAGCCACGCCTGTCTTTAGCAAGATCTGTAGCTGATCAAAAACCTGAGGCAGTGCTTGGAGCCGTTTGAGAACATTGGCGTAATCCCGAGCCGTACTCCGGGGCATCAACGCAATGGTGTTGGAAATTTCAGCCATCACTCCAAACATCTGAGATATGGGCAATAGGTCCTCCGGAAACTCCCGGTTGGAGCGCGCAGTCTCAAGCGTATATTTAAGCAAATCGAATTCCAGCTTCATTGCGTTGCTCAAACGCCCCCGGGGAATGGCGCGCAACTTATTCCAAGGCACATCCAGATCCCGAGCTCTTTTTTCAATCGCTTTGAGGGAGCGATCGGTCCATCGGTCATCGTACTGAGTGACTCCTACCTCCGTGGCAAATTCCGGGTAGTTTTCCAGACGGTACTTCCAAACTTCTTCGAGTAGCTGCTGCAATTCATCATCGGCTCCACTTTTGGCTAGCAGAGGGGAAACAGCACTTGAAATAATCAGGAACAGGCTTAGGAGGAATTTCATACGGTAAAGCTATCCGAAGAAATCCAGGTGCTCAATGACCCGTTTGCAGGTATTCCTACAGGATGTCTGATGAAACCTGTCGCCTCTGCGCGGCCAAAGGCACTGTTTTTGGATCCCTGCAGTCCGATCCGCGGGTTTTTTTTCGGTGCGAAACTTGCGGCAGTGTGTTTCTGGGGCGGGCAAACCTGCTCTCTCCCGAGGGCGAAGAAAAACGCTACTTGCAACATCGCAATCAGCGCACTCCAGAGTATGAAAAATTTCTCAACCGATTGCTCGCGCCTCTGGTGCAGGTTGTGCCACCAGGCTCTCAGGGGCTCGATTTTGGCTGTGGCCCCGTCCCAGTGCTGTCCGAAATGCTGACTGAGCAGGGGTTTCAAATGCAAAACTTCGATCCTTTTTTCTTTTCCAACTCTCGCGCGCTGGAAGCTGAGTATGATTTTGTGACCTGTAGCGAAACAGTAGAGCATTTTCATGAACCCCTGACCGGCTGGACTCAGCTCCATGCTCGATTGAGGCCAGGCGGGCGATTAGGCGTCATGACGCAGATGCGCACGCAATGGGAAGGTTTTTTCGATTGGCATTACCCGCGAGACCCAACCCATGTGCAGTTTTACAGTCCCAGGACGATGCGGTGGATCGGGCACAAGTTCGGCATGGAACCCGTGTTTTTTCCGGACGGCGTGGTTATTTTCCAGAAGGCGTAGAAAGCGACTTCTGAAGAAGTGAAGTGAACTCCATTTTTTTGTAACCGGTGGGAGAGCGAAACACAGCATCTTCCAGTTTCGCCTGGCGAATCTCGGTGACTTTGATACTGCCCGCGACATTCCCATTTCCGTCTATTTCCGAAGACTCCACGACAAACCCCTTCTGTGTCGCTTTGCGTATTGTGCTCAGTGCCGCTCGCGATTCTGTGGGGACCATTCCGGTCTTTAGGACCATTTCGACCAGAGAATCGAGCGCGCGGTAATCTTTCTCCACGGCACCCACCGAGTGCATCGGCACCACGCAAAAACTTCCAGATTTTAC
The DNA here is from genome assembly GCA_964611895.1 of uncultured Pseudobdellovibrionaceae bacterium. Classification (GTDB taxonomy): domain Bacteria; phylum Bdellovibrionota; class FAC87; order UBA2466; family UBA2466; genus JAIEOG01. The sequence continues at coordinate 5,489 of CAZTDN010000025.1, forward strand.
CTGCTGCAAATGCACATCATAGGGAGTGCAAGTCCACTTTCCTACTTTCCGAGGGCTTCCACTCTGGGAGATCAAGAAGTCGCTCGTGCCGGGATCGAGTGGTTTCTTGCTAAAACTGGAAACCAGAGCCAATACTCGCTCAAGATCGGCCTTATGGATTTCCATGAAAGACTTGTGGGAGTGATCCACCCAATAAATATTTCCCGAAACAGAATCGTAAATGAACGACCCATTGTCAGAGCGGTACTTAAAGTCCACTCGGGCCTTGGCGCTCTGGTACCGCTGCACCAAGGTGCCTTTCTCGGAGCCGCGCGCGATGGACGCATTGGCGATGAGTCCTGCTTGTACCGGAAATGCCACGAGCAAAGCCAAGATTAAACAGTGCATAAGTCTCTATACACTTTTTTAGAACAGGCGTCATGGTCAAGAAATCCGGAGTGGCCACCATGACAGACGCAGTGTGCTTTGCTAGAGTTTCGCCATGTCCACGACGTTTGATGCGACCCACTATAAAAAGCGCAGCCATTTACAGACGGTAAAGCGCTTAGCAGTTTATCTTTGGCCCTCTGGGCGCACCGATCTCAAAGTCCGAGTCGTCTTGGCCGTTCTGGCGTTGCTCCTGGCCAAGCTGGTCAACGTGTATGTGCCGTTTCTTTATAAAGGAGCCATCGATGCGCTTTCCACTCCGGTGCAGGCAATGGTGGTCCCGGTGTTTTTTATTATCGCGTACGGCGTGGCGCGCATAGTTTCCCAGGGGTTTGGGGAGCTAAGAGATTTTCTCTTTTCGAAGGTCGGACAACACGCGCAGCGTGTGATCGCTTTAAGCACCTTTAAACACCTGCACGCCTTGTCGCTCCGATTTCACTTGGAGCGGCAGACCGGTGGACTTTCGCGAGTCATTGAACGCGGGACCAATGGGATTGAATTTTTTCTCAATTTCTTGCTGTTCAACATCTTGCCCACATTGCTGGAAATAGCTCTGGTGACGGGAATCTTGCTCTATAAGTTTGATTGGACCTTTGCCTTAACGGCCTTGGCGACAATAGTCTTTTATATCGTCTATACTCTGGCGATTACAGACTGGCGTGTGCAGTACCGCCGGGAAATGAATGAAAAAGACGCTGAGGCCAATACCAAGGCCGTGGATAGTCTGCTCAACTACGAAACAGTCAAGTATTTCGGCAGCGAAGAGCACGAAGCAAAACGGTTTGATGTCGCGCTCGCCGGATACGAACGCGCGGCGGTTATCAGTCAAGGTACTTTGTCGCTGCTCAATATCGGTCAGGGCGCTATCATTGGTCTGGGGTTGATTGGGGTGATGTGGCTGTCAGCGCGCGGTGTGGTGGCGCGCCAGATGACGGTGGGCGATTTTGTTTTAGTGAATACCTTTTTAATTCAGCTCTATCTCCCTTTGAATTTTTTGGGCTTCGTCTATCGGGAAATGAAACAAGGCCTGATCGACATGGATAAAATGTTTGAGCTGATATCTGTGCATGCCGAAATACAGGACGCACCCAACGCTATTGATTTGCCGCCAGGTCCGGGGAAAATCGAGTTTCAACGTGTGGACTTTAGGTACCAGCCCGATCGCAAGATTCTCGAAGGAATCGATTTTTCCATTTTACCCGGCCAGACCGTAGCAGTCGTTGGACCCAGCGGTGCAGGGAAATCGACGTTATCTCGGATTCTGTTTCGATTTTATGAGATCGAAAAAGGGAACGTAACCATTGATGGCCATTCGATATCCGCTATCACCCAGAAATCGCTGCGAGACGCTATCGGTGTTGTCCCTCAGGATACGGTGCTCTTTAACGACACGATTGAATATAACATCCACTATGGCAAACCCTCCGCGACCCAAGAGGAGGTTTTTCATGCTGCCAGACTCGCTAAGATTCACGATTTTATCGTTTCTCTCCCTCAGGGGTATCAAACCATGGTGGGTGAGAGGGGCTTAAAACTCTCCGGCGGCGAAAAACAACGGGTCGCCATTGCAAGAACCATCCTGAAAAATCCTCGAATTTTGATTTTCGATGAGGCCACTTCGGCGTTGGATTCGCACACCGAGAAACAAATCCAGGCTTCCTTACACGAAGTTTCCCGAGATCGCACCGCCTTGGTCATCGCGCATCGCCTTTCTACCGTCATCGATGCGGATGAGATCTTGGTCCTAAAAGATGGCAAGCTAGTCGAACGCGGTCGGCACGCGGAGCTTTTGGGTCGGGGAGGTGAGTACGCCGCGATGTGGAAGCGTCAGCAAGAGGCGCAGCGCGCTGAACGAGCGCTTCATTCAGCGGGAAACTGAGCGGGTCTGCGAGGGTTGGGATCTACAGGAAGGTGTGGGTTTGCGTTTCTTAGTTCCATCAGAATATTGGGGTCGGGATTTTTTCTGGCGATCTCGATCGTTTTTGCCATCACGATAGCGCCTTTTTTGAGCAATGCTTGCGTCGCGGCCAGGTGGTTTCCCGCCACTGCTAAGTGGAGTGCGGACAATCCCTTAGTGGACTTCAAATGGAGTTTCGCGCCTCGATCCAACAGCAAGCGCACGACTCCGGCTCTGCCTTGGAGTGCAGCTATCATCAATGGGGTCATCCCATCGGTACTTTCGTTTCCAATGCACTTCGCATCTATCTCCGCACCGGCATCCAGCAACGCTTCCGCCAGCGCCGAGTGCCCGGTCGCAGAGACTAACATTAACGCTGTCCAGCCATTGGCATCGCGGTCATTGGGCGATGCTCCGGCTTTGAGAAGCGCTTCTACTAGCGCCGTGCCTTCGGGCAGAGATTCATTCGTTCCTTGCAAGGACTCCAGGTAAGTCAGCAGCGCAGATTCGGGAAATAAAGAGCTGGGTGCGTGTGCTTGTGCGCCCGCTAGGAGGAGCGCCTCGACGGCCCATGTTCGGTGTTGTTTGGCGGCAAAAATCAGCAGGTCATTTCTGTTCAAAAAGGCAAAGACAAAGGTAGAAACCGTAAAAAGGACGACGCCTAGCGTTAACATTGCAGCTAATTCCGTTCGGCGTGCCATCGTATTTTACTTATCGGTTGCGATGGTTCTGGCCTTGATCTCATTTGGGCTTCTGCCGAAACGAGTAGAGGAGGATCTCGTGTCCGTAACAAGCCGACGCGTCAAATCTGTGGGCAGATTGGTGGCTCAGCTAAAGCTACGCGAATCCCGTGAGCGCAGTCCCTGGAAGCGCCATTGGAGCACGGTGCAGCGCTGGTTCCTCATGCTCTACCACGAGTACCTGAGAGATGACGTTCGGATTCGAGCGCAGTCGCTGGCGTTTCTGATGATTTTTTCTCTCCTGCCGTTGATCGCTGGAGCGTTTTTTATTTTTTCTTTTTTAGCTCAGTTTGGGATGGTGCAGGATTCCATAACACGCATGACGAATGAGTTTCTTTTTACCATTCCAGAAGCTCACCGAGAATTCATTCAGGAGTATATCCTGCGTTTCAAAGACGCTTACTTGGCTAACCTTTCACGTTCCAGCGGGACCGTCGGGATTTTTGCTTTGGCGGTCTTGGGCTGGGTCGGTTTGCAGACTTTTAACAACGTTGATTCCACACTCAATTTTATTTGGTCTGCGGAACAAACCCGTACGTTTTACGAAAAGGTTCGCGGTTTCATTGTCGTCGTAGTTTTGGCGCCAGTAGTATTGACCGGAGGATTTTCTGTCCCGCTCATTCTCAATCGGATTGCTTTTACGCGATATTTTTTTGTGCAGTTTCCTATCCTGGGAGTCCTTCTCAACTACTTTCTACCGCTCGTGCTTGTGTTTGGGATTTTCTTTACGATGTACCGGTTCGTTCCCGTGCGGCGAGTTTGGTGGAGAGCAGCTTTTGCCGGAGCATTGTTTGCAACCTGTGCCATGGCGGTGACGAACTTTCTGATGAGACTGTATTTTACTTTTGGAACGCATTCCGCCTATGGCAAGGCTGCTGCCGTCCCGCTGATCGGTTTTTGGATTTACGCCCTTTGGATTGTTGTCATTCTAGGAGCCGAAGTGAGTTTCCTCGTTCAAAATGAAAAGGAACTCTTCTCGGATACTGAGCGCCATCCCACCCTTATGGAAGGGGAGGCGGTGTTAGCGTGTTTGGTCCTTTTGTATCAGGCACACCGAGACGCCCGAGGAGGTGTCTCGTTTGAGGCGCTGAGAGAAGCCGCTGGAGTTCAAAGCGGCGCGCTTCGCTTCGCAATCGCTTTTTTGGAAAAAGAGAATGTCATTGTCGAATGCACACCTTCGGCCAGTAGCGACACGCATTTTTATGTCCTTGCCCGTCAGGCAGATACATTGGACCTCTGTGCATTGCTATCACGTTTTTTTCGCCTTCGTGAAAACAGCACAACGCTTTTGGGAAAACAGTGGAACAAAAACTTGCGTGCCTGGGTGCAGGGCTTTGAAAAAATCCGCCTTCCTGATCTCGCCAAATAGTCCGGTTGTCCGGTAGAACTATTCCATGCAGGGACTTTATACGATTGATTGTGAGTATTTGCTGCCAGAGTATGCGGCGTCTTATTTAGTAGTCGAGGGAGGAAGGGCAGCCTTTGTTGAGAACAACACTGTGCACGCGGTCCCTAAGCTGCTGCGAACGCTCGAGGCGGCCGGCCTACAGCGCTCCGATGTCGACTATGTAGTCATTACCCATGTGCACTTGGATCACGCGGGTGGCACTTCCTCCTTGATGCAGGCGTGTCCCAATGCAACGCTTCTCGCCCACCCGCGCGCTGCTCGACACATGAAAGACCCCACCAAACTTGTGGCGGGCGCCAAAGCTGTTTACGGAGAAGAACGCTTCCGCACGCTCTATGGAAATCTCGATCCAGTTCCAACCGATCGGGTCCGAGAAATGGCCGACGGAGAAATCTTGCGTTGGGGGAATCGAGAGTGGTTGTTTTTGCATACACGCGGACATGCCAAACACCACTTCTGTTTGTGGGACTCGCACCTCCGTGGCAGTTTTACGGGGGACTCCTTTGGAATCTTTTATCCGTCTTTACAGAAGAACGGGTTGTTTATTTTCCCCTCGACCAGCCCAACGGACTTCGAGGCGGGAGAAGCAAGAAAATCCATCGAACGCATGGCTGCATTGGAGGGTGACCGGGCATTTCTCACCCATTTCGGCACGCTTAGTGGGTTGCAGGCAGCTCGTGCTGAACTTCTGGCGTGGATAGACTTTTCGGAAGGCTTAGTAGAGGAGGCCGTGCATAGTTCCTTATCAGATGCAGAACTGAACGGCTTTTGCGGCAAAGCCGTCGACGCTCGGTTTCGTCATGAAATGGAAGTACGCGCCCTGATGAACCCTCAGTCGTGGGAACTCACCCGCTTGGATAGAGAGCTCAACGCCTCGGGTCTTGCTCACGTAGCGGTGCAACGCCGTCGTGAAAATGAGTAGGGGCTTTTTAGTCTTGGTATAGCAAGCCGATTCGAATCGTGTGGGCGTCGAGGCTGCGCCGCCACCGCACTTCGGCCCGCACAGGTCTTTCGTCGCCAATTTGTACTACGCAAAGATTTCCAGGTTGAAGGTACTCGGTGGAAATTAAGACCAACCCCACGCCAGTAATGGACGTTTCGGGCACGAGCGCAATGATGCTGGGTAAAAAGGCGTCTTCGCCTCGCCAGGGTTCGACATCTATCCGCGCCAGGGTGCCTAGTTCAGGCGGAAGCCGCGTAGCGCTGCGTTTGTTGCTGACCGGGGTCGACATGCCATTCATTCTAGCAGTTCCTCGCAGTCTTTTGGAGACGGTCCTTGAATAGATTCGCAGAGCGTTTTACGATCATAGAATCCAATGCCTTCCTATCCACACTTTGACATGATTGTGATCGGTTCTGGTCCGAGCGGGCAGCGTGCTGCCGTCCAAGCATCCAAGCTGGGCAAAAAAGCGCTAATTGTGGAGCGAGACTGGATTGGTGGGTCCTGCCTGCATACGGGGACAATTCCCAGCAAGACCTTACGCGAGGCAGCATTAACCTCCACACAGGAGGGCTCGGCGATATTCGAACAGGTCATGAAGCGCAAACACTGGGTGATCGAAGAAGAGGCCCGAGTGATAGCGGAGCAGCTCAAGCGCAACCGGGTCGAGTTCAGACAGGGCCAGGCATCTTTCGAAAAGCCTCACCAGATCAAAGTGGAAACCGCGACAGGGACAGAGCGTTTTTCTGCAGACTTTATCGTCATTGCCACCGGGACTCGCCCAGTTCGGCCTGCGGATGTGCCTTTTAACCCGCATACCATTTTTGATAGCGATTCGATATTGAGTCTGCTTTCCAAACCCGCCACTCTCGCCGTCATCGGAGCCGGGGTGATTGGATCGGAGTACGCGAGCATTTTTTCGCGCATGGGTGTCCGAGTGACGCTTACCGATCAACGAGATCGTCTTTTGAGTTGGATGGACGAGGAAATCACCCAAACGCTTCAGGCGCATTTTGTTCAGAGCGGGATAGAGCTTTGCCTGGGGGCAAAGACGTCGGGACTGGGGCTGACTTCGGATACAAAAAAGGCCAAGCTCTCCATAAACGGAGTGGAGCGAGTCTACGACGCCTTGCTGATTTGCATGGGGCGCGCGGGCAATACGGAAATGCTCAACCTGGCTGCAACGGGTCTGCGAGCGAACGATCGCGGCCTCCTGCCCGTGAATGAGTGGTACCAGACAACCGAACCGCATATTTATGCCGTGGGGGATGTGATCGGCAGCCCAGGGTTAGCATCGGCCTCGAGCGAGCAAGGGCGCCTCGCGGCTGCCCACGCTTTCAACCTGCGAGACGGTAGTTTTCCGGATAGTTTTCCGTTCGGCATCTACACGATTCCAGAAATCTCTTCGGTTGGAGCTCAGGAAAGCGACCTTAAGGCCAAAGGGATTGCCTATGTTGTCGGCCGGGGACGGTACAAAGAACTCGCCCGCGGAAAAATCCTGGGAGACGACCTGGGGTTTCTTAAGCTCTTATTCGACGCCAAAACCCGCAAGCTATTGGGCGTCCAGGTGATTGGCACGGGAGCTACTGAGCTGGTGCATATTGGGCAGGCGGCGTTCATTTTAGGGGCTGGAGTCGACTTCTTTGTGAACAACGTCTTTAATTACCCAACCTTAGCCGAAGCTTATAAAGTTGCGGCCTACAACGCCTACAATCAGTTTAAAACCATTTAACCTCTCGAAAACAAAGACAGAAAAGGCTAAGCCCGCTGGCGGGATTTTGCTTGTGGCGAGCCCTCAAATAGGTTACTAACCCCACCAAGTTTTTCGGGTAGTTTGGTTTTCAGTGAGGTCCACGTTGCGGCGGCTGGTTTCCCTCATTCTGGCCTTTCATCTGCTTGCAGGAATCGGTTCTGCAAATACCCTTCTTTTGGTCTCAAGTGACCAGCATTCTTACTACGGACGCCTTTCTGACTACCTGATTACTGTTTCGCGCCTGTCTCAAGATTTTTTGGCTCGTTACCCCGATGGCAAAGTCGTCTTGGTCAATAACGGCGATTTGGTCGGCAAGACGGGTAAATGGACCACTTTCGCCGGATCCGATATCGCAACCGATCACGGCAAGCTGGGTTTAGAGGTTCTTGAATTTTTGTCGGAGTATTACGAGATCATCGAAACTCTTGGAAACCACGAAGAGTTTGATTGGTCACCCGGAGAAGGGCAGCGGATTTTTGTCGAAAACCGCAACCAGCACATAGAGACCATTTCTCGCACCCAGGCGGCTGATATGCGCATTCTTGCGGCCAACGTGCTTCCGGGGAAATGGGGAAAGGGGCTTTTTGCACCTTATTCGGACGTCTATTTGGCCGATGGCAAGCGGCTTCGGTTCATTGGGATGACATTGCTGGATGACCCCGAAAACAAGAATTGGACCTTTCGCGAAAAATCCAATTACGATCCGGATGATATTTTCGATATTCTTGAAACCGAGGTCTTTTTCAAAGAGTCCGGGACCAGCGATGTCCGCATTCGTTCGGTAAGTTCGCTCGCGGTTGCCCAGAACCAAATCGAGTTAGCGGTAAAAGAGGGCATTGACCAAGTAGTATTCGCTATCCACGACAATGTGGTTCGCATTCGGGAGCTGGAGCAATCCATTCGGGCCTGGCAGAAAACGCACCCCGATCCTAAAGTCCGCGATTTGAAGCTGCCGCTCTTTCTCGGAGGGCATGAGCATGTGCCCCTGCTCATGCAGAAAGATACCGCACTTTTTGTTCAAGCAGGTTCTAACTACGATTTAGCCCGCATCGAGCTCAATGATGCCGGCGGTGTCGTGAGTTCTTCGCTTTACGGCGAGTCTGTCCAACGCGAAATCGCCAAGCAACACAAGACCACTTCGCTGCGCCCGGCGGAACAAGCAGCATTTAACCGCGTGAAAGAGCGAACTGCCGAAATTCGTTCAGCTATGAACATGCGCCCCGTCACCGTGACTCGCGGCATTCCCGAGGTAAAACGGGATCTGAAAGCGGGGCGGAGCGTCCTTGGCATTCAAGTGGCGGACATGTTGCGCTCTTACGGGCAAACACAGCGCAGCCGATTTCCCACTCCGCTCAAAGATGTCGTCGCCTTCTTTAATAGCTCTGGTTGGAGAGTGGATTCGCCCTTTCCTCCAGGCCCGCTCACCCGAGAAGATTTCCATATGATGGCCCCTCTCGGTATTAGTCCGGGCGAGAGTTTGAGCAGTGGCGCGGGTGTGTACCAGGTTTCCGGAATGGAATTGCAATTCTTGTTCGGGAGTTTTCGCAAGGCAAAAGAATTGACGAGCCGGGTGTATTCTCCGCAGATAAGTTCGAACTTGCGTGAAGTAGGAGAGAATTACACACTGGAGCATTGGGACGGCAGTCAATGGGCGCCATTGTCGAATCGCACATTCCTCCTAGTTATGGATGATTGGTTGGCACGAAACCCCCTTGACCTGGCGGTTTGGGATGCGATTTTGAAGAAGGGCCACGACAATCGCCCTTCAATCAACGACGCTCTGCCCGCGATTCTTGAGGCCAACGCCGAGAAATTTAGCTGCACTCGGCTGCTGGGGTTTATCGGTGAGCACGCCCTGGTTCCATCCAGCTCATTAGAACCTTGGCTGAAGCCGCAGCCTCTTCCAAGTGGAAGTGGTGCCCACCGGGTTGTCGAATAAGAGTTAAGTTTTTGATCTTTTCCGCTCTCTGTTGCCAGTTCGGCATTTGGACCACGAGCCCATTATCAGTTATCAGGCAAAATGTCGGACAAGAAATACCTGCCAAAAATCCCCGCACCTGATCTTCGGTAAATCGCAAGCTGGGCAAACGCAGGCGAGGGTCGCTGCGCCAAGAATAACCTCGGGTCGTTTTCCTAAGGTTTCTCTCGACGATAAGGCGTGCGGCTTCAAAAGAAAGATCGCCCGCCTTTTGACGGGCCAATGCTGCTTGGTCCACACTTTTGTAAACCGGCATTTTCTTTTTGGGAAGCTCGGCGGCCCGCAAACAATACTCGGCGGTTCTAGAGCGCGTTTCTTCAGGGCCGGACGCGAGAGGGCCCAAGGCTTCAAACAAAACGAGAGCTTCGAGTGAATCAGAAAAGGTCCCGGCGTAAAGCGCCGCCAGTGCTGCGCCCAGAGAATGTCCGACCAAAGTAAACTTGTTCCACTTTAGAAATTGCACAACATCCCAGAGATCCGTGATCGAATCCACCAAGTGATAAGAAGTCCCGACTGGGCGGTGGTCGCTGCGCCCATGCCCAGCAAGATCCAGGGAAACACACCTCCAGCTCGGGGGCAGTTCGCGCAGCAGTGGATCAAAACTCGCAAGATTGTCTAGCCATCCGTGCAGGAATAGAAAACGACGGCCGTTTGCGGGACCCTGAACCCGAGCTGATAGCCTGCCCCATTTTACTGGAATTTGGAGTGAGCGTGTCACCAGACGTTTGTAAAAACACGGTTAATCGAAGCGCCGCTCTGGGTACGAACGTGCAGCAAAAATCGTCCTGGCCCAGGAGGGGTGAAGTCCCGTTGCACGGTAAAGCGATGCTCTTTAGCCTGGCAGGGCGCACCGGATGGGGCCACTTTCAGACGCATCGTCACGGGCAGAAACTCAAACGTTTTGTCGTTAGAAGTAGACAGGCGAGTTTGCGTTTCATCAATGACAGTGCAGGTATTCTGGAGTCTTCCGCTGATGAGAGCGCGCATTTTCCCACCCGACAGGAAGCCGACATCGGCTTGGTCGACCGGCGCGTAAGGCAGATCATTAATGGATTTGGATTCGGTTTTTTTGATAACGAGTGGTTCTACGATGCGTTTTCCAGAAGTGCCTTCGGCCTCAACGGAGTAGGTGTCCGCTGGGAGATCCTCGTCCGGGTTCAGAACGACATCTAGTGTAAAAGGAGTCTTGAGTGGATCGCATTGGCTGGAGACGACGACGTACTGTGGGGACACCAAAAAAGTGTTTCCGGAAGTGGACACTTTAGCGCCACGGATTTTTTGGCAGGTCTCTTCTAAATAGCCTTCTACGACGACGACGACTTCATCATTGTCGTCGTAGCCCACCGGCACATACAGGCGGTGGGCCGAGGCACCGGCTCTGGCGGGGGCAGCATGGACGGCCGAGGCGACCACCCAGCAGAAAACCAGGGTCGCAAGGTAGCGCAGCTTTTGTTTAATCCCCATGAAATCCCCCATTTAGGCACTCTCTGGTCCGTTTAGCCCAAGACTAGAAACCAAGTCAATCAAGTCACTTGATGCTTTGCGCCATTTATGGTCTCGGGGTAGTCTGGCGTTTGCGAGGAACTGGTGCCGGTTTGGGAAGAATTTTTGGAGCTCTTGGGACCCTTTGAGTGGAGTTTTCAGCTCCTTGGGTGGATCGGTTTTGCATCAGCACTAGCAACTTCGTTCCATGTCATTCTGAAAAAGCGGGACTCGCGGTCGGCCATTTCTTGGATGGGGTTGATTTGGCTGTCTCCGTTTCTTGGGGCACTGACGTATTTTATTTTTGGCGTCAACCGCATCCGGCGGACGGCGCAGTCCTTGCGATCGCGTTTGGAATCTCTGCCCGCACGAGAAACCCTGGGAGAAAACATCCCCATTGAGTCGGCGGGGCAGTTGCGCCTTGGAGATCGGGTCACCCGCATGTCCGCTGTGGGCGGCAATTCTGTCCAAATGCTGGTTCATGGAACGCAGGCTTACCCTGCGATGATTCATGCGATTGAGAACGCAAAATTTACCGTTACGTTGTGCACGTACATTTTTGACTACGACGCAGCCGGGTTGCGCTTTGCAGATGCGCTAGAGAACGCCGTCAAGCGCGGCGTGCAGGTTCGCGTGCTTATTGACGATATTGGTGCGCGCTACAGCAAGCGGCGCATGGATCGTGAACTGCGAAGGCGCGGCGTCCGGGTGGCGCGTTTTCTGCCTTTGTTTCGGCCGAGGTCGCTATTTTTTATCAATTTGAGGTTGCACCGAAAAATCTTGGTCGTCGATGGAGTCACTGCGTTTACTGGTGGGATGAACATCCGTGCCGGCCACGAAGCCGATCGGCATCTGCCAGGAGCGGTTCAAGACACGCACTTCATGCTTCGCGGGCCAGTGGTTCGCGATATCCAACACGTTTTCGCAAACGATTGGGAGTTTACTACGGGAGAACGCCTCAAATCAGATGTCTGGTTTCCCGTCCAGATGGAACAGGGGACTGTCCTGGCTCGTTGCGTAGAAGACGGGCCAGACGGACATTTTGAAAACGCACGGTGGATCTTGCTGGGCGCAATCCACAGTGCTCAACGCCACATTCGAATCATGACGCCGTATTTTCTGCCGGACGCGGTGTTGATCACAGCTCTCAACGCGGCAGCTATGCGTGGAGTTCGAGTTCAAGTTGTTTTGCCGCAATTGAACAATCTTCCCTGGGTACATTGGGCTGGGATGGGAGGCATCTCTCAATTGATTGAACGTGGTTGTGAGGTTTTTCTTTCTCCCGGTCCGTTTGATCATACCAAGCTTATGACGGTAGATGGCAGGTGGCTGTTCTTGGGTTCGATCAACTGGGACGATCGCAGTTTGCGATTGAACTTTGAGCTCAATGTGGAAGCTTACGACACTCAAACTGCTGCGATTGCAAACGCCCACATTGAAGCGAAACTGGCAGCCTCTCGTTTGGTGCTGATCGAGCACCTTCTCAATCGGTCTTTCCCGGTACGATTACGCGACGGATTTGCCCGTTTATTCAGTCCCTACCTATAGCATTAGTTAATCCTATGGCTTCAATAAGAGTAAATTATTAGCCAGGCTTCGTAAGATGAGCGAATGTCAGACTATGAAGGCACGCTTTTTTCTAGCGAGTTTCGTGGGAGGCATGGCTGTTTTGTCGTCCTGCAACTATTACGAAACCAAAGGGGTTTTTACGAGTCCTGGAACCGGTCGGCCGGGAGACACGTTTCAAACGATGAGCCGGGATTTATTCACGCCATTTTGTATGCGCTGCCACCAGGGCGGTGAAGCCGCGGGTGGGTTGGAGTTAGACAACTACGCCGCCTTGGTCGATGGGGGAGCTTTGGTTCCCGGCGATGCGCCAGCGAGCTATCTCTATGAGATGGTAGTGGAACAATCGATGCCACCTCGAGGGGGTATGCCGAGTGCGGATTTGATAGAGCGGCTTCGACGTTGGATCGAAGCGGGGGCGCCAGAGAATTAAGTTTAATTTGGGGGACGGTAAAATGTGGAAATTAATAGCGGTCATTCTTTGTGTTACCAGTGGGAGTCAGGCAGCGATTAAGATGGATCTCGCAAAGGCGCAGTCCAAAATCGAGTTCTTGGCCGTGGGGAGGCCGAGCATGTTGAAGATTCGCGGGATCGCAAAACCCGAAGGCGAGGCGAAAGTTTTGGAAGGGTCGCTGAGCGAAAAATCGGGAATTTTGAGTGGTAAGGCAAGCTTTGCTCTGTCAACCCTCGATACCGGGATTGCGTTGCGCAATCGCCACATGAAAGAAAAGTATTTAGAAACTGCAAAGTTTCCCAACGCTGAACTGGCTTTGACGGAGCTCAAGCTACCTAAAGAGTTACTATCAGGGGAGGGAGAGGCAAAAGCCGTTCCTTTTCAAGGCACACTCACGGTGCATGGAGTCCCGAAGCCCGTTTCGGGAAAAGTCGATGTCCGCAGGGCGGGAAGTACAATGCATTTGAGTTTTGAATTTGGGACGAAGATCACCGGGCATGGGATAGAGCTTCCCAGCTTTATGGGAGTGACGGTTGCCGAGGATGTGCAAGTCTTGGTGTCGCTCCAGGTTCCGATTTCATGAGAGGCCTGTTTTTTATTTCACTCGTCATCGGGACGTGGGTGAGCGAAGACGCGAGTGCTTACCCCGAAATGATTCGGCACGGGTACCTCAACTGCACTTCTTGCCACGTCAGCCCCAATGGAGCGGGTATCTTGAATGGTTATGGAAGGGTGCAGGCCGAAGAAGTGATGAGCACTTGGTCCCGTGAGGGCGAGGCCGGGGTTCTGCATGGAATGGTACCCAATGAAGAACGGCAGTGGAGTTTTGGGGGGCAGTTTCGCGCGCTGCAAATGTGGCAAGAAACCGCTGGGTTTCGCGCCGGACGATTTGTTTGGATGCAAGGGGATGTAGAAGGTGCTGCCAAGCTGGGTCCTGTGCAAGTGGTTGCGACGGCGGGCTTTCAGGATGTTGCGGGTAGTCCTTTTATTTCTCGACGTCATTACGCGATTTTCAAGCCCTCGGACGCTTCTGCTTGGTCGTTTCGAGCGGGACGTTTTATTCCCGCGTTTGGGTTGAACCTCGCCGATCATGCGATCGCTACCAAGGCGGGAATTGGCCTGGGGCAGGGAATTGAGTCGTACAATCTTGAGGCGGCGTGGATTGGGGAGCAGGTGGACGTTTTTTTGACGGCGAACTTCGGCCGTCCCGGCGAGGATCGAGAGGCCGGTGTGGCCGCTCGCGCTGGTCTAAACTTGGGCGACCGGGCCAAGGTGGGCGGCAGTTATTCCTTTGGACGAAACAGTCTGGGAACACGGCATCTGGTGGGTTCTTATGCCCTGGTGGGATTTTCTGAAAGTGCTTTTCTCTTGGCGGAATTTGACTGGCAGTTTTTATCGCGCGCGGCTGGAAATACCTCAGGTCCGGCATCTTACTTTCGATTGGACTATGAGGTTTTTAAAGGAGTGCATGTTTATACTTCTGCAGAAATCGCGCGTACAAACGCCGCTCAACCGACGACTTATGCTGCCGGAGTGGGCCTTCAGTTTTTCCCTCGACCGCACTTTGAGTTCCGCACTCAATATGACAAACGGCGAGACGCCTTTACCAACCACCAGCTCGCTGACTACGGCTGGTTGATGTTCCACTACTATCTCTAATAGGTACGCGGTTACTTTTTAAAAAGGTAGCGCGTACCTAAAAAGGTAGCGCGTACCTATGCGTGAAAAGGTAGCGCGTACCTATGCG
>CAZTDN010000025.1:19979-51697 GCA_964611895.1 uncultured Pseudobdellovibrionaceae bacterium
AAAAGGTAGCGCGTACCTATGCGTGAAAAGGTAGCGCGTACCTATGCGCCACCCGCGGTTCTTATTTTTGCGCTCCGTGGTTCTCTGCCGGTGGATCGCTGCGGAATTGATCGGTGGTGTATCCCCCATCTGGCGGAATATCGCGCACGATCAGTTTGGGAAATTCTGAGCTTTGGAAAAATTCTTCCGCTGGCTGAGGCGGGGCATTGGGGATAAAAGTCCCCCGTTCCATCCGCAGCAATTGCACGGCTTCAGGTCCATAGACCAAGGCGATCGACGCATCTGAATTGGAAGGTCCTCGGTGGTATCCCTGACGCACATGCGTGCCCGTTCCGACTTTTACACTGGTCCCAAACTCCGCAGAAGAATGCGTGTGTCCGGTGACGTTATCACCATAGCCAGTCAAGAGTGCTGCTAGCGAAATGGACTTGGCCCCGTTGCGCCCCATATGCGAGTGCTGGCCCACTTCCACTCCCTGAATCGAATGAAACGCTCTTGGGTTTTGAAGGTCGATCCCCACACGGTACGTGTCTTCCTTGCTCATGAAGTGAACCTGATCCGTATCAATCCCAAACTCCTGGAAAACAGCGCGGTACGGATCGGACTTTTCTTCGATCGCGCGCACCATGATTTTGAGAATCAGCGGCAAGTCCTTCTTGCGACCCGCTTCGAAAAGCTTCGCCTCTTGAAGACGCTTGATCAGCCAGTCCGCCCCGTGGTTGTCGACCGGAACCACCACTCGGGTTTCGGGCAGGAGCTGGGTGAGTTCTTTTACCCAAGCGGCCGCAGTTTGAATGTGCGTCGCCAAATCTAACGCCCCTTTTTGGTCCGCAATCGCCTGCGTGAGGAGCGAATCAAAATTGTGTCGGTTGTTGGGACCGCCGTCGATGAGGTCGTGCAGCACAATGGCTCCGAGCTTCACTTTGCCCGCTTGGTAAGGCATCTGAAACGGCTCAGCTGCGCGCGGGTTTTTTTCAATTAAGCCAAGGGAAAGCAGCGCTTCTCGCGTGGCCTTGATAAAGAGCGGGTCTGTGGCGCCAAGGTGAATATCTCCCAGGACTAGCGCAGGGAGAAATGGGACCTTTACGACTCCTTCGGCCGTATAGATATTGCCCATATCAAACAGGCCGGCGGGGTTGCCGTAGCGTGCAGCTGTGACGCGAACCCGTCGAGGTGCAATTCCATTTGCACTACCGGTGATTCCGCCGAGTTTGTCGTTGCGGTACCGTCGAGAAATTACCGTTACGCTGCGGTTCATTTTGGCTTCCATAGCAGCGCGCGCATCAGTGCTCATGCTGATATTAAACCGTCCTCGATAGGCAGGTACGCTCAGGGATCCTGTGGTCATGGAGTACGCGGGCTGCATGTCATAGTTGCCAGTGTAGCGCGTTTGCATGCGCACACGGGGGTGCATCAAAATCACACGAGTGGTTGGCGAGTAAAATCGCTCCAACCCCGCGAGCGGGTTGTCGCGTTTGTCTTCGATCCCCAGATCCACGAGCAGAAAGTCCGGAGTAAGCTGAATGCCTTGATCTACCAAGAGGTGAAATCCAGGTCGATCTAAAAGTTCTTTGAGTTTTTGGGGGATCAATCCAATTTGACCAAAAGGCGGCGAGGCGATGATAGGGGCTCCGCCCAGCGCTTTGGAGAGCTGCTCCACCGCTTCCATGTCGGCAACGTCCTGGTGCTCGGCCAGTTTAAAAACAATGATTTCCTGCGCCTCGCGAATAGCAGCGAGCATCGCCTCGTGTCGCTCAGCACTGAAAAAACGCCGATCGAGGACTTTGGTAAAGGCGCCTGGGTGAGCTTCTTGGGTCTCTTCGACAAAAGTGCCGATGCTTTCAAAAACCTGCCCATGGCCAAAGAGTGACTTCACGTTTTCTGGCGAGGTTTGGAGAATGGTTGCGAGTGAAGCGACCATCTGCTCAGTGTCTTGGGGGATCTCGCTGTTGAGTGCTACCAGCTCACGAAGGGCTTTGGCCAGGGTACGGCGAATTTCTTTCACCAAGCTAGGGCGCGCCAAATACAGCTGCGTGTGCCATTGCTGTAGCGTTTTGACCCCGAGAATTTCCAATCCTACTTTGGGGTTGTGGGTGAGTGCCCGCAATTGATCGATGGCTTCTTGTTGGGTGAGCAGGCGTCTGGATTGACTGAACGAAATCTCTTCTGCTGCGGCCAAGAGTTTGGTGAGCTTTTCCTGGGATTTCTTGGCGAGGGAGGCGACTTTGCGCAGAGTGACCGCCTGATCGTCTTTGACCCTCTCCCCGTCGTGGCTAGCGTGTTCCAGCGCTGCAATCAGTGGGCGTTCGCTAAGGGCCTTGGGGTCGAGGTCGAGGTCTTCAATCTCGTTCCAGTGTTCGGGCGTGATGCGCATGGACGCTAGGATGTCTTCAAAATCCGCGCTGCTCGCTCGCCGTTCTGCAACAGGAATCAAACTATACGTCGTGGCACGGTTTTGGGGCAGTCTTCCTTCGGTGTAAAGGCGGTGTGCCGCAAGCAATGCAAAAATTTCTTTAGGTTCTAAACCATTTTCGATCAGTCTCACGCAGGTGCTGGTATCTTTGCGAGAGATTACACCTTGAGCAGTGGCCGTGAGTAGCACGGCAAGTGCAAGCAGCGTTCTCATTGTTATTTTCCCCCTGCGAATGCGTTGCGGATAATTTCGTCGGAACATTTGAGCGGGTGCTTGTCCAACGCGTGGAAAGTTTTCTGTGCTTCTTCGGGACTCATGCCGAGAGTAATTTCAAGAATTTTAGAAAGCTCTGGATGGCGTTCGACGCGGTCTGGCCAATAAACCGTAACACGAGACATTTTGGTGACTTCGCGCATGGGAACGCGATCCCAGTCATGGCCATCGGGATTTTCGAGAACTTCGCGTTCGACCAAATTGGCGAGGATGGGAACTACCGGATTTGCAAAAACCCCGCGAGCGGAAAGTTTTTCAAATGTGCGATGCAATTCCGCCAAGTGCTTGCGATCATTTTCGAACACCACCACAAAGTGAGGTGTGGTTTTATCCGCCATGACGCGCGTAGTGAGTTCGTTGATCAACAACTCGATGTATCGGCCTTTGGAGGCAGAAAACTCTGCGAAGTCTGGATGGGACAGGTTCACAAAAGCTTCGCGTGAGAGCGCTTTTCCGTCCATCTCCATAGCTTTTTGGAGCAGGCCAAAAGCGGTTCCCATTTCTTCGGGAGCGTGGCCTCGGTAGGTAAGTGCCACTCCGCTGACTCGGTTCTGGAATTCCTTTCTCAGCGCGACGCTGAAAATGGGAAATGCATCCAATAGAAACGGCTTTTGGGATTTGAGCTTTTCCTTGATTGCAGTGACGAGATAACTCGGATCGCCGCCTTCTGGTGGGCTGAATTCGCGCAGGGAGAGTTGGCGATCAAAATAGTAATAGCCCGGGATCAAGCTCTCCCCGTTGCTTAACCGAACGGGTTCTAAGCTTGTGCTGGGGGTGAAGTGGCCAGTTTCGTCTACTTTACCCAGGCGTTTAGAGATCTGAGGACCGATGTTTCCTTCAAAATCGTGGATGGGAATTTTGACTTCCAAGGGAAGGGAAGTGGGGACGGATTGAAAGAGTGTGGAGTGCGGCTCAGTACGAGCGAATCGCCGGACGACGTAGTAGCCGACATTGTGCGCGAGTGTCCCGTCAAAGTCTGTCACCATCACAGTGAGTTGGCGCGGATCGCGGGTTTGGCTAACTGCGGTTTTCGAAGCGGGTGGATTTGATTTGGATTTCTGCGGAAAAGCTGTGGAACAGAGAACAAAAGCGACTGTAAGAAAACATTGAAGGTAGAACTTCGCACTGCCCCAAGAGACTTGCCCCATTACCCACCCCTAGTTGTTGTTGCCCCGTATTCATCGATAGGTTTTTAGGCGGCGGATGTCAACCGAAGGCGCGGGATTCTGTCGACGGTGCACCGAGTCATTTGTTGGTCGGACTGATTAGCCAGGTGGCGTGGGCACGACACACAATGTCATTTTGCTGGTTCTTAATTTCGACTTCGACTTCTTTTTGAACTTTTTCGAGGGTCGTGGGAATGACGCACCGCACCTCAGCGTGGAGCCTTCCACGGGCCTTCTTGAGGTACTCGATGCGAAACCCTACCAGGATTCCACGTAACCCGTTGGGGAGACCCCCAATCATCGCTAGGCCGGACGTAAGCTCGGCAAGGTTCATCAGGGCGACCGCATGGACCGAATCCAAATGGTTTTGAACTCGTCTACGATAAGGGAGCTCAATTCGCGCGTAACCTGGCGCAAATTCCATGATTTCAGCCCGCATGCTGCCGGAGTAGGGAATCTTTTTACCGAGGAGAAACGAAAACAGGCGTTTTCCGCCGGGGAGCATTTTGAGGCGGTTCCAGGTAGCGATCAAGTTCACGGCGTCTCCTCTGATGTTTTTTCAAACCCGGCGCGGACGAATAGTGGGTCTCGTTCGGTTTGCGCTATGGGGTACGTTTTCCATTTTACCATTGCAATGGCTTTGGCCAGCGGAACGCACTCCTGATTCCAAAAAGTTTCCAAAGCATCAATACCTTCTTGTACCTTTTCCGCTTTGGCTCGAGCACCGGCGTTTTCTAGCATTCTGGAAAAAAGCGTTTCGAGAAAAAGCGGGCTTTCCCCTTTGAAAAAGGGAGGGAGTGTATCCAAGAGAGCTTGTGGTAGCCGACGAAACTGAAACTCGTAGCTGTATTGTTTCCTTTTGGCGGCGTTCAGAGGCGATAAGTGGCCCACATATTGGAGCAGCCGCACCAATCCGAAAAAAGCCTCAGAGGTAATGAATCTAGACCGGAATGCCCCAAAGAAACTATAGCCCGGCAAAACGTCTGGAGTTGTTGTAAAGGCCAGGGTCAATTCCGCTTTCTCCAGGCGGATGCCGATAAAGGGATACCGGTGGCTAAAAGCTCCGGCGATGTTGAGTTTGGGCCGGGCCTCTTGAATCAGACGCAGTTCGTTCAAGCATGCATCGAGTTCCGATTCGTGCAATTCAAACTCGAGGCGAATGGCGCTCTGAACGATTTTGCGCATTTTGCCACTGCGCGCCCGGCGGTATCCAGCGAGTCGGCGGCGGAGGTTTCTGGCTTTGCCGACATAAATAGGCGCCTCCCCCTCCGCATAAAACCGGTACACTCCGGGTGCAGATGGAACGCTTCCTATAAACTCCTGGCCAAATTTACGGTCAAAGAGATTGCCGCTTAACGATCTTTTGCTTTGAGTGCGGAGTCGTTTGCCTGAATGAAGTTTCGGATGTCGCCGGCCATGTCGAGGAGTTTTATCCATTGCTCTTTGTAAAGAGTAACAGGAAATCGTCCCAATCCATAAACAGACAGCCCGCCTTTTTCACTCACTTTGAGAGATAGGCCTTTGGCACTGGTTTTTTTGAGGGCATCATTTTCTGCCCGGAGCCTTGCTAATTCCGCTTGAACATCGTCCGACATGGATTCTCCTTATGGTTTTGCTAATGATCGCAGTTTGTCCAAAATCTTGATGTAAATATGCGCCATATCCGAGGCGTCACTCAACGCGGTGTGAGCTGGGGTCTCTCGAACGCCAAAGTGCTTCATGATTTTGCTCGAAGACTCTGTTCCAGGGGGCAAGACCCCCGCATCCACCAAAGAACGTGCGACACAGGTGACGTCCTGAGTGTGGTGGTGGAAGTGTTTGTGCATGAACTCTTCACCAAAAGTGCGCGTGAGCAACGGAATGTCCAGTGCGCTGAGAGACTTTCCCAAAAAAATCGGACGCGCGTCTCCAAAAAACGCTTTGAGCGCGGGGCTGGTTAAATAGGCGTGGACTTCGGCTTTCAGTGACTCTGGAGTAATTCCATGGGCATGCGCATCGCGAATCAGCTTTTCGTTGTTCTCGACCACCCAGGGGTTCAACGTGGGTTTGAGTTCCTCAAAACTCTTGCATTGAACGAGCCATTCCTTGCCCAAATCTTCGTGGACTTTTCCTGTAGAGGTATCTAGGGGAATGAACGCGAGCTGAATGAGAACGCATTCTTTTGTCAGTCCTGTGGCTTCGGTGTCGATGCTTAAATACTTTGCCATTTCAGCGAACCACCTTAGCGGATGGACGCGACCAGATAAAGCCCAATACGCATAGAGCGAAAAGATCCAATAGGACCTTTACCAGCAAAGGCGCTCGGGGGAGCATAGTCAGGCCTCCGAAACTGAGAAATATACAAATGGTCGCAAGCCACTTCGCGGGCCGTCGGATCACGCCATGTTGCTGCCAATCTTGGATCAAGGGACCAAACACGCGGTTGCGCAATATCCAAGCGTGGAGACGGGGGGAGCCCTTCGAAAAACAAAATGCCGCGAGCAGGACAAACGGTGTTGTGGGCAATATGGGCAGGAACACTCCAAGGATACCTAAGGCCAGACTCATTGCGCCCACGGTAACAAAGAAAACATTTTGCACTTTCATGGTGTCGACATTTCTTGCAGCGCTTGGGTAATTTCCTCATATCGATCCAAGCGTTTGATTTTGTCAAACCAACGGACTTTTCCATGACGAGCGGCGTAGCCCGTCCATTGCTTGATTCGGCGGGCAAGGCGGTGAGATCGATCTTCGGTCGGGGCGTAGTGGGCCTGAAACCTTTCGAACAACGCTAACCATGACGACGGAGCTGAGCCAAACTCCTGATGCGCCGGCCGAACTCCGAGTTCAGCCGCGATTTCCAGACTCAAGTTCGGATTCGCCAAGACGCTCCGGCCCAACATAAAATGCTCGCACCCTGTTTGTTCTCGGCAGAGTTTAAATAGATCCATGTTCCAAATATCTCCGTTGGCGATCACGGGCATCGGGTGGAGTCGGCGCCGGACTTCGCCGATGGGCTTCCAATATATTGGTGGAGCGTATCCCGCCATACGGGTGCGGCCGTGGATTGTGATCCAATCCGCGCCTCCTTCGGCGGCTGCGGCAGAAGTATCGTGAATGGCGTCGATGCTATCCCACCCCAATCGCAATTTCGCGGATACCGGGACTTGTTTTGGGAGCGCGCTTCTAACTGCGGCCACGATTTGGCGAATGCGCCCGGGAGTTTTGAGTAGAGTTGCGCCTCCATCGTTGCGATTCACTGTAGGGGCAGGGCAGCCGAAGTTGAGGTCAATAGCCTGGGCTCCGAGTTCCACGGCAAGCAGAGCAGAGCCCGCGAGTGCGTGGGGATTGCCACCGAGTAGCTGGACTTGCACGGGGGTTCCATGCGGAGTTGCGCACCCGTTTCGGAGTTCGGGGACGTGGCGATAAAAAACCTTTGCCGGAGGGACCAGTTCGCAAACACGCAAAAACTCCGATACGCAGTAATCAAACGCACCGAGTTCGGACTGGAGGGCGCGCATGGGGGCGTCGGTCACCCCCTCCATTGGGGCGAGCACCAGGCGAGGGAGTCCGGGTTCGGGTTTGGGAAATGGCTGCATTCGCCAGGGTATAACCCAAAGCCGCCTAATCCACTATGCGTGGTCATTGATTACAAAAGCCGAGGTAGGCTCAAAACGCCGTGTCACTGAGATGGGCACTGATTAATGCTTTAAATCCATGTATTTACAAGCTATGGCAGGGCGGGGTGTCCATAGCTTGGTCGGATTTGGCTGTATTCTGTGCGTACCCCGCTGGCACTCCCCTTGCTCTATAGAAGGCGTATGACCTACCGTGCCCTAGCCTTTTTCATGTTCGTTTTAGTCGCACTGAATGCGTGTGGACGCCCAGCCACCCGGTATGGGTCGATAGACAATCCTACTGCGATCACTCAATCCTGCTCGGTTGATGGACGAGAATACGCTGTGGGCGAAAGCTTCATGATCGATTGCAACTCCTGCGTTTGCAATATTTTCACCGATGGCAGTGTGGGTGCCGCCTGCACTTTATTGGGTTGCTCTTCCTACTAATCCATAGGGTAAACTAAGAGTTCACGGAGGCTTCATGCGTACTCTTGCGTTGATTTTGGTTTTGGGTTGCGGCGGGCTCCTAAACGCTGCGCCTCCAAAGCCTAGTCGAACACCCGCTTCCCTCACGTGCAAAAAGGCGGACGACACCCGCGTCGTCCGCAGTGAACACCGCGCGGACGGGAGCTGCGAAGTGATTTACTCCAAAAACGGTTCCAACCAATCCGTTGCTTCGGGGCAACAGAGCGAAGACTGCGAGATTTCCGTCAACAAAATCCGCGCCACCTTAGAGGGCGCCGGGTTTAAATGTCGTTAAAGCTCAATCACTTTTCTTAGAACCGCCCAGGCACGGCGGCGACTTGCGTTCGGGCTGATAGGCCAGCCATTCCTCGGGAGTGTATGTTTGAAGAGTGAGAGCGTGTACTCCCCCCTTCATTTCGTGATCCAGCACCGAATAAACCATCCTGTGCCGCTCCAGCAGCGACTTGCCCCCAAATGCTCCACTGACCACCAGGACTTTGAAGTGTGTTTCGGAACCCTTGGGAACATTGTGATTGCCGCTTTCGTTTACGACCTCGGAGTGTTTCGGCTGGAGGACGGCGCGGAGTTTTTCTTCGATTCGCTGTTTAATGGTCATCGTTTGTAATATAGAGCTTTGCGGATGGATTGGAAGATCTTAGCAGCATTGCGCGATCGTTTTTTGCACCCTCAACCGGGCGGAAGCGACTATTGGAAAACTGCCTCGGAACTTATTGAGTATGACCGCAGTTTTGCACGCAGGATTGCGCTGAAATGGCGCGCTGTTTGGACAGAGTTGGCTCCCGCGTTGCCCTCCTCCATGGCTGTTTGGGATTGGGGGTGTGGTACAGGCGTCGCCACCGAGACGCTTTTTGAAATAGGGCGTTTGGAAAAGGCTTGGCTGAGCGATCGATCTGCGAGGGCAGCGCAGTTTGCCAGGACAAAACTCACCGAGCTCGGAGTGACTGCCGAGATCCTTTCCGAAAACAAACCAGATGGACCGTACTGGTTAGTGGCAAGCCATGTATGGAATGAGTTGAGTTCCTCGGCGCGTGACGCGCTCGTTTTCGCTATGGAGAACGCCGAAGGGTTTGTATGGGTAGAACCGGGCACTCCTCAAATGAGTCAAGCGGTGGTTGCGTTGCGGGAGCGGATGCGATCTCGTTTTTCTATTTTGGGCCCGTGCCCTCATGCGGCTGGGTGTGGTGTGAGCGGGAGTGATTGGTGCCATTTCTTTGCACCGCCCGCGGCGGAGCATTTCACGACAGCCGAGTGGACGCGTTTCGCAAAGGAACTGGGAGTGGATTTGCGGTCGTTGCCAGTGAGTTTTCTGGCAATGAGTCGAGCTCCGAAGGTCCAGTCGGAGAGAGTGCATGGTCGGGTGCTCGGGCGCCCTCATGTAACAAAAGGGCTGGCGACTGGGCTTGTTTGTCGGGAGTCGGGGGTCGTAAAAGAAAGGCTTTCACTCAAACCGGGAATGAAACTGAAGGACTTTCGCGAGACTGTGTTTACGCGCTACGAAGCCGCGAAGCGAATCCCGTAGGAAACGCTTCGCTTCTTTCGTGCTGGTTGCAACTATCCTTGGTGACTGTCGACGTGATCGCCATGCACCGCATGCATATGGCCATCGTGATCGTAGTCCATATGGTCGCCGTGTTTCACAGCTTTGTGGCCGCATTTCTTGCCGTGTTTGTGGCCGTGATCATCGACTTTTTGACACGCCTTGTGTTCGTCTACGTGTTCATTGTGGTTTGCATGCAAATGGCCGTCATGATCGAAATCGGTGTGGTTGCCGTGACCGACTTCTTTGTGACCGCAAGCTTTGCCGTGAGCGTGATCATGTCCAGGGTGAGCATGATCGCAAGTTTCCTTGTGCTCTGCCGCGGTTGCGGCGGTTTCTGTAGAGGTGGCATTGTTGTGCGCGCAAGCTGCCATCCCCAATGCGAAAACTGCGCTTAGTAAACTAGTCGTTAACTTCATGTTTTCTCCTTATGGAATGAACTGCTTGCAAAGCATAATGCACGCTAGCGGTTGGAACGCCGTTTCATTTTTAATGCGCTGTATTAAGAAAGCGGGTGACGCGTTCGTAAAAAAACTTTGGGTTTTCTGCAAGCAGGAGGTGTCCAACTTCTGGCAGGAGCTCTAGCTGACTTTGGGAAATTGCGCGGTGCATGACATCCGCCGCATCTGGGCTGATCACGGCGTCTGCTTCTCCATGGAGGATTAAAACAGGGCAGCGAATGGAATGTAAGAGTGCCGTGAAGTCGAATTTTCCCAGTGCGCTTCGTTGTTGAGCGGACCGCACACGAAGCTCGGGGATTGAAAATGCCTTGGCGGTTTCTTTTACCAGAGAGCGGAACAGGATCGGATTGGCTTGCGCAAACTGGGGCGAAAAATAGCGCGAAAGAGATTTTTCGACTTCTTCCGCCGATTGGGCTGATAGATTGTTGTCGACTGTGACAAAAAAAGACGAAGGCGTCGTCGAAACAAGGCTTAGAGACTGGACTCGAGTAGGGTGCTGGGCCGACGCTAAGATCGAAAGAACACCACCGTAAGAAATTCCTAGCAAATGCGATTGCGCAATTTCCAATGCATCCCAGAGGGCAACAACATCTGAGACCATATCCCCAACCTGAAACCCGGGTTCATTCTGGGTTTGACCGGCCCCGCGGTTGTCCAAACGCAGGACCCGGTAGCCGTTACCGGCGAGATGCCGGCTCATTGCCCGAAAGTCAGTAGAGCTACGGCCATACCCGTTGAGCAGAGTTACCGCGGGCGCGGTAGGTTCTCCTTCGACTTCATAAAAAACCTGGGCGTTGGGGCGGTTTAAAAAAGGCATCTCTAGCTCTGGTAAAACTGCTTCAATAATCGGTAAAAATCTTCGATGTCCCGCGTTCCGGCAAGTTCGCGGATGGAGTGCATGGCAAATGTCGGCACTCCCACGTCGACTGTTTTAATTCCGGTAACGGAGGCGGTGATGGGGCCAATGGTGCTGCCACAACCCATGTCTCCGCGCGCTACAAACTTTTGCAATTGAACTCCGGCCTCCTGCGCGCAGGCTGCCATCCATGCTTGGGTTTCACTGTTGGTCGCGTACCGTTGGTTGGTATTCACTTTCAACACAGGCCCGGAATTCAATACCGGCGCATGGTGGCTTTCGTGTTTTTCGGGATAGGCCGGGTGAATACCATGCGCATTGTCTGCCGAAACCAAAATCGATTGCGCGACAGCCCGGGCGTAACTCTCTGGAGAAGGGGCCAGTCGTTCCAGGACAGATTTCAAGAAGTTTCCTTGAGCCCCCGTGGCCGAAGCGCTTCCCACTTCTTCGTGGTCATTGCAGACGAGCACCGCTGTAACTTCTGGGTTCGCATCGACTAATGCGCGACAGCCGGCATAGCAACTCAGCAAATTGTCCAAGCGCGCAGCTGCCAGGAACTCTCCCGCAATTCCGACAATCCCAGGGGATTGAACATCATAAAAGCAAAGGTCGAATCCCAAAATGCTTTGCGCGTCGTTCGCTCCGGCGCGACGGAGTTCGTTTATTAGTGCGGCATCAAAGTCCTCGCACGACGCACTCAGAGCGACGAGAGGTGGCATCTCGGTCTGCTTGTTGATGCTGCGATTTTCGTTTGCGCTGCGGTTCAGGTGAATTGCCAGATTGGGAACAAACGCAATGGGTTTTTCGAAATCGATCAGCGTAGAGCGAGAACCTTTGCCCACTTGGTAATGGACACGGCCGGCGAGGCTGAGATCTCGATCAAACCAAGTAGAGAGCAGTACCCCACCATAAACCTCGACTCCAACGCGCAGGTAGTGGCGATCTCGAAGTTCTGCGTTGGGGCGTACATGCAAACAAGGGCTGTCGGTATGGGCACCGACTAAGCGCACTCCAGTTTCTTCCACCGGTTTTGCGCCGAGCCGAAACGCGATGATCGACGAGTCGCCTCGGACAACATAGTACTTGCCGCCAGGAGAGAGTTTCCAGCTATCCGCTTCGCGTAGCTGGGTAAACCCCTTGAGCTCGGTCATCAAAGATCGCACTGCATGAAAAGGTGTAGGAGAGGATTTGAGGAACTGCACAAAATTTTTCATAGGGCCTCCAGAAAAGAATACACGATTTCAGGCGTCAATAATTGGGGGAGAATCCGTGGTTCGGAAAATTCTCCCGGAGGGTATAAGACGTATAACGGAACGCCGTTGCGTCCGTAGCTTTCGAGTCGACGGGCAATCGCCTCGTCTTGGTTTGTCCAATCTGCTTTGAAAAGAATCACATTCTTCTGGGCAAAACGTTCCTGCACTGCCTGGGTGTTCAACGCGACTTTTTCGTTCACTTGGCAAGTAATACACCAGGCAGCGGTAAAGTCGATAAACACCGGGCGTCCACTGAGCCGGGCGGTGCGCAGCGCACTGTCGCTGAACGGTTGCCAGGTGGATTCTGCCGAAGCGCTGAGCGAAGCCGGTTTCGCATTGCGGATTTCTCGCAAGACCCACACCACAGAACCGGCAATCAGGGTCAGCGCAATCCCCGTCTGCAGCACTTTGCGCCTAGTGGGCAATCCATACACCCACAGGCCCGCGCCGAAGAAAACCAGCGCCAGCAAAATCTGAAAAACGGCTTCGATAGAACTTTGCAATGCAAGTACCGAGACGAGCCACCACACGGTGAGTAGCAGGGGGAAAGCCATGAGCTGTTTAAACACCACCATCCAGGCACCGGGTTTGGGCAGCCAACGCGTGAACTGGGGAAAAACGCTAAACAAGGCGTAGGGAGCGCTGAGCCCAAGTCCCAAAAACGTAAATACCGCAAGCGAAGGTAGAGCTGGCTGCGCGAGCGCGTACCCCATTGCGGACCCCATAAAGGGCGCGGTGCAGGGCGTGGCTACCACGGTCGCAAGCACTCCCGAGAAAAACGCGCCCAGCCAGCCGTCTTTTTTTGCAAGGTTCTGTCCCGTCCCCATGAGGGAGTCTCCAAATTCAAACACGCCAAAAAGATTCAAAGCCATCGCCGTCAGCAGAAAAGCCAGCGCGGTCAAAAACAACGGGGATTGAAGTTGAAATCCCCAGCCGAGAGCTTGGCCGCCCGACCTCAATACGATCAAGGTCCCGGCGAGGAGCCAAAAACTCACCAGGACTCCCATCGTGTAAGCACCCGCATGGTGGAGTTGTTTTTTTCGAGCGCCTTTGCTTTGCACAAAGCTCAAGACCTTGAGACAAAGAACGGGAAAAACACACGGCATCAGGTTGAGAATCACCCCACCCAGAAAAGCGAGCAACAAGGCCTCCCAGAAAAAACCTGAAGACCCGCTTTGGAGTTTGGGGGCGATCTCAATCGAGGGGATTGCTCCTGCGTTAAAGACGACAATGCCACCAAGCTCGTCCGGTCTGAGTGCGCCTTCGGAAAACTGGCTGCGGGGTATTTCCAAAACGATTTTGCCGTCGGTAAAAGTTCCTTTTTGTTCTGCTCCATTTTGGATGAGAGTTTCGGAATAGGGATAGAAGATCGCCTGTTGAATGCCGTTTGTCGGGCCACGCAGAGTGAGCTGCAGATTTGTCCTTGTCGCATTGAGGCGCGATTTCCATTCCGGGCTGGCCACGGGAACCGACGAACGGGCTTCGTCCAGTTTTCCAAACCAGGCGGAATCTTTGGACGAGCTTTGAGCCCAGGGAAGTGTGAGCGAAAGCTCTGCTTTGCCCGGAATGCAAATCTCATTGCAAACCAACCAAGTCGCGTGAGCACGAATCGTAACGTGCGTCTGATCAGGCGCCCGGTTGCTGGGTGAAATTTCGGTGAGCAAAAACACTTCGTCCGAGTACCCAAAGTTGATCAGCGGGGGGACGGGAATACGGTGCGGTGCAGGCCACAATATTTCTCCGGCCGTAAAACCTGCAGGAAGTTTCCACTGAATTTGCGTGGATTCGCCGCTGTCGCCTGGGTTGCGCCAGTAGGTGTGCCAATCTTTCTGCATTTTTAGTCGAAGCGCTACGAGAAGCGGGGTGCCGGGGAGGATTTCCGATTTTGAGGCAACCAGTTCTGCTTCCACATGGGGTTGTTTCACGATTTGCGAAAAAACCGGTGTGGGGTTCAGTGTGCTGAAAAGAAATAGGCTCAGCAAAAGATAGGCGATGTGGTTCATGGTATTGCCAAATTACCCGAAACTCGCCGCGCTTCCCAGGCAAAGCGGTGTGCAACCTGATAATGCGGCGCAATATGTGATCCTCTCTCACTCGCCTTATAATGGAAACCTAACTTGACAAAAGATCCCAAAACTCAGCCGTCAATCCACGAGGCCCAGCATGGGGTGCGTCTTTCCCGACACGACGAACACAGCCTCGAAGTTAAAGCATGGATTGATCGTGGACCTGAAGCCTCAGAAACCCAGTTAGATGTTTTTCTTTTCATCCCCCGCTCATTTCAGGTCAGTCGCTGGGCAAAACAGGATCTCTCCCAAGATTTTCGATCGCGCGTGCGCTTAGCAATGCCTTCGCGCCCCACTCACCACGATGTTCTGGGCCATGTGCTCCAAGTAATCGAACGGATCTCGCGCTTGGGTGCCGGTGGGGTTCTGTCCGAGACGATGACTGAGGGGTACAAAGAAATCGGCGCCTTGGTGAGCGAGTTGCTCAAACAGCGTGCGGGCTTGCACCGACGACAGCTCACCATGGCCCATTCTCTCTCCCTGCCTGTTCCGCAGCGAGCCAAAGAGCTAGGGCGACTGCTCCAAGAGATCAGAGGCACGGCAGAATCCCTGCTGGTACTGCGCCGCCGGCTCGACACTCTGTCGGGCCTGGGGGACCCGGTGCTGCCCCTACTTGATGAGTACTTGAGCAACTTCTACGTCAAATACCTGGGCAAAATTCGCATCGCTTTTGACAGTGTGGACCCCGTCGCCAGGGAGCGCGCGGACTGTGCGAGTTACCGCGAAGTGTGCAAGGTTTTTGATTTTAGTTTGAGTGTTCTCCAGCGCGAAGAAGCAGCGTACCGGACGCGGTTCCCCCAGAGAGTGGAACGGGCCCAGACGGCCGAGGAGCAGGAGCACTCCGTCGTGCGACTGAGCCAGCTGAAAAAGTTTTTCCAGTCGAGGATGTTCTTGGACGTGGCGCTGCATTCACCTTCTCACCGTTTCTTAGAGACGACTGCAGTCGCCGGAACAGCGATTGCGGGGCTCTGTTGGGCATTAGTCCAGTTTTG
Source organism: uncultured Pseudobdellovibrionaceae bacterium (assembly GCA_964611895.1). Classification (GTDB taxonomy): domain Bacteria; phylum Bdellovibrionota; class FAC87; order UBA2466; family UBA2466; genus JAIEOG01. Next base: position 35,082 of record CAZTDN010000025.1, read on the forward strand.
GAATCGTCCTGATCTGGTGCAAACGACCAACCAAGGGATTTTTGTCATCGGGTTTGCGGTGGCGACTTATGTCTTGCGCGATCGCATCAAGGACCGAGCGAAAGCGTCGTTGCACAAACGGGTGCAGCAGTGGCTGCCTGATCTGGATCAGCAGCTGCTTGCCACCGGGGGGGTGATAGGGAACATCCGCGAGTGGTTTTACCTCCAACGGCGAGAGGACTTGCCTCCTGCGATTGCACGGCTGCGTTCAGTATCCGCGCAAAATGATCTCGACAAGAATCTGCCCGAAGATATTTTGCGCCTGCGCAAGGTCATCCGAGTCACTTCGCCGTCCTCCCCTGAGGGTGGCTGGGCGTTGCAAGAGAGTACGCGAATTTGTTTGGATCGCTATTTCAAGTTCATGGACGATCCGGTCAAAGAGTTGGCTGTGTTGGGAGTGTCGGGAGAGCTAACGCGTTTTCGATCGCGGCGGGTGTACCATTTTTATGTGGCGGTGCAAATGAGCACGGGGGAGCAAACGCCCACTCAACGTCTTTATCGTGCGGTACTCGCAAAAACCGGCTTGGATCGCTTGGAACCCGTGTTGGCTTGAATCAAGGCTTCGAGGTTTTTGTGGTAAAAATCCAGCGCTTCGCCAGTGGAATAGGCGCAGAGTTTCTGGTTGTCCTTAGCGTGCCCACTGAGCGTTCCTACCAGGAGTAACGAGCCATCTTCTTTTTTGGTAAACAGCCCGCCTCCAGAATCTCCTTTTTCTGCTTTGCCGGCGTCGTTTTGATTTACCCAGGTAGTTCCGGAATCGGATTTTCTTGCGAAGGTCGCGGGGTGAAGCCCGGGAGACCGAGTAATCTTGCCGCTAAAACCGCCTTGGAACTCCGTCGATTCTTTCGCGGTACCTAGGTTGACCAGTGGAAGTTTTCCGCCTCCCGCAGGGCAGAACCAGCTAAACAGGGCCGTGTCGTTCCCTGCGGAGTCTGACGTGTCGGCAAATTGTTTAGCATTGAGGCGCACCGCCGTGTTCACCGCACCGCCAAAGCCCGGGATCTTGAGCTGGGCTTGGAACGCGTACACTCCGTCGGATTCTTTCGGTTGGTGTTGGTTCACAGCCTTTTCAAAGCAGTGGGCGGCAGTCGCTGCCACGCATAGGCCGGCCTCTTGAGAAATCAGATTGGCCTGGCAATGGGCATGGTTAGGAATTCCCTGGCTGTCGGTGCTGAGTACCGCAAACTGCCACCCTGGGTTGGTGTTTGCTGCTTTCGATTGCACTGGTGGCAGCGTAGGGCGAACGGTAGCAGCGGGAGTCACCGGAGCAGCGCTTTTGGCATAGCCTGCGATCTCCTGACACTCTTGTAGCTCTGGTGGCGCTTCGTCGGTTGCGCGCATTTTGTGCCCAGCCAGTATTTCGCCGTTTGTTTCCATATGTTTCACATAGGCGGCAGCCCTTTGCTGCGATTCTGGCGTTTTAAAACTAGGGCCTTTGCGTCGATAAAAATCCACTAGTTCCTCTTGCAAGGTTTCCGCGTCCTTCCAGGTCGCCGTCACTCCCGGTGGGGGTTGAATGGAGTTGGATTTGGAGTCGAGGTACACAGTGACCCATTTCCCGTCGTTCGTCTGTGCCGAAAGCTCGCCACCGTCCAAGCACATGGATTCGAAGAATGTCTTTTTGAGCTCGGGTGGCTGGAGTTTGGGGTTTTTTACAATAGCTAGCGATTTGAGTTGGACCTTGACCTTGAGCACCGGAGGAGGGCTCTGAGGTGTTTCCGTTGCGACTTCAGGCTTCATTTCCGGCTCTGGGCAGGGCGGCAAAGTCTTGGGTTCAAACGTCAGAGTAGAAGTGGGAGCGCGGGGAAGTGCGCGCGCCGCGGCCAATGTTCGATTGGCTATTTCGTCTACCGTCGGGAGGGAGTCCAGACGCCAGATTTCTTTTCCATCCGCTCCCAAAAGCAGAACCGTGGGCAAACTCCTCACCGAGTACTGATTGCTTAACTGGGGGTTTTGGTCGGTATCGATTTCTTGAATATCCAAGCTGCCCCCCGCTGCATCGAGCAAAGCTTGTTTTCTCGGTCCGAACTCTCGAGCAAGTATTTGGCACGGCCCACACCAAGTGGCCGAAAATTTCATCAACGTGAGTTTGCCTTCGCTGCGATTCCATTCTGGGAATTGGTTTTGGATCAGTTTAGAGATCGAGGCTGATTGTGGGTGGCTCTTCCACTCTTTTTCCCAACCCTGCCCGTAGAGGTGGGCCATTTCTCTTTGAACTCCCATTTGGAGATTCCCTTGCTCGGTGCTGAGGGTGATGGGCTGCCAGTTGTCGTCGAGGGACTTGCCCTTGAGGGTGCCGGCTTCAGAACAAATCAGGCGGTAGATGTCGGGTGTGGAAACGATTGGACGAGGCATCGCGTCTAGTGTTTCATGCTCCTTGCCGTGGGCTAGTGTGGTGCTCAATCCCAAGCTGAAAACCAAGAATAATGCCGTACGCACGAATCCCCCTAATACACTGGGAGAATGCACTTGCTGAGCCAACGGGGGGTCGGGATATAGTCTAAGTAATTCAATGGCTTATAAAGGAGCCCGGGTTGAAAAGCTGCCTATCTCTTATTCAGCTGAAAACGGTACGCGGTTACTTTTTCCAAAAGTAACCGCGTACCTAATTCAAACCGCGGAAATAGCCGAAAAGACGCAGGTGAAGCCTGTTTTACAATTCAGTCTGGCTGCAATGCTTTTAGCCGGCTTAGTGGGCTGTGGAGTGGCGCCCAAGAGGCTTCAGCGCTTTGTATCCTGCGCAGAGGATGGGTACCAGTTCAGTTCACTGCCCGTCATTCACTCCAACACGTACCGAGGGGTGATTCCCATGGGAGACGTAGACCCGGCGAATGGCCGCGTATTCCCGATGGGAGAGATTTTCTTCCAACCCTACGTAGACGATGGCGCAGCGACTCCGCCCACCTACGCGCCCTTGAACGTCGTTTCTCCAGGCGATGGCATGGATCTCATCGCGATACGCACACGCACCTACGACGCCTACCCCATCACGGAGCACACGGCATTTTTCAAGCCTTGTTCGACGATGCGAGTTTTCCTCGAGCAAATCAACCAACTCGATGCTGCGCTCAGAACGCGGCTGGATGCCGCCAATTCAAGCTGGGCAAATGGAACCGGTGGTGTTTGCGTGGTTGGGACTGATTCCTGGGGTGATTATACTGAGTGCTTAAACCGCTTTACGAATATCGAACTGGAGTCCGGGGAAGCCATTGGTGTCGCATCCCGGTATCGTCCACTGGGTTTTGGGGTGTACGATCAAAACGTCACGGTAGATTACTTCACCCCCAATTATTACAAACAATCCCTCTCCGCGGTCAGCGACTTGCTCGGGTTGAATGTAAGCACTATGTCTTTGTGGGAGTTTCTCCAGCCAAACTACACAGACTATTTGCACGCGAGCTGCGCGCTGAACTACTACCCCGGCGAAGACGAAGATGGATTTCCCGCAGTGGCCCTGGTCGATCATGCGGGAAACAGTTTGGGGACATGGGATGGTACGAACTGCGGCACCTTTGTCGAGGACACACCGGGAGCGGGAGCCAGCGGCAATTGGTTTGTGAAGCCCTTTGTCGACGTGATTGCACAAGCCGATGGAATGTCCGCGCTCCTACTTGAGCAGGTCAGCGTGGCACTGGTGCACGATCGCATCAATCTCAGTCTGGCGGCGACCCGCAATTACCCCGTGTTTTCGATCGGCACCGGGTTCCCTCTCATTGGAGGCGCATTGCCTGAATTGGATGCAGGTCGATATGAATTCACCAAGGCCAACGCCGGAAATGTGAATCGCGACTTTGATGCCCTGATCATTGGGGAAGAGTACTGTTATGAAAACCTCACTCGTCGCGATGGCGCGACCGCGTTTGATGGAGCGTTTTGGTTAAAGCTCACCTCCCACAACACGTTTATTTTCGAAGCTTACAATGCCATCGGTGCGGACTGCTCCAATACTTCTCTCAACGTCGACCTGATTGAGTTTACCCGCTAGCGCCTTGGTGGTTTTGGGGCTGGCGGTTTCGCTGTGGCGGGGTCGTCGGGCCAGGAGTGGCGGGGGTAGTTTCGAGAGAGTTCTTTTTTCACTGTGGGGTAGGTGTTTTTCCAAAATCCTTCCAGATCGGTTGTTACTTGGACTGCGCGGTAGTTCGGCGCTAACAGGTGCAGTGTGAGTGCAAGTTTTCCGCCCAGAATTTTGGGGCCCTGTTTCATTCCAAAAAAATCCTGCAGCCGCGATTCGATCCACGGCGGTCTCCCCAGAGCGTACTGGACTTCAACTTTCCTCCCGCCGGGAAGTGTAATGCTTTCTGGAAGATCTTTCTGGAGAGCGTGCGCAATGCCTAGCACAGATTCCCAATCCAGCTCCGTGAGCTCTTGCCACGAGCAGACCGGCGAAAGGGCCTGCAACAAAGTCTCGCCCAAAGGCTTGCACGCATGGAGTTCTTGTGCGAGCTGCCGCCGGGCTAAAATTTTCTCCAGTTTCTCTTTTTTAGAAAAAACCGAGAGCTTTTCGATCCATTCATGCGGAGTGAGAACGATTGCCGACTCTGTTGTTATCCCAAAGACAGCGCGTAGTAGAATGGCAAGTGTCTGCGCATTTGGCTCGGGCGCCGATTCGGATTCTTCCAGAGTGAGAGATTCGTACTTGAGTCGTTGTCGGCAGCTGACGCGTTTTTTGATTGCGTCCCACTCGATCTGGGTTTCGTCGGTGACGCCGAGCGGGCGCAAGTCAAATAGCCACTCCGGTTCCAATGCGACGACACTAGTTCCCCGCACAGTAGTGCGATTTTGGTAGCGATCCTGGGTCTCCCGCGCGTCCAAAATCAAAAAGTACTTTTCTCGAAACCCCGCAAGTGAAGGCGCAGAAACCGACCCACCGGTCGCTAAGATCAGTTCTGTCTCAGAGGGATCGCGCAGCTTGCCCACACGATCCGAAAAACCTGTTAGCAAACTCTGTGCAAGCGCATCGGGCTGATAGGGCCCGCTGCCTTTTTCGGGGAAAAAACTCTGCAAGTGCTCCAGCGCCCGTCGAGGAACACTCGCTTTTTGCGCGTCTTCCAATGCATCCAGGCTTTGGAGCTGTCCTTCCGAAATCAACGCCGCTAGTCGCAGTGCGCCCCCGAGGCATCCTCGTTCGCGCGCTTCGAGGAGCACGCGCGCGAGCCGCGGGTGCACAGGGAGCTTTGCAATCTTTTCACCGAGCGGGGTGATGGCAGCTCCTGGTTCGGCTGCGTTTAGCGCTCCTAATCGGTAGAGCAAGTGCCGAGCGTTTTGTAGAGCGGTGGATGGAGGAGCTTCGTACCAATCCAGTTTTGACTCATCGATGATAGAAAGTGCTTTGAGCTCGAGCAAAGTCTGGGTGAGGTCAGCTCGCAGAATTTCGGGGGTTTCATGCGATGGCCAGTGGTCAAACTCGCCCGCAGAGTAAAGGCGCACACAGAGCCCGGGCCCGGTTCGGGCCGCCCGTCCGGCTCGCTGTATGGCGGAGGCTCGGGAAATGGTGCGCGTACGTAGAGACGCCAGGCCGGACCAGGAAGAAGTGCTCGATACGCGTTGCAGGCCTGAGTCGATGACGACGTTTACGCCCTCGATGGTCAATGACGATTCGGCAATATTGGTTGATAGAATGACTTTCGTGGAGGGGCCTGGGCAGACTGCTTGATCCTGCTCTTCCTTTGATAGGTCCCCGTGCAGCAGGTGCAGAGCGAGTCCACGCTCTCGGACCAGAGGCGCCAACGCGTCGGCGCATTTTCGAATCTCTGCCATGCCTGGGAGAAAAACCAAAAAGTCTCCCCCAGGGTAGTGTGGGGAGGCCAGGGTTTCTTTGAGTGAGCGTGCTACTGCCTTTTCCAAAGGGGTATTTGTCGACGGGGAGAACTGAATCTGCAGAGAGTGGTGTGGGGCGGCGATGGAGATCTGTGCCGGGGAACCGAGGTAGGTTTCGAGGTTGCCCACGGACAGGGTGGCGCTCATAATCACCAGCCGGAGGTCAGGACGTGTGGTTTGCTGCAACCGTTTCAACAACGCCAGCGCCAAATCGCCTTGCAGATTGCGTTCGTGGAACTCGTCCAAAACCACGGCTCCCACGCCTTCCAGCTGCGGCGAGCCCAGTAGATGGCGCAGAAGCATCCCCTCAGTGAGAAATCTCAGCCGCGTCCTGGGGCCGGCTACTTTCTCAAACCGAAACTGGTAGCCCACGGTCTCACCCAGCTCCTCACCTAATTCCTGAGCCACTCTACGGGCCGCTAGCTTAGCTGCCAGTCGGCGGGGCTCCAGAACCCACACCTGTTTCCCCTGGCAGAAGGAAGATTCTAGAAGGCGTGCAGGCACACGGGTGGTTTTTCCAGTCCCAGGCTGAGCCTGGAGAAGCAGGGTGGGGTGCGTTTCGAGCGAATTCGCGATGGGTTCTAAATGTGCGTCAATGGGTAGGGGATTCAAGCGAAGCTCCAGCAGGCAGCAGACTACCTGGAGAGGTCGTTGAAATCTATGGCATTTGAAAAGGGGGCTGTGGTAGAGCCCTGTCACGAATAAAAAGAGGGTATCTTATGCGTTTTCGCACGACTTGGTTAGGATTCGGGTTGCTTTCGGCGTTCCTGTTTGGGGGGGACGTTGCTTGGGCCGATTCCAAGATTTGGGTTTTGTTTGTCATTGATACCAACGCAAACAAAGTCGGTGCGGACACCGGGCCGGGCTGCGTGGCCTCGGCAGACCAGCTCAAGAAAGTTTTGAGCGAGACTTTTCAGGGCAAGGAGCACCGTTACGACACTGCGACACTCACCGGAGAGTCCATCAACAAGTCCCAGGTTTTGGAGACCATCCGAGACTTCAATACTGGCAGCGATGACACGATCTGGTTTTACTACTGTGGCCATGGCGCCAATGACAGCGAAACCGGCGAATACCTTGCTACGAGCGAAGGCGATATCGACAACGATGAAATCCGAGAAGCGCTGACCGACAAAGGTGTGCGGTTGTCCGTAATCACGACCGAAAAATGCTCGAGCCCGGGGAACTTTTCGTTCCAGGCGCCTCGGCCCACTCCTGCGGTTTGGGAAATATTCAATCAGCTCTTTTTCCAACATCGAGGCGTTACCGAAATCACCGCAGCAACGGCACCGCAGTTTGGTTGGATCAACCGCGCTCGGGGAGGATTTTTTACTCAAGCCATGGCTTCGGTTTTCTGCGATCAAATCGCCAATGTGGATTCGAATGATAGCGGATTCGTGACGTGGGAAGAAGCTTTTGCCGCCATTCAGAGCCGCACAGAGAACCTGTTTACCGATGCGCGGCTGAACGCCTTAAAATATGATGAGGACGCCGAAATCGGTAAGGCTTCTGCGCAAACTCCCAACTCATATTCCTTTGCAGATACGGATCGCCCGGAAGACGGGGATATCCGTCATCACAAGGACTTGCGAGTTATCAACAACACGGGTGAGACCCTTTGCGTTTGGGTGCGATGCTATTCCTATGACGACGGAGACTGGGCATGGCGACCTGGGACCGAGTCGAGCTGGTCTTACGAGCTCGCACCGGGTGAGGCGGCCTTTCTTAATCCGGGTTCCGGCGGAGGTTCGTTGAGCCGAGTGTCCGGACACGCTTTTGAGGTTTGGGGTAATTCTGGCGCTTCCAAGTTTGCCAAGAATTACTTCGAGGTTGGCCCGAAGTCCGGGTACCGAGCTCTCAAAGATCTGACCTACAACTACAATATGTGGAGCAGCAGTCGGAATATTTCAGATGTTACTTCGAATACGACCCACAATGTGTACCGCAACGGAAAAAAGGGGATGCTGATTGAGCTGGCTTTTACCTCACACTTTCTAAAAGAAACCGAAGTCCGCTTCAACGCTCTGTTCTTCAATCGGGATACGGGAGCTCCACTGACGGATTCTAATGGAAGTTACAAAACTTCAGACGGCCAAGTCGGAGTCGCGACCAAGTTCAAGCCGCTGTATTTGCATACGGAGTTTTCTTCTGGGGCGGAAGACAGCGTTGAGCTTTTTCTCCCTTATGATGAACTGGACTACGATACGGATAACGGCCAATTGCGTGGGATGTTCAAAGTCCATGCTGATGTCGACGGTGAGTCTGTGTTCTCCAGCACGACTGAAAACTACTTCACCTATGGCAAAAGCGACTGATTCGGGCTTGGTGAGTGGCGCTCCGCCGCTCTATTCCATCAGCGGGCGACGGCGCAATCCAAGGTTTACGATCCGCCAGAGCAGCTCTGCGTAGGAAAGTCCCGCCTTTTGCGCAGACTGGGCAAAGTCCTCTTCTGCACCAATATGAGGATTGGGGTTAGCCTCGATAACGTGAACGTTTCCGTCTGGGGATAAACGCAGGTCCATTCGGGCATAGCCGTTGAGTCCCAATAGACGGTAGACCCTGCGGCTAATGTCTTTGACCTTCGAAGCCACCTCGGGACTGAGGCCTTTGGCTTCGCCTGAGTAGATGCCGTGTTTTTCACGGTAGGCGTTGTTCCACTTCACGCGGCGAGTGGCGATGGGCCAGGCCTGACTGGAAGGAAAGACCAGCTCCCAAATGGGAAACGTCTCTGGACGAACATTGCCCAGTACTCCCACATACAGCTCCCGACCCTCGATGTAGCTCTCGGCAATGGCTGCTGTCCCCACATGCTCGTGCATGAACGCGACTCGCTCTTCGAGTTTTTCGTCGTCATTAACGATCGAAGCCTGGGAAATTCCCAACGACGCCTCTTCATTGATGGATTTCACGATGAGTGGAAATTTTAGGTGTGCGGGGCGACGCACCGGAGCCCCTTGTGCAAATACCTCGAACGCTGGTGTGGGCACGCCATGGAAAGTGAGGATTTTTTTTGCAAGGCTTTTATCTCTTGCGAGCATCAGGCCACGGGGGTTGCAGCCGGTGTACGGCACCTTAAGCAGTTCCAAGTAACTCACGATGTTTTGGTCGTAGTGACCCACTCCGTCGAATTCCTCGGTTAGATTAAAGGCAATATGCGGCTTGAACTCAAACACGCAGCGGCGGATGGTGCCGACTTCGGAGCCAATACCGGCAAATTGAACTTCGTGACCGAGTTGACGCAGGGCCTGCGCAACATCCCACTCCGCACGCCAAGGAGCCGATTTGATTTCTGAAGGAGCTGGCTGGTCGGGTGGGATCAGGGTGGGGTGAGTGAGCAACAACACACGCAAGCGTCGAGGGTTGAATGCCATTGGTTTATTTTACGCGGGAAAACCGCAGGTGTCATTTGCAAGTGGGTTCGAACTGCAGGTCGAGCGAAAGATCCACAAAGCTCGCGAGAGATTTGTGATTACAAAGCGTCATAAGTTTGGCGAAAGTGCCCATGTTTGAGGGCTGAAGAAACGTAAACCGTTTTGCCTCCGGAGAAGAAACGCGTACGGTCTTTCCATCGCTGTGAAGTCGGACCGGAAACGTAAGCGAAATGGGTTCACCCAAGAACACGATATTGAGAACCAGCGGCGACTCCCAATCTACGGCTTTAGGATTCCAAATCTCGAGTGAAAAGGTAAACGGCACGACGCTTTTGTTTTCCTGTTCCACCGAAAAGACGTGCTTCTGCACGCGGTAATCGCGCGCAGGGACACCCGACTCCCAGGAGCTTAAATCCAAAACACCCGTGCCTTTAAAAGCGTTCAAGGCAGATTGCCCCACTGCATGGAATCGCGAAAACCCACCTTTGACGGGCAGATTTTGATCTTTGGTCGCAGTGGCTTCTATTTTGCTTTTGTGGAGCAGTCGCCAAACGCGAGTGCCTTTGGTGCAGGAAGGGAGAGGAATTTGAGAGGCTTTTTTCCACTCCGGAACGGAGAAGCGCTCTGACGGTTTGTCTTCTGTCATCACCAGCCCCTTTTCGGGACTGTAATTCTTGTTCTCAATATGATCCGGAACCTGCGCGAACAGCGAGGTGGATTGCAGAATAGCCGCCAGAAAAAAAAGATGTTTCATAAATCAAATAAACAAGCAGAGCATGAACGCTGCGTACAGCAAGGGTTCCAAAAAACGGATCAAGTTTCCACTCAGCATCAGATTACTCCCGGTTTCGAAGTCGCTAACCATGCGGCCACGCCCGTAAGCAGAACCAAACTCCACCAGAGCAGCCCCGCGCGTTTGTTTCGCAATCGGGGCACGAGGCCCATGAAGCCGCCTAGGATAATCCAAATAATGAGTTTGCCAACCACCCAGCTTGGAAAGGAATGCACCCCCAAGCGCGCGAGCATGCCGAACCCTGAGACGATCACCAACAGCAAGCCAATGCCGTGGGTAACTGCTAATGTGCGTTTACTGAGAGGTCCTTTTTGGTGAACAATGAGTGCACCCAGAGAAATGAGCACCATGGAAAGGCCAACAAGGTGAGTTACTTTATATGTCGCTAGAGAAAGCATGCCGGTATTCTTAGCCTATGCCTGCGCCAGCTAAAAGAGAGAATTCACTTTTTTCAGAACTCAACGCGTGGGTTCGCCACTTGCAGCGGTTTGTGGATCGGTGGTGGTATTTTCCGGTGGTGGGATTTTTGGCGGGCGCGGATCTTTTTATTTTCATCGTTCCGACGGACGCGCTTTTGGTTTCATCGGTGGCTGTTCGACCTGGCAAGTGGCTCTGGGCGGCCTTCTGTGTTGCCCTGGGATCGGCGCTGGGCGGGCTTTTGCTCGCGTGGGCCATCCATTGGGATGTGAATTGGGTAATGCAGCTGGCTCCGAGTGCATTCCAGTCCGATGCCTGGAAGTGGATGGACGGATTCTTCGATCGCTACGGTCAGGTGGCGCTCTTGCTCATTTCGATGAGTCCCATGGTGCAGTTTCCCGCCATCGGCATCGCTGCACTGACCGGCATGCCCTTGTGGGACTTGTTCGTACTCTGCTTGATTGGAAGATCGATCAAGTGCGGCGTCATTGCCTTTATAGCGTCGAATGCACCGAAACTATTGAAGAAACTGCCGTTTATCCAAAGAGAACTCAAAACCCTCGAGCCCCCCGACCTCAACCACCCCTGACGCAGCGAGTACAACTGTAAACGGAAAGGTGCCTCCGTGGATTGTTGGATAGCATCGCTCTTGTTAGCGTCTGTCGCAACGTGCTAAACGCTCAGCAATAGTGAGGGATTTGTGATGCACACGGTTGTTTTTTCTTTGAGTCTAATGGCATTGGTGCTCGCGGGTGGGGCGGCGCGCGCCGACGAGGGGATGTGGGTTTATAACAACCTTCCCATCAAACAAATCCAGGAAAAGTACGGTTTTGAAATCACCCCCGCCTGGTCTGAGCACGTGATGAAATCTTCGGTGCGTTTCAATACGGGCGGTTCGGGGTCATTTATCTCTAGCAACGGGCTGGTGTTGACCAACCACCATGTGGCAGCCCACACTTTGCACGAAATCTCAACGGCGCAAAAAGACTACTATAAGGACGGTTTCTTAGCCAAAACCCAAGCCGAAGAAGTTCCCGCAAAAGGTTTGGAGTTGAATCGGCTGGAGTCTATCGACGACGTCACGGCAATAGTGAACGCTGCAGTGGGTGCTGACATGGACGCAGCCGCTGCCTTTGCGGCTCGCCGGGACGCGATCGCTAACATAGAAAAAGAATCTTTGGAAAAAACCGGGTTGCGCAGTGATGTGATCACTCTGTACCAAGGCGGCCAGTATCATCTCTACCGGTACAAAAAATTCACTGATGTGCGGGTGGTTTTTTCGCCTGAGTACGGGACGGCATTTTTTGGCGGGGACCCCGACAACTTTGAGTACCCCCGCTACAATTTGGACATGTGCATTTTTCGCGTTTACGAAAATGGCCAGCCAGCAAAGATCGATCACTTCCTCAAATGGTCTTCAAAAGGGGCTGCAGATGGGGACCTGATTTTTGTATCGGGCCATCCCGGCACGACGAATCGCATGTTTACGACGGACGCTTTGCAGTTTTTGCGTGATGAGCGCCTTCGATACAATTTGCAGTTCATTACCCGTCGGGAGAACACGCTACAACTCTACCGACAGCGCAGCGCCGAAGCCGCACGCCAGGCTCAAGACGATTTTTTTGGCATGCAGAACTCGCGCAAAGCCTTATCTGGAATGTTAAAGGGCATGCAGGATGAGCGGTTTCTCGCCAAAAAACAGCGCGAAGAGTACCAGCTCCGTGCGAAACTCTTGGCCGATCCGTCGCAGCAAGATCTCGTCGACGCTTGGGATAAGATTGCCGCGGCCCAAAAAGAACATGGCAAAATTCTCCGCAGACGGGCCCTTTTGGAGTTAGGACATGCCTTTGACTCCAAACTGTTCGGCATTGCACGCACGCTCGTGCGCCTTGCTACCGAAAACGCCAAGCCCAACGAGAAACGGCTTCCGCTTTACCGTGATTCCGGCCGAGCAACTCTAGAGCAAAAACTCTATTCTCCAGACCCGATTTACCGCGAGTTGGAAGTCGCCTTGTTGACGGCTTCGCTGACGGAGTTTGCAGCCCATTTTGGATACGAACACGCTCTCGTCGATAAGGTGTTGCGTGGCCGCAGCGCCGAGGAGACGGCCCGCCGCTTGGTGGACGATTGTCTCTTGGATGATGTGAATATTCGCAAGCTAATTGCCAAAGGGGGATTGAACGCCATCAAGTCCAGCCGCGACCCCATGATTCAAGCAGCGGTTGCGATCGACAAGGCGGCGCGGGCCTTGGAGGTGCAGTACCAAACCAAAGTTGATGAAGTTGAAAAACAAGCTTACGCCCAAGTGGCCAAAGCTTTGTTCTCGATCAAGGGAACAAGCACGTACCCGGACGCGACTTTTACGTTGCGTCTCGCCTACGGCACTGTGAAAGGTTACCAGTCATCCGGCGGCAAGCAAGTCGCGGCGATGACGACGTTGGGGGGCGCGTTTGATCACGAAACGGCCCACGGCGCGCGGGACCCCTGGGTGTTGCCGCCATCCTGGCACGCGGCCAAGAGCAGCCTGGATCTCAGTGTTCCGTTCAACTTTGTGTCGACCGCGGACATTATCGGAGGAAATTCCGGCAGCCCCGTGCTGAACCAAGCAGGTGAATTGGTAGGTTTGATTTTCGATGGAAACATCGAGTCGCTCACAGCGAATTACCTCTATGACGATGTGGTCAGCCGTGCGGTCTCCGTACATTCGGCGGGAATGCTCGAAGCGATGAATAAGATTTACGGTGCGACCGATCTGGTCAAAGAAATCGGGAATTGATCTTGTCAACAAGCCGGTTGCGTCTTTGCTCCCCAATGGGGCGGGACCAACCGGCTCCTCCATTTAAAAGGAATTCACAATGCGATTGGATCTGGGTTTATTGCTCCTCAGGTTAGCGACGGGCGGAACGATGTTTATGGCTCATGGGCTGGGAAAGCTCCAGGGGTTCTCCCAAGGGGCAGGGATGTTTCCCGATCCTTTGGGTATGGGGAGCACGGTCACGATGGCGGTTGCGATCTTTTCAGAAGTGGCCTGTGCGATATTGGTTGCGGTGGGTTTGTCCACCCGCCTGGCCACACTGCCGTTGATAGGGACGATGTTGACCGCGTTTTCCGTGGTGCACGCGTCCGATCCGTGGAAAGTCAAAGAGCTGGCATTCTTGTACCTATGTGGGTACAGCGTGATTTTTCTCACGGGCCCAGGATCGTTTTCGTTGGACGGGCTCTTTAAACTCAATAAAGTCGCTCGCCCTTAGGCGCCGGATTACCAGACGACCTGAGTCGTTGTGCAGCTACCGGTGTTGCCTGCCGAATCTGAGATATTAAATCGAATGCGGAACGAACCCGTGTAGAAGAACGTCATATACGCTGTGTTCGCGTTTACCCAGTATCCTGCATTGGCTGAGTTTTCCCAGGCGTTTACCGGAGTAATCGTTAGTGTGTTCACTTTGGTGCTGCCAGTTCCACCTGTGATAGTGGCCCATGCGTAGAAGTACTCGTGTGGATTCGACGGGTTGATCGAAGTGTAGCCCGTGCAGGACAGCGTACCGCTCGACCCAGGGGTGATTTCTATCGTCGAAGATAGGGTCGCTCCGGCTTGGCAGAGCGCGCCTGTCGTTTTGGACTTTGCCTGGACCAAGATCGTTTTCACTCCAGCCACGGGGTATTTTACCGTGCGAGTAGAGTCAGTCGTTGCCACGGTCACAGCATCGGACTGAGTGGCAAAGTACGTGATTTCGAGCGGGTCCGTAGCAGGCGAGGTGGGCACCACGCTGATCAAGACGTTTTGATTTGTGTAGAGAATGCCGCTAGGCACCACCAAAGAACATCCCAACGAACCTGCAGCGGTAAAGCTTAGGCCCACCACAGTGTAGGTCGCCGTCTGGCTGCCCGAGGTGGCGGTGACCACGACATCAAATGCAGATTGGACGGAACTCGAAGTCACCGTCGCCACATTGCCCGTGCTCGAGATTTGAACTCCCGAGCGCGTGGTCGCAAAACTGTAGGTTGGCGTGCCCGAAAAATTTGCAGCAGTCGCAGTGAGCGTGATCGCGTTACCCACAACCACCGAAGACGCTGGGCTAAACACGGCGCTTACACTGGGCGCGGGAGCCACATTAACCGAAGTGGAACAGCTCACAGTGCTGGAGCTATCGCTGACAGTGATCGAAGCAGTGCGCAAACCCGAAGTGCTGTACTTGCCCGTGGCCGACCCCTGAGTGGCGGAAGTCGTGGCAAAGGGCGTGACGATTGTGCCATCGGTGCCCAGAGCAAACTGGGAAAACGTGTACGCGCCCGATCCACCGGCTGCGGTGGCGACGAATCCGACATTGGCGTTGATCGCAGGCGTTGCGGGAGAAGCGACCAGCGTGCAGCTCAACGAAGGCGTCGAGCCCGCAGGCGCTACGGTGATCTGAAAGTTGCACTGAGTGACTTCGCCGCCACTATCGGTAACCGATACAGTGTCGACTTCGATGAGATTGCTATTGGTGTTGTTGGTATAGGTGCGAGAAATCACCGTCTCGCTGCTAAAGCCAATGGCGGTGTTTAAGATTTGGTAAGGAGCGGCACCACCGGTGGCTTTGACTTCTATCGGCGCTGCTTGCCCAGACACGACCGAAGATCCCGCACTCGACGCCAACATCGCAGAGCAAGTCAGCGGGTTCTTATTGGTGATTTTCACCGTAGGGACAGTCGTTTCGATCTTACACCCTGCCAAAACAGTAAGTGCCGTAAGAAGTGTAGCCGATTTGCGAAAGAGCATTTTTAGACTCCTAAAAGCGTTTCTCCACTCGCCGTGCGGGCAGCGGACTAATTACGGGTTCTTTTGCAATCAGCACGCCGGCGCGTGCGCACTGTAAGTACACGGATTTCTAGGCTGACTGGGATCGGCATTCTGGGAGTGCGCGCCAGGCGGTCGGGCTGAGGAAACTGTCTAATTTTAGGACACTCCCCAACGCTCTAGACGCCAAAATGCACACTTAGCCCAGGTCTAGGCCTGGGCCCAGCCTGGGAATTCGGCGTCGGAATTGCAACTCTATCGGGCAAAAGGTGTTTTTTTTGGGGGATGTGCTTATGAAGCTGAACAAAGCCATTTTGACCGCGGTTTTGAGCCTGTTTGTCTCGGTCACCGGGTTTGCCGAAGCGCCTGCGCCCGCAGCAGTCGCTGGAGGCGCTGGCAATCCAGGGTTGCAAAACCAGTTGCAGCAGAACCAAGGGCTAGCGCTCCAAGCTGCGGGGCAAGCAGCAGGAATTCGAGCCGAAGCTGGAAAGATCGATCGCGCAGTCACTGAAGCGCGGACCAAGCTGGCCGCTTTACAAAAAAAGCGAGCAGCCGAAGCAGGAAAACTGCCATTGATTGCCGATACCAAACGCACGCAAATCTTTGAAGTGAAAGACGGTGCCGCTCCCATGGATCTGGCTGCGCGCGCTGCGAGACAGAACACTCTTGCCACTACGGACGATATGTTTTCTCTGGCGACCAATGGCAGAGAATTCAAAACGCTTTTTGCCAATACCACTGCCAAAGGACTGGCAGACACTCGGGCGACCTTGGGCAAACTGCTCGAAGCCAATCAAGCTGTGGCCAACGCCGCACGGACAACTCTTTTGGCGAAAGACGCGCAAAATTACGACGCCTTTTATGTCTTGGCTAAATCGGAACTTGCAAAGCTGGGGTTGCGAACTCCCGCTGGAGAAACACCAGCTTTTTTGAGTGATGTGACGCGCTTTGGGGCGGTTACTCCAGCGCCAACTCCGGGAGCAGAAGCGCCTCCACAGACTACCCAGCATGTTCGAGATTCCGAAGAAACTTTTGTGTCTACCAGCAGCGATGGTGGGGGAGACAGCTAATCATGGCGCTTGGATTACAATTCGTACTGGCGGTTTTTTTGGCGGTGAATGCTTCCCGCGTTTGGGCAGAAGCGCCAAGCGTTGTTCGATCTGCTCAGGGATACCTCCAAGCACTTAAGTACGGCGAAACCGTGAGCAACGGCATTCTCGAAGAGATCACCAAGATCGAAGCCATGGACCAAGAGATCACGGGCCTTCAAGCCGACATCCAAGCCCTGCAAGCCCAGGCAGCGGCTTTGCGAGCTGACGCGGCCAATCTCCAGGGCCAAGCGAAGCCACTCGCCAACGGCATGGGCGGTGGTGGGGGCGGTGGCGGCGGTGGGGGTGGCAAG
>CAZTDN010000026.1:0-49227 GCA_964611895.1 uncultured Pseudobdellovibrionaceae bacterium
CTGGCGGCGTTGCCAAAGTGCTCAGTGAGATAAGGCATCATGCATTCCAGCACGCGGGGATCCAATGGAGTGGTGGAGTGATTGTCCATGTAAATAGGGAACTTCATAATAAGGCCTCTCGCTTGGATAAGTTGGCTAAAGATGTCGACTGAAAAAGATCCATGATCTTTTTGTTCAGCACCGACATGGGCGTGATCAAAGTGCAGTGCGAATGGGCAGGGCAATCGGATTTACCCGGCTCTAAGCAAGCAGCCACTTGGACTGGGCCCACAAGCATTTGCGACAAATCGAGCAGATTAATTTCTGCCAAAGTTTGATTCAACCGGTAGCCACCGTGGTTTCCGTAGACTGGGCTGACCAAACCGCGGCTTTTCATCGATTGCATGACTTTACTCAAAAGCGGTTCCGGGACGCCGCATTCGCTTGCGATCTCACGCACGCTAGCGGTGCGATCGTCTTTTGTGTCCAGATACAGCAACGCGATGATGCCGTATTCCATTTTTCGATTGATTCGCAGCATGTCTTAGTGATTCATACCACTTTTTGGGGGCAATTCCAGCTAATTAGACTTAAAAGGTCCAATTAGCTACTTCCTCAATTTTGTGAATAAGTTACGGTGATGTCAAGGCTGTCCAGTCGGGTCAGTTTGTCTGCAATGTCATCAAATAAGCCCTTGAATTCGCTATTTATCTTGAAAACCGAGTTCGGTTTCGCATAGTAGTTCGCTTAGGCCTGATTCTTGGCCGGAGGATCGAAACAAGTGACAGAAGGAAAGAAGCCCGGAGCGGGCTCCAAGAGCAGTTCTCGAAAAGCCCGAACCCCTGCCTCTAAGGTAGAGGATACCGCGGAGGAGATGATGGATCCGATGATTTCGGAAGAGGAAGTCCCCTACCGCTCTGAGGCAAAGCCCTTAGCGGAACCTGAGTCCGAAGTGGATATCTATACTCTCCAGCTCTATTTCGACGGAGAAGAAGCTGTTTTTCGAGCAGGCTTTTTAGAATTTCCTGAGCTTCGAGTTGCCGATCCCTCACGCAAAGAAGCTCTCTACGCAGCGGAAGACAAACTGCACTCGCATTTGGCGGCTTTGCGCCAGTCGGGTAGACCGGTGCCGCAGCCGCTGCGCGCTCGTGAGTACCCCTCTAAATTGGAAGTTTCTATTTCCCAGACGCTGTACCGAAAACTGGATACCCGCCGTCTGCAAGAACGGGTTTCGTTAGAGCAGTTGGTGAGCGAAATGCTTACTTCCGCCTGCGACCGAAAAGCGGAGCCGTCGTTTAATGACAACCGGGGCGGGGGCGATCGAAATCGCAGGAATCAGTCCAAAGGCGGCGGTCGCCAGCAGGGCCGTGGCGGAGGCGGTGGGCATCGTCGAGGAGGCTACAATGAAGCCTTGGACAGCCGCGAAAACTTCATGGAGTACGTCCGCAATCTAGAAAAGGGCGGCTACAAAAAACGCTAAGTTTCTCAGTGCGCGGTTACTCTCGGAAAGACTCCGAAAGTAACCGCGTACCTTTTCAATATCAGGCTTTTTGGAAGTATTCTTTTGAACGTTCTGGATCGGCTTTCATGGTCTTGCCACCAGGGCTCCAGTTTGCAGGGCAAACTTCGCCGGTTTTGGCGCTCTCCTGAAGAGCGCTCAATACGCGAACCACTTCCTCGACGTTGCGTCCGATTCCCAGATCGTGGACCAACTGGTACTGCACCACACCCTGTGGGTTGATCAGGAAAAGGCCTCGCAAAGTGATTCCTGCATTTTCGAGCAAGACGCCATAGCTTCGTCCAATTTCCTTTTTGAGGTCCGCAAGCACGGGGAACTGGAGCTTTCCAATCCCGCCTTCTTTGCGTGCGGTTTTGGCCCAGGCGAGATGTGAAAACTGACTATCGACTGAGCAGCCAATCACTTCACATCCCAGCTCCTTAAAGCTGGAGTACCGGTCATCGAAGGCAGTGATTTCGGTGGGGCAGACAAAGGTAAAATCCAGCGGGTAGAAAAACAGGCACACCCACTTACCTTTATAGTCGGATAGCGCGACTTCTTTAAAATCCATGCCTACCAGAGCGGTCGCTTTGAACTCGGGGGCCTTTTTTTGAACCAATGATTCCATTGAAACTCTCCTCCTAGCATACGGCTAGAATACGGGTTGTGAATCCCAGACTCGAGCGGGGACACTAGCACGGTGGCCGCAAGACGTCACCCCTGTGTCGGGAACATAAACAGCAGTGTCCAGATAGAATATCAAGCAGTTACTCGCGGCGCCTTGGCGGCTGCCGCAAAGACAGGCCCTGAGCCGGGGAACTCTAGCCTTTTGTGGCTAGCAGAGCGGGTGGTACGGCGCTTGCAAAATACCCGGGAGTAGCACGTTGTGCGCGGCAGTGCCGCCAAAACGTAGGTGAATGTTTTAAGGAGTAGGTTCATGAAGCTGTTGTTGAGTGCTGTTGTAGTAGTTTTGATTTCGAGCCAGTCGTTTGCTGCCGAAAAAGCAGTGGAAGGTGTGCACGGAATGGTGGAACAAGCCGCTGTGAACGAAGGCGCAGAACGCCCAGTTCAAGAAGCTCAAACCCCAGAGGACTTCCGAGCTCGCTGGACTCGTGCAACGAATAAATGCCTTTTGACCCAAGGTGCGGTGCCCACTGCTGAATTGATGGGCGCTGTTAAAGACGAACTCGCTAAGCGCTAAGCTTGCGATAAAGTCGGCCAAACACCTACTCAGATTGGATTCGGCAGGGGGACCCATTAGGGTTTCTCTGTCGTTTTCTTTTTTTCTTTCAAGGACTTCGCGTTCAGCAGTTTGACTCCTGCCGAAGGGTTCCTATTATTCGAGCGTATGCTGGATAATGGAAAGGCCCCCGCTGAAAATGCCCCACGCAAGCCCGCTCGTCCGCCGACCGATATTGTGCCGGTGAGCGAGATTCTGCCCCCCAATCTTTTTATCCTCCCCGTTCTGCAGTCCAATCTCTTTCCAGGCATGGTCGTTCCCATGGTGCTGCCAGAAGGTAAGCTCTCCAAGATGATCGAGCATGTAATGGAAGGTGCGGGTCATGTGGGCGTGCTTCTCACCCGAGATAAAGATCGCGTCGAGGTAGCTGCTGGACCCGCCACCACGCTCACTGGGCTTCCTGCCGAAGGTTTGCGAGAGGGGCAGGTCGACTCCGAAGAGCTGGGGCCCTTTTGCCGCTATGGAGTGGCCGCAAGGATTTTAAAGAAGATCAACCTGCCAGACAACCAAGTGAGTATTTTGCTCACTGGTCTGCAGCGTTTTGAGCTGAGGAAAATTGTCAGCTCAGAGCCCTACACCGTGGGCAATGTGCGTTACCTCGTAGATGAGGTGGAGAGAGACACTGAGACTGAGGCGCTATTGCGCACCGCACTCTCCCAGTTTAAACAAATTTCTAAGGACAATCCCCTTATCTCCGAGGAAGTGAAAGTAGCCCTGGTTAATATTGATGGGCCAGCGAAGCTCGCCGATTTCATGGCCTCGATTCTCATTCGAGACATTTCGGACTATCAGGAACTTTTATCGAATCCGGACGTTCGCGAGCGGTTGCGTAGCTTGTTGGTACTTCTGCAGAAAGAACAGGATGTCCAGTCCGTCCAAAAGAAAATACAGGACGACATCCACCAGAAAATTTCTGCTGCTCAAAAAGAGTTTTATCTAAACGAACAGCTCCGCATGATCCAAAAAGAACTTGGTAAAGCGGCAGACGATAAATCCAAGCTCGTGGCAAAGTTTGAAGAGCGTTTGAAACTGCTTTCTATCAAAGAGGAAACCCGCAAGCGCATTGAAGAAGAAATCGAAAAGCTTCACGTTTTGAATGAAGCCTCTAGCGAGTTTTCGGTGAGTATTGGTTATTTGGATTGGGCGACCTCGCTGCCCTGGGGTGTTCGCACGAACGACAATCTGAGTTTGAGCCACGCGCGCAAAGTTTTGAACCAAGACCATCACGGACTTAAAGAAGTGAAGGAGCGGATCCTGGAGTTCTTGGCAGTAAAAAAACTCAAGGCGAGTTCCGAGGGGACCATCCTGTGCTTTGTGGGGCCCCCTGGTACCGGAAAAACCAGTCTGGGAAAATCCATCGCACGGGCGCTGGGGCGGAAGTTCTTCCGATTTTCGGTCGGAGGGATGCGAGATGAAGCGGAAATAAAAGGCCATCGACGTACTTATGTCGGCGCAATGCCCGGCAAGCTGATCCAAGGGCTCAAACGCGTTGGATCGCAAAATCCCGTTTTTCTCATTGATGAAGTGGACAAGATTTCAACGGGGTGGGCTTCGGGAGGAGATCCGGCCTCGGCACTGCTAGAGCTGTTGGACCCGGAGCAAAATGCGGAGTTTTTAGATCATTACCTCGATTTGCCCTTTGATTGTTCCGAGGTCTTGTTCATTACCACGGCAAACAGTCTAGATTCCATTCCGCCAGCGTTATTGGACCGCATGGAAGTAATTGCTCTTGAAGGGTACTCAGATGCCGAAAAAATGCATATCGCTCGGAACTACCTGATTCCCAAGCAGCTTGAAAAATGCGCGCTCTCCTCGAGCCAAGCAGTGATTTCGGACAAAGCCCTGAAACACATTATTTCCCATTACGCTCGCGAAGCAGGAGTGCGTAATTTGGAACGCCAATTTGCGCGAGCTTTTAGAAAAGTCGCCTACCGTGTGGCAGCGAGCAGTTCGAATTTCAAGCCCGTCAAAGTGCACGATCCGAAAGAAGTAGAAAAACTTCTCGGCGCGCCTCCATTTCACCCTGAAGAACGCATTCCCCACCGGCCCGGTGTGGCGACGGGGTTGGCATGGACCTCCCATGGGGGGGAAGTGCTGGTAGTAGAAAGTGTCGCGGTCGCAGGAAAGGGAGGCCTCGTACTCACTGGGACTTTGGGAAAAGTCATGCAGGAGTCAGCCAACCTTGCATACACTTTTGTGAGAGAGGCAGCAGAACGCCTGGGATTGCCGAAGCGCTATTTTGATCGGCACACTTTGCACTTGCATGTGCCGGCGGGAGCAACGCCAAAAGACGGCCCTTCGGCAGGGATTACCATGGCAGCCAGCTTGTTTTCGCTCGTTTCTGGCAAAGCCCTGCGAAAGCATGTCGCTATGACAGGCGAAATGACTCTGAGTGGGTTGATCCTTCCGGTGGGCGGACTAAAAGAAAAAATATTAGCCGCTAAACGCTCAGGCATTCGGGTAGTTCTTATCCCCAAAGATTGCGAGCGAGACCTCAAGAAACTCGATGCAGAAACCAGAAAAGGTGTCAAAATCATTAAGGTTTCTACGGTTGAGGGCGCTTTCAAACACCTGTTCTGACCGCGCGGGAACCGCGTGCAAACTCTTGCAAACTCAGGTATCAAGGCAGCACCGTTTCAAGGGGAGTGAGCTGCATGCCGAGTCTGGCCGAGATTGCACTGGTTAAAGTCAATTCTACCGAGATGGATTTTTTGAGGGAGTACGTCGAGGCGTTATACGCGCATGACGAGGACTTTGAGGCGATGGTCCACATTGAATCTGGGGTAAAAAGCCTTTTGCGCAACGAAGCCTTGGCGACAGCGTATTTTATTAAGCAGGGCGAAGAACGCGTTGGGTATGTGATCTTGACCAAGTACCATAGCGTGGAAAAAGGCGGGCTGACCGTTTATATCGACGAGCTTTACGTAGAAGCGCCGTTTCGACGCTCAGGCATGGGCAAAGCTGTCTTGGGGAAAATAGTAGAGATTGCCAAGCTCCAGGGTGCCAAGACCCTTTGGGCCCAAGCAGAACCGTACAATCGGGCGGCGCATGAGTTTTTCCTGTCTCAAGGGTTTCAGAACAATCCAAATTTAAATTTTGAACGTCCTCTCTAGAGTAAGAAATGAAGAGAATGTTTTTTAGCCTGGCTGTTCTGGTAACTGCGACTTCGGGTCAAATGAGCAGCGCCGCGAGGGATGTAACGGCGGGACAATGCGCGGTTCAAGTCGTGGCCTATTTATTTTCTCGGCCGGCGGCCTTGATTGGCAAAGAGATCCCTCCGGAATTGGTACCTACCCTCAAGCGCATCTTGGTGGGGAACAGGACGGTAGAAGGGGAGTTGCGGGGTGGGTTTATTAATACCAATAAGGGCGATGCGTCCAGCAACGGAAGCTTTGCTTTGAGGGCCGGTCTCCAGGCGCGATTAAACATCATCGAAACAGAGTTGAGGGAAGGGGACGTCGCTTCCGTGGCCCTTGCTGGCGGAAAAAACCCTCAATCCCAATTAAGGATTTTAGAAGAAATCGGCCTCCTGAACCCCGAGCAGCCAGTCTCTCCGTATTCGGTCGCGACCAGTCTCCTAAGCGCCTTTGTTGAAGTGCCGCTTGAGTTGGTGGTCGGTAGCCGCGGACTGAGTTTATTTAAACGCTGGTGTTTGAATCGCGGAAAACAGGAACGCTGGGCTAATGGTCAGCAATTGTGGATCAGTGGCGCGACAGAATTTTTTGATAATCTTCAGTTTCATGAAATTCTGATTCGGGAAGGAAGCGAAACCGCGAACTGGGTGTATAGTTCGATTCGGCTTCAATACCCGGCGTTTCCTCCAACCGATATCGATATAGTGACTTACGTTGAGCCCGATCTCGGAGTGTTTCAACCGACGACTTGGGTTATCCTAAGGCGCAGCGCATTGCGCCCACAGGATTTGGCCGAGTCCCCTCGTTAAAGAAGTAGGATTTTTAATCTCCCCTGATAGACTAGTCGGTGAGATGGATACGAGCAGCTATGTTTTGGTCACCGATCGCGGCGGGCATTTACACAACGCGCGCATGCTCATGGATCAAATGCAAATAATGCCTCGCGCCATTCTGACGACGTATGGGCCAGAACTAGAAGCCCTACAGCATGGAAACTTAAAAACATATCGCATTCCGTATTTGTTTACCTGGGTGGGCAAGAAACGTTTTTGGAACCCTTTTAAATCCCTTTATGCTTTTTTTCACGCCGCTTTTTTGGTCGCAGTACTTCGTCCTGCAAAAGTGATTTCGTTAGGAGCAAGCGATGTTGTACCTTTTTGTTTTGTGGCCCGGTTGGCGGGTGCGCAGATCATTCATGTCGAATGTATGAATCAGGTAACTTCGCCCAGCGTCACTGGGCGTCTTTTGTACCCCATTTGCAAGGCAGTTTATGTTCAGTGGCCTGAGCTACTTTCAGCTTATGGTGGCAAGGCGCGCTATGCAGGTTGGGTGTTGGGAAATTCCTAAATGATCGTGGGGGAGGGGAAATGATTTTTGTAACCGTATCCACTGGGCACTTTGATCCCTTGATTCGGGCGTGCGCGAGGCTGACCCATAAGTATGAGTTTCAGGCTCAGATTGGAAGCGGGGCTTTTGTGCCACCGTTTCCGTATTTTCGAACAGGTTCTACGGCGGATATCGAAGCTAAGATGAAGGATGCGGAGTTGGTCATTACCCACGCTGGCACCGGAATGCTTTCAATGCTTTATCGCCTTCAAAAACCGTGCGTCGTGATCCCTAAACAAATGCGCTATGGCGAAGCCAATGACGGCCAAGTGGAACTGGCCCGCAAGTGGGGTGAACTCCAGATGGGCATACTTTGCATGGATGTAGCGGCACTCGAAAGCGCAATCGAAGAATGCCGATCTCGCCAATGGGTGTTTCCGCAAATTCCTTCATTGGGAGATGGTTTGCGAACAGACCTGAAGCTGTAATTACGGCGCGCGCTTTTCTTTCGCGAAGACCAAGTACATTTGAATTAGAAAAAGACGTTCCCCAGTAATGTAGCGATGCAGGGCGTCCTGCCTTTTGTTTAGCGCGTTCAGGGCCATGAGCGAGTTAACAAATGTGCGCGGCCGATCTTTCAGCAACTCATCCTGAATTTGACGGCGAGTCTTTGTGACGGCCTCAAGGTAATCCTCAGCCACATTGAGGTTGTTCCTTATTAAAAGACCTGTTGCAGTTCGAACTCCATCGACCCCTACACTGACAGGCGCCGAAAGTACCGTCTCATCGTCTACAAAGGTGAATGCGCGCTCAAATCGATTGCGCGTTTGCTCATAGGCGGAGCGATCTGTGAACGAAAAATCGTTTGTAGCACCCTGAGAGAAATCGCTCCGTGAAAGCTCATCAATCATCAGTGTGCGGTAGAACTCTTGGGATTCTGTTCGGGCGCTTTGGAGATGTCCCCAGTCTGGGGTGTTTTTGCTGTCGGCAAGCTTGGTGGTGTGCACTTGAATGAGTTCCAGGGCTTCAGGATGCCTGCCAAAAACCGCGATCTCTTCGGATAAAAGTTTTAGAGCATGCGCTCTCAGAGAAGGATCAAATTGCTGGATTCGAAAGTAGGGTTCAGTTCCGCCATCGGGGTCCGATATTTCAATGGTATTCGAAAGCAAGCTGGAGAACAAAGACGGCACTGCTTCTTCCGGTGCCGAATAGGGGCTGAGGAATCGATTTTTTGCCAAGGGGTGTTCCGACGGCGCAGAAATCAACGAGAGTGCTAAGAGCTTGTCTGGCAAAATCCCACGGGATTGAAGGCGGTTTTGAACTCCGTCAGTGGAGTCAAAGTCGGGGCGTTTTGAGTCGAGAACAATCTGGCGGAGTGCCGATACGGCTTCCTGTTTTGCTTCCAGAGCGTCTTCCACGACCTGGCGTACCTTGTTCATGTCAAGGGTGCGGGTAAGGTGACGGCTGACCGAGACCGGGCCTTTATCAGTAGTTTGCACGATGGAACCGTACTCGACTGACACCTGCCGAAGTGCGCTTGCCAAAGCGGTGGAGTCTGCCTCTACCCGCTGTCTCGCCAGCGACCACACTGCTGCGTAATCTTGCGAGTTAAAAGCCTGAAGGATCGACTCGGCATTATCATACGCCTGCCGAATCGGTAACAAGAGCCCCAGGATGCGAGCTCGGTAGGTCTCGGGGCTGCCTCCGAAATCGATTCTGTCCAGGCGAAGATTACCGATTTCATAATGAGAAAAATAGCGCTGGAGCTGTTTTTGAATCAGGTCGGTGAGGTTGGACCCCGTGTCGTACAATTGGCACATGGCCGCGCGAGAGGTAAAGATTTCCTCGTCAGAACAGTAGGAAAACCCCTTCTTGAGTTGTTGGTTGCGGACTTCGGCATTGGGGCTGTAGCCAAACAAAATCGCGGCACGATCATAGGGACCAATGGACGGGAAGCTATCTTCGAGAAACCCATACCCCATGATGGATTTGTTCTGCACGGTGTTTGGGTTATGGGCGGGCCCGTTGGGCGTCGACATGAAATTGTGGCGCAAACCCAGTGCGTGTCCGAATTCGTGTTTGAAGATGCCTGAAAACACTTCTTTCTCGAGAGTGTCCGAGCCACCTTGAGCCGCGTCTCGTGACAGCGCACGTTTCAAAACACCATCGTTGATTCGGGTGATGTGATTGCTAAGATCCTGCACTGTGTGCGTATGCAGAAGCTCTACTGGGTTAATCAGAGAAGTTCCGGTGTCCGTAGAGGGGGAATCTGGAGATATGCGACGCGACTTTTCCCAAAAGAGTTCCTTGAAGGCTGCGTCTTTGAGGACTTTGCCATAAAGAATCACATCTGCCTTGAGGATTTCTCCACTGCGGGGATTCGTCATGAGGGGGGCGTAGCCCAAGACTCCATGTGCGCTGGATTCGGAATTGTCGTAGACGATGAGAGAGTGTCTCAAGTCGCCTAGTCTCTGGCCGGTGTTTTCGCGAATGGGC
The DNA here is from genome assembly GCA_964611895.1 of uncultured Pseudobdellovibrionaceae bacterium. Classification (GTDB taxonomy): domain Bacteria; phylum Bdellovibrionota; class FAC87; order UBA2466; family UBA2466; genus JAIEOG01. Next base: position 9,674 of record CAZTDN010000026.1, read on the forward strand.
TCCAGGACAAGATCTCCAACGGCACTTTTGAGGATTTCCCCCCATTCTGCGTAGGCCTGCCGGATGGGGTCTTTTAAGTGCGATGGAAAGCCGGGAGAAAAATAGAACACGATTGTTTTAGTGGTGTCCCAACGATTCAAAAAGGACCGCCGTGTGCTCTCGGCAAACCTGTCAAACGCGTCGAGACGGTAAGTTTGGGTGGCGAAAAAACCAAATTGAATTTGCTCTTCGATCGAAAAATCTCTCTGCGTGTATCGAGCATTGGGGGTGTACTTTAGGAAGCTATAGTGAACCGTGAGGCTGGTCCCGTCCTCGAGGTGTCGCTCTACTTCGAAGTTGATGGCGCCGCGCTGGAGGTCGACTTCAGGTTCCAAAACGAGGGCGGCGCTGCGCGTCTTGGGGTCGAGCGAATCTGCCGTGTCTTTCAGTAAGTCCATTCTGACGAAGGCGCGTTTGTCCCAAGCGCGATCTTGCGTGTTTTCTACTTCTTCGTGCGTGGGTTCGCCGTCGGGGGTTCTTGCCCGTTCCACATCTACCCACTCTGCAGGGAAGGACGAGAGTAAGCCGCTTTGAGGGGCTGTCGACTGCTCTTGAAACAGCGGGTCCACCGATACGATGTCGATTTTGTTTTCGTGAGCAACAAAGCGAACCAGTTTACCGTGCTCAAGGTACTGCCCCGGAGCAAAGCTCGCGAACGCTGCTGAAGGGGAGTGCACTTGCACTACCGTTTTTAGAAATAGAAATGTTCCGTCGAGGTGTTTCGCTTCTAGGCGGCTGGAGTCGGCGAGTAGCGGCCGAATAGGGCGGGGTTTCGCGCACCCGACGACGAACACCACAACGGCGAGGCTCAGATGGATCAGAGTTGCCATTGTAAAAATCCCGCCACGCGGCTTTTTCGACCATCAAAGACTCCCACAGGAGAATAGTTCCCTGTCAGCTCATCGATATGGCTCAGCACTAGCTGGTGCGTGAGACCGACCCACAGCGATTCGGTAAGACGGAGACTGACTCTTTCGAACGTGGAATAAAAGTTCTGCCAGCGGCCGTTCCACTCCTGGGCCAAGAAAAAAAGGAACTCAAACTTGAGGTTGCCGATTTGGTACGCAGCGGAGACCTGTTCGACAAAGCCCATCTGGGAAAACCGCTGGCCGTTTCGGCGTTGCGCATACTCAGAGAAGTACAGAAAGGGTCCCGCCAAGAGGTCAAACGAAAGTCCAGACTCAAAGCGCTTCGAAAAATAGCCTCCCCCAATTTGGCGAAGCTGCGCCCCTTCTCCCCCCCAGTCCTGCAACTCGGGGAACTGGGAGTAGACGAAGACTCCAAAGGTTTGGTGTGGCTGGGCCACCAGGCCAAATTTGGTCAAGAATTCTAAGAAAGGGACTCGCAGTGGTTTATGCAAGTCAAAAGACCGGTCAAGCAGGGCGCGGGCAGACAAAGAGGAGTAAGACCGAAAGTTCCAGGTAAATGAGGGTTCCAGGCTCATACTTTCGCGGGGGTAGTCAGGGTCGAGTTGGCGTCCGTAGCTCGTGAGCAAGCTTGCTCTGGTGGTAGGTACGTGTGCCGCAAAAGAAGTTCCCCCGAAAAACAGGATGAATAAGGGCAACCCAAGAGCCAAACGCATGGGTCAGGGTTAGCAAATGGGCTATGCGCTGTCTGCAGAAAAATGGGGTGTGAGATGCGCTGAGAGCGCTGTGGGAGCATGAGGGATCTTGACGGGGTGGCGCAGCTTCGCGCATTGTAGGCAAGTGCCTGAAACTTTAAGTGGAAAGACCGTCGCAGAAGAGATTTACCGCAAGGTTTTGCTCGACCTGTCGCTGTTGCCGTTTGTGCCCAAACTCGTGGTGGTTTTGGTGGGCGGAGACCCCGCGTCTCAAGTCTACGTTCGTAACAAACGCAAAAAATGTCTCGATCTAGGGATGCGGGGGGAAACACTTGAGCTCGCTGAGTCTACGACCGAGAGCGAATTGATCGCGGTAATCCGTCGCTTGAACGCCGACCCTGAGGTGAATGGTATTTTGATCCAACTGCCACTGCCTCCGTCGATTCAAAAACGCAATGTGCTCAAAGAAGTGCACCCCTTGAAAGACGTCGATGGATTGCATCCCGAGAACGTGGGGCTGCTGTTTTTAGGTGAGCCTCGATTTCAACCTTGCACGCCGTACGGTGTGATCGAAATGCTCAAGCACTACCAGATCTCGATCGCGGGAAAACGGGCCGTCGTTTTGGGGCGCAGCGATATTGTAGGTAGACCGATGTCGCAACTCCTGTCGATGAACGACGCTACGGTGACAGTGTGTCACTCAAAAACCCAAAATTTAGAGGCGGAGACCCAGCGTGCGGACATCTTAGTCGCGGCCATTGGGAAGCCAAGATTCATTCAGGCCAAACATGTAAAGGAAGGCGCCGTCGTGATCGACGTGGGGATTCATCGAACAGACACCGGGCTTTGCGGGGACGTCGATTTTGAGGCGGTGGCACCGCGGTGCCAAGCCATCACGCCGGTCCCTGGTGGGGTGGGGCCACTGACAATAGCCATGCTGATGCGCAACGTCTTGCTCGCAGCTGCGCTCCAGTCCCGCGCTAGGTCTTAGGCGGCAAGATCTGGTTTGCTATTTTGGAGATTTGTTCTTCTAGCTCGGCTATGTCGCCGTGATTGGTAAGGTGAAAGTCGGCAAGACGGATTTTTTCCTCATCGGGTGCCTGGGCAGCAAAAATCGCTTCGATCATCTTTTCTGAAAAGCGATTGCGATCTCGCAGGCGTTGACGTCGGAGGGGATCGGGCGCGGTAACGACAATGACGAAGTCAAAGTTTTCAGCAAGGCCTGTCTCAACCAGCAGCGCAGCTTCACACACCGCCACGGGAATGCCACTGGATTCCGCTCCTTCTGCTTGGGATTCAAAATGCTGCATCAAACGTGGGTGCAGCACGTTTTCCCACTGCTGCCTGAGTTTCGGTTCTTCAAAAACTCGCTGGCGCAAGAGCTCCCGGTTCACTGCACCGGATGGGTCCAGAACAGCGGGACCAAATATTTTTTGAAGGTGTTGCCGGACCTGAGCGTCGGTTTCCGTGAGGCGGCGTGCTTCGGTGTCCAAGTCGACCACCAGCCAACCCTTGGATTGGAGAAGGTTTCCGACTAGAGACTTGCCGCTCGCAATTCCACCAGTAAGTCCGACTCGAATGAGCATGAGGCCATTCTGGCGGAAAGCGCATGCAAAGTCACCTGTGCCAGTTGCCAGTGTCGGCGAGCTAATCTAGGCTTGAAGCGAATGAAATACGCAGAATTTTTCGGAAGCGCAAAAGACGTTCAAACCCTTCTCCGAGTTCCTCCGAATTCGGGCGTGGAGGAAACTCTCCATAAGGCGTTGCTTGAACCCCTGGGCGAGTTTCTTGCGAGTGGTGGCAAGAAGTTTCGCACCCAGGTTCTGGAGTTTGCGTTCAAAGTCGCGGACGAGGGGCGGACACCCGCAGAAGAGGCTCAAGCACTGCTTGAGAAAGGCGCGTTCATTATTGAGTCGATACACGCCGCTACGATGGTGATCGATGACATTGAAGACGGCAGCGAACAGCGTCGAGGAAAGCCGTGTTTGCACCGGCAGCTTGGGATGCCCGTGGCGCTCAATGCAGGGAGTTGGTTGTACTTTTGGCCATTAGAGCGGTTGCAACATTGGGGGCTTCCTCCGGAGAAAGAGTTGCGTATTTACCGTTTGTGCACGGAGTCTTTGGTGCAGGCGCACTTTGGCCAAGCGATTGATGTCAGTGTTCCGATCGATGAGACCCCACAGGAAAAAGTTTGGGATTTGAGTTTGGCTGCGATGGAACTCAAAACCGGAGCGCTGATGGGGCTTGCAGCCGCCATCGGGGCTGCGCTAGCGGGTGCAAGCGCTCCTGATCTCGCCTTGTTGCGGGAGTTTGGCGTTTCGTTTGGTGTCACACTCCAGATGTTTGAGGACGTTTCTAATCTGTTCCCCAGAGGTCAGGCTCCTGATCTCAAACAGTATGAAGACTTGAAACTGCGGCGGGCGGGTTGGGTGTGGGCAGTGGCAGCCAATTATTCCAGTCCGGGAGATTATGCTCGGTTTCGTGAGGCGGTGAAGAAATTGCCTGATGTCGTTCCCGTGGAAAGTTGGTTGGAGGAGCAGGCACTAGCGATGCGTGCAAAAGCGATGGCCGTAGAAAACTTGGAGGCGAGTTTTGGGCCTCTGGAAGAGCGGCTGGGTGGAGCCGAACGGCAGCATTGGATACAAGAGCTGCGGCAACGTTTGACTCAGGGTTACCGATCGGAATGAAAGGCGCGCGAGTCGCTTGCACTCTAGTCACTCCCGACTACCTGCCTGCAGGCCTGTCGGTGGCAAAGTCGTTTCTCAAACACAATCCCGGATGCCATTTTATCGTCTTTTATTTAGGGGAGGAGTTGCCGCGGCGGGCGCTTCCACAAGGGGTTCAGCTGGTTTCGAGTCAGGCCTTTCTAGCGGGTGAGGACAGCGACCTTCAGCAGTATTACAGCCGTTTTGAGTGGATTAATGCAATGCGCCCTCGCGCTATCGCGTATCTGCTGGGTCATTGCAAAGTGCGCAAGGCTATCTACCTCGACGCAGACATCTGGGTAACCGGAGGTTTTGGGATGGTCTGGCGAGCGTTGGACAAGAGTTCCTTTGCCTATACGCCGCACATCACTCAGCCGTATCCACTAGATGGCAACCGCCCGACCGAGTTGGCATTGATGCAGTATGGGACTTTTAATAGCGGGTTCATGGCTTTTCGGCAGGACAAAACTGCGATGGCAGCTCTTGAGTTTTGGAAGAGTCGTCTGGATCGATTTGGTTTTTTCGATCCGCCACACTTGCATGGTGGGCAAAGGCTTTTGGATTTAATGGCGGTGATTTTTCGCAAAGGGTTTTGTTTGTTGGATTCGCCGGCGTTGAATACGGCCTATTGGAACTTGCACGAGCGCAAGATTACCCGTAGGTCGGGTTGCTATTATGTCAATGGAAGGCGCGCCGTATTTTTTCATTTGAGTGGGCACGATTTTTCTCAGCCCGAGCGCTTTACCCGCGTTCGTGGAAGGCACGGGTTTGAGTCGCACCCCCTGTTGCGTCGGATCTATGGCGAATATCAGGACGCATTGCGGGGTTTTAACGGTGGAAAACTGATTCAAGCCTTGGCGCGATTTGAGGGGGCGGAAGAAGACTTGGAACGTCGGCGGTATTTTTTTGTGCATCGAAAATGGGACGGGTACACCAGCCAACAGGCACGGGAGCTCCGTGATCCTACCGTTTTCAGCGAATTGCTTTTGAGTGGAGCGTGTGGAGAGGCTGAATTATAGACGTTTAGGAGTGCCCAGCGTCAGAATGCATTTAAACTCGGCTTCTGTCACAGGTTGGACCGACAAGCGTGAGCCTTTTTGGAGAACGACCATTTTGGATAGTGCTTTTTCGGACTTGAGCTGGGTTCGGGTGATGGGCGACTCAAAGCGATGCGTGGCTCGAACATCGACCATGTACCAGGGCGACGCGCCTTTGGCCGCAGCTTTTTCATCAAAGTAGCGACTGGTTTTGTCCAATGCGGTGGTGTCTAGGTAGCCTTCGCGTGCCACTTCGGCGATGCCCGCAATTTGGGGTTCGTCGATATTGCTGTAATAGATCAGGCAACAGTCGTCTTTTTTGAGTGAGTCTCGGAGTAGATTGCGGGCTTGGTAATTGCGAACGCCTTCCCAGCACGTCGTGCGGTTGGGGGCTTGGAGCAAGTCGTCAAAGGAAAATACGCTGGGTTCAGTCTTGAGCAGCCAATAGTTCATTGTCAGTCCGTGTTCCACGATCCCGTGCTCGACGTCAAGGGGGCAGGGCTTTACAAACGGGCCTGTTTTGGGGAAACTCGGGGGCCTTCATCTGATGCGGAGGGATAGTCTAATTGGTAAGTCACCGCACTCGAAATGCGGCGCCCGAAAGGGCTTGAGAGTTCGAGTCTCTCTCCCTCCGCCATTTACTCCGCCCGCAACGTAATTTCCTCTGGTTTAGGAAAGACCACCTCAAGGTGTGACTCCATATCAGCCGCTGTCATGAGCGTAGGGGATGAGCAAAAGCGCTGTTTAGAAGGCACCTCATAGGCTTCTCCGTTGCTGGGGCCCATTTCCTTGAGCTCTAACCGCACACGGCATTTCCTGCACTGCATGCCGATCAACGTACCGCCCTTGGTCGAGAAGATCGGGTTAGTGAATTTCGAAAACCAACCGTGATATTTGCCCAAATTTTCACGATCCAAGTCGGAGACATTCTGACCCGACGAATCGATGAGCGTAAGCTCTGTGCCGGCGCGGAGCACTCTGTCTTTAGTGGTGCTGTGCAATACAAGGTCGCAGTCGCCCACCCAACCCCTAGGCGCAGCCTTTTTTTCTAAAATCGATGTTTGGCTATTGTCCAACGCGCAACCCATCTGGGTCTCATCGCATTTGCCTTCATTGAACAGGTTTTGGGTGCAAACGGCGGTGTTCAAGGCGGTGCTAGGACACCAGTCGAGATATTCCGGAACGCCATCAGAATCTTCATCGTGGTTCAAGAGAAAGAGGGTGACGTGAGAATGGCGGGCACGGATCGGTATGTCACTTTTGGGTTTGAGTACCGTGTCGATGGGCCACTGGTCCATCGAGCGCCAGTCGGCGGTCGCCCACCCCGTTGTAAACAAGAACAGACTTAAACCAAGCCAGCGTAACATACAGCACCCCTCCCAAGGCTTGACCATTGCGGTGCCGCGACGAGCGGTCAAGACGCGAGGCAGCACAATTAGTGGTGGCCTCCGCCCCCTCCGGCAGCAGGTTCGGGATCCAAACCACCCACGCGTCGAAGCTCTTCCTTGGTTCTGGCCATGCGCGATTGGAGGAGCGCCTTTTCTTCGCCCCACTTTGCGATCGCCAGCGCATCTGTTCCTGCCGCTTTGATCTCATTTTCAATTTGGGTCATCTCCACCTGCTGCGCTGCCTGAATTTTACGAAGCAGGTGTACAGAAGGATCCTCTTTTTTCTTTTCACAGGAGGTCGTAATCAAGCAAACCAAACTAATTGGTAGGAAACCTACCAAAATGAGGAAAGGCTTTTTTTGAACTCGGTGAGGCAGTAGACTCTGTTTCATGCGCTGGCTTTGCTCCGTGTTAGGAATTTTCTTATTATGCCAGTGCGCTAGCCAACATCAAACCCGGGAATTTGCGCCTTTTTTTCGGACAGATCCCCCAGGGTATCTGAGTCCGGCTCACACCTATGAGCGCATAGAGCTCGAAAGTAGAAGCAAACTGAATTTAGCCGAAAAAAAACGGCTACTCGATCTGTACGAACTGGAACAAAACCAGCTGAAGAAAGACTCGGGACGTTACGCGGCATTAGGAACGGCAATTTCGATCTTGGCCGATGGGACTTCCGAGCTGCGCTCTCGAGTGGAACAGTCCAAGCAAGAGTCCTCGAAGTCGATGAGCGTGGAGTCTGCGGAAAAAGACCCGTGGTTTCAGGATGCCGAACTGAAAAAACAATATAGCGAAGTCTACAAACTCTGGAATCAGGACGAAAACGAACAGGCATTTACTCGCGCGGTTGAGCTAGGGCAGGACGAGCGTTTTGCCGACAAGATCTCAGCTCGAGAGAGCTTTCGGTTGCTGAGTTTGAGGTTCCGCGTCGCGCTCGATCTGCAAAACCTCGAAGCCGCGGGTGAAGCCTACCAAGCAATGCGAAAAGTCGACCACTGCGCTCTGGAAACCGCGGAGTCTGGGCTCTTGTTCGCGGTGCATTCACTAGGGCAGGGGCATCCCGAACAAGCTAAGAGGGTTTTTGAGGAGCAGTGCGATCCCGACCAAAGCCCTTCTAATCAAGTGCGACGTCGCTATTGGAAAGCGCGCTTTGATGAAGCCATGGGCAGTACTGACAAAAGCGCTTGGATTCGATTGGCCGATAGCCGAGTTCCCAGTTTTTACGCTTTTTTGGCAGCTGCCCGATTGGGGTCGCATATGGAAATGGGGCCTCTTTCGGATTTTGGTTACCGCAAGACGACGCTCTCGGTCTCAAACTCTGTTCACCGTGATCTCACCCATGCGGAGCAAAGCTTGAACAGTCGGCTTCGGAACGATGCGTATGCATTCCTTCGGTCTGCGTCCAAGAGTTTTGGAAGCAGTTCCCCTGTCAGTGACGTGCCCACCATGCTGTACTTAGCCCACCTTTTTCAAGCCTCCGGGCATCAATTGGAGGCTATGAAAGTTTACTCATTGGTTACAGAAATCGCGCTGAGAGAGGAAACAAGTCCCTTTGCGTTTGATTTTTTTACCGAGATGTTTCCCACTCCCCATGCGGTCTTGGTGTCCAATGTGGCGCAAGCGTGGGGCATGGACCCGGATTTTCTCTATTCGATTATGCGGCAGGAAAGCGCTTTTAATCCCGGGGCGGTATCGTCGGCTGGAGCGCGAGGGTTGATGCAGCTCATGCCACAGCTTGGCGCTGAAATAGCGAAACAGTGGCGGTACGGAAGCTTTTTTTCCACGAAGTCCCTGTTTTTCTCTAGCGAAAACCTGAAAATCGCGGCCTATCACTTGCGGCAGCTTCAATCGGCGCTGCCTCACCCGGCCCTCATGGCAGCGGCGTACAACGCAGGTTCAAAACGTGTGGCCAACTGGTGGAAACGAGGTGAGCAATATCCCTTGGACATTTTCACCGAAACGATTCCGGCCGCTGAAACACGCAACTACGTCAAACTCGTCTTGCGCAACTATGTCAGCTATAAAATCATTCGGGGAGGAGGGAAATTCGACCCTGCGTTCATCCCTCTGAATCTGCCCCCCCTCACCACACCCGTCTTGTGAGAAAATTACCGCGTACCAGATAAAACCGACTGTCCAATAAAACGACGAAGTGCCCTTTTGTGTCTCTGGCAACGCGGCTGGGAATACGCTGGGGTAAATCACGCTTGTTTCGGCGGTTTAAGGTTTTGTGCACTCAGTGTGGACGGAATACGTCGCTCGGAGTGCCGGCATTTGTCGCACACTCCCAGTGGGGTGAACCAATCTTCGACGTGTCCGTGCGTAGACTCCCTGAAACCCGATGCGTAAACACGCTCTGGGTGTTGGCATCCACCTTGCTCTTTAAAGCCCAGGTGAGTGTGGGATGGTGTGGATGCCTGATTGGTTGAAAAAGCAATGGGTCGAAGGATTGCGGCCCGTATTCTGGATGTCTTTAGGCGCGTTGGCCTTTGGAACCGTCGTATTGGCCAATCAGCCACGGGAAAAGCTGTCTTTTACCGGAGGCCTTGCCAAGCAGGCTGCCGATCTCCAATACCCGGATTATCCCAAAGAGCTCAAAGACCGCATTCATGGAAGTTTTGCCCTCTCCAAATCCAATATTCTCAAAATCGATCCCAACCTTTCTCAGGAATGGGGTTTGGCGAGCATTGGTTTTTTTGATGCCTTTTCGCAGATCGCTCCTTCGGCAAAACCCCAGGGTGGGACATGCCCAAAAGAAGTTATAGTCGCTGTGATCGATACTGGCGTGGACTACACGCACCCTGCTTTACGCGACAGCTTGTGGATCAACAAAGGCGAGTCCGGCCCGTGGACACCACCCAAGGAATTAGCGGACAAGGGTTACGCATGGAATTGCCGAGACAAAAGCTGCAACGGCATCGATGACGATCGTAATGGCTATGTCGACGACGTTGTGGGTTGGGATTTTGTGCACGACTTGCCCTTTCCTTACGATACCCATGGTCACGGTACGCATATTGCCGGCATCGTCGGTGGCAGTGCAGGTATGGGAACGTCAGGCGCTTGCCCCAGCGTTTCTTTGATGGCTTTGAAGTATTACGACAATGGGGGCGCAGGTTTTAACAACTTGTCCAATACAGTCCGTGCAATTGAGTACGCGATTGCCAATGGCGCTCAAATTATCAATTACAGCGGCGGTGGAGCAGATCCAGCCGCAACAGAACGGGCCGCTGTTGCCGAAGCGCAACGCAAAGGCGTGCTCTTTGTGGCGGCCGCTGGGAATGATGGCCGCAACAATGATCGCCGTCCCTATTACCCGGCAAGTTATCCCATCGACAATCTCATCGGCGTGGCGTCCGTGAATAAGTTTGAAAGACTCCTGCCTTCGAGCAATTTTGGAAAATCTGTTCATGTAGCGGCTCCAGGGTTGATGATTTTGAGCACTTTGCCCGGCGGAAAATACGGAACCATGTCGGGCACCTCCCAGGCCACTGCGTTTGTCACTGGAGCAGCGGCCTTGGTCGCGAGCCAGCTCAGTCTCTCGGGGGCTTTTGGGGCCGCCGCGTTTGACTACCGCAAAGTGAAAAACTGGATTTTAGAAGGCGCAAAGCCCATGAAGCTCAATGCAAGCAAACAGCTGCTTGCCGCAGGGTTGCTCTCCCTCCCGGGCAGCTTGCAAGCGCAACGTAGCTATGTTGCTAAAGAAGTAGCTAAACCTGCTTCAGAAGTGGCTAGTGCAGTTCGACTCGCCCCTACTAAAACTCGCTAAAAATCTAGAAAAACTAGCCGCTTCCGACTATCTTCGGGCTGGAATGAAGGTCCTACTTGTAAATCCACGCGGCTTTTGTGCGGGCGTCAATATGGCTATTGAGAGCCTGGATCGGGCGCTCGCTCTGTATGGCGCACCCGTCTACGTCTTTCATGAAATCGTGCACAATACACATGTGGTGGACCAGTTTCGGGAAAAGGGGGCGATTTTTGTCGAGTCCTTGGATGAAGTTCCCCCGGGTTCACATATCCTTTACAGTGCACATGGGGTTTCTCCGGAAATTCGCCACAAAACGGCTCTAGGAAAATTGCACCCCATTGACGCGACTTGCCCGTTGGTCACTAAAGTGCACCGCGAAGCCATTCAATTTGCCTCAAAAGGCTATGCCATCGTTCTGGTAGGGCACTCGGGACATGATGAGGTATTAGGGACCATGGGCGAAGCCCCAGACTCGATCGTCTTGGTCGAAACGGTGGGAGATGTTGAGCGCTTGAGTTTTGGTTCTGAACAAAAGCTTGCGTACCTTACTCAGACTACGCTCAGTGTGGACGATGCGCGTTCGATCATCGACGCTTTAAAGCAGAAGTATCCCCAGATCGAAGGCCCCAAAAAAGACGATATCTGCTACGCCACTCAAAACAGGCAAGAAGCAGTTCGTCTACTAGCTGGTGAAGCGGATGTTGTCTTAGTAGTGGGAAGCCAAAACAGTTCTAACAGCCAGCGGCTAGCCGAAATCGGGCGCCTGTCAGGTCGGCCAGCGTATTTGATTGATGGGGCCACGCAGATTCAACCCGAATGGTTTGTATCAAAAGAAGTAGTGTTGTTGACGGCTGGCGCGAGTGCCCCCGAGCGTGTCGTGCAGGGCTGCGTGAACTATTTGCAGGAGCGTTTTGGGGCTTCGGTCGAAAGTCGCCGTGTTCGGGAGGAAAACGTGGTTTTTGGACTGCCTAAAGAGTTGCGGGTCACTGAGTCCGCTGCACGCGCGTCACTGTGATCACTCCCGGAACGCCTTCTAAAGTAGATATAATCTTGCGCAGGTGGCTCAGGTTCTCGACCGTGATACTAAAAAGACACACCGCTTTTTTGTCTTTGGTGGTTCCAATTTGCGCGCGACCAATATTGGCCTTTTGATCGCGAATGACTTGGCTCATATCCGCAAGCAAACCCGATCTATCTTCGCATACGACCCGTACTTTAATCAGCCGCTTTTCCTGCTTGGAATGATCCCATTCGATCTCTACCAAGCGGTGGGGATCCGAATCAAAAATCTTGGGGCATTTTCTCGCATGGACGCTAATGCCGCGTCCCCGGGTGATAAACCCCACTACCGAATCCCCAGGCACGGGGTTGCAGCAGCGAGCAAAGCGGACCAGAATATCTTCCACTCCTTTGACCACAATCGCAGTTCCCGACTGAGCGGATTTATGGGTGGCGGATTCAAATATTTTTTGGAGGGGGCCAGCATTGTCCTTGCTGTCCGTGGCTTCCTTAGGGGCCAAACGGGTGGTCACTTTCGCCACGGAAAGCTTTCCGTAGCCGACCGCGCTGAGCAGGTCGTCCGTGCCTTTGAGTGAGAACATTTCGGCAATTTTCTGAAGGCTGCCGTCTTTGATAGCGCTTTTGGTGGTCAGCTTAAAACGTTTTAGCTCTCGATCGAGCATGGTTTCGCCAAGGGCTTTGGATTTTTCAAATTCCTCTACTTTGATGTACTGCCGGATCTTATTCTTCGCGCGTGAGGTTTGAACTATTTTTAACCAGTCTTTATTAGGTCGCTGAGTGGGAGAGGTGAGGATTTCTACAGTGTCCCCGCTCTTGAGTTTGTATTTCAGGGGAACCAAGCGCGAATCCACTTTTGCGCCGATGCAGCGATTTCCCAAATCGGTATGGATAGCAAATGCAAAATCCAAGGGCGTCGCGCCAGAGGGAAAGGAGAGCAGTTTTCCGTTGGGGGTAAAGATATACACTTCGTCCGAAAAGAGATCGAGTTTGACCGACTCGAGAAACTCCGATGGGTCGGACAAATCGCGATTCCATTCCATGAGACGATTCAGCCAAGCAAAGGTTTTCCGGTCGTCCGTGGAAAGTCCCGACTCTTTGTAGGCCCAATGTGCCGCAATGCCGCGCTCCGCGGTCTCGTCCATTTCTTGGGTGCGAATTTGAATCTCGATCCGCTCTCCCTCGGGACCAACAACGGTGGTGTGGAGACTTTGGTAAAAGTTCTCTTTGGGCATGGCGATATAGTCTTTGAATCTGCCTGGAATAGGGGTCCAGAGAGAGTGCACCACGCCGAGTGCACCGTAGCAGTGCTCTACGGAGTCGACGATAATTCGAAATCCAGTAATGTCGAAAACCTGTTCATAGGGAAGGTTTCCTGCCTCCATTTTTTTATGAATGCTATAGAAGTGTTTTGGCCTCCCGGAGACACGGGCACCCGGCTGCCCTTGGTCTGCAAGAGCCTTCTCAATGAGAGCCTGGACACGATTGGTGTAGCTTTCGCGCTCTTTGATTTTTTTGGCAACCGAAGTGACGAGTTTGTAATAAACTTCGGGTTTGGTAAAACGCAGCCCCAAGTCTTCGAGTTCTCGTTTGAGCTCTGACAGCCCGAGGCGATTGGCAATGGGGCTGTAAATGTCCAGTGTCTCGCTGGCAATCTTCACCTGCTTGTCAGGAGGGAGGTGCTGCAGCGTTCGCATATTGTGCAATCGATCGGCAAGTTTGACCAGAATCACGCGGATGTCTTTGGCCATGGCCAAGATCATCTTGCGAAAGTTCTCGGCCTGTTTCTCCTCGCTGGTGTGAAAAGTGATCTTGCTGATTTTTGTGAGCCCATCCACCAGGCCCGCTATTTCGACCCCAAAATGTTTTTGAATTTCTTCGACCGTCGTCACGGTGTCTTCGACCGTGTCGTGCAACAATCCCGTGGCGATGGTGACGGTATCGAGTTTGTACTCGGCTAAGATCCCCGCGACTTCCATCGGGTGCAAAATGTAGGGCTCGCCACTCGAACGAGTCTGACCTGAATGGAGCCCGCGAGAAAAGTCGTAAGCTTTGCGGATGAGCTCAGTATCCGCTTGGGGGTTATGTCGGCGTACACGCGTGAGGAGGTCTTCGATGTCAGGCTCGGCTTTGGGTCTGTGCGGAACCTTGGGAGGGCTCACAGACACTCGCTTTCCACGATCTCCCGCAGTCGCCGGTACGCCTTTTCGAGATCGTCGTTTACGATCTGGTAGTCGAACTTCCGGCTCCATTGGAGCTCATTGTAGGCATTTTTCAATCGCGTTTCAATAGACTGAGGGGAGTCGCCTTTGCGGTTTCGCAGACGTTCTTCGAGTATTTCAAGCGAAGGCGGCTCAATGAAAACCAAAAGAGTGCGATTGGGGTATTGGGCTCGCAGGTTCATGGCTCCTTGAACATCAATATCAAACAAAACGTGTTTTCCACTCTCTAGGGCCTTTTCGATGACTTTCTTGTCCGAACCGTAGCGGTTTCCATGAACCTTTGCCCACTCGGCAAAATCCCCTTTCTGAATCTTCCGGTCAAACACGGCATTATCCACAAAGTGGTAATGCACCCCTTCGGTTTCATAGGGACGGATGGGGCGCGTGGTGGTCGAAATCGAAAGCTGTATTTGGGGGAATTCTTGGACCAGACGTTCACACAGAGTCGTCTTACCGGCTCCGCTGGGCGCGGCAATGATGATAAGCCGGGTGGGTTTGAGAGACGTCTGTTTGTCAGGAGACAAGCTCGCCTCCTTGCCACTCCAACAGGTCCGACGTGATAGCGGGAGGAGTCGAATCGACCAGACGATCGTGTAAGGTTTGTGGTGCCAGCGCGGACAAGACAATGTGTCTCGAGTCGAGAACAATCAGTGAACGCGTTTTTCGGCCTGCAGTTGCATCCAAAAGAAGGCTTGCTTGCGCTGATCGTTCTCGCAACCGTTTCATGGGCAAAGACCCTGATTCCAAGATGGCGACGATGCGTTGGGGGAGGACGAAGTTGCCGTACCCCACGTTGATTCCACCTTTGGAAACACGCACCAATTCATTATCTTTATTCGACATTTTGAACCTGTTCCCTTAGCTTCTCGATGGCTGTTTTTGCCTCGACGGCAAGCCTTGATAGGCCTAGATCATCCGCCTTGGAGGCGATGGTATTGGTTTCTCGGTGGAGTTCCTGGGTCAAGAAATCCAGTTTTCTTCCCACCGGTTCTTTCGCTTGGGTGAGTTTTGAAAACTCTTGAAGATGGGCCTCGAAGCGTTGGATTTCCTCGGAGATGTCCGAACGATCCGCCAAAAAGGCGACCTCGAGCTCAAGACGCTGTGCGTCTACAGAGCTGGACAGATTCCATTGTTGCAAGCGTTTTTGGAGCCGCTCCCGTATTTTGGCGTGCTGAACTTCTGCGTTTGTTTTCCACTGTTCGGACAGAGCGCCGAGCGATTTGACAGTGGCCTGCAAACTCAGGCGAGTCTGTTCGCCTTCTCGTTTGCGTTCCGCTACAAGTTTAGAAACCGTCTGCTCGACCAAGGCTCGAAGCGCTGGCGGGAGTGTGGGGGTCTCTGCCGTTTCCTCCACGGGGAGTAAGATCTTTCCCGTCGCCAGAACCGCGTCCAGAGAAGGGGCGGCTAGGGTGTGTTGGGTTTGAAGCCAATGCGCAGCCTCAAAAAAACTTGCAGCCGCTTTTTGATCGATAAGAAATCGCGTTGAGCCATCGAAGGTTTTTCCAGTCGAGGCAAGTTTTTGTCGGATCGAAACATCCACCGATCCCCGCTGAATCTGAGTTCGGATAGTTTCTGCGAAGACACTTTCGTATGCCTGAAGTGATAGCGGAAGTTTGAAACGAAGATCCAAATACCGGTGATTGACCGACTTTATTTCGACGGTGTACTGGTAACCGTCGATAAGCAGTTCACCTCTTCCAAAACCAGTCATCGAAACCATTTTAGCTCTCCGGAAATCAATTCAACACCGATCGCAAATTGGCGATTTCCAACTCCACACGAGACATGTCGCGGGAGTCAATAAATCGAACTTCGGGATCCGAACGCAGCCAAGTCATCTGTCGCTTGAGTAATTTACGGGTGTTTTCGCTTATCTGCTGGACCAAAAGGGGCTCAGAAATCTCTTTGTTTAAAAAACGCAGCGTTTCGACGTATCCAATGCTGCGCAGGGGACGGGCACCGGGGTGAGTAGACTGGAGGCGCTTTGTCTCCTCGATCAATCCAGCCTTCAGCATGCTTTGAACCCGTGCCACAATATTATCGGCAAGGGTTTTTCGAGATACCGCCATGGCATATTTCACCCAGAGCCACTCAGGGCCCAGCGCTCCAACGGGTTTAAGATCGCTTGGCTTTCGGCCCGAGCGCACCAGGGCCATGGCACGCAGTAGCCGGTAGGTATCATGGGGGTGAATGCTGGCTGCGGTTTCCGGGTCCGCTTGGCAGAGGGCCGCATGCAGCCTATCCCCTTGAAGTGCGTCTTCGGTCGTAAATTCTTCGGTGAGTTTTTCGATAAGTTCTTCATCGTAGCCCCCCGTGGGGTACATGCCGTTTTGAAGTGCGCGCAGATAGAAGTAACTCCCGCCGACAAGAATGGGGAGTTTGCCTCTGGCAGCGATGGCTTCGATGGTTGTGGTCGCGAGGCGGATAAAATCGTACGCGTTGAAAGGTGCATTGGGTTCTAGCAGGTCGAGCAAGTGGTGGGGCACCTGCTTGCGTTGCTCAGGCGTAGGCTTGCTGGTGCCTATATCAAAACCTTGGTAGACGGTGGTCGAATCTACGCAAACAATTTCGCCTCCCACTCGCTGCGCGAGATCAATGGCGAAGCCAGTTTTCCCACTGGCGGTGGGCCCGAGGACCGTGAGGCATATCTTGCGATGAGTCGTGTCTGTCATAATGGGTGCTTTTGCTCTGGGTTATTTTCTCTCAAAGTGTTTTTCAATCTCTCCAAATCCCAAACGAAAAGCCACTGGCCGACCGTGTGGGCAGGTCCATCCCATTTCCAGATCCTCAAATCGGCTAAGCAAAGTCTCCGCTTCAAAAGCGGAGAGGGCCTGACCCGCACGCACGACGGAATGGCAGGCGAGTGTGGCGAGGACTGGTCGAACTGCACGTGCGGCCACTTCACCCGCGCTTTGCTCAGATTTGCGTATCTCGTGGAGCGTTTCCAAAACAACTGTCTCGCATTGAGCTTCGGAAAGCAGTTCCGGAATGGCTTTCAAGGCCCAATCCCCGTCTCCAAAGGATTCAATCTCAAAACCAAGTCGCGCAAGCGAGTCGAGGTTTTCTTCTAAGATAGGTGTGAGCTCAGAAGGCAGTCGCAAAATGCGCGGAAGCAAAAGGCGTTGCGACTTTAACCCTTCCGTCTCGAGTTTGCGCATAAGCTCTTCAAATCGGTGTTTTTCGTGGAGCGCGTGCTGATCGACCAGCAAAATGCCTTGAGCGTCTTCACAGATAAGGTACGCAGCCTTAGCTTGGCCTAAATAGCGCCATTTACGCACCGGGGGCGCGGTGGGGATACGCGGCGGATCGGAGGGCGCGATCTCACTCTCTTTTGTGAGGTTTTCAAGATCGGTTTGAACAAAGGAAGCGGGTCGAGGAGGTGGCGTGAACGCATTCTGCGGTACAAAAGGCACCGAAGCGGGCGTAGGCGATTGCACCAAGGGTAGAGTTGAAATAGGTCGAACGGAGGGTTGGCAAGAAATCGCTTTGCGTAAGGTCGCCAAGATCCAGCTGTAGAGGGATTCTTGTCGCAGGCAACGGACTTCGGTTTTTTGGGGGTGTACATTGACGTCCACCCAGTCTTTTTGAATGTCGAGATAGACAACTCCACTGGGTTCGTGGTGCGGCCCCAAGGTGGAAAGATACGCTTGTCGAACTGCTGAAAGCAGCCCCCGATTTCGAACCGCACGCTGATTTATGTACAAGAGGATTTCTCCTCGGTCTTGGGTGTGATCCCCCGGAGTGAGGAATGCTTCCAACGCCAGACCGTCCGTCTGCTGGTCCACATGCAACGGATGCCAATCCCAATGAAACGCTTCCTGGATACGCGATGCCCGCGTGGGAGCGGCATAGGCGCAAACTTGGCGCCCGTTATGGTGGAGAGAGAAATGCACGTGCGGGTTGCCCACGGCGAGTTCTTTGACGATACGCGCGCAATGAGAAAACTCTGTGTTTGGAGAACGTAGAAATTTTTTCCTCGCGGGGATCTGCGCGAACAGATCTCGTACCGTCAAACTGGTGCCCTGTGGCGCTCCTACGGGCCGTGGGGGTTGGGTCACCTCTCCAAAACTCAAGGTCATGGCCATAGCATGGTCAGCGCCGGCCGGGCGGCTTTTAATTTCCACCTGCGCGACACTGGAAATACTTGCTAGCGCCTCCCCGCGAAAGCCGTAGGTCGAAATAGCTTCGAGATCTTCGCTGCGGTGGATCTTGCTGGTTGCGTGCCGTTCCAGACACAGCGCCAAGTCCTCGGGGTGAATCCCTCTACCGTCATCAATGACAGTGATCTCCGACATCCCGCCATCGCGCAGGAGAACCTCGATTTTGCGGCAGCCAGCATCGAGGCTGTTTTCCAGAATTTCTTTCAAAGCGCTGGCGGGGCGCTCCACGACTTCTCCAGCCGCGATCTGGTTGATCAAAACATCGGGGATACGTTGAATACGAGCGGGGGTTGAAGTTTCCAAAGCACAAGCACGATAGACTTGGCTGTTTTGCTCGTCAAACCAGGCGCAGAGGACTGTCTAAATATTGGACACAGGTGTCTAGTTTTTGGACAGTACGAGGTGAGTAGAGCAAAACCAAGGGCTTAGAGGTACCAGTGTGTCCGGAGTCTAGGCAGGTGACTAGGTTTTAGACAGCGGGCCCAAAAATGGCCCCCCGAAAAATGCGGTTAAGTACTTGATATTAAATCGCTATTTTAGGATGATAATGTGGTACGCCTCTTGCTCTAAGGAGCGGCACACTAAAAAGGGAATAGGGAATCCAGGCTAGACCCCCGTCAAATGCGGTTATCGCCTTTTTCGCCATGGACTGGTTTCGCAGAGCCAGGTGAGGCGAGGCCCCGCATGCCTCGGTGGCTTTGAAGTCCATCGTTTGCTCGAGGGAACCTAGCGTCATTAAAGGCAAGCTGGGCAGGGCCTTTTTCGGGGCGCGCTACGAGATTGCCGACTCCGTCGTTTTGAACGCCTGCACCAGCGGCATCTGCCAAGGCTGCGGGTGCGGCATTAGGATCCGCGGCTCCGTTATTGAGCTTGTTCAAAGCGCCGTTTAGTCGTTCTTGAAGTTCGGGGTTTTCGCCTTTTTTGCGTTCTTCTTTTTCTTCTACGCCGCCGCCTTCTTTGCCCTCTTTTTTACCTTTTTTGGCTTTTTTTCCAGCGCAAGCGCCAATCGCCAAAACCAGGGCCACGACAATCAGCCATTTGAATTTGGACTTCATCATGATCATTATACCTTCCAATTTTCGTGCCTGGTTTGCAGGCATGGGCATACATTCTGTATGCGCCGAAGTTCTAGGCGCTAACGAACGCAGACTCGGTTTCGGCCTTGGTTTTTGGCGTCGTATAGGGCCCGATCCGCTGTGGCGATTAGGTCATCAGGGCTCTTGGATGTCGAGTCCAGCGTCGCCACTCCAATGCTAATTTGAACTGGAATCTGTTTAGAATCAAAAATATAGTTTTGTTTTTCTACCGCAGCGCGAATTCGTTCTGCTACATCTACCGCAACTTGAAGCTTGGTCTCTCTGAGTAGAAGCGCAAATTCCTCGCCGCCGTAGCGTCCCAGTGCGTCTTGTTGCCGAATCATTCGGTTCATAATGAGGGCACAAGTTTCTTTGAGTACGTAATCGCCGGCAGGGTGTCCGTGCGTGTCGTTGATGGTTTTGAAGTGATCGATATCCAAGAGCAATATAGTCAGTGGCAGGTTTCTGCTGGTCGATCGATTAAACTCTTCAGCAATGAGTTCCAGAATCGTCTTGCGGTTCAAAGCTTGAGTCAGCGCATCGCGCGTGGCGAGATCGTACATCTTTTCGTAATGAAGATTTTCAATCTTGCCTTCTTTTAAGAACTTCAAAATCGTATTGCCACAGCGAATCAAATCTCCGTCTACTAGGATCTGACTGCCGCACTTTTGATCGTTGATGAATGTGCCGTTGGTGCTCCCCAAGTCCTTGCAAATAATGCCTTCGGGGGTAGAAGTGAACTCCGTATGCCGTCGGGAAATGGAGGTCTCGCCGATGCTAATGTCGGCCGTGAGATCTCGGCCGAGGACCATGGAAGGTTTCGCCAAGAAAAAGGATTTACCCAACGGCTTTCCCGAGATGACCACGAGGCACGGCGCTGAAGACTTAGCCTGTTCTAGGCGAATCTTGAGTGTCTGACTCTCGGCAACCTCAGTTTTGTCGGAAATGGATTTTTCGTCGTCCCCAGCCACTTGTTAATTATACAAGAGCAAGTGCCCCATGCAGTAGCTTTTTGGATTCTTCCACACCTGGCTGGTCAAAGGCATTGATGCCGTAGAGTTCCCCCGCAAACGCGGTGGCTGTTTCGAAAAAGAAATACAACGCGCCTAAGGCCCGCGCATCGAGTTTGGATAAGGTCAGTCGGTACGTAGGCACTCCGGAATTGGTCAGGCTTTGCTGCGTGGCGACGCAGGCTTCGTGAGAGATTTTCTCAAAGCTATGCTTACACAAGTAAGCACTATTCCCGGGGGTGAAACACGCTTCTCCCACTGGCAACGCAGCTTTCTGAGAAAGTACGTCCATAAATCCGACGACTTTGTTGCGAGGCCCATCCTTAAGCAGTTGCAAAACAGAATGTTGGTCGGTAGTCCCCAAGGCTGCAACCGGTGTCGGGCCAACGTGTTTGCCAGCAGGGGTGATTTTGCCCAAGCTTTCTCCCCAGAGTTGCACGTACCACTGGGCAAATAAGAATAACGAGCTCCAATAAGGCATGAGGTAATGCAAGCCCTGGCCTTGATCGGTGTCGGCAAAGTGCAGGGCAGAAGCGAAAAGATAAGCAGGATTGTTGGCAGGGCTGCATTCGTCTAAGTACGATCGCATGGCCCGTGCGCCTGACAAAAGCGCTTGGATGTCGACTCCCCCCAGTGCACAGGGCAAGAGTCCAACCGCTGATAACACGCTAAAACGGCCTCCGACATTGGGTGGGACTTCCAATGCGGTCCAGCCGTTATCGCGTGCAAGCTTGCGCAACTCACCGCTGGTCGGATCCGTGATTACTGTAAAACCTTTGGGATCGAGCTGTTTGCTAAAGTGGTAAAAAGCCGCCAGAGTTTCGGTTGTGTTTCCGGACTTGCTGATAATCACAGCAGCGTGCTTGCGACGTTTGAGCTGCGCGGTGGCTTTGTGGATGGCTGCGGGATCGATGTTGCTTACCCAAGTCAGGGGAAACTCGGTGTTTCCCACTGCTTCTACGGCACTCGCAGCCCCCAAATAGGAGCCCCCGATTCCCAAAACAAGGGCTGCTTCAAAATCGCGTTTGAGCGAGGCAGCGGTTTTGGCGGAGGTTTCTGGCTCGATACCCTCCAGTTTTTTGGGGAGATCGTAAAATCCAATTTGGCCCGAGGAAAATTTTTCCCTGAGGCGGCGATCCGCGGCTTTGAGTGCGCCAGTTTCTGGGTTGCTCTGAAGGAGCGAGATATCAAGCGTAAATCCGGGGAGGTCCCACTGCGTTTTCATGTCAATATTTCATCTAAGTGCCGAGCGAGAACAAGCTGCTGTATTTGGTTTGTCCCTTCGACAATCTGCAAAGCCTTGCTATCACGAAGGAGTCGCTCTACGCCACTCCCGGTTACGCACCCTTCATAACCCATCCAGTGAACTGCGTCATTGCAGATTTGCACCGCTAGATCGCTGGCAAAGAGTTTGAGAGCGGAAGCTACTGCTGTTACTTCTTCGCGTTCGTCCCGTAGAGTAGCGGCTTGAAACAAAAGGCTGCGAGCGGCGAGTAGGCGGCCGAAATGCCCGCCTAGCGTTTGTTTAATGCCTTCGATCGGCAGACCTTCCGGATGGGAATACAGTCTTTTCCAACACCGTTCGAGCGCTTCGGCTGCGGCTGCGATGCCTGCGGCCCCAATGGCGATGCGTCCAGCGTCCAATTGCGAAAGCGCTACCGAAAAACCTTCCCCTTCCTTGCCCAAGAGCTGATCTTCCGGAATAAAGCAGTCCTCAAACACGATTTCCGCAAGGGTTGAAGCGCGCAGCCCGAGTTTTTTTTCGAACTTTCCTGTCCGAAACCCTGGGGTGTCTTTGGAGACGAGAAATGAGGTGATGCCTTTTGTTTTGTGATCGCTGGTGCGGGCCATCACGAGCGTGGTGTCTGCAAATCCAGCGTTGCTACACCAGAGTTTTGCGCCGTTCAGAACGTAGCCCGCCCCTTTGCGACGTGCGCTTAAGTGGAGGGAAGCGGCATCGGAACCTGATTGAGGCTCCGAAAGTGAAAACGCGCCTAAATGTTTACCTTGGGCAAGCGGTACCAGAAATTTCTGTTTCTGTGCTTCGGTCCCAAAGGTGGAGAGCGCTCCTTGCACCAGATTTGTGACGCTGACAGCAACCGAAAGGGCCAGGGAACCGCGGCCGATCTCTTCTAGGAATGCGTAATAGGCGTGGTGAGAGCCGCCGCCGCCGCCATATTCAACGGGGTGGCAGAGTGCGTGCAGCCCAAGCTTTGCAGCTTCGTCAAACAGTTCTCTACGGAACAGGCTTTTGGCGTCATCTTCTTCAGCGGTGGGTCGGACCCATTTTTCGACAAATTGAATGGTTTTTTCGCGGGCCGCTCTCTCATCCGGACGCATCATGATTACAACTCTCGAGCAATAATGAGGCGCATGACTTCGTTGGTACCAGCGCCGATTTCCATGAGTTTCGCATCCCGCATATAGCGTTCCACGGGGTATTCTTTCATGTAACCATAGCCGCCCAAGATTTGAATCGCATCAAGTCCCGCGCGAGTGGCTACTTGGGCTGCAAAAAGCTTGGATTTAGAACCCAGGGCCATATCGCGATCGCCGCGATCGTAGGAGCGCGCCGACGCGTAGAGCAGTGCCCGCGCAGCTTCGCATTCGGTGGCCATGTTGGCTAATCTCTCTTGCACCATTTGAAAGCTCGCCAGCGGGGCGCCAAATTGCTTACGCTCCTGGGCATAGTGGCTGGAATACTCCACGCAGGCCTGCGCGATCCCGACGGAGATCCCTGAAATCGTAATGCGTTCGATGTTCAAGTTGCGCATCATGTGCGAGACACTATCGTTTTCTTTGCCTACTAGGTTTTCTGAGGGGACTTCGCAGTTTTCAAAGCTAAGTTCTGATGTAGGCGAGGCGCGCATTCCCATTTTTTTGAGTTTTCGCCCGACTTTAAATCCCGGAAATCCTTTTTCGACTATGAAAGTGGAAATTTCCTTTTTGCTAGACCCGGTTTTTGCGTAAACCACAAAAGTATCTGCGAGTGGGCCATTGGTGATAAAAGTCTTTGAACCATTCAGGATGTATTTACTCCCTTTTTTTTCGGCTCGGGTCGCCAGCCCAAGCGCATCGCTCCCCGCATCAGGTTCGGTCATGGCCATGGCGCCCATTTTTTCTCCGGAAATGAGCGCGGGCAGGTATTTCTTTTTTTGAGCGTCGGAGGCGTTTTCAAAAAGATTGTTCACACAAAGGATAGAATGCGCCAGGTACGAAAGTGTGGAAGAGGCGCAGGCCTCGCCCATTTTTTCCATGGCAATCGTCGCTTCCACGCAACCTTGGCCGCTGCCACCATAGTCTTCGGAAACAGTGATTCCCAACAATCCCAACCCAGCCATTTTGGAAAAAGCTTCGCGGTTAAAGCCTTCTGCTTCGTCCAAGGCTTCCGCGCGCGGCGCGAGTTCCTGTTTAGCAAAAGCGGCCAAAGTTTCTCTGAGCTGTTCTTGCTCTGGTGTGAATTCGCCCTTCATACGGTGGTCCCCCAAACACCACTGATGCTAACCTATCCGACGCGCTATTTCCAGCCGAGCGTGCGGCGCATCAGGTAGTACTCATTCAAAGGCCGATCATCGGAAATAAACCATTCGGGGCGGCCCATGATGCTTTCGAGTGGCCGTTCTTGAGCCAGCACTCTTTCGAAGGCTTGTTCAGGTGTTTGGCCTTGATTCCATTCAATGAGGTCTGCTTTGGCGCGGTCGGGTAGGCGTTGGGCCAATTCCGCCGCGCTCCGACGAGCGATCGGGCTGTCTGAAGCCAAGAAAAACACCCCCGTGCTTTCAGGGGATTGAAATGCGCGGACATACGGAAAGCTTCGGTGCAGGGAAGTGGCAATCGCTTGGAGAATAGACTGGTCGCCTCCGGGGAACCACTGTTGAAGAATTCCCCCCGGCGCAAGGCGCGCTTTAGCGTCGCGGTAAAACTCGAGCGAGTACAATAGGCTCGAGCCTGCCGCCTCAATAGGTGGTGGGGGATCGAGAGTAATGACATCAAATTTTTCAGAAGTGCGCCGGAGGAAACGCCTGCCATCGTCGATAACAACATGCGATTTCGGATCTTTTAAGAGTTCTGGGCCTTCGGGGAAGTAGAAGCCGAAGGAATCTCGCACGCTGGGTACCAGTTCCGCAGCCCACGCATCAAGGCCCCAGGAATGCAGGGAGCGGAAGGTTGTCCCCATGCCAAAGCAAATCACGAGCGCCTTTCCGGGGGTTGTATCGAGTGAGGCCAAGGGTAAGTGCGCCATCATTTTCGTCAGAGGAGTCAAAATGGTGATGGAGATTCCGTTTACGTACATGTGTTTGATGCCGTTTGGCTCCTGAGAAGCTATCACGGTAGCGGTGTGATCCCGTCGAACAACGCCATTGGAGGCCTCCGCCTGTTCCTCGTAAGAGCGAGCGGGTCCCGCACTGAGGACAAAGGCGGCGATGGTTGCGTAAGTAAGTGCCTGCCGGGAACGCTTCCACGAAAAAGCGGTAAAAAGCGTGCAAAGAAATGGCATTGCGAGGGCCAACAACGACCATTTGACGCCGAGCCAGGGTAGCAAAAGGTATCCTGCGACCAAAGGTCCTAGGACGCAGCCGAGGATATTCACTGCGTATGCATAGCCGGCTGTGTCGGCATCGCCCTCGGAGTTTTCATCGATAAGCAGCGGGGTGAGGTATCCCAGCAAATAGCAAAAAGGGAAAATGGAAATGGCTGCGCCTACGCCGCGTAGGTATAGCCGTGGGTCGTTAAGCGCAATGGGCAGGCAGGCAGCAAACGCCAGCCAGTGGAGTAGGTGTTCGCGCGATCGGACTTTTCCCTGAGTGCAATGTCGTCTGTACGCCCATGAGCCAAGCCAAGTGGCCAGAAGATAAATGGCAAGCAGCATGGCAAAAGCGTAAATGGTGGTACGCAGCGCGGGGGTAAAAGCGCGAGTCCAGACAACCTCCATGCCCATGGAAGTAAAACCGGTCGCAAATAAAATCGCGAGAGTAATGCGGTTTGAAACCGATCGGGCAGGACGTTTTTTCGCGACTGCGGGCAAAGGATTGGCTGTGTCCGAGGAGGCCAGTCCGGCTGCGACGAGCGCAATGAAGGCGTTGAGTGCAGCGCCGACCAAAAGTGTGCCGGCAAAACCGTAAATTTCTACCAGCACTGCCGCAGTGACCAGAGCCCCCGCCATGGCTCCAATGACATTTCCCAAATAGAGGTAACTAAAGCCGGTAGTGTCGTTAGGGTACTGTTTTTTGAGGTAGGCCATCACAGCCGGAAAAGTCGCTCCCATGCATAAACACCAGGGCAAGATCGAAATCGAAATAAGTGCCGCGGATGTGAGGAGGTACTTGCCCGAGTCCATTTCCCCAAAGGTGAGCAAAGTGGCGCCACCCGAACGGAAGAGATAGGGTACAGCGAAGGCGCTCAGGCCGATAACGGCCTCGATGCCAACATAAAACCAAAGCGGAGAGAGAGAGGACTGCGCGAGCCGTTGCGCGATCCGCCCCCCAGCCACGGATCCTAGCGCCAGCCCAACCATGAAGACTGAAAGGACCACCGATAAGACGGGAGTAACTATCCCAAAAGCCGCGAAGGCTAAGCGAAGCCAGACTACCTGGTACAAGATTCCACAAAAGCCCGAGAGGACGAACAGGAAGAACAAGATGCGTTTGGGTTGATTCATAGGGGGGCAGAGTAAAAGGGGGCGTTCGGATTGGCAATGCTTCGGTACGCGGTACCTTTTACTCAAAAGGTACCGCGTACCGTTTGCCTTGAATGGCGGGTCCCGCTCGCTTAAGCTATTCGTTAAATCAGGGGAAAAAATGCTTAAAAAAATCGGATTGGCTATTGGGGGAGTGCTTCTTGCGGTATTGATTTTTGCGGCGGTGAAATCGCCCGAGTACCGAGTGAGCCGATCGGTTTTGATTGAGGCTCCGGCCGACGCGATTTATCCCTATCTGATCAACCAGAAAAAAGCCGAGCAGTGGGGAAGCTGGATGGAGATCGATCCGGATTCTCGAATGACTTACCTGGGGCCGGACGAAGGTGTTGGCTCCCGCGCCAGTTGGACTGGCGGCAAGAAAATGGGCACGGGTAGCGCCACTATAGTGAGCGCCGTCCCCAATCAGAAAGTGAATCTTAAGCTAGAGTACACTGAACCCATGAACATGGAGCAGGACTGTGAGTACCTCATCACCCCTGAGGGTAAGGCCAGTCGGGTGTCGTGGACCGTATCCGGGAAAAACGGGTATGTGGGCCGTCTGATGTGTCTATTCACAGACATGGACGCTATGGTCGGTAGCATGTTCGAAAAGGGACTGTCCAAGCTGAAGCACTTGGTTGAGAAAAACTAACTTTGTCCTACACAGCAGACCCGCTCCTTGATACCCAGACTGGATGCGTCCTTTCGATTTAGAGCGGTATTTTGCAAAATATGAATTTAGCGCCAAGTACCTGTTGGGAAGCTCCGATTGCGAGTCCATTTCTATTGGTGAACTTCTCGATCTTCAGCGTGGTGCACGCGCGGACTTCTATCGTCTTTCTTTAGGTTACACGGAAAGTACAGGGACTCGCTATTTGCGTTCGGCAATCGCGCAGGGTTACTCCAACATTAATGAAAAAGAAGTAGTGGTTCATGCGGGCGCACAAGAAGCCATTTTTACCTTTTGCCAGTCCTATTTGAAAAAAGGGGACCACGTCATAGTACAGTGGCCCTGCTATCAATCCTTGTACAGTTTACCAGAGGATATTGGCTGCGAAGTCACTCGTTGGGAAGCGCAAGAGCATAAAAATTGGTCTTTGGACCTTCAGTGGTTGGAAGATAACTTACGCCCAGAGACTGCAGCTGTTTTTGTGAATTTTCCCCACAACCCCACGGGTTACCTTCCATCAGTCGAAGATTTTCTGAATTTAGTTAAGATTGTCAGAAAACATGGAGCGTTGCTCTTTTGTGACGAGGTTTACCGTGGCCTAGAATACTCCGCTGATCTCAGGCTCCCTTCTGCGTGCGAGTTGTATGAAAATGCGGTTGTGTTGGGAGTTACTTCAAAAAGTTATGGTTTGGCGGGGTTAAGAATTGGTTGGTTGGTGTCTCACAACGCAGGCATTTTGGAAAAAGTAGCCGCTTGTAAAGACTACACATCGTTATGTAATAGCGCTCCGAGTGAATTCTTGGCTTCGATCGCATTGCGAAACGCGGATAGTCTAATTGCGCGAAATCGTGCACTGTCTTTGAGTAATTTGAGTCTTTTGCGAGGTTTTTTACAGCAGCACCCACAGTGGAGTTGGTCCGAGCCAAAAGCTGGATGCATTGGCCTGGTTCGTCTGGGATCTGGTGAAAACGCCGACGATCTTTGCACTCGTTTGGCTGAGAAAGAGGGGATCTTGCTTGTTCCCAGTGGGAGATTTGGATATGGGGATTGTCATGTTCGAATTGGGTACGGGAGGATTAATTTTCCTCAGGCTCTCCACAAGCTGGAATCAGCCCTTGGCGGTGAGAGAAGTACTTGAGAGCTGTTCCGGGATTGGTCGCGGAATTTGCCTGTCTAGAGGAGTGTCAAAATGGACAAATCAATTAAAAAGTTAATCGTCTTTTCGTTTTGTTTGATGGGATTCTCAGTAAAATCCGCGCTACCTGAAGGGACTTGTGGGTCGGTTATTCAGCTCAAGTACCCTCTGGTGGTTGTCTCGGCAAAAAATGGGTTTGTGGGTTGCGGCTATATCGACGCCTCGGCCTGTGGAGAGGACGAAGCGTGTGCCATCGTTTCAGGGGTCAAGATCCCAGAAGATGTCCTTAAAGCAACTGTCAAAGCAGTTTCCTCCAAGGCCGCAGACCTTGGGGTTAAAGTCGGTATGTCCGGTGCCGAAGCGCTGGAGCGCTTTAAATAACTCCTGGCGCGTTCAAAACACTGGGCTGTTTATGAAGTTTTCAGCTGCGTGGATTTTCTGGGGTTTGTTTTTTTCTCTCGCGGCGGTAGCTGTCGACGAGAGTTATGACTGTCCGGGTCACCTGACACTAAAGCGAAGAACACTGCTTGCGAACTACTCGCCCTTGGGCCAAGGGGGTGTCCCTGTGGCTTTTATCGATGTCGATAAGACGTTGGTGGTGTCGACCCAAGGTCATAGCGTGCCCTCCGAACCGGGCGATATTACCTGGCTCCCGGGAACTGTCCCCGTACTGTCTCGTCTCAACGAAGAAAATATTTTTCTTGCGCTAGTGTCTAACCAAAAGGACACGCCTGTTTTTCCGTCGTGGGAAAATACCGATGCCGTTTTGCTTCGAGTGGTGGAGCATTTTCAGCAAATGGGGGTAAAGATTCACTGGTTTGATTTTGCTGGGGGTGGCGAGCAAAATGCCCGGGATCGTAAACCCAATCCAGGAATGGGGCTGCGGCTGGAGCGCTTCCTCCAAATCACTTATGCGCGTCCATTGGATAGGTCCCGCTCGTTCATGGTCGGGGATTATGCGGACAAAGACTTGGACGGTTCTGATTCGGATTTGGGGTTTGCCAGAGCGTTTGGAATTGGATTTCGAGATCCGTCCGCGTTTTTTGGCTGGAGCGCTCAGGGAGTCAGGCGGTTTGGGAAACCTTTTTTTCGATGAGTCGAAGCGCGGTTATAGTTGGGTGATTTAAAACAGGGTTGTGCAAGTTAGGTTAAACGATGTTGACATCGACGATACAATCGTTTAACATTGTAGTATGACTGTTAAAGTGTCACCTAAATATCAAGTTGTTATTCCCGAAGATATTCGAAAGATTCTGGGGCTGCGTCCGGGAACTCAAGTGGATGTGATAGCAAAAGGGAAGGTTGCTTATTTGGTTCCTGTCCCTACGCTAGACGATTTGCAAAAAGAGCTTTCTGGAAAGGTGACCTCTGCATCGCTTAGAGAAAAAGGAAACCGGAAGCTGTGAGCGCAACTGTTCTGCTGGATTCCTCTGTATGGATTGAGTTGTTGTGCAGCGGCTCCCTAGAAAAACCGGCCCGTGTTTTTTTCGCCAAGGCATCAAAGGTCATTGTACCTACGATCGTCCAATATGAAGTGTATCGAAAAATTACCTCCCTGGTCTCGGACGATCGAGCTCTTTCCGCTATCGCACTTCTGAATCAACAAGCGGTAATTCCTCTCACAACAGAGGTTTCGCTTTTGGCAGCCGATCTGTCTCTAGAACATAAATTAGGAATGGCAGACAGTTTAATTCTGGCCCACTCGCAAGTGGCACAAGCAAAGTTGATCACCCTGGACAATGATTTCGCCTCGATTTCCGGAGTTCATATCATTCGATGAAGTCGAAACCCCCGAACGGCTACGCGCCTTAAGTTTGAGATTAGGCGTAATATCAAATTTAGGAAGAGTGCCTCCGGAGAGAATCGAACTCTCACTCCCGTGAAGGAACCGGATTTTGAGTCCGGCGCGTCTACCAGTTCCGCCACAGAGGCATGAAGAACAGAAAACAGGAACTGTTTGAAACGAAAGGTCTATCAGCCCAGCGCGTCGATTTCAACCGTTCAAATTTTGCGGTTCTCTTCACATTAGGGTGTCTAACTCCTGGATATTGCTGCGTTGCGCCACATTCCGCTAAAATGGAACTCTATGAAGAAGAAGTACGTACCGCGGTTGCCGCTGCCTTGGGACATGGTTGTCTTTCTCACCATCACGACGTCTGGTTTTGCCTTTTCTGTGCAAAGACTGGTTATCGATACTCAAAACCTGGAGGCGTCACCCGTACGCAAGCTCGACTCGCTTTTGACAAAACCAGAAGATCTCAATCGGCTTACAACCGACCTAGGTTGCCTCGATGCGGTCCAATCCCCCATTCGTCTAAAAAGCGAACTGGGCTCCATTCGCCTGCGAGGGAAATTCTGCACTCTCAGCAAAGCCGCCATGCGGGTTTTTGAAGGCATGCAGATCAAAAATCTCACCAATGGTTTTGAAGGCACCGTCTTTTACCAAGGGTTCGACTCTACTTTCGTAAGTGATTTTGTTGTCCTCGTTCCCGGTAGAAACCAGATCGAAATTCAGTGGCGCGAACGGGCTGGCGTCGAGCCTAGTCGATTGATTGCCGAAGTTTACGAATAAATAGCCGCTCCGTTTGACATCCCGTCCCGAGTCTCTTAACGGTTTAAGACAGTGGGAGGTTGGATGTTTGTTCTTTCATCTGTTCTATTTTTGGGTTCTCTTCTCTCCTCGGCGATAGCCGGGGACAAAGTTATTTACTACGAAACGGATCCAAGCAGCGAAGCTAGCGCCATTGCCGCCGGCGGAATCGCTCTGGGAGAAGTTGTCCCGGATAACGAAGAGGATCCTCTAAAAACCGTCGTCTGGTCCTTCCTCACGGGCAAAAGGCGTTACCTTGCTCATCCCCCCGGAATTGATGCCATCGATCCTCGTGGTGTGGACTCTCTCGGTCGGGCCGTGGGGGTGTACTCCAATTCCACCAATCTTTTTGCACTCTATTACGACGAAAAAGGGGCGCGACAACAGCTAGTCCCGGTATCGGGCTACCACTTCGCACAGGCCAACGCGATAAGTGCCGCTGGAATTATCGTCGGCAGCTCAACGGATTCGGACAAAGCGAAGACGAGTGCTTGCTATTGGACGAGCTCCCCCAATCTGAGCAACGGCAAAACCCAATGGGTGGCTTCCAAACTTCCTTCGGAACATGAGGGGGCTGTTGGACGTGGGCTAAATGCCGCTCTTACCGTGAGTGAGAACGGAGCTTTTATTGGTGGCAGAATCGATCAAAAACCCGCCATTTGGGTCAAGGGACCGAAGGGTTGGGACTCGGTCCTGCTCTCTACGGAGTATGGGCAGGTAACCCATATAAACTCTCAAGGGGAGGCAGTGGGGTTCACCGTACCTTCGGGAAAAAACTGCCCCCATGCATTTTATGCGGATGCGGTCACTCGAAAGCTACAATACATCGATCCTGTTTCCTCATCACAAACGTGCACTGAGGCACTGGGGATCGGTCCCTCCGGTTTGGTGGTTGGAAATTCTTTCGATCTTACCCATACGACCACGGACGGGTTTGTGTGGAATTCAAAGGGCGGTTCGGTGCGATTGAGAATCGCAAAGGACCACACACTGCTTCAACAAAAACCGGGTGGAGTGGATGAGGGGTTGTTTGTCGTGCTCAAAAGCATTTCTTCGCAAGGCTATTTGTTGGGGCAATCAGACGATCCCACGGCAGAGGATCCAGAAGAAAGCCCCACGCGCATGTTCGTTTATCAGTGGAAGTAGACCTTAGAATGTATAGTTAAGGTTCATGTAGCCTCTGGCTGCATTGATGGCCTCAATTCTGTTCGAGGTTGGCAGTGTCGCTCCCAAGCGAGTGCTGAGTTTGGGGCTGAGGGACTGGGTCACTGAAGCGTCTAAGGCCTGCGCGCCAGGAAACAGGCTAAACGTTGCACTCGTATCGATTAAAACTTGCGCGGATAGGCGCACGCTCAGTGAGTCTGTTGGAACAATTCCACCCGTGAGCTGTCCCATCAGGTGTGAATGGTAGATGCCCGCTGCCCACAGGGACGTGAGTATTTCGAACTTTGAAGCATCTGAGAAAACATCGTAGCCCAGCGCCAGCCGTGTTCCCTGATTGTCTTTGGAGAGTGGCACTGAGGTGTTTTTCATTTTTTGTAAGCTGTCCTGGACCGATTTTATTCGGCGGCGAGTCGTGTCGGATACCGCCTTTGGGGTGA
Organism: uncultured Pseudobdellovibrionaceae bacterium; assembly: GCA_964611895.1. Classification (GTDB taxonomy): domain Bacteria; phylum Bdellovibrionota; class FAC87; order UBA2466; family UBA2466; genus JAIEOG01. The sequence goes on from CAZTDN010000026.1 coordinate 41,307, forward strand.
GTGCGTTTTGAATAAAAGTATTCATGCGCAGTCGAAGAACCGATTGCGCAAACCCAGTCCTTACATCACGCTCTAACTGGTTGTTCAGCGTGCCCATAGCGTAAAACGTACCTTCACCATCGAGTGGGGCGTATTTGATCTGGTTCTCATGGTAGCCCCATGTCGAAGCGTACTGGCTCGCGATCTGGGCGTCTCTTTGCCCCACATAGTCCTGGTAAAGCCAGTCCGTTTTGCGAGGGGAGGGGATCTGCATCAAGCGTTCTATCGTGCCATCTGACGCGGGGGATATGGCCGCCATGGCGCGGTCCTGAGCCAGAGCGGGCACCTGCACTAGATGCCAAGCCAAAACTAAGCTCAGGCTGGCTATGTAATCCCACGGTCTCACGTTCCACCACTCTCACATCGGGCGTCTTCCGGCAGACGAGCCCTTGGGAGCCTAGAGCAAGACTGGTGCCAGGTTGTCTACGCTCGAAACGCCTGTCTAGTCCGAAAGTCAGTGTCAAATTATTAGGCATAAGCACGAACTGCGGCTACGATCGGTGTATGCAAGCATTGGGAGTTTGGCTAAGGCAGCAACCGGTACTGCGCCGTCTGCGGCACTCGGTTCTCCACACCTGGTTTCTTCGGTTAACCCGTTGGCAGGACGAAGGCGCGCTGCGTTTTGAACTCGAGTTTTATAGAAAAGTCCTGGGGCTGTGGGGCTCTAAACGAAAAACTATTTTTGATGTCGGGGCGAACATTGGCTCTAAAGCTGAAATGTTTCGGCGATTGGGAGCCAGGGTGATTTGCTTCGAACCCGATCCGGCAAACGTCGTAGAACTTAAGAGCCGTTTTCGAAGGTATCCACAAGTGGAAATCGTGCCCCAAGCTCTGAGCTCGTCCCACTCGGACGGCACGCCCATGTTTGTTCAGTTTCCAGGGTCAGCGTACAACACGCTCGAAACCTCCTGGATGAGTGAGCAAAAAGGGGCTGCCGAAGGGAGTTGGAGTCAGATCCAAGTCAAAACCACTACGTTGGATCACGCTATCGCTTCGTATGGCACACCAGACTATATCAAGATCGACGTTGAGGGACATGAACTCGAAGTGCTGCGTGGATTGAGCGGGGACTTTGGTTTGTTGTCATTCGAAGTCAACTTGCCGGTTTTTGCAAAGCAGGCTGAAGACTCGATCCGCCTTTTGGGCGAGAGATACCCCGGGATAGAGTTTAATTTCACTCGAGGGATTCTGCAGTTTGAAAGCGATCGCTGGTTCTCGGTAGCGGAAGCGCTGCAGTTTTTGCGAGGTTCGCGCCGGGTTTACTTCGAGGTATTTGCAACCACGGTCAATCGCCGGGCGTCAGTGAGTTTTTGAAACCGGGTAGACGCAAACTCAAAAATATTGATGCGTTCAGAATCGGCACCCGTTTCCGTGGTCAAGACTTGCCCTTCACCCAATTGTGGTACGTCCATTTCGGCTGCGTCCCCCCCATTTAACTGAGACATGAGCGCGTCCAAGGCCGACTCTCCCGAACTGGATTCTTCAGCGCTCGCAGAGCCCACTGGGCTGGGGCCTGGTTCACTCGCAACGGACCGTCCGCGTTCGCCCGAAGCAGCCGGCGTGGCGGTTGAGTTAACTCCTTGGCCATCCTTTGTAACGGCGGCGCTCAGTGGGTTCGTGCCAGCCGTTGAGCCGCTCGGGCCGAGCGCCAACGCTGCCGTAGGTGCACCAAAACCACCTGCAGCGGCGAGTTTGGTCGAGTCTTCAAATTCGATATTGCCGGGTTTAATGGGGGCAAGAGCGGTTGGCGGAAGCTGGGGACCTGCTGCTACCTGAGTTTCTGAGGGGGCTTCAGTTTTTTTCTTCGTCAGCTCGGGGACAATAGGCGCGTCCACTGGGATTTCCCCAGCATCCAGTAAAGAACGAGCCGGTGCATTTTCATCAAAGGAGATTGTTTCCTCTTTGGACTCGGTTGCTTTTAATTCTGTTTTTCCAGCAGTAAAGCTCCCCGGTTTCGGGAGCTCCTTGCTCGAGCCGGCCGCTCGTGCATTGCGTTTGTTTTCAATGGCGCTCATTTGCATGGCGCTGGCTTGTTGGCATTGCTGCATCGCCATCATCATCATCATGGTACGCGTTTCTTTGTCGGGCGCTTTGCGGGCTTCATTCATGAGAAGCATGCAGTTCATATTCGACTGTGCCGCTCCCGCTGAGGCAGCAGCAGCGGCTGCAGCGGCCTTGGAGGATTCGCCATCGTCTTGTGGTGGCTTGGGCATTTCGGGGAGTTTGAGCTCACTCTCCGATACTTTGAGCTCTTGCACGGTGCCAAAAGCAATTGGTTCCCATCCGACTAGAATTAAAAAAATGGACCCCAAGGCAAAAATGCGCTTCATTGTTTCACCCACGCCAACAAATTGGAATCGGTTGCTTTGAGAACGGCGGTTTTGAGTGCGCCGTCTCGCTGCGATTTTTTTATTCGATAGCTAGTGTATTCAAAAATATTGGGTGTCTTGGCGGCGCTGGCGGTTGAAGCAATTCCAGGCGCTGTGATGAGCTGTGCGATCTGCCCTGTGGCGTCTTCGCCAGGTTCTTTTGTCTCTCCAAACAATCCCGTCAGAGCGTTCATGCCAGAGCTTCCGCTACCACTGGAATCCGAGTCGCCACTCCCCGCACTCGATACTTCTTCAGAAGCCACCCGGCGAGAAGGCTTGTCCTTACCCTCGGATGAGGGGTGTGCCGTGGATTGAGTGCCATTCAAACTCGACGCAGTCGGGACAGCCGCAAACATTCCACCCGGAGCCATACCCGGCGCTGTGTTCTGGGCGGCCGGAGGGTTTTTTACGCTGTCATCAAACTCGATCTGCTCTCCAATAGGGTTCAGAGTGCCGGTCGCTGGAGCTTGGGGTGTATTGGTCGCAAGGGTTTCTTTTTCAAATACCGAAGTAGGGGGCTCGACGGCGGAATCCGGATTTACGACTTGTTCGTTTTCTGCGGGGGCAGTCGGCACGTACACCGTATTGGAACCGCTGTCCTCGGGTTGGGTGTACGCTTCACCCGTGGGTAAGCTGTTCTGCTGAGCGAGTTTGGGTGAGTTATCAAAAGTCAGTTTATCTTTTTGGTTTGCATTTTGCGCAGCGCTGCCGGCATTTTGAGCCGCTTGAGCGCATTGCTCCATCGCTTTGGATTGAAGCATCGCTTTCATAGTGGGGTCTTCTGTTTCTTTAGCTGCCTTCATGAGTTGAGCGCAGCTCGCGGCGGCGAGCGCAGCCCCTGCGATCCCGAGTGCCATGGCGGCATTGGCTCCATTGCGGCGGTCTTGATCTTGGTCCAAGGCTTGGTTTTGAGAGTTTTGGATCTGGGTTTGGACTTGGCCTTGGAGTTCGGGCACCGTCATCTCGGCCCACAACGGCGAGCAGATGGCTCCACTAAGGCCCCAGGCAATCCAACGGTATGAAATCGATTTACGCATCTACCCCTGTATTCTGCAAATAGGGGGCCTAGTGTAAGTACTTGAAAACACATGTTTTTGTCTGCTCAAAGCTGTATACGGTTTGGTCGGTTGCCTGGCGTGCAGACGTTTGAACCCGAGAAAGCTCTTTGACTTTGTTGGAGTTTTCCCTTTGATTGCTAGGCTTGTTTAAGTTAGGAAGAGAACCATGGCGAGACACAAATCAGCAGTAAAGGCCGCTCGGCAGTCCGAAAAACGCCGAGCTCATAACATTACCCTTCGTTCCCGTTATAAAACGGTGATCAAAAAGCTCCGGACCGAGCTTTCTGCCGCAACCGGTGGAAAAGCGAATAAAGAAGGTCTGGCAGGGGCTTTGAACGAGGTCCAAAGTGTTTTGATGAAAGCTGCGAACCGCAACTTGATCAAAATGCGAGGGGCTTCACGTCGCATCGGCCGTTTGAGCGCCGCTGTTCAAAAAGCGCTGTCGTAATTTTAAAAGTACGCGGTTACTTTTCGATCTTTTCGAAAGCAGCCGCGTACTTTTTTGTTTTCTAGCAGGGGTGCCCCGCATAGCGCGGGAAACTCGGATCCGCTTCCAAGCTCCAAGCCTCCAAGCCGCCGGTTAACGCGCGCACATCTTCAAATCCCAGATCATTCAAATAAGCCGCGGCATCCAGACTGCGAATTCCGTAATGGCACACCACCGCGATGGGCCTGTTCTTGGGCCACTGCGTCACTTCTTTTTGAAGGAACTCCTCGGTGAGCGCGTGTGAACGCGGGAGTGTTCCTCTTTCTCTCTCCCATGGTTCACGAACATCCAAAACTACCAGGTTGGAATCGTCTTCCAACCAAGTTTTGAGATCGCGCGCGGAGATCTCTTTGGATTGGGAGCGCTGCGCTAATTGAAAGAGCATGAACAGTATCTGCGGCGGGGGGAGTGAGTGTGTTTGTGAGAAGAATTGCAGAGATAAATCTAAATCTGTTCGTCGAAGCGAGAGTGAAAAGCGTTTGTGCAAGAAATCTGCAAAAGCGGGATACGAAAAACATATTTCTCGCAGCGAAGACTGCTCGGAAATCATCGGAAGGGCATTCGGATGCACATCTTCACCCCGAAAATGCGCAAAAAAACCTCTGATTTTCGACTTCACGTTAAAAAAACTGGTCTTTAAGTGAAAAAAAATATTTTTTTTTGAAAGCAGGGGCATGGGCACCCTCCGTGTTTTATCGACGATAAAACGTGACTAACCGCGCACTCAAGACGACGCGAGTTATAACTCGCGCGGAAACATTGAATAAACCCTTGATAAAAAAAATGTTTTGCGTAAAACTTGAAAGTGGTGAAGGCAGCGAGAGTCAGAAATGGCTTATAGATGCAACAACCGTAATCACGTAAACGCAAAACCTTATTAGCATGCTAGGGGGAAACCATGGCGAAGAAAAAAGCAAAGGCCAAAAAGGCCACAAAGAAAACCGCTAAAAAAGCGACGAAGAAAAAAGCAACCCGCAAGAAGAAGTAGTTTTCTTGCAGCCAACCCAGAAATAAAACGGCCCGCGCTTAAACGCAGGCCGTTTGAACTTCTGGGTTGGCGGTTACTTTTAGCCTAGGAGCTTCAGAGCCATTGCGGGCATCTGATTCGCTTGGGCCAGAATCGCGACACTCGCCTGATTGAGTATGTTTGCCTTTGCATACTCCGCCGACTCCTTCGCAATATCCGCATCCCGAATCTGAGAAAAAGCTCCAGCAATATTTTCTTGGTACACCATCAAGCTTCGTACCGTGGCTTCTAGTCGAGACTCACCGGCACCAATTTCCCCTCGAACCTCGGAGATAACTTCCAGTGCGTGCCCGATGGGGTCTAGAGCAGAGCGTGCACCTTCCACTGAGTTGATCGCCAAGTCCGTAACTCCCAAGCTGTCAGTATTTACCTTAAAGCCTGCGCTCACTTGGATTCGGTCAATGTTAGGGTTGTTGTTTGGTCCGACCTGAATCGCGATGGCGGCGCCTTCACCGTTAAGAAGAGGGCGGCCGTTAAAGAGAGTTGATTCGGAGATTCGATTCAACTCAGCTTTTAGCGCTTGGTATTCATGGTTCAGATACCCGCGCTCCTTATCGCCGTTCGTGTCCGAGGCGGCTTGTACAGCCAGCTCTTTCATTCGGATGACGATATTCGAGATTTCAGCAATCGCATTGTCCGCGGTCTGTAACAGGAAGAACGCGTTTTGCGTGTTCTTCAAGTTCTGATCGCTGGCGCGCAATGTCGCTCGCTGAGCTTCGGATATTGCCAGCCCGGCTGCATCATCGCTTGCTCGCACGATGCTGCTGCCTGAGGCGAGCTTGTTCTGCGAGTGTTCCAGCTTCTCACGATTATCGTGAAGCTTGTGTTGAGCGACAATGGACTGAACGTTCGATTTTATTCGAAGTCCCATAACTTCCTCCGTTGAACTCCCTCGCGTTTGAATCGCGAAAGGCGGTTTCCTTACCGCCCTGGTGAGTGGGTCTTCAGTGACTCACTACTTACCGAGAGACGAGACTCTATCTATGGATTCATTCGTCACAAAACGGGGAGAGGTTAAGGAAAAAATGAAGAAAACGACATAATTCTTTTGGGACATCGCAGCATGTGCCTGGCCTGCTATACTTTCAGCCATGAAAACACGCATTGTATTGCTCGATGAAAGCCTTACCGTTCAAAAAGTCATCGCACTCACGCTGAATCGTGAGCAGTTTTCCATTTCGAATGTGAAGACTCGCTCCGAAGCCATGAAGCTCGTGTTGGAATCTCCACCCGCGCTCATTATAGTCAGCGACCAGGTTCAAGGAATTAACGCCTCCGCTTTCCCCAAAGAGGTGGAAACTTGGGTCGGACGGGACAGAACGCTTCCGGCCATGCTGCTCATCACGAATCAGGACATCAAAGACATGCGTGGGTATGGCGCGGTGCTCAAAAAACCCTTCGCCCCGTCCGCACTGCAAGCTGCTGTGGATCGGTGCGTTCCCATCGCCGCGACTCCCCTAACATTAGACGAAGAGGGAGAGGACTTGGGCATGCAAAGGCGATTTGTTGAAGCTTTTTCTGATGAGGCGAGTCTAGTCGCTGAAACTCTTGCCAAACCTGCTCCAAAATCAGATGAACAAAAAAGGGAGACAGTTCAAGTGCTCGGACCAGAAGATTCCATGGCCTATAAGGCCCAGCTCGAACAGGAAGTCGGACGCCAGGTTGAATCATATGATTTGGAAAACGTTGTGCACCGCCTCTTAGAAAAAATGGTCCCACCTATTGTGGAGCGACTCGCGCAGGAGCGTTTGGACAAGCTCCTTAAAGAAAGCGAAAGTTTTGTCGAGCTCAAGCCCTAAGCCAGTCCCGTCTTTAGTTGGTGCGCTGCAACGAGTTTCTTCGACAGCATCAACAAATCAGGACCTCAAGGAACTTGCTCGTTCCGGGGCGCCGGTTGGCACCGCGATCCTGGCACGGAGTCAGACTCACGGGCGCGGCCGCGCAGATCATACTTGGGCCTCTCCTCCCGGTGGCGTGTATCTCTCCGTTTTGCTCGCCCCTCATGCTGCAGGGCAGCTAACGGATCTGCCTCTTCTCGCCGGTGTGGCGATGATTCAGTGCGTTCAGCACTATCTACCGGCCACCGTCCAAACTACCTTAAAATGGCCCAACGACGTCTTGGTTCAGAAAAAGAAAATCGGCGGCATTTTATGTGAAGGTGCGCAGAGCGTTGCGAATGGGGGAGGGGCTTTGCCTGACTTGGGTATTGTGGGGATGGGGCTCAATGTCAGCATCCCGGCTGCTGCTTTGGAGCCGTTTCAAAACAATCCCTTTCCCCCCACCACATTAGAGAGCGAATCTTTTGCGCAGGTTTTTGATGTCGATGCCGTGGCCGTCAGACTATTGGAAGACCTCGAGAAGGTCTATGCAGCCTATTTGGCGCAAGGGTTTGGTTGGGTGCGGCAGAGATGGGAGCAAAATTGTGCTTTTATTGGAAAGCAGGTAGAAATCAGCGTTTCGGAAGGCTCCCGACTCAAAGGCCGGTTTCTTGGTCTGGACGAGCAGGGAGCGTTGGTCATGGCGGTAGGCACTCCAGGGGAGCGCCGCCGTTTTTTATCAGGTGAAATCACGTGCTTTTGGCAATAGATGTTGGAAACTCGCAGACTTCGTTGGGCGCCTTTGACGGAGATCAACTCCTCTATCATTGGAGGATAGAAACCCGTGCTACGCGCACGGCCGATGAGTATGCCGCGCTGCTGATCCCGCTCTTTCACCAGTTCGGAGTCGATGCTGGCCAATGGAATGGCGTGGCGGTTTGTTCAGTAGTCCCATCGGCCGATGGGCAACTCGTGGATTTTAGTAGGCGCTACTTGAACCGCGAGCCAGTGCGGATCCATGCGGGTTTACCCTTGGGGTTTTCAATGAACCTGTCCACGCCGCATGAGGTCGGAGCAGATCGACTGGTCAATGTCGCCTATGCGGTGAGAAAACTTCCTCTGCC
>CAZTDN010000027.1:0-39373 GCA_964611895.1 uncultured Pseudobdellovibrionaceae bacterium
GGCTGGGTAGCTCAGTCGGTAGAGCAAGGGAATCATAATCCTTTGGTCGGGGGTTCGAGTCCCTCCCCAGCTATTAAAAAAGCCGCCCTAGGGCGGCTTTTTTAGTGGCTATGAGATGGGAAACGCGGGCGTAAGGGTTAGAGGCGTCCTAAGCCGCCTTCTTCAATCTTTCCAACCCATCCAAAATAAAGACGCGAATGAGAACCTGATAGGGAATCTCATGCTTTTCCGCCATAGCCTTAAGCTCCTCAATGGTTCTTTCATCCAGAGCAACGCTAGTTGGCTTTTTCTTCGAATCTTTATAACGCTTCATCGCATTCAAAATTTTCTTGGAATCCAGCTCGAAAGGCTCCTGATATTCCTTAAGAGATTTGACGTAAGACTTCTTCATATCTTTTTCTCTCCTTTCGGTGCGCGGGCCGTGCGCTGATCGCTCTTACCCGACCTTCCCTCAGCACAAATGCAACTTGAAGCAGTCGACCGTTTAAAGTCGGACCAACAATTCCAAGTCTTTGCTCCGAAGTAATCGGTCGAATTTGGATTCCTAGAGGCAACGCCATGCCCGATCGAAACACGGCCTCGACCTCCTCCGGAGCAATACCGTGTTTTCTGGTGCTCTTGGTCAAGTTGCCAGTGTCCCATTCAAAATCGAAATGAGAAGTCTCGAGGATCCAAAACAAGAGCCAATCAACAAACTCCCACTGAGCCATAATACACTATACAGACACTACTTGAATAGTGTCAAAGAGAAGCCACTGCTGGTCCGTTAGCTGCCATCCATTGGGCACGATCTCCCCAGGAGGCTGCCCCAAAAACTAAAAGCGTAATGTTCAAAATCAGGACTCGCACGCTGGTTTACTTTTGTCATTTCGGGTACGTTTCTCGTATTGGCCCGAGGTAAGACTGTTTCCCCAGCGTGGAGCAATCATTGATATCGATGTTAGTGCTCCCGAGAGCGAGATTCTAGCTCACATTAACGAAGTTGGTGACACTAATAGCTCGATTGAACGCGAGATGGCTGAACTTGAAAAAAGTTTAGGTCTCGAATCATCTAATTTCCTAACCAAAGCTTTTGTGCTTAGCGGCCAGACGGTGGATGATCAACGAAAACAGCTGGATAAATTTAAGAGGCTCTCTCCGGAAGTCCACCTAGCCATGAAGGGAAGAGCTATTTGGGTGAGTGATAGACTCAGTGAAAGATCACGCGGAAGGTTAATTGAAATCGACGTCAATGCCCCCAATGATAAAATTCTAGCCCACATAAAGAAGGTCGGCGGCGAAATGGATGCTATTGAACAAGAATCAAAAGAACTTGCCGAAAAGCTTGGCCTAAAAGACGGTTCCCTTACGAGGCCCCTTGCAATTGGTGGCGATACGGTCAGTGAGAAACGCAAGAACCTAGATCACCTTAAGAAACTCTCACCAGCGGTTCAGCAAGCTATGAAAGGCAAACAAATTCACGCTGGGACTTCGTTCGGAGAGCCCCTTCTTGGATCGATTGTTCCCATCGATGTCTTTGCAAAGGAAAACGAAATTCTCGAGCAACTGAATAAATATCCGGTGAAAGCGGAAAAAGACTAGTTTCTGTGGGAACAGGACCAATACGGGTTTGAGCTAAAGCGGCGTAGGGTCCGAACCGGACAGATCGGTAAACGACGCTGTTGCCGCTCTTTCTAATTTATTTTTCTTTTGCGTAGCTTCTTAGAATCGATCAGAGCTTTTACATCTTTCGATTCTTTATTCAGACAGGCCAAGTACAAGTAAACCTGTTTCTTTGGATCCGAGAGGGACGGAACCCCATCTTTCTGTAGCTGAGCAGCCCATTCATCGGACTGTTGGTGCCAAAACTGAATGTTCTTATCCCCATACATTCCGCGAAGTGGCTCCAACTCGCTCTTATAAAGAGCCTGCGTGGCAGCTATTGCGTCCTTTTCAAAAGAGAACTCGAAAAGAAGTCTTTCATCGGTGTTTCTGGGGTCGCTAACGCGCCTTCCCACTACAGAGGTTTCGATATCGGTAAACGCAACGATGTCCATTCCCACTGCAAAATCGCCAAACCCAGCCCCTCTCGCATCGTTTCTCTCTGAACTAAATCCTGCAGAACTATCTCCCAATAAATCAAATCTGATTCTACGCCCCAATGTCGTTCCCATCCCCATTGAGGGGCACGAAGCTCCTCGCCCGGTCATTTGGAACTGGCATTCACCCACGACCGTATAATCTGTTGGGAACATGTTATTTGCGAGTGCTGAGGGATCGCTCGATCGCTTCATCGAAAGAGACCGATCGAATGTGATCTCTACAATATCGTTATCTGAAATCAGAAGCGGATGGAGAGTGGGATATGGCTGACACATCCACGTCTCACTTTGCCAATGTGACGGTTCCGGCGCCGTTCCCTTATCGAACCATGCTTGAATAAGGGTAAGTCTCTTAATGTAATCATCGACTCTTTTCTTCACATCTTCAGACGCGGTCCCGTACGTCGGGTTGCTTAAAATCGTTAGGCTCAAGCAAAAAAGGATCCTGAATGTCATACCGAGCACTCCCCAGTGTTTCTCTGCAACTTATTACGCCCCTTAAATAAAGCAAGATTCGTTTGGCTTATTTCCCCTATTGGTGTAATCACCCCGTGCTCGCTCTTTGTCAGCATTGCAAAAAGGCAGAAGACCTGGAAGAACCCCTTCATGAGGAATGTCTGAACTTCTTTACTTTCATACGCAATCCGCTAGTTAAAGTAGCAAGAGGTATGCGCATGAATAGATCGCTCGTTTCAGTATTTTTGCTTCTCTTTATCGGAACTTCAACTCAAGGAACCGCCGCGGCAACCAATGACTGCTTGGCCGCAGATGGGCAGACTTTGTACCCAAATGGTGCGGTGGTTGGAAATGTTTTTTGTGAGAACGGGACCTGGCGTTATACATCTCGCCCCCACGCCTCTGAGGATGAAAAGTACTCTTCTTATTGGCTCTCGGATCTTTGCGGTGCAATCGGTTCGATTACCCTGAACCGGTCGTTTGAAATCAACCATGGCACGACGAGAGTTTATTTCATCGATGGCAAAATCTACCAAAAACGACCCATTTACTCCACCCGTTCGTACTGCGTAGTGGAATTTCGAGGAATTCCGGATGGAGGGGCACGAATCAATTCGAATGGATTACCTGTAAACCTCGATGTCTCCTGCACCGAAACAACAACAGGAGTATATCCGAGTTATGTCGATAACCGCATTATGTCCTGGCTGACAATAAAGGGCACAAAACATCTCAAACTCATCGAGTGTGCAGACTCTCGAGACACCGGCGGGCCTACCCACAATACGTTCAAGCGCCATTTCGGGAGCTACTTTACGATAAATCTCAAACCAGAAAACATGATTGATCCGTAGTTTGGATGCCCGGTACCTAGCGCCTCGTGCTAAAATGAGCCTTTGAGGGGTGGGCAGATGGTTCGAATAGTCGCTTTTTGTTGTTTAGTGTGTGTAGTGAGCTTTGCACAGTCGGGGCAACATGGTGGCGAGGACGAGAAAACCAAACCACCTCGGCAGATAGCTCCTACCACAATCAAAGACCGCGTCGAAGAGGCCGCTAAGCGCGCTTCTGACCACCTTCAGATGCAAGTCCGATTAAACTATGGCGTCGAGCCGGATTCCGCTGCGCTTGAGGCGCTCAACGCGCTTTTGGAACTGCCTGCCGCCAAGGAAGAGTCGCTAAGCGGAATTCTTTACGTGAGTACCGAGGCAATCAAGGTAAAGACGATAATGAATATCGCACATGTAAAACTCGGTTCCACCGCAAAGGAAATCAAACCGATTGTAGATTCGGTGTTACCCGACCAGATCTTTAAACCACGAAAACAAGCGAGTAGAGATCGACTGCATCGTATTAACAAACTTGTTAACATCGACAACTTCACCGCTTGGCGTGACGAATATGTGACTTTGAAGGAGTGGGATGAACTCGATGCGACGCTAGATAGAATTGAAAAAATGATCCGCTTGGGTTGGCGCCCACCCAAGGATGTTCTTCAGATGGGAGTTTTTTCCAAGGCCAATGATGCCTTAGCGCCAACGGGCCCGGAAAACATCTCGTTCCAATCCACTAATCGCTTTGTCGAGAATCCCTCGACTGGAAAATTTGAGTCCACCAACGGGCGCGTTATGAGTGTTTTCTTTCCGATTACAGATAAGGAACTTAAGAAACACTTTTCAAAATAAAACAGGTACGCGGTTAATTTTTTTTCAAAAGTAACCGTTACCCGTTTTCTATGGGAGCATTTCGACCTGTCACGAAACTACTTCGGGCAAGCAACCGCAACGGGGTCGCTGGCCAGTCTACCGGTTTCAATATGGCTGCCATCTTTCTGCGGATAGGATTTTTCCGAGAAGAAAATGACATTCGGTGCTTCACAACCATGCGGGTATATCTTCACTGAGCCCTGCTTGATATTGAAGAACGTTTTTTCCCAGTAGAGAAAATCCGTCCACTGGCGAAGCCAACGTTTACGACCTTCACAAATTTCTTTTGTTCCCTCTCTTGCGAAAGATGGAGTCGATCTGAACTCGTGATGGAGGGTCCTCACTCCCCCCTGAGCATCCTTCACTTTTAATCGGAGCGTTGCCTTATAGTACATAGGGTAATCTTTGTCGGACAGCGACACACAACCCTCGGGCCGTTCCAGACTCACTTCGAGAAGGGTTTGAGAATTAATGGCAAAATCTCCCCTTTCTGGGGCTGCTTCCGATATCGAAACTAAACAAAACACCAAGATGCCTAGAACCGAATGCATTGAACACCTCGTACGTGATTTACCGGTCAAGACCGGAGCTTTTAACCATTGTTAATACATAGTTCTGCATGGATTGCCAGAGACTTTATGCGTCTGTGAGAATTCTCCTTAATTTAAGAGAGGACCCATGAGTAAATTATTTCCTGTAATCGTTGGATTAGTGTTGGTTTCCGTTTTTTCTCAACCCGCGATGGCTGGTGGATCCAAGGCCGACGCTGAAAAGGTTTTCACTGAGTCTGCGGACGTGGAAACAGCGACCAAAAGCCTCAACAAAGCAGGGTTTACTAAAGACGATGGGATTGATGTCGTTGAACTTGGTGGCGGCTGTGGGTTCGCTGGATGTAGTGCAGAGTACCTGGTGGTACAACGATGGAGCACCCGAGGTGCTAATACGCGCACTTCTCCCGTGCTGGCAAAAGTTTCTTTTCCGCCAGTAGGCGACAAACCCACCATCGGGCTTATTGAGCTTAAAATAAAATAGCTATATCCAATAGGTACGCGGTTACTTTTTTTTCAAAAGTAACCGCGTACCGTTTTCTAGTCTATGAGCTGAGGAAGTGGGGAGTTCACTGAGCCGCAGGCGACTTGCAGAATCGAAATAAGGTCCTTCGCTGCCTGAGACTTATTTCTGAATCCATCCCCGCTATCCACCATTCCTGGTTTAAATTGGTGCAAAACGATCTCCCTGCCATCCAAATAAGCAAAGTACCCCTCTTTTGAACTGGTTTGAGAACTTTGCTGCACTACTGGCTGGGTAGTCGATGCTTCCGTGACCATGCGCTTGAGCTGCTCTACTGAAGAAGCGCGAAAGTAACCGTAACTTTCAAAACTCTGCCCCAACATTAGGTAGGACTTAGCCATACTGAAAAGGACGGAGGGCTCTTGCGAGACCTCTGCCATTAGACTGCAGGCATAAGAGTAAGGAACATGTTGGATGTTGTGCTCAGATTTGCTTTCTTTTTGACTTAAGAACTTAAGTTCAATCTTTTCCGCGAGAAGAGTAGCGGGCAACACTGTGAGTGCCACCGCAAAAAGTGTATTGAGTTTCATTTAGTCTCCGTTTGTTCGTTATTATTTATCCCAAACCACACCCTAAACACGAAGTGCAATGCTCATGCCACGATGGCGGACTGGGAAAAGCGCGGATTTTAACTAAAATGATTCAAATGTGAATCACGTACGCGGTTACTTTTTTTCAAAAGTAACCGCGTACCGCTCACTCTCTGGGGTCCATTTTTCTCAAGATCGCGGCTTGCTCTTCAAACTCTGTTCCACTTATCAGCGTCGCTTTGTAGGCACCGGAAACAGCCAAATCAAACTTTGACTTTGGAGGGGAAAAACGCTCTACCACTCGATCGGGGAAGACCCTATTGGTCTTTAGTCGAAGCTGGTAAGTGAGATCCCGAGACACCTCATGAAACTCAAACACAATCTCAGCTTCAAGCTTCTGTTCATCACTGCCATAAAAAACGCGAATGGGAAGCTGGTCTGACTTGAGCGCCTTGCGAATATCGTTCAAGGCAGTTTCCAGAAGTGAGTTTTCATTTCGTACAAGCTGCAGATACGTTTCAAGCGGTACCAGAGAAAGCGGAGTGGAAACTTCGGGCTGCGCCAAAGACACGGTTCTCTCAAGAAAAGCGTCCTGCGATTCACTCCATGCCGCGCCCAGTCCACCCTGCACCTCGTAGTAGCCGAAAGCCATTTGAAGCTGGGTCTGAACACCAATCACGCCGAAGAAAAGATCGCTCGGAATTGGATTGGGCAGAGAGAACTGTTTACCATCATTCGGTTGAATAACCCCTTTTCGCACGACCCTCGGATCTCTCAAGCTGTAAACTTCCACAGCCACCGCGCCAGAAACAGGGTCCTGTTTATATTGCACACTCGCCAATGGCCCAGCCCCGGTGAACCCAACACTTGGCAGGCTGTAAGATCCCTCTGGGGCGCGCAAGGAACGCTGGTTTGAAATACTGACCACCCCCACGCCTTTTCTTCGAAGCTGGTCATTGGCCAGATTTTCCTGGCCACTATCGCTAATTTTGAGTTTGAGAAAGCTTTCTTCGCCATGAATAGCCAGCTGAAGGGCACAAACGTAGAACTCATGGCCTGGGTTCAGCGCTGCCTTGGCTCCCCGTAGTGAGGTAGACGAACAACAAAGAAAAACTAAAACCAACGCCCTAATTAAGTACATTATCGCTCTCCTCGATCTGTTGTGGGTATTACCACTAATTCGTCCAAATGCGCTGGAATCCGTCTTTGCCGTCAGGGAAATAGCTGCGTTTCAATTCGCCCATGCCAATTCTAAAGCCCGCTTCTTCCAAAACGGACGCCATGTAAGTCTGGCCGTGGGGAAGTACCGCGCTGATTTGCGCGCCCGTTTGCGCAGATTTTTTGACCAGGCTCAAAAGGCCCGCCTCAATGCCACGTCGATGCAACCCCGGAATCACTCCCAGACGCGAGACTTCCATTGGACCACTTCCCGTCCCTTCGGTGAGAATGGCATAGCCAACTAAATGCTCGCGCCCTTCGTCATCTGTCTCAAAAGCCCCGTACCAGCGCTGCCGGCTGTTCAGTTCCAGAAATCGGATATCCCCTTTGGACAGAGGCACTTCAAAAATCCGCTTGTCTACGTCGATAATCGCATCAAGATCTCTCTGCAAAAGATTGCGATAGCGGATGGGACGAACCACTTTAGCCTCTTCATGAAGCAACACTTCCCCCTGACGAGGGGGACGAATGACTCCCAGACCTCGCTTCAAAAATCCATAGTGCCGGTGCAAACGGGTCAAAATGCCTGGATCTCTCGTGGGTACTGCAAACCGCAGTTCATCGCCGTTTTTGAGATCGAACTGCTGAAAAAGAGCCGTGGTCATTTGATCGATCAACCGCAAAGCGGCCATTTCTACAGGGCGTTTTTCCAAGGTTGTAAGGCGAAGGACTTCAATATTGAGTGGGCCCGAATGTGATATCAGAGCAAAGGCCAGAGGCAGGGAAGAATGATTGTAGCGCATCAAAATCAACTCCGGCCGATGCCCCTCAGAATGCGCTCGCCTGGCCATCCCATTCAGCTGGGTGATCTCGGCCCAAGTGTAACCCGCTTTTTGCAGCAGACTAATGGCAGGAGCCATCGCCGAACAGCCGGTGAACTGCTCAAGTATCACCGGGCTCAACTCGTTCAACTCCGGCTCATTACGATTGAGTTGAAAATCATTCGCAGCGAGTTCGCTAATCTGGCCCACACAAAAACTCGGATAAAATCCCGCCGGCATTTCGGCAGCTTCGAGACCAAGAGCACAGACCCACAAAACCAGACCGATTAAATAACGCATCGAGCCAAACGCTAGCACAGCCCATTTGCCGTCACAAGATGCAGGCTGAGCCAAACTCGGATAAAATAACTGCGTTTCGAAGGCTTGAGACACAGACTCTCACTGACTCGGTAACAAAATGAAATCACTATTATTTTCGGCATGCGGAGTCTTCCTCCTTTTTCTCTCCGCCACCCCAGGCCGCTTCTATGCAAGCGATGTCACCCCCCGCCTAATGCTCACCCGCCAGATTTGGACACACGGCGAACTTACGCTCCCGGCGGCAGAGCGCCCCGAAGGCCTCATCGAAACGGCGACACCAGGCCGTTGGACTTCGCTCTATGGCATGGGACAAACCCTGCTCTTCATCCCTTTCGATATCGCAGGCCTTGCACTGGCGCGACTTTTGAAAACCAGCGGAGAAATTCAAGAACAAATCGAGCGACTGCCGATCTATTTTCTCTATGTTCCTTTGCTCGGCCTTTTGTGGTGGCTCTCGCTTTGCCTCTCGCTAGAAAAAACAGGAGTGACAGCACAGCATTCACGCCAAACCACACTCCTTTTTTTCTTGGTCACCATTCTGTGGTTTTATGCTTCGCAATCCCCCCAAGAAGAAGCGCTCGTGGGAGCTCTTTTGATGGCCGCGTTTATCCAGGCGCAGAATTGGATTCACCGCCCTGCTCGAAGAACCTTACTCTTCATTGGAGTTTTCGTGGGCGCCGCCCTCATGGTTCGACTCAACAGCGCCGTTGGCATCCTGCCCCTGCTTGGGCTACTGCTCGACGCGATCGCCAACAAACGAGTACGTACTCTCCAGTCCTTGCGCGCCACTGGCTGGGTTATCGTCGGAACCTTACCCTTCGTGGCACTTCACCTTGTGTGTGCACAAGGCCGCTTTGGAGATTGGACCTCTACAGGGTACGACCTGGGATACCGGCAAGGCATGGGCGTGACTTGGAGCGCATTGGACTGGCCGAGGTTTTGGCGTTTGGCGTTCGGGCCAGGCAAAGGGCTCTTTCTACTCTCTCCCGCCCTGCTCATCGCGCTGTGGGGATGGCGCCCCTGGTTTAAAAAAGCTCCTGGTGTGGCGGTGGCCACCGCGATCGCGATGCTGGTTTCCCTGGTTCTGTCGGCGAAGATTTTCAATAACCCTGACGGCAGCGAGTCTTGGGGAGCTCGCTATCAAGTGCACTTGCTGAGTTTTTGGATTTTTCCATTTTACGAGGGATTGCTTGCACTGCACACGCGCTGGCGAAAGGCCGCCGCTGGAGCATTGCTCGCAATCAGTCTTTGCATCCAGTTCGCGTCCTCACTTGCACCGACGGGAGTGGAGTACCTGCAAGTACGCCACGACTCCATTTCGCGCGAGACCATTGGCGGCGATCTTGCTCAAGGCCAGCTTGGACTGCGCCTTAAAAACGTCGCCCTTTGGTCTACCGGCCGGTCCATCAGCATGCTCGCTCCCCCTGAAAATTCCACTGCCCTACGCTACCTAGAAACTCAGTACATTCCTTCGTTCTGGGGCCCCGTGTATGCCAAACGCTTAAACCAACCATGGGTAGTTTTTGGCTGGGGACTTTGTGCAGCGCTCAGCCTTGTGTTCCTAGTCGCCTCCCGGCGCATACCTGAAAGCAAGCCATGACGGCGCCGGTTTATTGGCACGCTGCCGGATTTTGCATTCAGATCGAAACCGACGACAGTACGGCGTTTTCGACGTTGCTCTCCCCGGGCTCCACCACTACCGACTTCAACGGCACGGTGGATGCCCGTTTGGTGGTGAAGAAAGTCTCGGCCCTGCCGCGCCCCCAACGAGGTGCCGTGTGTACCCGCACACTGGGTGATGGGAACGACTGGGAGTTCCGCCATGGCAGAACGCTTTTTGATCGCAAATCTGAAGTTTTTGCGACGGTCCGCGATCACCAAAGTTTTCTCACCCAGGTTTTTTACACCGAGCCGTCGCCCCAAGTCGCAAAGTGGACCCGCAATACGCTCAAATGGCTCATCATCGCCCTACACCAGGCGAGCGGGGGTGTGTACCTCCATGCTTCTGCCGTGCTCTGGAAAAACAAAGTATTTTTGTTTAGTGGGCATTCAGGCTCTGGAAAATCTTCGTGCCTCGCTCGTGCGGTACAACTCGGAGCAGAAGTGCTCACCGATGACACAGTTCTCATTCGGGATGGAACACTTTTTCCATTTGACTGTTTCCCGTCTCAGAAGGGGGACTTTGAAAAACGCTTCCCGGATTTCCGTCCGAAGCCTACCGACCACGAAAGCATCCCACTGAACGAGCTTTCTCTGCTTTTCCCTCGTGTTTGGACTGGGAGCGGAAGTGTTTTGCGTCCGCTCACTCCCGAGGCAGCCTGGCAAGAAGCGCGCGCGATTTATCTAAAAGAAACAAGGCACAACTCTATTCCTCTCGCGCCCCGAGAACTCAAAGCCAGGTTGGCTCCCCTTTGCACCCAAGCCGCAGCGTGGGAATTTCTCACAGCGAAAGACGAGCACGATTCTCTGTCGGCGCTATCCATGGCACTGCGCGCCAACAGCAGGCAATTCAATCGTTTATAATTAGATCTTGCGGAGATCCCCATGAAAACCTTGCCCCTGCTGTTGCTCATCTGCGTTGGACTCGCGGCCTTTGCCAACGACCACACCAAAAATCATTCCCCAGCGACATCCCATGATAAAAAGCGCTCGAGGTCAGAAAAAAAGGAAGTCTGTCTACCGACTGATTCGGGGATTGAAAACTTTATCGCGTTCAAAAAGGTCAAGGAACTGATCCAAGCCGGCCCAGAAAAAACCGAGGCTACGGTGAAAGAGCTCCTCAGTAAAACCGACAAAGACACCCTCAAAACTGGCCTCCAACTCCTCTTGGAGCCTCGATTTGGTCTCAACGCCGCCCAAGAGCAAAGCATCGTCAAAGCCGCCAAGGAAATAGGAATTACCGCCCCCGGACAGGACGCGCACACTGCAGCTAAGGCAGAAATTGAAAAGCTCTTGTCAGGGGTGGCTGAATTAACCTCCGAGCAAACAGCCAAACTTGCTGACTTGGTCTGGGAAGTTCAACGCGAGAGTGCGGATGTTGCACGATCAAAACTCGCCGATAAAATCCAGACTTTGGCGAAGTTTGCACACGAGAACGGTTTTTTGGGGGCGCTGCCCGCGTTATTGGTGCGCTCCAAGACTCCCTATTGCCTGTTCAACAATGCAGACGAACGTCGGCACGACCTCCTGGAAGAATCGGTGTACGAGCTGCAGCCGGAGCTCAAGCTGGCAGCCCACTGGCTAACCAAACTGCACGCCACCGAAATAGGTAGTCCTGAGTTCAAAAAACTATCCCGGGAATTGATCCAGAAACTCGACGAAAACGGACTAAGCCCCACCGAAATCTCCCAGCTCGCGCACAAAGCCGGTTTCTTTGCAAATAAACACAAGCTAGAAGCCTTTGAAGAACTGCTAGGCCGTGGACTCACCATCCCCGCAGAAATCAAATGGAACGGAATGGACAAAGTCGACGGCATCTACGAGCAGATTTTGCCCTTGCTCGCAAAGCTGCAGACCCTGCCTCTCAAAGACGTACGCACAGCCACTCAGGAATTGCTGGAACAAGCCCACGACCTTGGCGTGGATCTCTCTAGCGTGGCTGGTTATATCAACAAGGAAGCCTTTGCGTCGAGCAACGGACGCCAGCTCCGGGGCGCTGAGGACCGTTTGCGCCGCATACAAGAAGGCATCGCTCTATATCACCTAGCGGAGAAGGATACCGAAGCTCCTGGGCGTCTTCCAATCGAATTTCTTTCCCGGGGCCCGAGTGACGAATGGACTCGAGAAATTAAGAAGCTTTCAGCAGAGGCTGAGGATAGCAAGGCACTTCGGATCTTGGCAGAGAATGGATTTTGGAAAAACCAACAAGCCAAGAACACGGTGCTGAATCTAGCAAAGAAGCCCAAACAAAAACCGCTCTCCCTCATCGGCATGGTCGCAAGATATCATCGGGCCGAAGGGCTGAAACATCAGCTCCACGGCCTATGGAGTGCAGTAAGCGAAAAAATGAAGCAGGCACCGCCCCCTGTCGAAAACCAAGCAGCCCCAGAAAAGGAGACAGCAGAGGGGACGTTCCTTGATTTCCAGGTGCCAGTGTTTACCCCTGGGATGGAATACCTAGATCTCCCTACGCTACCGCTGGCCGATGGCGCTAAACTTCCTCCCAACAAGGTCGTTTCCGCTAAGTTTTCTTACCTGGAAGGTGAGAAGCAAGAAACGATAGACATCTTGGTGCTCACCGATGCGCAAGGCAACGCACTCCCCGAAAATATTCTCTACTTCAAGACAGACGATAAACCTGGCACCATCGTCCTCGGTAGCGCGATTGGAAAAGGCGAAGCGGAGGCTGATAAACTGTATGAAACGCAGGTTGATAAAGAGGGCAACCTCACTTTCGTCGAGGCCTCGCCCGCTAAATAAACGCTACTTCCAAGGAGGCAGCGCACCCAGCTCGTCCTCGGGAATGCGTCCGAGTTTGTCCAGATTGTCCCACTCGAGGTCCAGATAGCCCGCTTGATCGACGCTGGCGTCTTTGTCTTCATCCAAATCCACTCCCACACAAACCGAACTGGGACTATAGGTCGCGGGATCGCACACGCTCAAAGCCGCGTCGTCCACTGAGGGCACCATGGTCAGCACCCAGTCCTTAAGGTCCATGGGCTGATTGGGATCAATCGCAGGATCTACTACTTTTGGTTTACCTGAGGTATCCCGATAGGCAGGCACGACATGGTACCACCAGCGCACGGTCCCACCCGGCGCATTGGCGGTCTTTACTTTCAAAGCTCCAAAAATAAACACTTTGCCCATATCCACATAGCCCTCAGCCGCAGCCAGCTGTCGAGCTACTGACGCTCGGATCCAACACCCGTCTTGGGGATAGAGCCAGCTGCTCCTACGGGCAAAGCTAGCGTCCCTCGTAGAGAACAAAAACCGCTCATCGCGCACTTTTTCAAAAAGAGCTTCTCCGTTTGGCTCCTCGGGCAGAAGGCTGAAATCCAAGTCATCCCACTTTACCGCCGCCTCTTCAGCCGTAGGAAGCGACGGAAGCGTGGAAACTGTTTTTAGACTGCGATCCCGGGCCTGCTGGTAGGTCTCCCCGGGGTGGCGCACCGCAGAAACGCCGGCCCAAGCTCCGTTCCCCCACAGAAGTAAAGCTCCACACAAACCAATGCAAAACTGTTTAGTAAGCTGCATTCACTTCCCCCTGTAGCCTTAATTATAGTCGACAACTGCTAAGGGTTTTGGGTTTTTTGGACCCGGGGCGGCGTGTGACGATCAGAGGTGGAACGTATCCTATAACCATGCGCAATCTACTCTTGGCCGGCTTGGCTCTGGCGACTCTCTTGGGTGCGGGAGGTTCTTCCGCGCGTCCCGAAGTCTATGCGGTCCGCATCCCCATGGGCACTTACGCCCAAGTGCAAGGCCTTGTTCAACGCGGCTTCGATTTTGTAGGAGCTGACTTTGAAAAGAACGAACTCCTCTTCTACGCAGACGCCAATGGCGTGACCCAATTACGCAAATCTAGCAGCCGAACTGTGGTCGCTTCGCCTTTGATTGTAGAGACCCTGGACAGCCGATGGAAACATCCCGACGATATCCTCACCGCACTCAAAAAAGTGGAGACGTCCTACCCGGACCTCGCCTACGTGACCTCCATAGGAAAGTCGGTTGAGGGAAACGAGATCTATGCCATTCGCCTCACCGATTCTTTCGCTAGCCCCGCACGCGGCAAGGCCGTTGTACTTTTTGATTTCATGCACCACGCTCGCGAAGTCATGACTCCCGAAGTAGCGTTCGATATCGTCGACTATCTCACCCAAGGCTATGCTACCGATAAAAAAGTGCGCCAATGGTTGCTACTCAACGAAATCTGGGTCGTGCCCATGGTCAACCCCGATGGAAATGGCATTGTTTGGAGCAGCGACAATATGTGGCGCAAAAACAGCCGTGGTGGGTACGGCGTCGATATTAACCGCAACTACCCCTATGCTTGGGGAAGCTGCAAAGGTTCTTCTGGAAACCGTAATGACGAACAATACCGTGGCCCCAGCGCCGCTTCCGAACCCGAAACTCAGGCACTGATCTCCCTGGCCAAGGAAATAGTTCCAGTGGTGAATATCTCGTACCATACCGCCTCGGAGCTGGTGATCTATCCCATGAGCTGTCCCGGCGTACGGCCCACCGCCGCACAACGGCCTATCGTCGAGGGAGAGGGCAAAGCTCTTGCTGCCACGCTGAAACGAGATTCTGGCTCAGGCACTTATCGACCCGGCTATTCGTATGACTTGCTCTATCCCGTCGATGGCGGTTCGATTGATTGGATGTATAACGAGCTACAAACACTGGCTTATTGCGTGGAAATGAACTCTGTAGATCAGGGTTTCCAGCCTTCGTATTCGGCGTGGCGGGATACGACGGTAAAACGCAACCGCGCGGGCTGGCAGTGGGCGCTCGAACGAGTGAATCGAACCAGTATCCGCGTCTTTACCGAGCCTGGAGAGACCGTCGAAATTCGAAAGCCCGATGGCAGCTCGTATGCAAAGAAGAAAGCCGACCCAAAAGGCTGGGCACATTTCATCGTTCAAGCCGGTAACTACCAAGCCGTCGACACTTCCGGCAAAGCTCCTACAGAGCCAGTCACGGTGACGACTTCTGTCCAAGTCGTACGGTTTCGCTAAGCTTATCCAGAACCCGCGCGGGGAATGGTGGGGTCTTCATTCTTTTGTACCGTGTAATCGACGGTAAACACGGCAGAGTTCTGCAAGTCTTCGCGCCGTTTATCATACCGCTGAATCATGAGCGGCGTTGACCAGCCAGCCAGGTGTTGCACCGAACGATGCGTCGCTCTTCGGTCCAATGCGTTGGAGATACACGTCGCCCGACAAGAGTGGGGAGAGATCTTCTTGAGCACGCCTGCCTTACGGGCATAGCGCACAACCAAATAGGTAATGGCGTTGGGATTGAGCATCTTGAGCATCACTCCAAAACGCGGGTTTTTGGTAGGGATAAACAAAGGCTCTTCCTTAGCCATGCGATCTCGTCGACAAACCGCAAAGTAATGTTCCAACCTCGCAACGAGCAAGGGGGTCAGCGGCAGCACCCTCACTCGGTGTCCTTTTCCACGCACTCGCAGCACCGGGATCCCGCGTTCGGAGTCCAAATCCCCCATCTTGAGACCAATCAGTTCGCCCTTGCGCAATCCGAGATAGAGCAAAACCGCCAGCACTGCCTGGTGCAGCGCCCCTGAAGCGGAGTTCCTATTGGGGAGATCGAGCATGCGCTGGGCTTCTTCGTCGGAAAGACCGCTTAGACGAGACTCCTGATTCTGAGGATAGCCCTTCACACGCTTGGCAGGATTGTCCAAGGCGACGTGATTGGCCTGTAACCAGTCAAAAAACGTCTTCACCACAGCAAGCTTGCGGTTGATCGAGCTCTTTTGCAGTGGCTTTCCGGTCAGTCGGCCTTCTTCCATGTATTTTCGAAACAAGATCACGTGTTCCGATCGCAGGCCGGAGAGGGTTTTTACATCCACACGCCCTTCTAAGAACTGGAAGAACTGTTTGAGGTCCGTTTCATAAGCGCGCCGGGTGTGTTCACTGAGCTGATTGGCTAAAAAAGGCGCAATTTCGCGCGCCCAATTCGGCAAAATCACCGCGCGATCAAATTGACTCCTTGTGTCGCCTGAAGAGCCAATGCCAGCACGGCTCTCAGAGGCTTTCGTTTTAAATGCCTCAGGCGCAGCGCTCACAGGAAGGGGCGCACTGCTACCACCCCCCGATTCTCTTAATCTAACGACTTGTTTCCAATGGTGCGATGCGTTTTTTTGTAACCAGCCAGACAAGGTGAGAACCACCCGAAAAACGAGCTTACTAACCCACCGCGTTGCAAATCCATGTTGAAGAGTGTTTTCCATCGTCTATTGCCGTTTTTTATTATCGATAACTAAAATTATAACTAATAAATAGACAATAGACTCCTTTTTATTTTCGGTAGGAGCGTCTTTTTTTTTATATAATGGATTTCATGACCTCTAAAATACGCATCATTTTGGTAGGGTTTTACGTCGGTTTTTTAGGCCTTTTTTTGGGGGGATGCGCAACCGCCCCTCGAGTCGATCCATTCCAGACCAGACTTTACGCAGGAACTTATGACGAGGTGTGGCTAGCCAGTTTGAAGGCGCTTGGAGAATACCCCCTTAAAATTAGCAACAAAGACACCGGGAAAATCCAATCAGAGACCGTCAATGGCCCCTACAATGATCTGCTCTTCACGCCGGTTGAGGCGATTGAGCTCCCCGAAAAATTTCGGTACTCGCTGAAGTTTAATTTCGCAAAACTTGTCACCGACGACGATCGCCCGTTGACACGGGTCCGCATCATCAAAAGCCTGGAGAGATTTCAGGATTTTTACACGGGCTGGACGCCTTATCCATCTGATGGATTAGAAGAGCAGATCCTTCTCTATCGTATCGAACACATTCTTCAGATGGATCAGATGTTAGGGGAACAATAGGCTAGGCTTTTGGGGGTTCAGCGGGAGACGGTTCCGCCGCGGCTGCGGCTTCGGCCGCCGCGGTTGCCGAGGCAGTTAAATCGTCTAACCCTTTCAAGATCGCATTCAATTGATCGGGAGAGGCTGTCTCTGGACTTGGTGTGGAAGCCGTTGATGCTGCCGACTCGGCGGGTTTTACTTCCGTGACTGAGGCCTGTGCCGTCGCGGCCTCGGTGACCTTTGTGGGTTCCGATGCAGCCCCGCCTAGTGACGCTTGAAACTTTAGAATATCTTGCTTTAACTTTTCATTCTCCGCACGCAGCTGCCCCAATGTACTTATTTCTTCCTGAACGACTTCATACTCGAGCAAGCGCGATTCCAGGTACTTCACCTTTTCTTGGAGCGCTTTGGTTTCTTCTCCACCGCCAACATTCACAGCACCCGAAGCCGGTGGTTCAACAGTAGGGTGCGCGATATGAGCGGCGCTGTCAGTCTCGGGCGCAGCGGCAGAAGGTTGCGGAGTTACCACGGCCGTTGCACGCACACGCAAAATCAGCAACCAAACCAAAGACAATAAGAGCCCAGAAATGATCAACACCTGAAAAACTAAGATAAAAGGGTAAGGGCCCTGGATGACATCCTTGAAGTATTCCACCTATACATTATAACGCGCTTGATTGACTTCACCAATCGCTATCCCCTGGGCGCTGCCGCATCTTCTTGATCTTGGAACGGCCCTGCTTCGCCTTTTTCTTTTCCACTTTAGAGCCTCGCGTCGGTTTTGTTGCGTGCCGCGGCAAGTCTTTGTGAAAAAAAGATTCAATCTTCTCGCTAAGCCGTTCTAGCGCCGCCGATAAATTCTGCGCTTGAGAGCGTCGTTCGGTCGCTAGCACGGTGATTCCCGTCGGTAAATGGCGCACCCTGACGCCGGTCATTCGTTTGTTTCTGTTTTGCCCTCCCGGGCCACTTCCTTTAGTGTGTGTAACCTCTAACTCTTCTTCAAAACCCGAAAACTTTTTTCGCATAGTTGAGATCTCCAAACTCTGATCATGTTATACTATGGCGGATAACTCGGCATTGCGCGTCAGAAGTAAAGATTTGGTTTCCATCACGAATTTGGGGGACGGCCTAAATGGTGCAAAACTCGACCAATGAATTCCAAATCCTGCTCAAAGCTCTAGGCTACTTAAGAACCCACGGTTGGCTGCTACTAATTGAACTTGCCCTTATTTACGGCTTTTCAATGCAAAAATACTATCGGGCAGTTCCAGAGTATGTGTCAGACGCAGCCATCTTAATCGATCATTCCCAAGACAACTTATATCGGAACTATTTTATTGCTTCTGTACGCCAAGCAAACGCGCGCAAACAGAACATGGTTCAGTTGCTGACCGGCCATGAAGTCATGGAGCGCCTGCGCACCACTTTGACTGATATCTACAACAACAACGGCCGCCCGAATTACCTCAAGACTTTTTTCCCCGATGGCGTTGCTGTTCCCGCAAATAGTCTGCGAGCGCACATTAACTTGAATTGGGACAAAAGCAGCGACATTTTTACAATGACCTGCACGGCGCAACACCCCGATGCAGCGCACGATCTTTGCTTGGCCTACATGAATACCACCGAGGCCTATTATCCGGAGATCGGACAACGCGAAGCCATTATGAAGAAAGAGTTTCTAGCTCGCCAGCTATCCACTCTATCGCGACAGATCGCCGAAAACGAAGTAGCTATGGTGGAATTTCAAAAGCGCAGCCCTGAGTTTGCAGGTTTCATTCTCGCTTCTGATGAAGATGCTGGTCGCAACAAACTCCAAATTGAATTGGCCCACTTGGAAGACCAAATTCGCACCAACCGCGCCACCCGCGCCTTGCTACTTAAAGTTCCTCAGGCAAAAAGGGGGGAACACATCGTTCTGCAGACCACCATCGAAGCAACAACTGCCCGTCTTTCTGATTTAGAGTATCGGTTGCGACTCACCGAAAACTCAAACGATCCAGACAAAGAAACTCGCATCCAAGGATTGCGGCAAGAAATCGCAGATACTAGCCTTCAACTCTCCAAGCTAAATGAAGATATCGAAAACGCGTATTTAAACCAGCCCGTGGATTCTTCGGATGTGCGTACTAAGGTTGCAAAACTCGAGCTCGACTATCAAGTTCAACTCATCGGACGCAAAAATCTGATGAACCAGATTGAAAAACTCAACGGACTAGAAAAAAAGTACATTCAGCAACGTCTCGAGTACAAACGCTTGAGGGCCGACGTAGACCACAAGCGGACACTCCTAAAAAACCTTTACAAGTTAGAACAGGAAACCGAGCTCGAAGTTTCAGCGGGCATCTCCGAGATATACCGTTTACGTGAAGCTTCGCGAAATGCAAACCGGGTCTCTCCCCAGCTGAGCAAGTACCTCTATGGATCTTTATCTATCAGCTTATTTGCCCTCGCCATGACCTTGATTATTCTCATGGCGGCTTTCCCCCGCATCGACAACGAGGCCGAAGTCAACCGATTGAACCTGCCCGTGATCGGCAAAGTGCCTCACATTCGTCAAAACGCCAAAATTATCGACGACATCCCATCTTATGCGGTGGAATACCTTAAGATCATGAACTACCGTATTTTGCGCGAAACTAAAGACACCCTTTGCCCAGTAGTGATTGTGACCTCGGGCCAAGCACGCGAGGGCAAGAGCACCGTCGTAAACTCGCTCACCTTGACTGCACAAGATCCCAAGCGCAAAGCCCTCTTGATCGACGGTGACTTATTGACCACGCGGCCCAACCACTTTTTTGGTATCACTGAAGATCGCACCAAAGGGCTTTATGCTCTTCTTAACTCCGATCACCCTGATCCGGATTCGTTAGTCGTGCCCACTCGCATGGATGGATTGTACTTCCTCCCTCGAGGACAGCGATTGGCTCTGAATGAGAACGGGAACCTCCAGAAGCCACTTGAAACGGCTCTGGTGGAACTGCGCAAGAAATACGACATTATCTTCATCGATACCCCGCCGCTGTTCACGTCCAACTTGGGCCATCAATGGGCAGCACTGGCGGATCTTATCGTTGTGGTCGCGCGCATCTTTGTTACCCGACCGCGCGATGTGATTGAAGCGATTCAAACCTGCAAGCTTTATTCGCGGGCTCCGGTGGGAGTGGCGCTCAATTGCGTGCCTCTATCGGGCGCTTATCGACGAGCAAGTAACTACTACTTCTCCAAGAAAAAGGCCAAAGTTCAGGCGATCGCGTAAGCTTGGATTTGTGATAGGATCAAGCGTGGACAGAAAAAGACGCATTCTCGGTGTTTTTTTGACGGTGGTGATCTTTGCTGCTCCGCAGCTTGGGCGCGCTGAATCCTCCCAGCGAACACTTTCCTTGCTCAATACCACGGACAACTCGGGTCTTTCGCTGGGACAGTACGTAAACCCTATTTTTTTGGAGCAGCTCCAGCAAGTAAAACTGTTTGCTATCCAGAGCCAAGGTTTTTCCCTAGATGGTTATAGCCCAGAGTCTCTTTCCGCAGCTTTTGAGCGTTCGAATACCGAGTTGATTGCGTTTTCGTTTATAGACAAAGAACGAGTAGCGCTCTTCCTGTTTGATGTGAATCGACCTGGCCGATACATCGCCACTTCTCAGACATTGATCGGCAGTCCAACAAACCGCATCACCGAGGCTTGGCTCACGCGCCAGATTGGGCTCGCGTTCAAAGAAATGCTCGCGCAATACACAGTCGCAAACTTCGAGCTCATTCCTGCAACCGAGGGCGACACCGAGCTTTCTAAAGGCCCGGAAGTCTCCCGCCAAGAGCGTGGCCGCCGCCTTTTTGCAGAGATGTCCAAGTTGCAAGACGGGGCCATGTACGTTGGTGCCAACGTCGGCATCGCGCGGTTTGCGGCACAGGGCGCCTCGGCTAGCACCATCAGTGTGGGCGGCTACTTCGGAGTGAAAGCCCAAAGTCGTCTGCGTTTTGAAGCAGGCGCAGACGTTTTCAGCTACTTGTTACTGCATGGAGACTTTCGGTTTCAGCTTCCGATTGCGGAGCGGTACATTACGATTTCTGTTGGCGGCACTGGCAACTACGTTGCAGCTGTCGTCACTCAAAACCGAGGATTTAATCCGACTTTGCTCCCAACGGGTCAGTTTTTGTTTGGCCCAACATTGAGTTTTGACATTCCCCTTCTCGGGGCGAGCCTGCGTGGTGATTTGCGCTTGCTATTAGGTTCTTCCAGTATTTTCCTGGGAACCTATGGACTTGCTTACACTCTCTAAGCTAGGGTTCTTTCCAATGAACAAAATCGGAGTCTTTATCCTTCTTTTTTTCTGTGCGTTTGTTCGCGCTAACACGCTCACAGACTTGGATTCCCAAATCCGCTTGGCCGCCCATCGTTTCCGAATCGACCCCCTGCTGATCAAAGCCATGATCGAAACCGAGTCTGGGCACCTGGGTAATAGCGCCGTTTCACCCAAAGGGGCCCGAGGCCTCATGCAAGTAATGCCTATGACCGCGGAGGAGATGGGAATTGCCAATCCGCATCATTCTCTCAGCAATTTAATGGGTGCATGCGGCTATCTGCGCAAGCTACTCAACCGTTACCGTTTTGATTTTGAGCTGGCACTGGCTGCCTATAATGCGGGACCTGCAAAAGTGGACAAATATGGGGGGGTCCCCCCCTTTAAAGAGACTCGAAACTATGTTCGAAAAGTTCTAGCGGCGTACGAAAGAAACAAAGGGCGCACCCGCTAGGGCCGCCCCCTGAAACCTATACAAACCTCTCAAAAAGCCCTGCTAAAGCGATTTCAGCGACGGGGCCTCTAGCTCGTCCGCCAAGTGAATGGCTTGATAGCCCGGAGCATCCGACTCTGGAAAAACCGTTCGATGACTCGCTGCGCAATATTGCTGCAACTCAGCAAAGATCGCCTTTCGAATGGGGTAATCTGCATCATGCAAAATGGCCTGACGCGCCAGACGGGTTTTCAGATTCACTACGATGGGCGCTTTTAAATTCGCGGTCATCTTCGTGGGATCGCTAGGAATAGTAATAATTGCAAATACTTTTGCGTGTTTTAGATTGTCGAGTTTAATGATGGACCGATCTTCTTCGGCCAGCTCAACTCGATAGTTTTTCTCGAAAATTTCAGGCTCTAAGAGTGGAAAAGCCACACTAGGCTTCTTCACCGCTTGTAACCAGAGGAACAAGCTATCGTCAACTCGCTCAACAAGAACGTACTTGTCGATCTTGGAGAACCCCAGCATCCCTTCGGGAAAGGTGACAATATCTTCCTCTGAAACCGAAATACTTCCGAACCGGGTGGTTTCCACCAGCATGGTGTTGCTCCTGTTTTCGAAAATAAAATGAGGGAAGACTACTGCCTAAATGTTAACTGGCACGCAAGAGCTTAGCAACCTTTTTCACTTCTTCTGGTTTGGACTCGGCTGCAGCTTTGTTTTGCTCTTGGATAGCGAGGTAAACTTCCTCGCGGTGGATTTTGGTGTCACGCGGCGCTTCAATCCCCAGTCGGACCTGCCGGCCCTTAATCTGGAGGACCACGATCTTGATATCGTCGTCAATCGCGATACTTTCGCCGAGTTTGCGGGTAAGAACTAGCATCTCTATTCTCCCTCTATTTATCGGCTAGCGGTAAAGGAGAATGAGCAGAAAAAAATGAAATTTTTGGCCCTGCGCGTTATGTCTACTTGTAGAAGATATCGGAGGGGTTTTCGGACAGTATTTTATGTGAAACCGAGATCGCTGCCCGCAGCACGTTTTGATCTCGAGCTAAGTCTGAAAACACTTTTATGGCATCGGCATCTTCAATTTGCGAAATTGCCGAAACACTATCAATTTGAAACTGCTCTTGAGTCGAAATCGCCCGGTTAATTTGGTTTGTACGGGAACCGATTTCCCCGCGAATGAGCGAAACTTGATCGTTGGCGCGAGTGAACCCTTCCAGAGTCCCCTGAATCATTTTCACATCGTTTTCCTGGAGGCCCTTTATAAATTGCTGAATAGGCGCCAACAGATGAATCCCGTTCTCGATACCTCGCCCCATCACCGCCCGCTCACCAGAGATATTTACTGGAATTCTTAATCCGTCAGCGACTTCCACTTCAATACTTCCGTGGTCTCCCAAAAAATTGCCATTACGATCAAATGCTGGCCGATCGGACTTGAAACCTGCAAGGAGCGTTCGATTTCCATAACGGGTGTTCAACTGCTGAACCAAGCTATCGTAGAGTGTGTAGACTTCGCTCGCGGTAAACTTTCGGCTGGCTGCATCGGTGACCCCCTCGCCTGCCGCAGCAACCGCGAGTTCGCCCAATCGCTGAAGCGTATCTTGGACGTTTGCGAAAATACTCTCGGTCATGTCTAATACTTTGATTGCAGCCTGAGCATTTTTCAGTGTCGAATTGAGCACCGAAAGCCCGTCTTTCAAATTGTTCGATACCATGTAACCAGCCGGGTCATCTGAGGGACGAACTAGTTCCCGCCCCGTAGACGCTTTCTCCGTGGTAACCAATTCCCGCTCGCGAGCTGCCGCAATGTTTGTCTGGGTTCGCTCAAAAATTTGATTTGTGGATATTCTTCCAGCCATGTTTATTGTTTCAAGCTCAAGATGGTTTGTAGCATTTCATCGCCTAACTTCATTGCCTTTGCTGACGCATTGAATACTGCCTGGTATTGCATCATAGAAACTGCTTCTTCGTCCAAGTTCACACCCGAGACAGACTGGCGGTAGTTATCCAATTGCTGAACCACGGCATCTTGATGCCGGTAGAGGCGTTCCTCATGCTCCACCTCGACTGCAACCTTCCCCACCATACCTGTCAGCGATTCGTTTAAAGTCTGCCGCTCCGGACCCGGGTGTTCAGACGTTGGGTCATCCGAAATCAAAGACATTCCCTGCAACTCTGCGATGGCCAACGCCACCCGATTGTCTCCAACAGCATGGCGATCTTCACCAACTGCCACAGCACTCGCGTTGTTTTTCACATCGGTGCTGACCGATATCTTTTGAGAGGCATTCTTCATTGTCTCAGGAACTTCAAACAGATCGCGACCCGTCTCGCCATCAGACCCCATGCCTTCTCGATGAATCTCGTTAATCTTGTCTGCAAACCGAAAGGCCACAGCGTCCAGGTGCTTTAGCGCGGGGTTAATCACTTTATCTCGCACATGAATCATCCCACCAATTTCACCGTCCTTGAGGTAGTGCGTGGCGGAACGAAGCCCTGCTCCATCTTTTACGAATATATCGTAAGACCCTGCCGCCTTATCTCCCCCTTCCGGAGTGCGCATGACTACCAACTCACTGCTGGCTGTGCCGTTTACCAGGACCCCCAAACCTCCTGCAGAAATGCTGATTCGATCTCGATTATCAGTGAAGTCTTGAAAACCAATCTTTTGAGCAAGCTCGCGTACGGCGGAATCTCGACGGTCCATCAATTCAAGTGGGGGTTCTCCCTTGCCCTGGAAGAATGCAATTTTTCCGTTGAGACCCGCAATTTCCTTAGCCAAAGTATTTACCCGTTCAACGGCTACCGCTATTTCAGAGTCCATTTCTTCTCGAACAGAGAGCATATTGTTACTTAGCGCACGAAAACCATTCGCGGCCTCTTGAGCAGAAAAAACCACATTGCTTCGGAGGGAATTTACTTCAGGGTTAGCCGAGAGCTCGCGAATGTCACTGAAAAAGGTGTTCAGCAAATCGTTGACTCGAAACGCATCATTGTGCACGGCGCTTTCGACTCGCTTGAGACCATCAATGCGTTTTTTTGCGGAACCTAAAGTTTGAAATTCATCCACCAGCTGATTCTGCACAAACCGATCGTGTATACGAATTGTCTCTTTGACATTCACACCATGCAGGCGAACATGGCTTCCGGAAGGCTGCTCGTTTGTCGCAAGATTTGCTCTCTGACGCGAATACCCTGGGGTGTTGGCGTTGGCGACGTTGTTCGAGGCGGTCGTCATTCCCTGACGATTTGCATCTATTCCCTGTTTTCCAATTTCCAGAATATCAATGATGGGCATTAGATCCCCTCGCTATTAATACTTTCGTTCCAACACCCGACCCGTCGAAGCTGGGTCTTTTT
Source organism: uncultured Pseudobdellovibrionaceae bacterium (assembly GCA_964611895.1). Lineage (GTDB taxonomy): Bacteria > Bdellovibrionota > FAC87 > UBA2466 > UBA2466 > JAIEOG01. The sequence continues at coordinate 24,738 of CAZTDN010000027.1, forward strand.
TCTTTCCTTGGGAGGAATAAAGAGGCGCATCTCCAATCAGGCGGCGCCAATGATCAATCAAGCGCCCCAGATTGCGCTGGGAGTGCTCCAAGAATAGCTGGCTGCTCTGAGCCTGCTCACAAGCAAAAGACCACTGCTTGGTCCATTGAGCATGCTTTTCGGCCCAAATCTTCTTTTGTTGGTCTGGGAGCTGTTTCTCTAGATCGACACTGCTCTCGACGCCAAACCAGGCCTTTCCTGCCTCGCGAATGCGTCGCCGGACATCCACTATTTTTCTCACCAGAACCTCTTTGGTCATGGTGATTTCGGCGAGATCTTCGCCTTTTAGCAGGATAAGCGCCGTGCGTTCTCGACCAAGGAGATCGACGAGTTCTTGGCACAAAGCCAAGCTTTCATCGGTCCACAGGCAAAGCTGTTCAAAACGATTTACGCTCATGAATTTGCCGGAAGCAGTTTAAAAAGGAAGCACGACTAAACGTCGTTTTTACCAAAGTGAGACAGGAGATGCTCATCGACTAGCTTGTCCGCAATGGCTTCACTGTCGACTTTATACGAACCGTCTTTAATACGGCGTTTAAGGTCTGAAACTTTGTCTGCGCGGATGTCGGGGGATGCATAAACAATTTCCCGTGCATTCTTCATCAATTGCGCTTGATCCGAAATCGACACACCCGATTGGCTGGAAGGCGAGATCGGAGGACGTTTATCGGTTGGGGAGGGATTGACCAGGGTGGACTTGTCAGCTGCCTTGCTTTTTTCGAGAGCCGCTGAATTTGGGGTCGGATTTTGGGTGACCTTCATAGCCGCTCCTGTGCCTTTATTGTATCATCGCCCGCCTGCAGTCCGCAATAAGTGCTCATATATCATATCGCTCAAACCAAACTGATTGCTCTGCGCCATGGCTTCTGCATGCTCCGAATCCAGCATGGACTTATAAATCTTTTCGCCTTGGCTTTCTGGCATCATTGCGTTGGGTTGCACTGTTTTGCGCATCGCCCCAACCATCTGATTCAAGAAGACGGCTTCAAACTGCTGAGCCACTGCGCGCAATTTTCCACGTTCCTCTGGGCTCAAACGGGCTTCGTCCTCGAGCTGCTGTAACCCGGGAGTCATAGGCGGCTGTACTTTCATAAAATCTCCAGTTCTGCTACGAGGGCCCCTGACGCCTTTAGAGACTTTAATACGGCCATCAAATCGTCCGCAGTCGCACCCATTTCGTTCAGGCCAGCAACCAAATCTGAAATACTCGCGGCGCCGTTGACGAGCATTACCCGATTTTTATTCTTCTCAGCGGGTGCCGCCGCAGCCTCAGATTGCCCTTCTGAGGCAGGTTTACGAGTGTCTTTCACTTCCACGCTCAAATTTCCATGAGCTATTGCAATGGGAAGAATGCGCACCGAATCCCCCAGAACGACAGTGCCGGTACGAGGGTTAACCACTACCTTTGCGACGCTATCTGCTTCTACGTCAATGGATTCAATTTGGGCGATTAAGTCCACCGGCGTCGCATCAAACCCGTAAGGAATAACTACTTGTACACTGCCAGCATCTTGAGGAATCGCAAACCGTCCCGATAGTTCTTGGTTGATGCGCGTAGCGACACGAGCTGCTGTCGTAAAATCAGGAGAACGTAGCTGGTAGCGCAGCTCTTTCAGATCTCCCCAGTTGTAGGCGATTTCTTTTTCAATGGTGGCTCCTCCGACGATGCCAGCGACTACTGCATTCTTACTGCCCCCTCCGCCGCCCTTCCCGCCTCGCGAATCGAGCAACAATTTCCCTTGAGCAACGGCGTAAATTTGCCCGTCAGCTCCTTTGAGCGGAGTGACCATGAGTGTCCCACCGTCAAGTGAGCTCGCAGTTCCCACCGATGATACTGTGATGTCAATCGTCGAGCCCACGCGCGCAAACGGAGGCAGAGTCGCTGAAACAAAGACTGCGGCGGTATTTTTGGAATCTACTTTTTCAGCCTTGTGATCGAAGCCCAGAGTTTTCAGCGCTAGTCCTAGCGAACTGCTTGTGAGATCAAACCCGGAGTCTCCGGTACCCGCCAAACCGACCACCACACCATAGCCAGTGAGCTGATTGCCTCTGACCCCTTTTAGCGAAGCAAGGTCTTTGATTCGCGCTCCGAATACTTCCTGAGGCCAAAGCAAGATAAGAATTATCAACGAGAGTAAAATTTTTTCCAGTTTACCAAGAGACATTTTCGCTCCTTGAATCCTCTTCAGACTGAGCGGGGAGACCCGTAACGTCCAAACTGATGTCGACTAAGTTGGAAGCTAAAATCTCATCACTCGAAGAAACATCCCGATCCCGCACGCGCGCTTTCAACGTTACATAGGGTTGCCAACCATCAATCTGGACGGTGTCCACAGCCGCTATGCGATAAGTACCCCTCGGGCCTACTTCCTCGATAACCCCTTTGAGCAGAAGGTCCGGAGATTTGGCGACTTTTGAATCTGATTTTTCTTTGGGTTCTGCAGCGGCAGGTGCCCGCTGGGCCGTAGCATCCGCTCCGCCGTCTGGTTTTGCATCGCCTTTGGCATCGGGTTTTTCGGCGGCGGCGGTTTCTTCAACCGCCTCGACTGGGGGTTTGTACTGGACAATTCGTTTTTTGAAAGCGTCGTCCAAACGAATGGTGACCAGGTCCCCCACCACCCGCGCCGCTGCCGCACTATAGACATAGTTCCAAGTGGAGTCCTGACTCCAGAGAGAACCAAGTTCTCTTGGAGCTTCTTTTCGAACAGGCGCCGCCACCACGGGAGCGGCAGGTTTAGGTGGTTCGACCGAAGCGCATCCAATCAGAGCGCCTAATGCGAGGAGAAAGAGTGCGATGGTTCGAATGGGATAGATCATCTGACCTCCACTTCTCCTGCTCCTGAAACACGAGCCAGGAGGAGTTTTCCGCTACTGGGATTGAGAACTTGTACCCACTGGTCTTGACGCCCAGCTTGGAGTGACCGGACTTTTGCCTTCAAAACCATTGCGCCCAAGACGTGTTTAAGATTTACCGTTTCGCCGGCATTCACCAATGCGGGTAGTTGGCTGTTTTGGCTGCCGATCACTTTCCCGGGTCCAATATGCGATCGAGATTTGCGCTGGAAGACGAGCGCCTTGTCCGTGAAATACCCCGTCTGAACCAGACGACTGATTTCGCGCTCTTCAAACCGAGTATTGGCCACATCAAAACTTTCACCTGGCCCAATCGGTTGCGTTGCGACGGCGACAGGGACAAAAGCATGAACGGTCGCACTCAAAGATCGACGCACACCTTTTGGTGTCTCTGTTCCCAGGACTTCAAAGTTCACCAAACCTAAAGGCATGTCGGGAGAGTGGGCCCCTAGCTTACAATTGCCTTGCGCATTCGAAGGCAGCGTGCCCAGTACCAATTCAATGCGTGCGCCTTGAGGAAGCGCGGGACCAATTCTGTCCAAAACGGCCTTGCGCCAGCACGCTTCGGGCTGAGCAAATAAAACCGAACTTAATACTGACAAGAATTGAAAGAATACAATCATCGAATATTCGCCGTGTTTTGCAGGATGGAATCCACTGACTGGAGAACTTTTGAGTTCATTTCAAAAGCACGTTGAGCCGAAATCATCTCCGTCATTTCTCGAACCATCTCGACATTGGAGCCTTCAATGTATCCTTGAATGATGCCCCCAGCACCGCCTTGCCCCGGCGCCGAAACATTGGGCTGTCCGCTAGCGTCGGTAGGAACAAACAAGTTTTTACCCATAGCTTTTAGGCCGCCATTGTTCACAAAGGTGGCCAGCTGGATCTGACCAATGGTGGTTTTTTGGGCAGCTGGTCCGGTTCCATAGACACTGACCGAGCCATCTTCTGCTATTTCCAAGCGCGAAGCATTCTGGGGAATTTGGATCTCTGGCTGGAGTGGGTAACCATCGACTGTTTCCACTCGACCAGTGGCAGATCGGTAGAAGGTTCCGTCACGCCGAAATGCTTGCTCCCCATTTGGTAAAGCTACAGTAAAAAAACCGTCCCCTTGAATGAACATGTCCAATTCACGTTTGGTGGCTTGCGGCTTTCCCATCTCGAAACTACGCTGCGTTCCTGCTACTTTCACTCCCATTCCCCGCTGAATACCAACGGGGGCTTGTGTCTGAGCAGAGCTGTTTGCTCCGGGCTCTTGGAGGGTTTCGTACATAAGGTCCTGAAACTCGGCCCGAGTCCGTTTGTACCCAGCCGTATTCACGTTGGCCAAATTGTTCGTAATCTGATCAATTTGTTCCATTTGAGCTTCCATTCCACTGGCAGCAGTATTGAGCGCATTAACCATGATCTCTCTCCCAATGTTTCAAATTCTAACGACGGCTGATGTCATTGACGGATCGCCCGTCAATTTCTTGATAGGTTTTTATGGCTTGCATTTGCGATTCATAACTGCGAGTTGCCTCGATCAGCTTTGTCATTTCGTGGACAGCGTTGACATTCGACATCTCCAAAAAACCTTGAGAAATCAGCGTTTGGGGCAACTCCCCCTTTTTTTCGTTTCTTTCATCAGTATTGCGGTAGTAGGAATTGCCGACTTTTTCTAACCACTGCGTTTCTTGAAATTCGACAACGCTTAAATTTCCGATAGTTTGACCAGCTTGTTTTATCTCTCCAGTCCCGGCCACTTCGACAATCCCTTGGCCCAGTCGAATGGTCCGCTGCTCAGGGGCGCCTGCTCCTTTTGCTAAAACCGGGAATCCATTCGCCGTAACCAAAACTCCCTCACTCGAAACTTTGAAGTTTCCTTGTCGCGTATAACGAATTCCGGAGGGGGTAGAGATCTCAAAAAAACCTTTTCCTTCTAGACCGAGATCGAGGGGATTTCCGGTGCGCTTAAGGCCTCCCTGGTTGAACGAAGTGTAGACGCCATCCATCTCGACAAAGCTCTTATCGGTTTGGGGCCGAGCATCGGGCATGGAGCCAAGAGTCAGCTCTCTATCAAGGCCCTCGACGGTATCGGGCCTGCGGATTTCGGTGAGGTATTCATTGAAAGTTCCAGAGTCCTTCTTGAAGCCAGGGGTATTTGCATTGGCCAGGTTGTTTGCGATGATCTCAATCTCGTGAGATTTCGCAATTCCCCCAGAAAGAGCGGTGTAGATCCCTTTATCCATTCTTTGAGCTCACTTTTTTTGGATACTGTGCCGATAAACAGTTTAGGAGGCGTTTGTTTCGCATCGCCTACCTTTGGAAATGCAATGCTGGTGCCACCCCGTCTTCAGCCTGGAATGCATTTTCTGCCCCGCATTAACAGGAAAAATTTTCCTGTTTGAAGGGATGATTTTTCTCACCATTTCTTTTTGCCAGGCCCCTCCCTACTCACTACACTGAGAGTTGAATTTTGTTTTTCATACGGCTTCCGGGTTCGCTTCTAAATGGGGGTTTGGGGATGAAAAATAAAAGCAAAGCCTGCCTCTGCGCTCTGCTGATGTGGGGCTCCGCGTCCTTCGCACAAGATCATATCGAAGCTTACGGGGATTCCATCACAGCGGGGTTTCTTAGCCATACTAATGTAACCGCCGCCCCACCCCTTTCGGACTTGAGCAAAATCATCACGCACCTCGCCAACTTTTTGATGGATAAAGAACGCAACCGGAGTGAAATCGAAAAAGAACATGCACCCAGTCTTGCTTGGCCCGCGGTACTTTCGCGAAAGATAGATCCAGCCGGACCGGTACCGCTCTACAACTACGCGGTCTCGGGCGCTAACTCTTGGGAAATGTTGGATCAGGTCAAACTCAACAATAAAACCAAGGGAATGACCCGCGCATTTTTCTTTGTTGGGCATAATGATCTCTGTAACAACCTCGACACACCCAAGAATATTGGTGCGACGTTTAGCTATTACGTGGAAAAATCCTTAGCCGAGTGGGACGCAACTCATCAGGGGTCTATTGCGTACCTGGTACCAGTGTCGGATATTCACCGAGTGTTCGAGACATTGGATAATTACGTTTGGTACCGTGGAACAAAACGCAGCTATTCCTGTGTGCACTCTTGGACAAAGTTTTTCCCTTATTGTCCTTCCCACCACAAAAAGTTTGAAGAAGGCACTCTGGAGCGCTACATGGTTCCCCGACTCGCTGCAATGAATGAGGCCCTGGATGCGCTGGCACGCACCTGGACGGCCAAGAGCAAGTCGAATGAGTTTGTTTATCTTCCAGACGTTCACGATACGGATTACGAAAAAGAGTTTTTCGCCATCGATTGCTTTCATCTCTCCGCTGAGGGCCAGGAAAGAGTGGCTGACCGAATTCTAGATCTGGTGGCCGATCACGAGTCCCTCTGACCCGCTTTGCATTTGTGCCCTTGTGCGGGTAAGCAATTAGCATGGCACTGAATATCAATGAGGCCCGAAAGCATATCCTGGACTTAGGCACCCCCCGCGAGGGCCTGTATTGCGTAGACTTTTTTATCAGCTACGCAATCGGCATCGGGGGCATCCTGACTGCCTACCCCCACTCATTTTCTAGCGCTACTTTCTGGCTTTGGATCGGGGTTTCACTACTGGGACTTTACAGAGCGATGTCCTTTACCCACGAGATTTCCCATTTTCGGCAGCGCTTGCCGGTATTCCGTAAACTGTGGAACGGACTGGCCGGAGTTCCGATGGCGTTTCCATCGTTCATGTACATGAAATCGCATGCCATCCACCACAACCCCAAAACTTATGCGACAAAAGCGGATGGGGAATACATTCCATTCCATTTAATTTCCCGTTGGCACACTGTTTTGTATGTCGTCAGCGCGCTTTGGACCCCTCCGCTACTCGTTCTGCGATTTGCCGCTCTCTATCCTTTGTCATTGGTTTCCAAACCCATTCGGAAGTTTGTCGTGGAAAGAGGATCTTCGGTTGTCATCACTCTCAACCACAAAGGGGAATGGCCCAAAGGCAGCGAAGTCCGCGAGTGGCTAATTATGGAAACCGCCTGTTGTGTTTTTTGGTGGTGTTTGTTGGCGCTTTGCTTTTGGGAAGTTCTTCCGTGGAGACTCTTGGGAGCTGCGTATTTTTCTATGGTAGGCGCATTGATTCTGAACAGCATGCGTACATTAGCGGCACACCGATTTGCCAATGATGGGAAAACCCTCTCCATCGAAGAACAACTCCTCGACTCCGTAAATATCGATGCAGGCTTTCCTGGTTGGGTTTTAAGTGCGCTCGCAGCGCCCGTTGGTCTCAGATTTCACGCCCTTCACCACCTTTTCCCGTTTCTGCCTTACCATTCTTTGGGTGAGGCGCACCGGCGGTTGACGCGGAGTCTTCCTAAGGAATCGTCGTATCACCGATCCTCGGAAAAAGGCATTCTCATTGCTTGTGCCAAACTTTGGAGCAGGCAATAAAAAACCCCCTAAAGAAGAAGTCTCCTGCGGGGGTTCCTATTGAAACAAATAAGAGAAATATTAATTCAAGAAATCTTTAAAGGCCTTGCCAGGACGGAACTTGGGCACCGTGCAAGCAGGAACTTTGATCGCTTCACCAGTTTGTGGGTTGCGGCCCATGCGGGCTTTACGCTTCGAGCGAGTAAAAGTTCCAAATCCTACAAGAGTGACGTCGTCCCCTTTTTTCACAGCCTTTTTAATGTATTCGATGGTGCTGTCGAGCACTCGTTCGCAATCTGCTTTTGTGATCTTGATGTCTGCCGCAAGCTGTTCGACAAGCTGAGCCTTGTTCATTTCTGTTTATCCTCCAATTTTCGCGCTGATGGCGATAAATAATGTTTAGAGTTTGTAGCAAAGGAAAAAAAAGCGGTCAAACAGTTTTAAAAACGGATATTTCCGAGGTTGCGTTGGATCACAAAAAACAATTTGGTGTTTCGATTTTATTTTTTTTACTTTGCTTGACTTTGTGTTCCTGCACAAAAAGTAAAAGGACACCCCATACCGCCTCCCTAATCCCTCCACTGCGCTGGGCAACCAAAACGCTCCCCATGGCTCGGGATTGGACTCTTTGCACAGGCGCGCCCTGCTTGCGACACGCCGCACTAACCATGCAAGGACTTTTTCGTATCGATCCTGTTCGGGGTGAGACAGAACTCGTCCTCGCCGACCGAATAGACGAGAAAAACAACGCTATTTTCGAAATCGAAATTCGTTCACCGCTCTATTGGTCCGATGGCAAGCAGCTCTCCGCTACGGATTTTACCGATTCGTGGAAAAAGCGCCTTTCTCAGGGGGCGAAAGCGCCTTTCCGGGCGTCGGCGATTCGCGTCCTCAGCCCGACAAAAATCTCTATCCAGGTCTCCTCAAACCAAGTGGACTTACCACGATTGCTCGCTAGTCCCATTTTCTGGCCGAGGAGACTCGATTCGGATCACCCCACCGCCTTGACCTTGGGGGCTTTTTACTCCACTGCAAAAGAACCGCACCGGTATCGACGCAATCCTCACTTTCCCAGAACCCCGAATTCCGTCGAAGAAATTCAATTTATTCCTTTTGCTGGCTCAGATCAGATCCTGGGAGCTTATCAGGAAAAATCGATTGATGTAGTTGAGGACTTTGACGACAGAACCGCGGTACGGCACCTGGAAGATCCTCACTTAAAAACTTTTCCCACCGGCCTAGAGATCTTGCTACATTTCCCCCAAGCCAAAAATGCATCGCCCTCTCTTTCACCCGCACATAGAAGCGCTTTAGTAACCGCAATAGACAAGGACAAGCTGATCGCACTGCTGAGAACCCCGCTGCTCAAGGCGGTTTCCCCGCCTTCCAGTAAATCATTAAATTCCGCGGAGCCTTTGGTTCGTTTGAAATGGCACTCTCTGTCCTTTTGGAATGAGGATTCCCCACTACTCAGGGAGACGGCCGATGCGTTGATGGCCGCTTGGGCGGAAAACCCGGGAGTGGCCGTGGAAAGAATCCCTGGCAAGAAGCTAGCAAATATTCAGCTGCGGCTGCACCACGCGAATGCGTACCTTCCAGAAGCCACCGCTGAACTTTCAAGTGATAGGTACCACTCAATGTTTGAAATACGCAGAGCTGTCCTCGTCCAACCTAGCGTAAAACACCTGGCGGTCTCCATAATAGGAGACTGGGACTTTGGATCTCTTGAATGGACTGAGGAATGAAACACTTCCCATCCTAGGTAACATGCTGTACGGATCCAGATTGTGCTGCGACGTAGTTTTATTTTTTTACTAGTTCTGCTTTTTGCTTCTGCTTGCACCCGTTCCTTTTGGCCAGACGCCACCCAAGAGTTGAGTATCGAAACTGGGCCTAACAGTCTTGATTGGGAAGGCGAACACACTCCTGTGCGGGACTTGGTCTTGCGAAAACTGCAAAGGGGTTTGTTCCGAACCCAAGGCGGAGTTCTGGAAACTGACCTGGTGTCCGAATGGAGTGCGGACAACGGCGGAAGGCGCCTTGTTTTTCAGCTCCGCCCAGACCGGTGGAGCGACGGCGTAGAACTCAGCGCCGGAGACTTTGTGTTTGCTTGGAAGCGAGCCCTCTTGCCAAACAGCCGATCCTCTGGGGTTTCAACCTTGTTGGAAGTAAAAGGAGCCCGTGCTTTCCACGTAGGTGCCACCGCTGACTTCCAAACGGTGGGCATCAGGGCCTTGAACCGCAGCACCTTGGAAGTAACGCTCGAAAAGCCCTCCAAAGGTTTCTTGGAAAAGCTCGACAACCCAGTTCTGGGCCCGCAGAGGGAAGATGTTTTTCAATTACATCCAAAAGACTTTGCCTCCCCACTTCACTTGCGCACCATTGGTCCCTATCAAGTGTTGGAATGGAAAAAAGAGGAGTCCTTATTGCTAGTGGCGAACTCCTACTCTGAGATCAAACCCCAACCCGCTAAGCTCCGTTTGGTATTTGCTAAAAAATAAAAGCCTGAATCAGGAGCACGATCCGTACCGCAGTTTTGCTGGGGTTTTGGAGCGTTTTTCGTCTGGGGAAAAATCGAGGTACGCCGGACAGGCGCCTACGGGCAATGTCCCCCGGTAGCGCTGGTTGCCGGACTGGATTTGGTACAGCCAATGAGTGCCCGCCCGGACTCGGAATCCTTCTACGCTGCTCTCCCCTTCAGCGCTGACCAAGGTACCTTTGAAATGGACCGGCCCAGCCGGGGCCAAGGGACCCTCACTGGGCCCCCCAAAAACCAGCGACAGGTAATAGTCTTCATTACCGAAGACCTCGTAGTGTTCGTTCCACCCCACGGAAAACGGCATCGCCACTATGGAAAAAAGCAAAACACTGGGCAGAAACACAGGCAAAAATGAGGGCTGGTTTTGGCGTTCTTTTTTCAAGGCGCCGCAACCTAATCGATTTTGCCGCCGGGAATCAAGGGGGAAGTCGCGTACCTCCAGTAACACCCCGCTTTAGCAGTGGTTTTTCTCGCAGACAAAACCCAAAAATCACGTTATTAAATAGATCGATCGCGGACTCGTTTTGAGTTCCTCAATGGTGGGGCGTAGACAAGCGGTAAGTCACTGGATTTTGATTCCAGCATTCCCAGGTTCGAATCCTGGCGCCCCAACTCAACCCATCACGGTTTCAGTAATGCAACGCACCCGACGGGCCCATCTAGTCCTGCTATTAGGGGTTCTCATTGTGGGCGCTGGTCTTGGGGCTGTTTTTCGATCCATTTTTGCTTGCGGTGGCTGGTTGAGTTTTGCAGGGCCAGCGTTTGATTTTTTGAACCCATTGCACCAGTGCCGACCGCTCACCCCCAGGCCTGCGAGCTCCCTCTTTCCCTATGCCCCACTCGAAAAGACGCTCGGTGCCTACCTAAAAACGCAAACTCAAGCCAAACGCATCCTTTCCGCTAGCGTTTATTTTAGGGATATGGTCGATGGGCATTGGTTTGGCATTAACGAAAAGCAAATCATCCTGCCCGGGAGTCTTTTAAAAGTACCTTTGGCGATGGGATACCTTAAAGCTTCTGAATCAAACCCCAGTCTCTTAGAACAAGAAACAGTGTTTGAGGATGAAACTCTCCTAAAACTCTACTCGATTCAGGGAATCGCGCCCAAGATACGGCTAGAACTAGGCCGTGCGTATACGGTCGAAGATCTGATTGTTCGCTCCCTCGTGTATTCCGACAATGTCGCTGCAGTCCTATTAGAACGACTGGATGGGCACCGAGCTATCCTCAATGCAGCAGTCGACAATGATATCCCTGTCCGCGCAGGACACCCTCCCAACCGAGCCCTGACAAATGCAGAGTATGCGGGTTTCTTTAGAATCCTGTTCAACTCGACCTACTTGAACAAAGCCAATTCCAACCGCGTTTTGCAATGGTTGGACCAAGGAACCTTCCGGGATGGCTTGGTAGCAGGGGTGCCCTCAAATACCCGCGTAGCCCATAAATTTGGCGAATCCACAAGTGACTCGGCAAAAGAGATTCACTTTCATGACTGCGGGATAATCTACTATCCCGCACGGCCATACCTTTTATGTGTGATGACACGGGTTTCAGATACAGCTCATGCCTTAGATTTTATTCGAGCGGTCTCGAAACAGACCTACGAAGTGATTTCGTCGCTTTACGAAAAATAAAAACCCGCCCACGCAATGCCTAACGGCAAGGAAATGGGCGGGTAAATGATTTACTTCTGACTAGCGCCTGTGATGCGCATGCCGTAGAAGGAACGCGCAACGAAAATCAAGCCCACTACAAAGAACGCGCACCCAATATAGAGTGCCGACGTCCCTGCAGACACGGCGATTTCCACAGCCAATAATCCGAATAGAGTGGTGAACTTGATGATCGGGTTCAAAGCCACCGAAGAAGTGTCTTTGAACGGATCGCCCACCGTATCTCCCACCACGCAAGCTGCGTGCAGCGGGGTGTTTTTCTCCTTGAGATCGACTTCCACGACTTTTTTAGCGTTATCCCAAGCTCCCCCGGCGTTAGCCATAAAGATCGCTTGGAACAGGCCCACCGCCGCAATGGAGATCAAATAACTCGCAAAGAAAGTCGGACTAAAGCAGGCAAACGCCAACGTGAGACAGAAGATCACGCCAAAGATATTGATCATCCCTGCCTGCGCAAACTGCGTGCAAATACGAACGACTTCTCGAGAAGAATCCACAGTAGCAGCCTGCATATTGTCCAAGCGGATGTTCTTTTTGATGTGTTCCACTGCACGGTAGGCACCCGTCGTCACTGCTTGCATGGAAGCCCCAGTGAACCAGTAGACAATCGAGCCGCCAGTAATCAACCCAAGCAGAACTTGGGGATCCAAGAGGTCCAATTTTAGGTTGAGCAACAAAATGATCGAAAAGATCATCGTGGTCGCACCGATCACCGCAGTCCCAATCAAAACCGGCTTAGCTGTCGCTTTAAACGTATTTCCAGCGGAGTCATTCTCTTCGAGCAGGTGTTTGCCTTTTGCGAAGTTAGGAGCAAATCCGAAATCTTTTTCAATTTCTTTCGAAATGCCCGAGATACCCTCGATCTGGGAGAGTTCAAACACGGACTGAGCGTTGTCAGTCACAGGACCGTAGCTATCTACCGCGATAGTCACTGGACCCATGCTCAACATCCCAAAAGCCACCAAACCGAACGAAAAGACAGCTGGGTACACCATAAATGCCCCCAACTCTTCGGCTGCAGTAACATAGGCGATGAGCATCAGTGCGACAATGGACATGCCTTTCCAAAACACACTAAAATTCCCTGCAACCAATCCCGAAAGAATGGTTAGAGAGGCTCCTCCCTCGCGCGAGGCCTGCACGATTTCAGCAACGTGGGCGCTTTTTGCGGAAGTAAAGGCTTTGGTCAGCTCAGGAATGATCGCCGCAGCGATCGTTCCGCAACTAATGATTGTTGCCAAACGGAACCAGACGTTTCCGCCCATGTCTTCCAAAAAGCTGTAGCTTACAGCGTAGGTTAGCAAGATAGACACGATCGACGTCACCCAAACCAAGTAGGTAAGTGGTTTTTCGAAGTCGAGTTTATCGGAGTTCGCGCAGGTTGCTTTGGTAACTGCCTGAGTTACCGCGTACGATGCAACCGAAGCGACGATCATCAAAATGCGCATCAAAAAGATCCACAAAATCAGCTTAGACTGAATTGCAGGACCCGCAGCGGTTGCGGAAAGCTTCCCGGTTTCGGGGTCCGCCTGCATGCCTACCGCCAAAGCGATAAAGCTGATCAAGGCAACGCCCGTTACGCCGTAAGTCTCAAAACCATCAGCAGTCGGCCCCACAGAGTCGCCAGCGTTATCGCCTACGCAATCTGCAATGACGCCAGGGTTGCGAGAATCGTCTTCTTTGATGTTGAAAACGATTTTCATCAGATCGGAACCGATGTCAGCGATCTTAGTGAAAATTCCACCACAAATTCGCAACACTGAAGCACCGAGAGATTCTCCAATGGCAAAACCAATGAAGCACGCACCTGCGTTCTCAGGAGAGACGACCAATAAGATGATCATCATCATAATGAGTTCAACGGAGATTAAGAGAACCCCGATAGAGATACCTGCTCGCAAAGGGATATCCAAAAGCGGAAAAGGTTTGCCCTTCAACGAAGCAAACGCCGTGCGGCTGTTCGCATAGGTGTTGATGCGAATTCCAAACCACGCCACAGCGTAAGAACCCAAAATCCCCAACATCGACCAAATTAAGATCAACAACACCTTGCCCATTTCCATGTGCTGCAAGTTGTAAAAGTAATAAACGATGCAGGCGCCGATGAACGCTTCGAAGACCACCAACATTTTTCCCTGCTGAATCATGTAGGTTTTGCAGGTTTCGTAAATCAGGTGAGAAACATTCAGCATCGACTTATGCGCCGGAAGTTTGCGAATGCTAAGAATCTCATACACTCCGAAGATGAGCCCCAGAACGCAGATTACCAGCCCGATTTGCAAGAACTGGTCTCCCGTCATGGAGAGCCCGAAAACGGAATATGTCCCCGAGAGTGAGGGCAGGTGAAGATCGGCTTCACTTGCAAACGCCGGGGTTGCCAATGCCAAGAGCGGGAGAGCCAAAAGGCCCAAGCGCCCAAACGATTTTCCAATGGAATTCATTAAGAACTGCATTCGTTTCCTCTAACAATTAGATGTGTACTAAAGCGCAAGGAGGCTAGCATGAAAAACCTCCTAACCATAGTATTTATTTACGTTTTATAGCGGTCTTTGGCAGTGCAACGCGGTACAGAACCAGCGCCATCGCACCAAAAAGCACCATAGGCAAAACCATGCTCTCTTCCAACAAGGGGAAGTGTTTGCCCAAATTAATTCCTGCGATCCAATCCTCTTTCATGGATAGAAACGCGATCACGATTCCCGCAATAGAACCTCCGGCAATCAACCCCGAAGCGTACAGCACGCCCGGACCCGACTCGGATTCATCTTCTTCGCTCTTACGGCCAGATTTTGCAGCGCCCCGACGTTGAATCAACCACCGAACCGCACCCCCCGCAAAAATGGGCGCGGAGGTCGAAAGCGGCAAGTAAACGCCCACAGCGAAGGGCAGAGCTGGAACGCCACAAAGCTCGGCCACAATTGCAAGAGCAACCCCCAGCAAAACCAATCCCCAAGGAAGCTTTTGCGCCAAAATACCGTCGATGATGAGCGACATCAAACGCGCCTTCGGCGCGTCGTATTTTTGAACAGTTGTGCCATTATCCCGCTCATTTACCGTTCCGTTGATTCCCGGATCGACATAATAGGCAATCT
>CAZTDN010000027.1:39383-43598 GCA_964611895.1 uncultured Pseudobdellovibrionaceae bacterium
GGGGCCCGGAAGTCTGCACTTCGGGAACCCTCAACACGCGGTACGCAGTAGTGTCTGCCGCGTAGGAGGAGTCGCGAACCGTTTCGCGTTCTACCAGCTCGCTAACATTGGGAACCACGATGGCAGGGAGGTTCTTTTTCGTGTAAACGGTCGATGCCTCATTGAGCACATTGAGCACGACTCCAATCACAATGGCAGACGAAAGCGCACCAATTAAGATGGCAATCTGTTGGTATTTCGGTGTGCCGCCCACCAAAAATCCAGTTTTAAGATCTTGCGAAGTCGTCCCGCCATTTGAAGCAGCGATACAAACCACAGCAGCCACACTCAAAGCAGCAATTCTATCCGAGGGACTCACCCACCCTAGCATCAAGAAAATCAAACTCGTCGCCAAGAGAGTCGCGACCGTCATCCCCGAGATCGGGTTCGACGAAGATCCTATTTCCCCGGTCAAACGAGAGCTAACGGTTACAAACAAGAAACCAAAGAGCACAACCAGGATGGCCCCGAAGAAATTCATATGCAACGGAGGCGCGAACCAAATACCCAGCAATAAGATGACCATCCCGGCCAGTACGTACGGCAAATGGATGTCTTCGTCCGTTCGATCGCCAGCAGCCGATTTGCCAGCACCCCGAAAGCCCTTCAACCCTTCCCTAGCGCCATGAACGATGGTCGGGAAGCTTTGAATTAGGCTAATCAGCCCCCCCGCCGCCACTGCGCCCGCGCCGATGTACAGCACATAGTTCTTCCAGATTTCCGAAGAGCTCATTTGAGAAATGAGCTTGGTCGCGGGAAAGAGTGGGCTGGTTAGGCCGTCTCCAAACAAGCGGATTGCGGGCGTTAGCACCCAGGCGGAAATCAGCCCTCCACCCACCGTAATCGCAGCGATACGAGGCCCGATGATGTAACCCACCCCCAGAAGTTCCGGAGAGACTTCTAAGGATACAAAAGCACCTTTAAAAAAAGTGATGGCCTTGTACCAGACTTCCTGCCAGAGCCTGCACCCCACATTAAAGAACTTGTAAACTAATCCGAACACAAACCCCGTAAAGACCAACCTAGCGCTGGAGCCCCCCTCTTCACCAGCTATCAACACCTTTGCGCAAGCAGTCCCCTCTGGATACGCTAGCTTCCCATGACCGGCTACTATCAGGGCCCGGCGAAGGGGGATCATCATTAGAATACCCAAAAGACCGCCTAGCACCGCTACGATCGTGATGCGGGAAACTTCCATTTCATGCCCCAGAATGAGCAAGGCAGGCATGGTGACAGCCACCCCAAAGGCAATGGACTCGCCGGCAGAGCCAGTAGTCTGGGCGATGTTGTTCTCCAGGATATTAGTGGGTCTGAGGCCAAATGCCCTGGCCAGAAGCCTAAATACGGTAATCGAAAGCACAGCGACGGGAATAGAAGCACTCACGGTCATCCCGACCTTAAGCGCGAGGTATAAAGAGGAGGCCCCAAAAACAATCCCAAGAAGAGTTCCAATCAAAATAGGGGTGAAAGTGAGCTCTGGGAGTTTCTTTGACGCCGCTATAAAAGGCTTAAAATCTCGTTCCATGCATCCTCCGACCGTTTTTGGTGGACGCACGCTAGCACGGGGTTTTCGGTTGCTCAACTGCCGTTAACGGTTCGGGAAGATTTGTTAACTGGATCTCAAACAATAAAGCTGCTACGGTGCCGAGCCTTAAAACTACGATCGGAAAAAGTATGAATTTTAATGAACTGGGGCTACCTCCCCGCTTGGCCTCAAATTTAGAGGCCCTGGCCTTTGTGCAGCCTACCCCCATTCAAGCTCAGAGCATCCCAGCAGCCTTGCAAGGTCGGGACACTCTAGCGATTGCACCCACCGGAACTGGAAAAACAGGGGCTTTTGGAATCCCGAGCCTAGCCCACCTTTATAATAACCCCGGGAGCCAGGTGCTGGTGCTCGCCCCAACCCGTGAGCTTGCCGCCCAGATTTTCCGTTTTTTTAGAAACCTGACCGAAGGCATGGACCTACACGGCGTGCTCATTGTGGGTGGAGAACCCTTCAATCGGCAGCAGAGACAAGTAAAACGGGGCGTAGACTACATCATCGCCACACCAGGTCGCCTCATTGATCATCTGGAAGCAGGGATGCCCACCGAGCAGATCAGCGTCTTGGTTCTGGATGAAGTCGATCGCATGTTAGACATGGGATTTGCTCCGCAGGTAGAAGCCATTGTGAATAGCATCCCCGCTGAGAGACAGACCTACCTTTTTTCAGCCACACTTCCGCGCGAAATCGTGGCGCTGACCCAGAAATACTTAAAGGATCCAGTCCGGGTAACCATTGAGGGAACCCCTGCACAAAAACCAAAGATCCAAGAAGAGGACATTGAGACCTCGGAGCTGGATAAACCGGCACTGCTCATCGAACAGCTGAGCAAACGCACTGGCAAAATCCTCGTGTTTGCAAATACACAGGGACGTGTGGAGCAGATTAGCCGTCGACTAGAAAAAGCAGGACACGCCAATGCGACCATTCATGGTGGAAGAACGCACCGGGAGCGCAAAGGAGCGCTGGACTCTTTTCGCTCTTCCCAAGCGCGTGTGCTGATTGCAACCGACATTGTGGCGCGCGGCATTGACGTCTCGGACATTGAGCATGTGATCAATTACGACGTCCCTGGCAGCGAAGAAGACTACCTACACCGCATTGGCCGAACC
This sequence comes from uncultured Pseudobdellovibrionaceae bacterium, assembly GCA_964611895.1. Lineage (GTDB taxonomy): Bacteria > Bdellovibrionota > FAC87 > UBA2466 > UBA2466 > JAIEOG01. The sequence continues at coordinate 42,078 of CAZTDN010000027.1, forward strand.
GGCAGAATTGGAAAAGAAGGTTTTGCAGTTACTTTTGTTTCGCCTCAACGCCGGCGGACCAAACAAAAGCCCCAGCGCGGCGGTGGATTTGGCGGCGGACGGGGTCGAGGTCCAGGAGGCGGGCAACGGCGCCACGACCGCGCAGCGGCACCGTTCCACAAAGGACCCCGCAAGTTTGACAGAGAACCCCGTGCGTTTGGCAGCAAGCCTCGCACTTTCGAAAAAGGCACGCGCAAATCTGGCGATCCAGCCCCACGCTCTTTTGAGAATGGGCCACGTCGGTTTGAAAAAGCACCTCGGTCTTTCGATAAAAAGCCGCGCGCTTTTGAAAAAGAGCCTCGTGGATTTGAAAAAAGGCCTCGTTCGTTTGAAAAGCCTCGGCGTTCATTTGAACGGCCGGAAGGTGACTTTGAAAAGAATGATCGATTTGGTTTTGGGAAGCCAAAGCCCTTTCGGGCTGCAGCCAAAGCTGGACCTCGTCAGTTTGTTCACGATAAACCCGCCTCGGGACGTAAATCTTTTACCCCCAAGCCGGAGTGGAAGCGTGCCGGTGGAGTCGCCGTTCGCAAGAGCCGTCCTCGCCCCAACGCGCAACAAAATTAGGCTAGACGGGTCCTAGACCTCCGTGCTAACCATTCAAATTCCCAATGCTTTTAAGTGTGGGGGCGTAGCTCAATTGGGAGAGCACCAGCTTTGCAAGCTGGGGGTCGCCGGTTCGACCCCGGTCGCCTCCACCATTTTTAGGCAGGTTCTGGAAAACGTTCTCACCTTAAGTTCCACCGTTGGTTATCGGCAATTTACAGCGATGGTATTGGCTCCAAAGTGAGGGTAGCTCGTTTCTGTTAGGTTCCCTTTTAAGTCGATAGAATAAAGTGTGTAACCAAGCTCATTCAAATAAGCTTCGGCCATTTTTCTAATTGGCGCTTTGTGAAACACTTCAAAATCCATAAGAGTTTCAAAGAGAATAATAGGGTGATGATGCGTCAGGATTTTTCGTGCTCCTTTTAACACCTCAAGCTCCATTCCCTCGACATCAATCTTAATAAAGTCGATTTTGACGGGGTTTTCGGAAAAATAAACATCCAGAGTCGTCACCGGAACGCGCGTACCGCTCTTACCATTGAGGGACGCATTTCCGGGAAACTGGGGATCTTCCACCCAAAAAAGCTCTCCCTCTTTATCCGACAATCCCAAGCACAAAGCTTTCACTCTTGTTTCTAAGCCTGCATTTAGCGCAATGTTTTTTTCTAACCGCTCGAAGAAGAGCGGTCCCGGTTCAAAAGCGAATATCTTGCCTCTAGGTCCAATTTGCTTGCAGAGTGCGAATGTGATTGCCCCCACGTTGGCGCCAATATCAATGCAGTTCCAACCTGGTTGAACGATCTTTTTTATCACCTGCATGACTTCTCGCTCGTACTTACCTGAAAGAAGTGCGCGATCGGTTCCTGAGCGACCAGAAAGTTCAATGCGGAACTCGCCAAGATACCCTTCGTAAATAAAAGCGGGATCGTTTTTTAAAAG
>CAZTDN010000028.1:0-2496 GCA_964611895.1 uncultured Pseudobdellovibrionaceae bacterium
GGATTATGATTCCCTTGCTCTACCGACTGAGCTACCCAGCCTCAGAAGTGTCTGATCGCGAGCAAAAATAACCTCACCGCATCAAAAAGTCCATCAAGAGTCTGCAAAAATTCCAGTAGGTTGAGGGGTCTCAGTGTATGATAGTGGGGCACTCAACACACACCCAACCCCCTATGAAACGACTAGTCAGCGGCGCAGTCCTGTTCTTGGTTCGGTTGCTCAGCCGCCTTTTCTACCGCGTAGAGGTTTCCTGGGTAACCCCCCTGGGTAGCGATCCTTGGCGCAAAGTCGCTGCAAGCCACCCTCGTCTGGTTGTTTTTCTCAACCACACGAGTCTTTTTGAACCCCTGTTTTTAGCGGAAGTACCGTACTTTTTTCTCTGGCTGATGGCCGGAAAACTCCTTGTCCCCGGTGCAGATAAAACGCTCAAGCGGCCACTGGTGGGAACATTCTATAAACTGCTCACTCCAGCCACTATCCCCATCTCACGCAAACGCGACGCTACTTGGGAAAGTTTTCTCTCTCTGATCGGAGACGATACCATTGTGTGTCTGGCAGCCGAAGGACGCATGAAACGCAAAAATGGACTGGATTCCCGTGGAGAGCCCATGAGTGTCCGTGGCGGAGTTGCCGATATCCTCAACGCATTACCCAGCGGCTCAATGTTGATCTGCTACAGCGGTGGGCTGCACCATATCCAAGCCCCTGGGGAGAAATGGCCCAGAGTTTTTAAGACGGCAAAGATAGCTTATGAGTTAGTAGATATTCCCACCTACAAAAACACGCTCTCCCAAAAAGACGAGCCGTTTAAGATTGCGGTGGTGCGGGATTTGGAACGTCGGATGGCGCAGAATTGTCCAGCACCGTAACCGACTCAATCGCTTTGATCGCAATATAGTCGCTACAATTCGCCGGGCCAGGCACTCGATCCATGGCGCTGTTGACAAAACGATCGAAAGTTCGCCGCACTCGGCCCCAGTTTTTGCGGACATCGGTCACGACTCCGGCAGCGAAAAAGATCTCAAACCCGCGCGAAAGCGTATTGCCGACAAACCCACCCATTCCCAGCAATTGAGAGTTTTTCATAGGCCCGTAAACACCGTTCCACCAAACGTTGCGCACGAGATACTCCAACCAGCCATTGGCGCGCGCACCATTTTGCAGAGCCACTGTCGTTTCATCGACCGCGCCCGCATTGTCCTGGATCCGCTTTTCTGCCAGTGCGCTGGCTACACGACTACGCTCGTTATAAGTGCCTGCCAGAGTTTCCGCCGGCATGTACCCAGCCGAGGCACAAGCCGCATTCCACAGTGCTCCCATTGCCAGCGCCATATCCATATGGCCACCATTAAAGATCGCGGTCATAGCCACCGCGATAAACGACTCCAGACCCATGGAGGAAGCGAAGAAAAACAAGCGACTGAATGTCTTATCCCGGTCCGTCACTAGCTGCTGACCCGCTGGGAGTGTGGGATCAAAGTAAGGTTGCGCCGCTTGCATTCGAAAAGAATTGATCGCGGTAAAAAATGTTTGGTAGCCAATTATCCATACAAACAACGCTCCTGCCGCCGCTGCCGTCGTTGGGCTCAGTTCACCAAATGCCCGCACCGCTTGAGATCCGGCGGAGGCCAGCGGTATTAGCCCCGGAGATTGAGTCGTGAGCTGCGTGGCAGCGCTGCCCAGCGCTCGCGTAAAACCTTCTTCTCTTCCGGAAGCAGCCCAGAGAAACCATCCCGATCCTACACTCGCCGAAATCAGTGAGAATGCTAGGCGATTTGCAACGCCTTTCCAGCTTTGGGCCTTCCAATCTTTCTCTGCCCACTTCTGTAGGTGACTCACGAAAAACTCATTCCAAAAAGTCAGGGAGCCCGCTTTCTGAAAAGCACGAGAGATTTTTTTGGCAAAAGTATCTGTGTCAAAGGTGGTCTGGAAAGCCGCAAACACGGGGGCGGCGTTTTTCATTTCCTGGGCAATGTGCTCGGCCATTTTTTCGGGAGTGACGAGCGTTCCCGCTACTTTCCAGCCTTCCTCAGTCAAGATTCGCACGGCCTCGAGGAGCGCTGGGGATTCGTTTTCTTCGGAGACGTGAGTAAACTGCAGAACCCCTGTTTCTTGGGTGAGTCCCAGTTTTTTAGCGGTTTCCTTTAACCTCTGAGCAATCTTTTCCCCGCTAGAAATTTCCGGGCCCGTCAACACCCAGGGGCGTGGACTGGTTGCCGGGGCGGGGCCGGCCGGAGAAGCAGCCAGGATTGGACTTGGAATCGCCGAAAACAAAAGGCTCAGGACAGTGAAGGAAACAACTAACTTATGGAAGCCAGAGGGGTTTTTCTTCATGCGCGGGGTTTTAGCCAAACGGGAGAACGAAAACAACACTAATCCTCCAAACGATAGAATTTTCCTAAAAGCTAGGGTATTTACCCAGGCATGATCAAAAACAGACGGGGCAGTATTCTACTGCGTGGGGTGTTGGTTTACTCGCTTTTGGTTCCCTCTTTG
>CAZTDN010000028.1:2506-38696 GCA_964611895.1 uncultured Pseudobdellovibrionaceae bacterium
TTTGGGGGTGTCTCAGGCCACGTCGGATGAGACGTGCTCGGTCAGAGTCGCTATCCAAAGCGATCCAGCCCTCGCCCCCTTGGTGGAAGCTATTGATTCCAAGAGCCCCACCGTTGCCGAATTGCTCGAATCCCGGCGCATCCAAGCAACCCAAGCTCGGGTCGATCGAGCTGTCTCTGCGGTGCGTGCTTACGATGAGCAAGTCCTTCTAGAGTTGAGCCGAGTCCAAACAGAACTTGCGGCCATTCAGTCCTGTCCCCTGGATTCGGGAAAAGAGTTTCGCAATGCCACCTGTGTTTACCTGCATGTGAAACGGGCCATGCTTACTTTGAAGCGTTTTGTGGTGCCGGTGGTGATTGGATATACGAGCGAGATCGTGGGGCTCGACGCTGCAGGAGTTCAGGCCATGGCGCAAGTGCGTGAGGGAATCAAGAGGCGGCAGTTGGAGATCAGGTCAGAAGCCGCGAATCCACTGCTTTCGCTTGAGCAGCGGCGCAATCTAGCGCTTGAAAAGATCCAGCTCTCCATCAGCCAGTATACGGTTCCGTATCTGACGGGACTTCTGCACCAAATGGGGGAAGCTCTCGCAGCGACCGTAAATCGCTCTGAGCCCGCTACGCCGGAACAGAAGAAAATTGCGGGTGCAGAGCGCAAAGAAGCCTTGCGAAAGATGGGGTTGGATATTTCCGACGCGGTGACTTCGGTGACCTTTAGAGAAATGCGCGGCAACATCTACGTGCTGCAGGACTATTTGTATCGGTTTTTTCTCGTTACCCTGGCGAATGTGTCGGTAAATTCCTTCAAAGCCCTTTTTGGAGCGGGGGCTCTGGGCCAAGCCCCCTGGCAGTTGATTCCCAATGCCGGCACGATGATGGCTTATCAGTCCGAGGTCGCCGCGCGAAAAACTCAAGTCCAAAGCGACACGCTTCCCTCGAAGGATGCGGCGGAATTACTAGCCCGAATCCCGGGCATTATTGCTGGGAAAACCGGGTTTTTGCATGAGTCGTTTAGCCGGACGCTGTCTTTTCTCGCGGGGATCCCTATGGAACTGCCGGTCCTTACGCTTTGGACTGGCCTGTACTTTTCTCTGCTGGGACAAATCGATCCGCTCAGTCTGAGCGGGTGGGTTGTTGCTGCCACCAAGGCTTTTGAGTTTATCGGACTGTTTGGTCTGTATCTCATTTTGAAATGGGCGGTTTGGGACAAACCCGTGGACCTGGGTTTTATTCCCGAGTTCAGAGGGCTTGCTCGCAAAGAGTACGATGAAAAAATGGTTGCATTGGCAGAGGCAAATTCGATTCCGGTAGAAACCGTGCAAGCGTGGGATCCCATTCAACGTCAGAATGTCAGCATGAAGCGGGTGGCATGGCACGGGAAGATGTGGAAGCAGTACGCCGAATGTTTCCAGCCCGCATCTGGGGCGGGCAAAGCCTCTTTGTCTCAGCTTGTTCGAGCCTATTTTTCGGGGGAGTGGAAGCCCAAGCTAGAGAGCTTCAAGAACGACTACGCTCGCTTTCAAGCGTTTCAACAGCTACCTCAAGTTCAGGAGCTTAACGCTTCGCCTGTTGGGCGGCGAGTGAGTCGGCAAAAATGGGCGGAGTTTCTTTATCGGACCGCAAATACCGCGTGGGACACTTTTGTGGCCATTTGGATGGCCGGGGGCGCTCCCGCAAAGCCAAAATGAATCCCTTTCTAAAGTTATACCGATTCTTGTCCGTGGTGAATGGCACTCGGAAAAGTGGCATGGCCCTGTGGAAGGCATCACGTTCTGCTGAAGGGCGGACCAAAGAGTTTACGCATTTCATCATGCGGGAGTGGGCAGGCAAGATGTTGAACACTCTGGGCGTGGAGGTCACGAGCAAAGGGGAGCCTGCGCGTTCGGGGACTTTGTTTGTGGGAAACCACGTCAGCTATCTGGATATCCCGTTGCTCATGTCGCAGGTGCCGGTAGTTTTTATTGCCAAAAAAGAACTCAGTACCTGGCCCATCTTCGGAACTGCACTGAAGAGTGTCGATACTCTTTTTGTCGATAGGTCGGAAGTAAGGTCTCGCAAGGAAGCCGCGGAAAAGGTTGGCCCCATCATCAAGGAGACCGGCCAGAGTGTTGCCATTTTTCCTTCTGGGACCACCAAGATTCAGGAAGAGAAGCCCTGGCGGTGGGGAGCGTTCTTGGTTGCCAAGCGTTCTGGAGTTCCGATCCAGCCCTTTCGGCTTACTTACCAGCCGCTGAGAGAAACCGCCTATATTGATGACGATTTTTTCCCTACGCATCTGTGGCGGTTGTTGGGTTGTCGGCCCATCCGCGCCCAGATTGAGTTTGCGGAGCCCTTCTTAGTTCAGGACCCCGAAGCAGAGGCCTTGAAGTGGTGGAGTTGGACCAAGGAATTGGTAACTCCTTCTAAAGAGAGATCTTTTTCCTGATACTCCGCCAAGAATGATTGGTTGACGAGAGCGTTGAATCCGGTTTCCATACCGCTCATGTCTCAGGGGAAATGGAATTGGGTGAGGCCCTGGCCTCGCAACCGGTTGGGCTTTGCTTTGCCCATATTCTTCTTATTCGCACCGGCGGGTAAGCTTATTGCCGGTCCGCCAGCAGAAGCCAAAAAGATTCAAGCAATGGCACCTCAGATCGTAGTCGATCCAAGGATGTCTGGTTGGAATGAACGGCGGGAATGGCATTCGTACTATGAACTAGTAAAAGCGTCCCGCGAATGGGGCATTTCCGCTATCGCCATCGACGTCTGGCACGGCATCGTGGATTCGCCGGTTTTGGCATCGGATCCGTGGGCGTATTACGATCTGCAGTTCCAAATCACGCACGACGCAGGTCAAAAAATCACGGCTGAAATGAGCTCCCACCGCTTGGGAGTGAATGTTGCCGACACGTCTTTCATTGATATCTCGCCCAAACTCGCCAAAGAAATATCAGAGAATGGGAGGCATCCGGATCTCGCCTATATTAGCGAAACTGGCGCGCGAAATGACGGCTTGGTTTCGGTTTGGGGGTTGGACCACGCGGAACCCATCTTAAAAGAATTTTGGCGGGCATTCCGTGACCGCTATTCCAGCAAGGCTGATTGGTTTCAGGATATCATCATTGGCGCCGGCTCGGCGGGAGAGCTGAGGTTCCCCGCCTATGACGATCACGATCGTAGAGAAGGGCACACAGCGGAAGCGAATTGGCCCGGACGTGGCCTGATGCAAATCGGATCGCCTCTTGCCCAACGGAGCTTGCGCGAGGCACTGAAGAAAAAATACGGGAAAATCGAGGCGCTCAACGAAGCCTGGGAAAGAGTAGGGGGCCAGATTTACCGATGCTGGGATGAGATTACCGTTTTAACCCACAAGAGCGAAGTAGACGCTTTTTTACGATCGCATGGCCAATACACTCAGATGGGCCAGGACATATTCACTTGGTATCACAACAGTCTGCTAGAAGCGGGATACAAGCTTCTCAAGTGGGCAATAGAAGTTTTTCACGAAGACGGATCTGCTTTTTCTCGCACTCCTTTAGCGATCAAACTTCCGGGAGTGCACTGGGGTTTTGATCACCGATTTGCGCAGCTCGCTTCGGGGTTAATATCGACTGAGGGAGCGTCCACCGACACAGCCGCGGACCCTATGATGCGCAAACCTGCTGCCTGGGCAGAGGCCTCTGGAAATGGTTATTCCGGTTTTTTTGACAAGATTTTCGATCGTCTGCGCAGAGAATATCCCGAATCGGTACTCTTTCCGATTTTCACTTGTGGAGAGATGGGCGACTGCGAACACCATTGCATTCATGGGTCAGAAGCCGAGGGCCGTGCTTGCCGGTGCCGTCTATCCGGCCTAAAGGCCAAATCTGCGGCGGGAAGCCTCGTCCGGGGGTTTGTTCACCTGAGCCAGAAGCATGGTTTTCCCGTGTCTGTTGAAAATGCACTGTCGAGCGGACTCTACGATACAGATTCTCTTAGGAGGCTGGAACAGACTGTCCGAAATCCTACGGTCGAAGGAGTCACGCTGCTGCGAGTGGAGGATGTCGCCCGCAGCCCAGAAGCACAGGCCATGGCAAAGCGTTTGGCGGATTTGCATTTGACTAACGTAGAGGCTGCCACCAATTGTTCCGAGTTAATAGCTGACCAAGCCCTGACAGAATCTCACTGAAATCCTTGAGATAGCGGACTCTTAGTGTTAAATCGGCCTATTCAATGGCGAAGCACTACAGGGGAGTTTTTTATGCGTATGCCGGTGAAGACCTTTTCTCTATTGTTGGGTTTGGGGTTGTGGGCACCCTACCTAAACGCGGCAGCTAAACTCACTGTTTCCTGCGGTTCAAATGGAGTCGAACGCCAAATCTGCCAAAGCGGTATCGATGCTTGGAGCAAGAAGACCGGCGTCCCAGTTGAAATTTTTTCTTCGCCCAACGACAGCAACGATCGCCTGGCTCTCTATCAGCAATTATTTGGTGCAAAGTCCCCTGATATCGATGTCTATCAAATCGACGTGGTTTGGCCGGGAATTCTCTCCAAACACCTGACGGATCTCTCTCCTCACTTTTCCAAACAAGAACTTGGAGCTCACATCGCTGGGGCTTTGAATAATAACAAAGTCGACGGACGTCTGGTGGCAATCCCTTGGTTTACCGATGGCGGAGTTTTGTACTACAGAGCGGATCTTCTCAAGAAGTATGGCCACTCGGCTCCTCGCACTTGGGAAGAGTTGGGGAAAACTGCAGCGCTGGTCGTTGAAAAAGAGCGCGCTGCGGGAAACAAGGATTTGTGGGGATTCGTTTACCAAGGTCGCGCTTACGAGGGGTTAACCTGTAATGCTTTGGAGTGGGTGGCCAGTTTTGGTGGTGGCTCCATCGTCGAGCCAGATGGAAAAGTCTCGATTCACAACCCGCATGCAGTTCAGGCATTGGATCTACTGTCTTCTTGGACGGGCACGATCGTTCCAAGGGGAGTATTGAGTTACAGCGAGGAAGAAGCGCGCGGCTCTTTTCAGAGTGGCAAGGCCGTATTCATGCGTAACTGGCCCTACGCTTGGGCACTGCTGAATTCTCCAGACAGCGCTGTAAAAGACAAAGTTGCTATGGCCCCTCTGCCCTCGGGGCAGGCAAAAGGCCCTCGCGCAGCGACGCTAGGTGGTTGGGCGCTTGCTGTCTCTGCCTATTCGAAATTTCCAAAAGAAGCCGCCGATCTTGTGCGCTATTTGACTAGCGCTCCAGAACAAAAGCGAAGGTCCATTGAAGCGAGTTTCAACCCAACGCTTACCGCGCTGTACGATGACGCAGAGATTTTGAAAAAGAACCCCCACCTGAAAGAGCTCAAGGCGGTTTTTCTGGCTGCGGTGCCTCGCCCGGCAACGAAGACCGGGGTGAAATACAATCGTTTGAGCGCCGATTTTTGGAACGCAATCCACTCCACTCTGTCCCAGAGCGAGAGAGCTGCGGCGAGCCTGAAAAAGTTGGAAGAACGCGTCGCCTCCTATTCTAATAACGGTAAATGGTAACCACCTAGGGGAGTTCCAATCGTGGAATCAACAGCCCGCGCTTCAACGGTTCAACCGATCCTGCGGTTGGGATTTTTCGAGCGATCCCTGGATTTTTTTCGTTATTCGCGGGTTTTTTGGGCGTGGCTCTTTCTTGCTCCAACGTTGGTCACCTTGTTAGTTGTCGCTGGCAGGCCGCTTTTTGGAACGTTTTATCTGAGCTTTACCGATGCGCAGCTGCTTACCTTGGACGAAGGTCCTCAATGGGTTGGCCTGAAAAACTACTTTCAAATTCTGCAGGATTGGGACTGGTGGTTGGCGGTTCGCAACACAGTGCTATTTTCCCTTGTCTCGGTAGCTGCAGAAACTCTTTTAGGCTTGGGTATTGCGCTGGTTTTGAATGCTGAATTTCGGGGCAGGGCGTTACTGAGGGCTGCGGTCTTGATTCCCTGGGCCATCCCGACGGTGGTCTCTGCAAAAATGTGGACTTGGATGTACAACGATATGTACGGAGTGTTCAACGAAGGCTTGTTGCTTTTGGGCGTCATTCAAGAGCCTGTCGCATGGCTTTCAAGCTCCTCCACCGCTATGGCCGCTTTGGTGATGGTAGATGTCTGGAAGACGACCCCATTCATGGCGCTATTAATTTTGGCTGGTTTACAGCTGATTCCAAAAGATGTGTACGAAGCAGCTAAACTGGATTGCGATTCTCCATTGCGCGTATTTTGGTTCATTACTTTGCCATTGTTGAAATCCACCATCGCAGTGGCCGTTATTTTTCGTGCCTTGGACGCGCTGCGAGTGTTCGACTTGTTTTATGTTCTCACCGGGAACAAAACAGATACTGGAACAGTGACTATCTACGCGCGTCAGCGATTGATGGAATTTCAGGAGTTTGGTCTGGGATCCGCTGCATCGGTATTGATTTTTCTCTTTATCGGGTCTTTTACGCTGTTTTATTTGTGGATGATGAAGCCCAAGCGAGACGAAGCTACATGAAGCACTTAAAGAACATCGGTTTCTATGGGCTGGTCGCCCTGATTGTGCTTTACGCTGCGTTTCCGTTTTATTGGGCCCTGGTTACATCGCTCAAGCACGGTGCTGATCTGTTTAAGGTGGAGTGGATTCCCCTGCGTCCCACAATGACAAATTATATCAACGTCGCCAATACGGAGAGTTTTCTCACCAGCGTCGTTAATTCAATCATCGTAGCGTCCACTACATCTGTGCTTGCACTGGCGGTCTCCATTTTGTCGTCTTACTCCTTGGCGAGAATTCGCTTCAAGGGGCGCACATTGGTGCTGCTCACTATTTTGAGTGTTTCCATGTTTCCCCAAATTGCTGTTTTGTCGGGAATGTTTGAGCTGATCCGTTGGCTTGGACTATACAACTCTCTCCCAGGACTGACGTTTTGCTATATGGTCCTAGTGCTCCCTTTTACTGTCTGGGTGATGCGCGGGTTCATGAAGTCTATTCCCAAGGAGCTTGAGGAAGCTGCGATCTTGGATGGTTGCGGACCTATTCGGATTGTTTTCCAAGTGTTTTTCCCACTGATTCGGCCCGCCTTGGCCACGACCGGACTATTGGCTTTTATCGCTGCATGGAATGAGTTTTTGTTCGCGCTTACTTTTACGCTTTCTTCCAATCAGCGAACTGTTCCGGTTGCAATCGCTATGCTCAGCGGGGGAAGTCAGTTCGAGCTCCCTTGGGGCAATATTATGGCCGCTTCGGTTTTGGTAACGCTTCCGCTGATTTTACTCGTCTTGGTTTTCCAGAGGCACATTGTTTCTGGCCTTACCTCTGGTGCTGTGAAAGGGTGACGCAATGGCGCGTGTAGTTCTCAAGAATATTTCCAAACGCTTTGGCAAGGCTGAGATTGTTCACGATCTTTCTCTGGCGATTGAGAGCAATGCGCTGACTGTGTTCGTCGGACCCTCGGGGTGCGGCAAATCGACTCTGCTGCGTTGTATCGCCGGTCTCGAAGAAGTGAGCGACGGGGAAATCTGGATCGATGACGTTCTTGTGAATGATGTTCCGCCCTTTAAACGAGGTGTTGGAATGGTTTTTCAGTCCTATGCGCTTTATCCTCACATGACGGTTTATGAAAACATGCGCTTTGGACTCATTTCACTCGGGTTGGGAAAGGCCGAAATAGATCAGCGGATTCACCACGCCGCTGGCATGTTGGCGTTGGAACCTTACCTGAATCGCAAGCCAAAGCAGCTTTCAGGTGGGCAGCGGCAGCGAGTGGCCATGGGACGGGCTCTCGTGCGTCAACCCAAAGTATTCCTATTCGACGAACCCCTGTCGAATCTTGATGCGGCTTTGCGTACCAAGATGCGCATTGAAATTGCGCGCTTGCGAAAGAACCTCAACGCTACAGCTGTCTATGTTACGCACGATCAAGTTGAGGCCATGACTTTGGCTGACAAAATCGTAGTTTTAAGAGCGGGTAAAATCGAACAGCAAGGAGCCCCACTCGACGTCTATCATCACCCGGTTAATCGCTTTGTTGCTAGTTTTCTGGGCTCTCCATCCATGAATTTTGTCCCCGCGAGACTGAAGTCGGCTGGGGGCCAAGCGGCGCAGGTGGAGTTTTCTGGAGGTAGGCCGCTTGAGTTTCGATCTTCGGCTGGGTTGTTGACAGGGGATGAGGTCGAATTCGGAATTCGCCCAGAGCACTTGTTCTTGGCCCAAGATCTTCCCGGTCAGTTATGCGGCCGTGTTTTTGCTGTCGAAAAGCTCGGAGATCAGAGCCTTGTGCATCTTTGGCTCAGAAAAGAAAACCGTGATGAACCTGAAACTGCAATCGTCGCACGTCTACCCGGAGACGTGGAGTGCGAACCCGACACGGAAGTCACTCTGGGTTTTGATCCAAAAAGCTGCCATCTTTTCGAAGCGCAGGGCAGCGCCTTAAATGCGAGTTTTTAGATGATATTGAGCCCGCGGTCCGAGGCGATCTCTCGCCTGATTCAGGCGGAATATACTTTGTTGGATTTGGTCGCGGTCGAACAGGTTTTGCAGCCCGCGACCGAAATTTCCCTCAATGCCTTGGATCGTGTAGTGGCCTCAAACCGATCTCAGGAGGGGGAAGATTCGAGTCATTACGACGCCGTCTGGGTACGCGACAGCGTTTGGGCCTATCTAGGACTTCATGCCAACGAAAACACCAAAAATGAAGCCAAAGCCGTTCTCACCGGCATGCTGGACTACTTTTCAACTCCGGAGCAGCTGCGTCGCCTTGATCGGGTGATTGCTCACCCAGCACTCGTAAATTCGGCCAATGGCGCTATGGAAGTGCTACACATCCGGTTCGATGGGCGGTCGCCCGGTTTTCGGGATGTTCAGGTTGAGGGCCGAGATCAGAAATGGAACCATAAACAAAACGATGCGGTGGGGCTGGTTGCCCTGACGGTGGGGGAAGCACTGTGGACTTCGAATTGGACCGCAAGTGACGTACCAGATAAGGCATGGGAGTTTTTACTTAGGCTGCCTTCGTATTGGCAGGCAGTTGGGTATGAGAATCAGGAGGATGCCGGCGCTTGGGAGGAGATCGAACGATGCAACAGCTCCAGTGTAGGAATTGTCACTCGTAGCCTGGAAATCTGGGATAAGCTCGCACGGGATCCGGCCTGGTCTGGATTTTTTTTACAAAAAGCAAAACGGCTTGGCTTGAACATTGAAAAAGAAACCTTTTTTAATCAAGGGCTGAGCGGTTTGATCGATCGGGGATACACACGATTGTTCAAACAGCTCCCCTATGAGTCTCCAGACTATGAGCCCCGGAGTTCAAAGCACCGCAAGGCGGATGCTGCTTTGTTAAACCTCATCTACCCAGCAGATTTGTCACGATTCGAAACGGTTCACCGCCGTAAGGTCCTAGAAGTCGTGGAAACCTTGGTTCGGGACATGGGGATCCTCCGGTACGAAGGCGATGCGTACCAGAGCGGCAACTACTGGGTGGGCGCCGCCGAAATTGGGAATGCAGCTCCCCTTACAGACGATCATAGCGGCGAAGCGGCATTTGCGTCACGAGCTGGGCGCTTTATTCCAGGGACCGAAGCGCAGTGGTTTTTTGATTCTTGGGTATCACGGTGTTTTGGGGTTTTGTACCAGGACTCTGGAGAAGAAGCGGACTTCAAAAAACAAGTCCTGTATTTCAATAGAGCCCTTTGTCAGATCACTGGGAACGAGGATTTAGGAGCTGATGGAAAACCGGTAGCTTCGTTCAGTTTGCCGGAGTCCTATAATACGCTGGTGGGTGCAGATGGAAAACGCCGTTTGGTCCCCAGCCCCATTACCCCCCTGAACTGGTCAAAAGCCTGCCTGACACTCGCGCTGGAATCCTTAAAGCAAAGCTTGAAACTAAAGTACTCGTAGCGACGCGCTTGCGCCTCTCCGGTGACGTAAAACGGCACCTGTGTCGGGTTCTTGAGCGTGGGTTTTCTGGCGCGCGCCTTGCAATTTGACTCCCTGGGGTTAGGGGGGCGAAGGCCAGTTATGAGAGATACCATTATTGCAGTTGTAGTCATCGCCTCCATTATTGGGTTGGTTTATTGGACCAATGGAGAGTCAAATGAAAAACTTAAGTCTACCGTCGAAGGAACAGTTCGTGGCGGTGAAGGAAAAAGCATTAGCGACCGTCCAGCAATGGCAGCTCAAAGAAAGAGCCGCTCTGCTTCGAAGCCTGCTTCGTCGAGCCAAAAACTCCATTCAATCTATTCTTCCAAAGAACTAAACAAATCTGGCCAACAAAAGAGTCAAAAGGTGGTACACGGAGTACCCCTAGACTCTTTTGTTGATCAATCTCAAAATAGCTTGCGATTCACAGAAGTTTCTCCTCAGGCTCCCAATGGAGTGAGAGTGTTCTTGCAATGCTTTGAATTACAGCAGGGAAAAACCGCCGCATTGAAGGAAAAAGAGTGCAATGAGCTATTAGCTAAGTCGGAACGATCACGGCGCTCTGCGTACTTCGGACAGCCCTGAGCTTCTGATAAGCGGCAAGCGTTGCTTTCAAGTGCCGCTCTTCTGAAAAAAGGTTTTCTACCTTTTGCTTTGCGACCAATCCCCATTTTCGAGCCAGTGCCGGGGCCTTGAGCACAGTATCCAGGCATTGAGCGAGACTTTCTTCGTCCCCAGCCGGAAAAATCAGCCCAGTTTCTTGGTGTCGGATTAGTTCATTCAGAGCGGGCATGTCAGAACTGATCACAGGGGTTCCTGCCAAGCAGGCCTCGGCAACACTCATTCCAAATGTCTCTGGTCCGATATTCGGCGCTACCAAGGCGCAAGCAGAAGCGATCCATGCTGCTGTTTGCTGCGGTGTCGTTTGCCCTATGAACTGCACTCGCTGCGCGAGACCGAGATCCTGACTCATGGCTCGCAAGGTGGCCGCATCGGCCCCATCTCCACAGACGACAAGCTCCCAATCCCGAGACTCCAACTTTTTGAGTGCGCGGATCAAAAAGGCTAGGCCTTTTAGCGGGGTGAGTCTCGCCGCAAACACAAACCGTGGGACAGTTGATTTGGGAAGAGGTTCAAATTCAGCAAGTGTGACTGGATTGGGAATTCTCAATATCGATTCTTGCGGCCAACCGTCCAGGAGCAAGACACGTTCAACGTAAGCGCTAATGGCTACAACGCCAGAGAGATACCGCCTGAGCGCCTTGCGCCGCATTAAATAGCTATGAACCGCGTGTGCTCGGTGAAAGTCTGACTTTAAGAATTGCAGACAACCTGTTGTTTTGCTTTGGGGGATGCACCCCCACCCACTCGGAAGAGAGCAGGGCGAGTAAGTGAGTGAACGTCGCTGGCTGCTCGGGCATGTTGGGGAAACTGTGTGAGCGGTTAAGATTGTCGCATAATTATTACCGAAGAGTTTAATAAACCGAAAATCGAAGACATCTTGCAAGTGCACTACGTCCGGTTGAACGCGCTTTAGAAAGACTCCTACCTTAATGCGCGCGCGTTCCACTTCTACAGGTGAGGAAAGTGTATGAAACCTTGATAGACCCGGGATGCACAAGAGTTCCTCATGAGGAGGTAAACTTCCGGCCGTTTTGTCGGCGATCAAGAACACTTCGTGCCCAGCCGACGCAAGCAGTTCGCAAGATCGACCTAACGCTCGTTCCTGTCCAAAGGCGTTTCCAATTTGGGGCGCCACCATGACAATCCGCATGGGCTTATTGTATCATTTAAGGCAATCACGAAAAGCTAGACACTCCACGAAAGAGGCATCATGCGTCATTCGTTCCAAGTTAGCGGTAAAGTGGTTTTCATTCGAGTCAATCGACTAGATTACGTGCCCTCTGGTTTGTACGCGGCAGAACTGCTGGCAGAAGCAGGATTTCCTGTGCTCGCAATTGAATATGGTTTTTTTCATAAGGGGCTAGACACCGAAGATGCTGCCATCCCAAGACTCCGACTCGGTCACCCGTGGGCTCGAAAGCTTCCCGCGGTGTTTCGTTCCCCGGTCTTGCATTTAAGTGCGCTGTACAGGCTTTGTCGCCTTTTCGCAGAACAAGGCCGGCCGCAGCTGATCGTTTCGCAAGGGCTTCACGAACAAGCTTTAGTTTGGGCTTTGAGTTTAGTGTTCGGAGTTCCGTATATCTGCCACGTTCACGAAGTTTTCGAGTTTTCCCATGCGCGCGGTTGGAATAAGTTTTTCTTAGGGCTAGAGCGCTTTGCGCTGCGACGATCGAGACTCAATATTTTTCCAGAATCCGAACGCGCACGGATCTACCAAAGTCGCTACCAATTGCAATCGCCCCTCTATATTGCCTCCAACTGCCCGCGGAAACGCACTCCCTCGGCGAGAATTGATTGGAGACACCGACTAGGCCTACCTGCCGACGCCCGACTGGTTGGCTATTGGGGTGGGCAAGGCAAAATGAACGCCCTTGAACAGGGCATTCGGGCGATAGCCCGTATGCCTAAGACCTATTTTCTCTTGTGGGGTTGGTCGAGCAAGGAAGATAGGGCGTACTTCCAAAACCTTGCAACCGGCGTTGGCGCCACACACCGCGTCTTTTTCATGGGGGAGCTGCCGGAGGATAAGTGGGCCACGATCGCGGGGCTCGACGTGGGTTACTGCATGTACGAGCCAGTAGAGTTGCGCTTTAAGCACCTTGCCACCGCTTCGAATAAACTCATGGAGTCGATTGCGGTGGGCGTACCGGTTATTACGAGCAATGGAGCTGACTTTCGAGCGATCGTTGAGGAAAAAGACGTCGGAGAATGCGCCGCCGGATTTAGTGTAGAAGCTATCGCTAGTGCACTAAAGCACTTATTTGCAGATGAGATGGGACGTCAGCGAAAATCTGAAAACGCGTTGCGGTTGCACCGTGAAGTTTTCAATTACGAAACGCAATTTGAGCCCATTCTGAGAGCGACCCGGAACCTGCTCGCATTGAATCCTGCGGAAGGCTCCCTATCTTCTACAGAGCTCCAAACCGCAGCAAAACTATGATATTGGCTCAGGGTGGATTCCTTTTTTCTCCAAAGAGCTCTCGAACTCGCCTCTTCACGCAAGGGTTTTTGCGCACCTAACCCCGCTGTGGGTGCGGTCATCGTGCGCAATGGTGTGATTATCGCTGAAGGCACACACCAATTCGCCGGAGCTCCACACGCCGAGATCGAAGCCCTGTCCAAAGCCTCTGCTTCTGATTGTGCAGGTGCGACTCTGTATGTTTCACTCGAACCCTGCTGCCATTTTGGGCGTACCCCCCCGTGCACTGATGCCATTCTTGAAAGGCGGTTTGCGCGCGTCGTTTACGCTTTTTCGGACCCGAACCCGGTCGTTGCCGGAAAAGGACATGCGATCTTGGAGCAAGCCGGGATACAAGTGGCCCATGTGCCGCTCGCAGAAGCCGATGCATTTTACCAAGGTTACAAGCACTGGACGCTCACCAGAACTCCGTTTGTCACCGCCAAGTTAGCCATAAGCCTTGATGGAAAAACCGCAGGGCGGGGAGGGGCTCCAATTGCTTTAACCGGCCCCCAAACCAACCGGTTCACGCATTTAAATCGATTGCAAAATGACGCCATTCTCACCACGGCCCGCACTATCCTCGCAGATAACCCCCGGCTGAACGCGCGCCTGGAGGGGGAGCCCGTCGCTCGTAGAGTCATTATCTTGGATCGCCTGTGTCGAACACCTCCGTCTGCGCGCATTTTTGAAACAGCAAGCGAAGTCTCGGTCTACACCTCAGAAGACACACCAAACGACAGGCGCACCGCACTCAAAGAGCGCGGTGCTCAGGTTATTACGCTAGCCACGCCAGGTCCCAGCGGCCACCTTCCGCTCCAAACGATCTTGGGCCACTTAGGCGAGCGAGGGTTTCATGGAGTTTGGGTGGAAGGCGGGGCGGCAGTATTTACTGCTTTCTTGCGTGAGAAACTCGCCCAGAAGGCCTACTTGTATCTCGCGCCGGTCATCGTAGGTCGGGACGGTATCGACGCTTTTGAGTCTGATTGGGAGCACCTGCTATACCCGGCTAAAGTGACTTGGACGCCTCAGGGTAGAGATGTGATTGCTGAGATGGTATGGTAAGGCCCGTGTTTTCAGGAATCGTGGACCATAGGGGCAGAATTGAGGCCATAGAATCACTCAATGGTGCTGCACGTCTATGGATTTATTCATCTTTTACCGATATTCAATTGGGCGAAAGCATTAGCGTCGACGGTGCGTGCTTGACCGTTTCCGCGTTTAATGGGTCCACTTTTCAGGTGGACCTATCCGAAGAGACCCTGCGTTTGACCATTGCCAGTGCCTACACGCCTGGTACGAACGTCAATTTGGAACGGGCTCTTAGAGTGGGAGATCGACTCGGGGGACATTGGGTGACAGGCCACGTGGATACCACGCTAACCGTCACTCAAGTCGAAGATCGTGCGGACTGCCGCTGGATCCGCATCGATGGAGTTCAGACTCCAGACCGTCCGTTGCTGAGCCGGAAAGGCTGTGTGACAGTCAACGGGGTGAGTTTGACCTTAAATGAAGTGGGAGACACCTATTTCACACTGCTTTTGGTCCCCCACACCTTGAAACTTACCGGCCTCCAGGAGCTGCGTATCGGGCACGCGGTGAACGTTGAATGGGATTGGATGGCCAAGGTGGTACTGCAAGCTTTGCAAACACGCTTTTCCCAAAAGGACTCGGATGAAAAGTTTTTTTCCCTGCATTAGTGGCGCGCTCGAGGACTTGCGAGCGGGTAAAATGATTGTCTTGGTCGACGACGAAGACCGAGAAAATGAAGGCGATTTAGTGCTTGCTGGAGAGAAAGCAACCCCAGAGCAAATCAACTTTATGGCAAAGCATGCTCGTGGCCTCATCTGCCTTGCGATGAAGGGTCAGGACATTGATCGTTTGGGGATTCCTCAAATGGCTAAGCGCAACACCTCTCGGTACAGCACTGCGTTTACGGTGTCGATCGAAGCTGCATCCGGAGTAACGACAGGAATTTCGGCTGCCGATCGCGCGCACACAATTCAAGTGGCGACCAGCGCGAGTTCGGGGCCCGAGGATATTGTCATGCCTGGGCATATATTCCCGGTCCGCGCGCAAGACGGAGGCGTCCTTGTTCGGGCTGGCCACACAGAGGGAGGGGTCGACCTGGCCCAGTTAGCAGGGCTTCGCCCAAGCGCAGTAATCTGCGAGATGATGAATGAGGACGGCAGCATGTCTCGCATGAAAGACATTTTGCCTTTTGCCGAAAAACACGGTCTCCGCGTGGTGTCCATTAGCGATCTGATCGCGTTTCGAACACAAACTGAATCCCTGGTACAACGCGTTTCTTCTGCAAAGCTTCCGCTACAACCCTATGGGGATTTTGAAATTGATATTTTCGAAAGCGTCCTCGATCAAAGTCAGCATATTGTTTTGCGTACTCCCGGCTTGGATCTAGAGGCACCAGTTCTGGTTCGAGCTCATTCAGAATGCATCACCGGAGATACCTTTGGATCGGCACGTTGCGACTGCGGGGCTCAACTGGACGCTTCGCTAATGCGCATTGGAGCGGAGGGCGGAATTCTGCTCTATATGCGTCAGGAAGGTCGAGGAATAGGGCTCGCCAACAAAATCAAAGCCTATGCACTCCAGGACAAAGGACGAGATACCGTTGAAGCCAATCACGATCTCGGTTTTAAGGAAGATCAAAGAGACTATGGTATCGGAACCCAAATCCTGCGGGCTCTGGGAGTGAAGAAGATCCGTCTATTGACCAATAACCCGCGAAAAATTTACGGTCTGAGCGGGTACGGAATGGAAATAGTTGAACGGATCGCTATCGAAACCGATCCCACCGGGAACAATATCAACTACCTCCGTACCAAGAGGGAAAAACTCGGGCACTTGCTTACGGTATCTTAGAGAACGGTTTATGGAATTAGACGAATCAAAAAGCAGTTTAGTCTTCCCCGTAGCCATTGTAGTAAGCCGATTTAATCCGGAGATCACCCAACGACTTCTCGAGGGTGCCAAGGCCCGGTTAGAAGAAAAGGGGTTCCTGTCCTCGCAGGTGACTGTTGTTCATGTCCCCGGAGCCGTGGAAATCCCCGTGGCAGCTAGTTGGCTCGCTCAAAGTGGCCAGTTTCGAGCAATCATTGCGCTGGGAGCTGTTATTCGTGGAGAGACGTCGCACTACGATTACGTCTGCGATTCGGTCACGCAGGGGTGTCAGCGGGTTGCGTTGGATTCAGGGTTGCCGGTCATATTTGGCGTTTTAACGACGGAAAATGAGCAGCAAGCCTTAGACAGAGTCGGTGGCCAACATGGGCACAAGGGTGCAGATGCTGTCGATACAGCCGTGGAAATGGTGTCTCTTTCCGAAAAAATTAGAACAAAAACCTAACGTGGCTTGATTCTTACCGGGCCGGAACTCTCAGAGTTCGGGTCTGTTCCGTTTTGGTGTTTTTTTTTGCGTACCACCGGTTATTTTCGCCTTCGATCCAGGTAACACCGTCTTTTTGAGCAGTCCGGTGCCGAGGCGCGGTGCAGGCGGAAGCAAAACCCAGGACGATCAGAACGAGAGTAAGGTGTTTCATCATGGCACTTTTCGGTTTTGCCAGTGAAAAGTTGAGTGTTTTTTTTTCAAGCGAAAAGAACATCGTCACCCCCACACAGCCTCTATTCGATACACTCTGCGAGAATACGTGTGATATCTTATCGATAGGCGCAAAATGGCACTTTATCCGAAGCCGATCTTCCGTCGATAAACCATCTAAATCACTCTCTTTGTTTGTGGCTTCCCAGAATACGACCTTTCGGTATTGAAGTTGCAATCTCTAAGAGAGGTGACCTGTGCAAATAACATTTGTCTAAGCACGCTTTTGCGGGCGAGTCTGCTGCTCGTTATTATGCAAGTGTGTGCATTTGGCCGTCCGGTAGGAGAAACTTCCGGCGAAGCCTCCACAGAAGTTGCGGAGCTATTTGGACAAGTCTCCAGCCTCGTGAAACTCGCAGGAACGATTCAATCGAATTTCATCGCCACGCCGAGTCCTTTGAGTCAGACCGGATCGCCTTCGCCGGGCGCTGGGGCGAGCGCGCCTGCCAACAACCAAACCGAAAATCAGAGTCTTGCTCAAAACTCGGAGGGGCCAGACTCGATGCCGGAATCAGAAGCACCTGCTGTTGACTCTCAGACGACAAGAACAGGCATGAGCGGCGGCGGGCCGGGGTACCTGAATCCCATTAAACCCATTCAAATGCCCGACATGGAATTGAGCAGGGCGGGACAGTCTTCTGTTTCCAGTGCAGGTTCGACGGTCAGGTGGGGGGTATCAGGCAATGGCGGTGTCTCAAACTATTTTCGCCCCCCTTCGATGATGAATATTCGCAGAAGCCCTGCCATTGTCCCAAAAACAGATCCGAGTCTTAAAATGTTATCGGCACCACCCACTCGTTTTGGGGAGCAACCTGAGCTGAGTCTAGCAAGGCCTTCCACGCCGATTCCGCTACTTCCTGACGTAGAAACGTTGGAGGCAAAAAAGAAAAAGGAAAAAGAAGCCCAAAAAGCCAAGCTAGAAGCCAAGGCGCAACAGGCATTTGAGCAGCAAGTGGGAGATCTGCTGGGGCGTTCTACTCCATTTACCCAGAAAGACTACGAAGATTTCAGAGACTTTATTGCGCAACAGCAAGAGAGGTTGGATTCAACGAATATGGAGGCTACTCAGTTCCGCACCAAGGCCCGAGAGGCTTTCAAAACATACCAAGAGTCTGACAACTCTCCCCAAAACGCTAAAAACAAAGAAGCTTATCGGAGATTTTTATTAGCAGAAGAAATGCAGGGGCTCATACCGACTCCGCGTCTGGAGCCAGGAGTTTCACACTAGGACATCCACGGCGTGACTAAAACAAGGTCTGCCACGAAAGCGAAAAGCTCGGTGTTGAAAACTGACTTAAATACCCGCCTGAAACCGTCTTATCGATCCATACTCGCATGGGAACTCCAAACGCGAGTTTTCCTATTGGCGTCTTAAGCCCGGCTTGAGGCCCCAATGAAAATAAAATGAACTCGCGTTCTACCGAGTCGTTTACAGCGCGGAGTAAATGCCCCCAAGTAAACAACCCACCGAGTTGAAGCAACCATTTCCCTCCCAGCTGAAAAACCCGGCTTGCTTCCCCCGTAAATACAAAATAGTCCTGCTTCCCCTGCGAAAAGGAAAGCAGAGCCGCTGCAGACAGCCTAAGCTCATAGGGGATTTCTGGGCTGGGCCGGACTCCAGTAGAAAGAGAGAATCTCCAAAGCGGTGCCCCACCGGGAAGGAACGAAAGATAGGATGCGCCAAGACGCCCATACACTCCGTTGGGACTCACTCGATAACGTGCAATTTCAACCATCGCGTGCTTGGCTTCCGCACCCAGTGCGGTTGCCAACCCCTGACCCTCTGAGGATACGGGATAAAAAACTCGGGTTCCGCCAGCAACGCTTATTTCAACGAGTTTAAGGTCCAGGACGGCCCAGGCTTTGGTGCTCATCGCCTCGGAGTAGGTGAGGGCAGAAACCCCCAGCTGGGTTCTGCCTTGGGCGAAGTCGGAAGGCTCCGGGGTTTGTGCAATCTGCTCCTGAAACCAAATTCGACGCACTGGCGTGGCGTCCGCCAAAACGCTAAAGAGCGATAGGGCGAGAATCGAGGCGCAAACCAGTGCGTGCGGGCTGCGTCCAACGCCGAAGCTTTTCGTGGAGAGTGGATTTTGCAATTCCGAGTTCCTTTGCCGCTTGCTTCTTGTTTCCGTTACACCGATGAATTCGGTCCATGATAACTCTCTTTTCGACAGCCGCCAAAGGACTCTCCAAAAGCTCTTCAAGTGGTTCTTTCTGAATCGAGTAGCCCATTTGCGCTTCTTCACACAAAAGGTCCTGGATTAGCCGACAGCTAAGGCGGTTTGTCCCTCTGGCAACCGCTCTTAGGAGCAGGTTGCGCAGTTGGCGGATATTTCCTGGCCAAGGAAACCCCATCAAAGGTTCCAGGTCCTCCGGGGAATGGTTGACCTGGTGTTCGTCTAGAAAGTTTTCCGCAATGAGCACTATATCCTCGGGACGCTCTCGTAGCGGAGGGACTCTAAGAACAAGGACACTTAGGCGGCACAGCAGATCCAAGCGAAAGGATTTTTCTGCTACAGCCGATGGAAGATCTACGTGAGTTGCTGCAATCAGGCGAACGGACGTACGTTCAAGGCGAGTACTGCCCACTGCCCGAATTTCGCCTGAGTCCAACCAGCGTAGAAGTTTAGATTGCACCCCCAGATCGAGTTCTCCGACTTCATCGAGAAATAAGCTTCCCCCATTGGCTGTCCGAATTAGACCTCGGTGATTTTGAATCGCGCCCGAAAAAGCGCCCCGTTCGTACCCAAACAGCTCGCTCTCGAAAAGCGATCCTGGGATCGCCCCGCAATTCACCGGCAGAAAGACTTGAGCGCGTAATGAGGATTTTTCGTGAATGCGACGTGCAATGAGTTCTTTACCAACACCCGTTTCGCCGAGAATCAGAATCGGCCAAGGGCTAGCGGCGTACTCATCTACTGTGTCCATGAATTGCCGAAAGCCGCGAGAAGCTCCGAAAACTAGACTGGAATGCATGGGTTCCTCCAAGTGGAGAAAACCGTATGCAAGGCATGCCACCCGCCCAAACCAAGGACCCCAGGCAGAGGAAGCGTTGGAACGGAACCGAAAATCAGACCACTCGTTTCATCCCTGAAACAGAGAATAAAATCAGGCCGGAACGTCTTGAGGTGCGACTTCGGTCTTGGGAACAAACCGGTTTACTTTGGGTTTGGTTGCTAAACCAGTCCGCAAACAACGAGTGCAGACATAAGCCCGCTGGTTCGTCCCATTCAAACTCACACGAACACGCTGAAGGTTCGGAAAGTTCCGCGTTTTGGTTTTGATATTGGAGTGACTCACTTTATTAGCCACTACCGGCATTTTTTCACAGAAAACACATCGCCGTGCCACAAATCACCTTTGTTTCGAAAGAGACTTTTTTATGTAAAAAAGTTCAAAAATTCAAGGCGAATTAGCGACTTCTCGCCTGTCAGAGAAAATTCGGTTAGCCTAGAGGCCATGGCCCCCCTCAAAACCCAACCCAGGCCCACTTCCTCTCGGGTTTTGGCTCGCCTAGCACTATGGGGCCTTCCTGCAGCCGTTATCTGGGATTTTGTCGGTTTTTTAAACCAATACCGAGTGTTCCATGAAATGGCTCAGTCTGGTTTGAACCAGATTCAAGCCCCAAAGGACAGCCAGGAAACGATTATCGTACTCACGGGGGACATTGGCCGTATTCCCCGCGCGCTCGATTTGTTACGGGCCCGGGATAGCTCCCAGCTCATCATCTCAGGCGCTGCTAAAGGTGTCGCCCTCTCGGATTTGGTAAATCAGCAAGGGGCTTCCACGGTAGGGCTTGGTGCGATTTGGGGAAAAATACTTCTGGAATCCAAATCCTCCTCTACCGTTGAAAACGCGAAATACTCGAAAGAGGTCCTGGGGCCGCGGCCTCCGAGCAGAATACTACTCGTCACTTCGGACTACCATATGGGCCGCTCCCTGAACGTTTTTCGCGAGGTCTTCCCGGAATATGAAATTATTCCTTACTGTGTGCTCTCGACGTTTTCCGGCAAATACGGATTGCATTTCTTCTGGAAAACGGGTGCCGAATATTGGAAAAGCTTAGTGTATCGAGCCTCTCTGTTTTTTGGAGTCGATGCGGTAAATAAGGG
Source organism: uncultured Pseudobdellovibrionaceae bacterium (assembly GCA_964611895.1). Classification (GTDB taxonomy): domain Bacteria; phylum Bdellovibrionota; class FAC87; order UBA2466; family UBA2466; genus JAIEOG01. Next base: position 23,187 of record CAZTDN010000028.1, read on the forward strand.
GTCTCATGCAAAGCGTTCGTCTGATTTGGATAGTCTGGATTGTAGTCGCTCTTCCTCTGCCACTCTGGGCACGCTCCAGCCCTGGCACCCGCGCGCCTAATACGATTAACGGCAGCATCGAAGCTGGTTTTGTTTTTGGCGGTCCTCCCGCTGACTCCCAGTGGTTGGTAGATCAGCTAGAGTGGAACCAGCGCTTCGATGCCTCCGAACGCGTGCATTTTGTTTTCAATAATCTGGTATCCCTTCAATCCAACAGCAATCTGCCCGGATTCAACAATAGCCGAAACTATGTCTCTCATTGGAATCTTGGCACGGGGCAGTTTCAGATCGCGAATTCAGGCGCCTACCTAGAAATGGTGGTTTCGGATGCGGTCGTGCTCTCTTTAGGGCATCTGCACACACCGTTTGGGAACGAAACTCAGGTTTCTCGCTATGACTCGGTTTCTTACTTCTACTCCGGTGCCCTCGCTGCTGCTCGCTCCTATGCGTGGCTTTGGGATTTAGGGCTGGGAGTTGAAGTCACTCGAGCAATCCCGGGCCGTTTTGTTTTTGCCCTTTTAGATGGACGGGGCACTACGACGGGACAACCCACTCCCGCATTTTCGTTGCGCTATGAATACAATTGGGACTTTGCAGGGCTGTCTATCCAACCCACCGCCTCGGCTTATTTTGGCAAGTGGGCCGGAGGCCCTCAGGATCTAGGGGTTTCGTTAGGATTTGCTCTTCAGGCTGGCCGCCTAAACCTGGTGACGGAGTACGTGTACGCAAAACAAGACGCGACCCGCTTTGCTGGCTCTTTAACAGAAACGACCAGTCTGTATTTGGAACCCTCACTCCAAACCGGCTGGGGTGACTTTGCCCTCAAAGGAGAATGGCAAGCTTCAGGTGGGGCGCGAGATCTGCATTTGGGAGTTACTTATTCCAAACACATCGCCGACAAGGTCCGACTTCGTGTGCTTTACCAGTTCGCCGGAATCAACGCCCAAATCCGCTCAAGTAATCACGATTTTCGGTTGCTGCTAGGAACCCATTGGTAAAAAAGGCCGGCCGAGCAATGCCCGCGCATAGAGCGAGCCAGCGCCTACCCGTTTTTGGATGTACCCCTGAGCTAGACTTCCCTGTGTCTTGCGAGCCGAGACGTCTTCGGCCAAGTGTGCCACTACCGCACTGAGCTCTTGGGGCGTCCGCACAGAAAAAACACCTTCCGAAAACCGATGCATTTCCATTGCTTCTATCGAATTTTGAATGTGTGGCCCCGTGATCACCGCAATACCATAGGCAGCGGGCTCCAATACATTGTGGACTCGTTTTTTAAAAGCGCCTCCAACAAATGCAAGGTCGGCGTGCTCATACAACTCTGCCAACCACCCCACCGAATCGACAATCACAGCTTGACTCAAGAGCTCAGAGTTATTCTGACTCCATCGACAAACAGTCAAGGAATGCGCTAAACACCATTTTTCAAGTTTACGAATAAACTTTTCTTCAGGTTCGTGTGGCACCAGAAACAGACGCCACCCCAGAACTGCTCCCAGATGCTGGAGGCTGTGTTGTAATGCTTCAAAATCCTCGGGCCAAAGACTCGCTGCTACAAAACAAGGCCGCGTATCAAATGCGCGGGAGTCCCCTCGTCTGGCCTTGAGTTTCTTACGCTCCAGAACACGTTCTATACGGGGATCTCCCAACAAACCTACGCGGGACTCGTCTAAAATGGATTTTAAAAACTGCGCAGTAGAAAGATCACAGGTGCCAAAATACGCAGTACGCTTGAGCCACGGGCCGTACAACCAGCTCACACCACGCGCCCGTCTCGAGAAGAAAGCAGCAAAAACATAAACAGGAATGGAAGCACGAAAGCACTGATGAAACATCTCCGGCCAAAACTCTCGATTGAGGACAACCAACGCCCTCGGGTCGAGCGCGCTCAAAAACGCTCGAACACTCCACACCGAATCGAGGGGTGAGAAATCCGCGTAGTCCCAGGACAGCGGTAATCCAGCTTGGGTGCGACGGGCGATTTCAAGTTCCACAGCGCGTTTTCCAGAAGGCGAAAAATACGTTATGCAAACAGCGCTGCCGGGCTCCTCCCGTCGCAGCGCATCTAAAATGGGGATAGCCTGCTCAAACTCGCCACTCGACGCAAAATGAAACCAGTAGGGGGTTTGCACGCACCTAGCGCGAAACTTTCTAATTCGCTGAATCAAGCCGAAACGCCCCGCAATCCCCGAGCGTACTTTGGGTTGAAATGGGTACAGCAGCCCGACAACCAGAGCGGCACCCAAAAAGAATAGGCGGTACAAAAACATCAGCCTAGCTTTAACAGGGCTTGGTCGAGCCGCAAAGCTTCTCCATAAACCAGTTCTTCAGTAGTTTTTTCTAGGCACCACCGTTTGGATCGTATGCAAGGGGCCTGGCCATTTTTGGAGCAGGGCCGACACCAAAGACGGTGTTCTACTACGCGGGAGAGAGGGTGATAAGGAAGACAGCCCAGCTCTGCGGAAGTAGGGCCAAATATCAATACGGAGGGCACTCCTAGAGCATCCGCCACGTGCATTAGGCCAGTGTCATTTGCGATGATAAACGAACAGTCTTTCAGTGCCGCAGCCGCCTCCAAAATGCTTAATTTCCCTTGCGCATTCAGGGCCCGATCGGGGGGCAACGCAGCGCTGATTTGCGAGCAAAAATAATCCTCTTTGCCGCCAAAAACTAGAATGTCGTACCGCGTGTTTTCGACAAGCTTTTGCGCCAGTCGGGTGAATCTCTCCACCGGCCAGCGTTTGCCAGGCCACTGAGCCGAAGGAACCAAACCAATCCGCGGCCGGCGATTTTGCAAAGCAGGGAGTTTGCCCACCAGGCTATCGTGCGCCTTCTGGTCCACCACCATTTCGGGGCCTAGACCGTCATATGAAACTCCCAAAGGCTCCAACGGCTCCAGAAAACGCTCGAGAAAACGCTTGGGCGTTAGCAATGGCACTTTCAGCAACAAGGCGATTGAACGCAAAACGTAATGCTTTTGAAAACGTGCTTTTTGACGAGCTCGCAAAAACGGCAAAATCAATCGAGTGCGTAAAGATCGGTGGGCATCGTAAATCAGATCGTATTCTACGGAGTTGATACTGCGGACAAGCGATACGAGCCCCCTCCAGCCGGACTTGCGTTCCAACCCAATGGCATGGGTAAGATGCGGGTTATGGCGGATGATGTCGAGAAAATCACTTCGAACAATCATGTCTATGCGAGCATCAGGAAATCGGCGTCTCAAACACCGAATAGCGGCGGTGGTCATGACAATATCCCCCAAACTGCTAAATCGCAGGATGAGGATCTTGGAGGGGTTTACATTTCCGGCGGGCAAGCAATTCCCAATAGCTTGAGGCCATTGCCAAGGACTTGGCGAGTAGCATGAACAAGGGTCAGCCGTACTTCACACTGCACCGGATCTGTCGCCTGAAGAACAGGTAGCTGATAATAAAATCGATTCAACGCTTTGGAGAGATCTATCAAGTACCGAGTAAGAGGCACAGGATCCTCTTCTCGAACACACTGGTGAAGAACCGCACGAAACCGCGCGAGACTGACCATTAAATTTTCTTCTTCATCGGCAAAAGTGTAACCTTGTGGGGTCTCAGTCACTGGTTGTTTCCAGCCCTTTTGAGCAGCTTTTGCTAACAACGACGTGCACCGCACAAACGCATACTGGACGTAGGGCCCTGTTTCGCCGTCCAACGCCAGAATGTGCTCCCAATCAAATTCAATGTCTCTTTGACGACTAGCACTCAGCTCGCCAAAGATAACTGCGGCCGTACCTACCATTTCGGCGACTGCGCCCTTGTTAACCAAGTCTGGATTCTTTTTCGCGGTCTCGGCCAGAGCGCGTTCTTTGGCTTCGTCTAAAAGCGCATCGAGAAAAATAACCTTGCCTTCTCGAGTAGACATTTTTTCGGCGCCAAATAAAACTGTTCCAAAAGAAATGTGTTCGCAATTACCCGCCCAGGCATGCCCCATTTTCTTGAGCACTCCAAACAGAAGCTGAAAGTGCAATTTTTGCTGCTCTGAAACCACATAATACAGTCGGTGAAACTGAAACCGGTTGTAGCGATCCACAGCCGCGGCGAGATCGCGCGTCAGGTAAAGGGTCGTTCCATCCTTTTTTTGAATGAGAGCAGGAGTATTCAACCCCTCGACATCGACTATCCACGCCCCGTCGCTTATGTAGGCCCCCGCCTTTGCCTTTACCTCCGACAAAGTGGATTGAATGGAAGGGATGTATGCACTCTCTCCTTCGATATGATCGAACTCCACATTCAGACGACGCAAAGTCGATTCCGCGCTAGCCAGACTGAGATCCCGAATTCGCTTCCATAAAGCGGTGGTCTTTTCGTCACCTTCTTCCAAAAGCTGCAGGCATTTGGAAGCTTTTTCCTGGTAGGTGGGATCTTGCTCCACGACTTGATGAAATTTCACATACAGTTCAAAGAGATGATCCATGACCTTGGGCAACTCGGTCGATCCCAAAATAGCGGAATCTCCCCAGAGTTCCACTGCGGCGAGCAAACGGGCAAACTGACTACCCCAATCGCCCACAAAATTAATGCGTTCGACCGGGTACCCGAGCATGCGGAATATATTTGCCAAAACATTGCCGATAAGCGTGCTTCGAATGTGCTGGAACGCGAGTTTTTTTGCGATATTGGGTGAGCAATACTCGATAAGAATCCGCTTACCTTCCCCTGACGAGTCGGAGCCGTAGCGTTCCATTTGCGAGAAAATCGCTTGGCAGACTGTCGTGTACAAAAAGCTCGGATTCCACCGGAAATTCGCATAGGGGCCGGCAGCGGTGACTGTCACCTCTGGACTGCTTAACTGAGAAACCAATTCCTGGGCCAGCTCCTGAGTGGAGCGCTTTAAAATTTTAGCTGCTTTAAACAAGGGCAGGGCCAAATGACCCATTTTCGGGTTCGGGGGAAATCCAAACTCTGCTGAAATCCAATCAGGGCTAAGCTGAGGGTTTTTCCAGGCTACGGAGATCCTTTGCGCGAGATCGTCTTTCAGTTTCGAAAATGGCATAGCACCTTAAAAAGGGGGTGAGCTTAACCCGCGTTCGGCAGGAACTGAAGTCTTTTTCTTTTTTGGAGTCCATGCCGCAATGAGAAGCCGAGCGGCTTGCAAGCCACCTACGGGGTGGGGCAAATGACAACCAAAGTCTGGCATTAAAATGGACACAAAAGGCGAGCGGGTCGCCGTGTGAAATGCGGTTTTGCGATACACTTCAAACGAGCGACGTTCCAAATCCGCCAAAACCCCAGCTCTCTCCGCTTCCCCGAAACAGGTCGACATGTCCAAAGGACTGGAGGTTTCCAAAACACTGCTCCCCAAGAACGGGAAAAGCTTGTTCAAACGCCCCATCCCTGCTCTGAACCCCTCCAGAACAGTCTCCAGGTTCGTAAGTCCAGGCCCGGATACCCAGAGAGTAATCTCCGATTCTGATGGATTGCGAGTGAGAGTGAACGGCCAAATCTCCGTGCCCATTTCGGGAACCACGTCGGTATCGAAAATCAAGTTCAACGGTGCGACGGGGCAGGGAACCGCAGTGTTTTGAACGCGCAATCGAAGCGGGTAGAGGGCGCCCAGAAATACAGAGATCGACGGGACATTTAAGATGCGCAGAAACTCAGGGCACTTGCGGCACAAGTCCTGAAGACCCCGAAAGCTTAGGTTGAAAACCCACCGCCGGCTCACAATCTCGCCCACTCCTTCAAAACGGATTGCCAATCCGCCTTTTTTTGCCTGAAATCCCTCCAGGCTGGAATGCGCACTAATCTGCGGAAACGACTCTACCCCAACTCCGGTAAGTTCTTGCAACGGCTCCCACCAATGCAGCTGGGAGTAGTAACGAGAAAAGTGCACTAACATTTCCGCCGATAAACTTTGAGATCGCCCCAGAAACTGATGAAGGCCGCTCGCGTACCCAAGCCATTTCGGGTCCTGAACCAGGGCTCGCTGTATCGACTGCAAGTCAGCTTTGCCGGGATTGAGCAGCGTGTCTATGGAGGCCTCGTGAGCAACGGGAGGCAAGCCATTGAGCGCCCGGGAATCCCAGCGAAACGTCTTGCCGGGACAAATCAACTCCGGACTCCATTCGGCAGAGACATTCAAATTAAAATGCTTTGCAACGATGGCAGGAACGGCGCAACGTGGGGTTTCCGTAGACAAGGGAACGTGTGCAAGGCGACTACCACCTTCAAATTCATCAAAAACTTTTTTCAGCCCAGGCAACAGCCAAAGGCCCGCTGGTTCTGAACCAACGACGACGCACTGAAATTCATCGAATGTCACTTGCCAACCCCTAGTGAAGTCTTGAAGATATTAAGCCTGAGGAGGCCGATTGCACAAAGCATTCTTTATCCCTTTTTTTTTCCTGCAGTGTACACTGGTCGGAGCTGCTCCCACCGCGGACAATACTGTTTTTCTTCTCCCGTTGGAATGCTCCGAACTTCTCCCTGACAACACCCCATTCGTGCGTTTTTTTGAGTCTGTAGCCCGCGGACGGCTGCGACAAGACAAAACCTTTGCAAAACGCATCTTTGAAGTAGTCGCACTTCGCGACAGGATCCAGAACACTGGCGCTCAGGCACGCGAACAAAATCCGATCGATCTTCTCATTCGAAAAACGCTTTGCTTTTATCGAGAAAAAAAAGATCCGCTCCGTTTGGTTCCCTATGACGATGCAGATTTTCTTGCCTACCTTAAACCGAACCTGGGAGACCTCGAGAAGAAAGTTGCCGAAGTCATTGCGCAACGAGAGTACGATCGGGAGCAACGCCTGGAATATGAACGGATGCTCACGCAGAACCAAGCGCTGGAAGACGCTGTGCGCGCTCAAGCGGAGTTGGCTGCCGAAAAAGAGTATGAGCGACTCGCCAAGAAGGCCCGCATGAAAGCTAAAGCCCCATGAAGTCAAATGTGAGGCGCCAATCGAAATCTCCTCTGAGTTCACCTAAACTGAAGAAGTTCCTCTTTGAACTGAGCGAGGGTGCGAGCCGGATATTGCTGCGGCATTTTTTAAAAGTGCGTCATATTGAGCGCAAAATGGGCGCAGGCATTGTTACAGAAGCAGACAAAAATGCAGAGTCCTATCTAATTCAAAAAATCTTCAGAAACTTCCCAAATAGTTCGATAATTACAGAAGAAACCGGTGAGCATGGGCGCAACTCAGATCTAGTTTGGGTGATTGACCCGCTGGATGGCACTACAAACTACGCACATGGGTTTCCCTGGTTTTGTATTTCAATTGGGGTTTACGAAGAAGGTAAGCCTCGCGCGGGGTTGATTTACCAGCCTTTGACCAAAGAGCGCTTTTTTGGAGAAACTTCCAAAGGAGCTTTTCTCAATGGGAAGAGGCTCAAGGTTTCGACGACCAAGTCGCTACCAGATGCGCTATTAGGAACCGGCTTTTATTACACAACCGGCGAACAGCTTAAGGAAGAGATCGAAATCTTCCGGCGGGTTCAGGATAAAGCGCTTGGAGTTCGACGCCCCGGTTCGGCAGCCCTGGATTTAGCTTATGTGGCATCGGGGCGCTACGACGGTTTTTGGGAGCGGGGCTTATCCTCGTGGGATGTTGCGGCAGGGTTCATTCTGGTGACAGAAGCTGGGGGGCGAGTCACCGGGTACTCTGGACAAGCGGTTGGCATTCATAGTGGAGAAGTCGTTGCAACCAACGGAAGGCTCCACGCGCCGATCTTAAATCTGCTTCAAGGCTAGACCTGAATGGAGACACATGGGGGGGTCAGAAAAACGCTGGATTGTGTTATTGGATAAGAGTCCCAAGGGGCCCTTGTCTGAAGAAGACATCCGCACCCTGATCGACCAGAAGGTTTTGCGCAGAAATGATCTTGCCTATCTTTTGCCCCTAGAATCAAAACAGGACGACGTAACAGAATGGAAATTACTCTGGCAGTTTCCAGAATTCGATCAACGCTCCCCAGACTCTAAACTTGAAGTTCCGGCGGAACGCAGATCTTCTTCCGCATCGACCCCAGACAGCCAGAAAATTCTCGGTGCAGTTCCAAACGATTTGATCGGTATATCCCCAGAAGAGCTCGTACCTAGGGCTTCCCAGATCGGGCCAGTACAGGCAGATGTGCCTTCCGCCCCGATAAACCCGAGCCCTACAAGAGCAAGCGCTCCTTCTCTCTGGTGGGCTGGCCTCGCCGGAATGTTCGTCCTAGCTGGAGTGAGCACTTGGCTTTGGATGGCCCCCGAACAGCCGAGCGCTCCCATCCGAACCCCTGCGGAGTCTGTCGCTTCTCCTTTGGCTCCGCCTATCTCCAGGGAAACCACCTACAGCCGCCCAAAACAACGCCCCAGCTTGCAACCTCCGCGCCCCGCAGCGGAGACTTCTCCGACGCCCCTGAAGCGGCTTCCTGATACCGGGCTGGCCGATTCTGGCGAAGTGCTGCCTGAAGACTCTTTAGAAGGGGAAGAGTCCGACGAGTTTTTCGATGAAGAAGAAGCTGAAAGCTCGCCCAATAAAAAAGCCTCACGCGAAACCGCCTCTAGATCCATCAAGAGCGAAAAAACCCTCAAAGCCTTTCCCAAAGCCCAAGAGGACGAAGAAATCGAAGAACCCTCGGAAGACCTCCCCGAACAAGAAGAGTAGCTAGATTCACTCGGTCCATTAGGGTAACGTGCGAATCGAGCATGCTAAGAGCCAACCTTCAGTCTTTTCTCATGGAACACCTGGGACCTGAATACCTCTCCCAGCGTTATGTATTGGCGCTATCGGGTGGGTTGGATTCCACCGTTCTTTACTGGCTTTTTCGGGACCTTTTGCCGCAGTCTCAGCTCATTGTCGCCCATTACCAACACGGAGTCCGTGGACTCGAAGCCGAAGGCGACGCTCTCTTTGTAGAAAGTCTCGCGCTACGTTTTGGACATGCTTTCGAGCTGGGGCGCCGCCCCTCTTGCAAGACGGACACTGACGAGGCTTCCCTTAGAGCCGATCGCCGGGAGTTTTTGGAAAAAGTTGCTCGCAAAACCGAGAGCGATTGGGTTGTCACCGCGCACCACTTGAACGATCAAGCAGAGACTTTGATCATGAGGCTCATACGAGGCACAGGTGTCCAGGGGTTGGGCGGAATCGCCCCAGTTACGGGACAATGGCTGCGCCCTTTGTTAGGCGTATCGAAACTTGAACTTCAGGAGTTTGCGGTGGAGCACCAGCTGGAGTTTCGCGAGGATCTCTCCAATCAAAATGGCCGCTATTTTCGCAACCGCATTCGATCCGAATTGCTTCCAAAGCTGTGCGCTATCGGGCACGACTTTGGTGGGGAACGGGAACTGATTGCTCGCCTAGGCGCCCTAGCCGAAGAGGCTCGAGAAACAGAAACCGCTCTGGAAGAGCAGACCCGATCGCTCACCGCACAAGTCGCCACATCAACGCGGTATTGGACTCGTGTAGACAAGTCGCTTTACACACGACTCCCGCGTTTCTGGGGGCTGCGAGTGCTCCGACGAGTGGCAAGGAACCTAGGCCTTGAGACTTGGGACCGAAACACTCTCATCCGACTATCCGATTTGATTCTTTCCTCCATTCCCTCAGCGAGTTTGCCGGGCGTTTTTTTTCGCCAATCCTGTGGTTTTATCTACTTGCAGACAACGCGACAATGTACCCCCAAGGGCAGAACTCCAAAACTGGAAGACCTAGGAATGGAGGTTGCTTCCTTGGACCCCCGACTCGAAGTCCGTTTTTTTCACCCGGGCGATAGATACCGAGGCAAAAAACTCAAAGAGCTTTTCTTGATGTGGAGAATTCCCCAACCCGAGCGCCACCTGCTGCCTTTGATGGCAGTGCAGGGCAGCAATGAAGTGACCTGGATTTATCCCCAGTTCAACGCCAATATTACGATGCGCGGCAAAAAATTTCCGTTTGCTCCGACGATAGAAGCCCTTAGGCCTAACGCTTAGAGTCATGCCTACTGACATTCCCACTTGAGTCAAAGCCACGTTCTTCCGATGAGTATCTCTGAAGAAGGTGCTATGAAATCCTCGCAAAAAACTCTCGTTGCTTGGCTACTCCTTGTTGTTGCGACCATGATGCTTTTTCAAACAGCACGGGTACAGAAAACAAACAAGCGAATCACCTTTAATCAGTTTATTGAGCTCGTGAAACAGAATGAAGTCGCGAGTGTGACGTTTAAGGATCAAGGGCGAATTGAAGGAAAGTTTGCCGACACCCATGAAAATGGTGCTGGGTTTGAAAGCATCGGGGACACGTCGAGTGAGTTTTACTTGAAATTGCTCGCCGAACACAACCTCACTCCAAGCTACGACATTGAGCAAAACAACTCCTTGTGGATGCAGTTCCTCATTGGTTGGGGTCCCATGCTCGTGTTTCTTGTACTGCTGGTGTTTTTTCTGCGACAAATCCAGCTCAGTGGCGGAAAAGCGATGCAGTTCGGTCGGTCTCGCGCAAAGCTGCTTACCGATGGCCACACGCGTATTAACTTTAACGATGTCGCTGGGTGTGACGAAGCGAAACAGGAATTAGAAGAAATTGTCGATTTTCTCAAAGATCCTCGCAAATTTACCCGCTTGGGGGGACGCATCCCAAAAGGCGTGCTCTTAATGGGTTCGCCAGGAACAGGAAAAACTCTGCTTGCAAAAGCTGTGGCCGGAGAAGCAGGCGTTCCCTTTTTCTCTATCAGTGGATCGGATTTCGTGGAAATGTTCGTCGGGGTGGGCGCGAGCCGTGTAAGAGACCTTTTTGAGCAAGGGCGAAAACACGCGCCTTGCATTATTTTTATCGACGAAATCGATGCGGTAGGACGTCAGCGCGGAGCCGGGCTTGGGGGCGGACACGATGAGCGCGAGCAAACTCTGAACCAGTTGCTCGTTGAGATGGACGGCTTTGATTCGAAAGAGGGAGTTATTTTAGTGGCGGCAACCAACCGTCCAGATGTCTTGGATCCGGCGTTGCTTCGTCCGGGCCGCTTTGACCGAAGCATTGTCGTGGCAAAACCTGATGTACGAGGTCGCGAAGGAATTCTGCGCGTGCATGTTCGCAAAGTCCCCATGACACCCGACGTGGATCTGACAATCATCGCTCGAGGGACCCCCGGTTTTTCTGGAGCTGACCTGCAAAACCTCGTCAACGAAGCGGCGCTGATCGCCGCCCGAAAAAACCGCAATAACGTCACCATGCTGGAGTTTGAACAAGCCAAAGACAAAGTGATGATGGGTACCGAACGCAAGTCGATGATCATTGGACCCGATGAAAGAAAAGCTATTGCATACCATGAAGCCGGCCATACCATTGTAGGGAAGTTCCTCAAGGGATTGGATCCCATCCATAAAGTCACCATCATTCCACGGGGCATGGCTTTGGGATTGACTCAGACGCTACCAGCCGAAGATCAGTTAACGCTCTCCAAGGAAAAAGCAGAAAACATGATCGCTTTTCTCATGGGCGGCGCCATTGCAGAAGAATTGATCCTAGGACAAAAAACCACCGGTGCTGGAAACGATATTGAAAGAGCAACCGACCTCGCTCGTCGAATGGTGTGTGAGTGGGGCATGAGCGATGCCATTGGGCCCATGGCTATTGGCAAAAAAGAAGGCGATGTGTTTTTGGGTCGAGAGTTTCACCAAAGCGCGAGCGGCGTTTCGCAGAAGCTCGCTGAAACAGTCGACAGCGAAATGCGAGCGTTTATCATCCGCAACTACGACCGCGGGACTAAAATTCTCCAGGATAAAATGGAGATTCTGCACCGCATGTCTGAGGCGCTTCTGGAGCGCGAGTCCCTCGACCGTGAGGAAATCGAGCTGCTTTGTCAGGGAAAAACGCTGCCTCCTTTGCAAGTAGAGCGCCCGCAGACCCCTGAGAAAAGCGGCAGCGGATCTCCCGCTCCCGTCGGCACACCCGGCACTCAAGTCGCTTAAAACTCCTCTACAAAGGTACGTACAAAGGTACGAGGTACCTTTTTTTTAAAAGTAACCGCGTACCGCTTCACTGCGCGTAAAACGTACCTCGTGGGCCGAGGGCTGGGGGAACACACCCATTCACTGACGCTCTGTGCTATAAGGGGATCGGAGATTTTTTCCGATAAGGAATTGAGGGACCCTGCACGGAAAATGACGGAATACTTAGACAATTTGCGCGAAATCATTCGGTGGCAGGATCTGATCGACGTCTTGCTCGTCACCTATATCGTCTACCGAGTACTTCTGCTCATTCGCGGCACCCGCGCCGTTCAGATGCTAACGGGCCTTGGCATTATCCTCATCATGTACTTCCTGGCTGCCCAGTTCCAATTTCATACGCTTTTCACTATTCTGGCGCAGTTTTTTGAAAACTTTATCCTCATCCTCATTATTGTTTTCCAAGATGAGATCCGCAAAGCGCTCACTCAAGTCGGTCGCAATCCGTTCTTCGCCAGCACGAACACCATTGAGGAAGTCGCAGTCGTAGAGGAAATCTGCCAAGCCGCCGCGCAGCTCGCGAAAGAGCGGGTAGGGGCATTGATCGTGATGGAACGCGAGACAGGGCTAAAGAATTACATCGAAGCTGGTACCATGCTAGACTCTCGAGTGAGTGCCGACTTGATTCTAAGCATTTTTCACCCGACATCTCCCATCCATGACGGAGCGCTCATTATCCGAAACGCCCGCATTACTTCAGCCGCGTGTCTGCTTCCCATCTCTCGTGATCCGAGTGTGCAACGCGAACTAGGAACTCGCCATCGAGCCGCCTTGGGGTTGACCCACGAAACCGATGCGGTCGTCATTGTTGTAAGTGAAGAAAGAGGGGAAATCTCTATCGTTCACCATGGAGTCATGCTCCGTGATTTGGAAATTCACTCCCTACGCCAGAACCTCCTCGAACTCTTAGGGCTTCGACGCTTTGAAGTCCGCCCTGAAGAAAAGGCGACCATCGAATGAATACCGCGCGCGCCATATTGTCGAATAACCGCGGCTCCGTTCCATTTTGGGAAAGCTTGGCGCTCAAGGTCGTGAGCTTCTTGTTGGCGCTTATTCTCTGGGTAATTTTTCTGGGTCTCAAGCGCGAGGAAACCCATAAACGCGTTAAGTTCGAACCTATTCTAGCTCCGGGAATTGTAATTACGAATAAGATACCGTCCTACATCGACTTCACTCTGTCCGGGCCCCGACTTCAGCTAAAGAGTATGGATAGAAAACTCAATCCCATTCGCCCAGATTTTCGTCACAATCGAGAGGCGACGATCGGATTCACCATTGACCAGGAGCTTTTGGGAGACCTCCCCAAAGAAGTGGTCGCCCGAAACTTCAACCCCACAAACGTGTTGATCCGCCTAGAAGAAGTCGTGGAGCGCTATGTTCGGATCAGCCCCACCCTCAAGGGCAGACCCGCGCCGGGGTTGGAAATCGCCTCCGTGAGTGTATCACCGACCAAAGTCGCTGTATCAGGTCCAAAAAGCCTTTTAGGCCGAGTAGATAGCATCGGAACAGAACCCATTGATATTGAAGGGCTAGATGGGATAAAGGAAGCAGAAGTGCAGGTTGAGGTGGACACCGCGCAAGGCTTCCAACTTTCCCAAGAAAGCACTGTGAAGGTCAAAATCCAAACCAGGAAGGTCGCCCGGTGACGCTCCCCGTAAAAGAACGCATTTTCGGAACAGATGGTGTCCGAGGCATTGCAAATCAACCCCCAATGACCAGCGAAACAGCCATGGCAATTGGGCGCGCAACTGCCTACACACTTTTTGAAAAACGTCGGCCTGGACATACTCCCAGGGTAGTCATTGGCAAAGACACTCGGCTGTCAGGGTACATGCTCGAAAATGCACTATCGGCAGGCTTCTGCTCAATGGGTGCCGAAGTTTTTTTGGTAGGACCACTTCCCACTCCGGGCATTGCCTTTATCACCCGTAGCATGCGGGCAGATGCCGGCATTGTTATTTCAGCAAGTCACAATGCCTACCAGTACAACGGCATTAAGATTTTTGACAAAGAAGGCTTCAAATTACCCGACTCCAAAGAGATGGAAATCGAGGCCCTCATCGGCAGTGCGGAACTAGAAAAGGTCCGACCGACCTCGGATCAGGTTGGGCGAGCCAAGCGTATTGACGACGCCATAGGTAGGTACATCGTCTATATCAAAGATGCGTTCCCTCAAGATCAATCCCTGGAAGGGTACCGCATTGTTTTGGACTGTGCTAACGGTGCGGCATATAAAATCGCCCCTATTATTTTTCAAGAGTTGGGGGCCGAAGTTTTTCCGATACATTGCGCGCCTAATGGCCGAAACATCAACGATCAGTGCGGCGCTGTTTATCCAAGCGCCATGGCAAAAGCAGTTCACAGGCACCGTGCGGAAATAGGGATCGCCTTGGATGGAGATGCCGATCGTGTGATTCTTGCCGACGAAAACGGAGAAATTGTCGACGGGGATCAGATCTTAGCAATCTGTGCACTGCAAATGCTCAAGGAAGGCACCTTGAAAAAAAACTCCGTCGTTGTCACCCCCATGAGCAATATGGGTGTACTGGTCGCCATCAAGAGAGCAGGGGGGCAGATTGTCCAGACAAAAGTGGGTGATCGCTACATTGTGGAAACCATGCGCCAACAAGGGCTCAATCTCGGCGGCGAACAATCCGGGCACGTGATCTTTTTGGATCACAACACTACCGGAGATGGGCTAATGGGTGCGTTGAAAGTCCTGTCCATCATGAAACGTACAGGTAAAAAACTTTCTGAACTCAAAAGGCAAATCGAGCTTTTCCCTCAGGTCCTTGAGAGCGTCACCGTTAGAGAAAAAGAAGACTTCAACCGTTTTCCACGAATCCTCGAAACCATCTCCCGTGCCGAAAGCGCGCTAGGAGACAATGGCCGCGTAGTGGTGCGGTACTCGGGGACCGAGCCTTTGGCCAGGGTCATGGTCGAAGGCCAGGACCTGGCACTTATCTCGGACCACGCTCGGGAAATCTGCCAAGCCATTCAAGCCCAACTGGGGTAATCCCATGCAACCGCTGTTAACGCGCGCCCAAATGCAGCAGGCCGACCAATCGGCGACAACCGATTACGGGCTACCCGAGCTCTTGCTCATGGAGCACGCAGCTCTGGCTCTAGTAAACAGATTGGAACGGCGCTTTGGGAAATTTCTCCCCAACACTCGGGGGCTAGTCCTTGCAGGAAACGGAAACAACGGCGGCGACGTTCTCGCTGCCACTCGAATTTTACTGGAGAGAGGCTGTCAGGATGTGTTTGTAGTCATGACGAGCGCCTCAAAGCCGGTTTCCACGAGTGCTCAGAAGCAGCTAGAATTGCTCGCTCACCTCGGGATTGCTTGGGGAAAAGAACTCACCCAAGAGCTCCTGCGTGCCTCTGACTGGATATTGGATGGGATTCTTGGCACCGGGTTTAATAAAACACTGGATACGGAGCTTCAGGACATCATTGAACTCGTAAATCAGTTCGCCGACAAAAAATGGATCGTGTCGGCGGATCTTCCTAGCGGCCTTTGTGCAG
>CAZTDN010000029.1:0-38629 GCA_964611895.1 uncultured Pseudobdellovibrionaceae bacterium
GGGCTAATATGCGTAAACTCTTCGTCTACCGACTCCGCGTGCAACGGCGTTACAGGAAGAAGAAAGCTTAACACCAGGACAAAGGAAATAACTGTTCGCATCATGAGGTTGCGATAAGAATAACAAGAGTTTGGCGGACTGCCATCTCTTTTACATGACCTAGCGCATTAGGCACACGTCAAAAGTGTCAGGATAGCTTGGTCCAATTCTCCAGAAGGTGGACCATTAGACGCACCATCGCCCCCGACGCGTTCTTGGGGGGATGGTAGTTGAGGTCTTTCCTCGCCCACGCCGTACCGGCGATGTCGCAATGAACCCAAGGGATTTTTGAATCCACAAAGAACTTCAGGAAAGTTCCTCCTTTGCTGCTCCCCGCTTCGCGCCCGCCGGAGTTGCGATGATCGGCGTACGCGCTCTTGAAGTCTTCTTCGTACTCTTCAAAAAGCGGGAGCTCCCAAACTTTTTCCCCCGATGCTTCTGACGACTTTTTCAGTCTCTCGATCAAAGCAGGACTATTCCCCATGATCCCGGTCGCGACCGTTCCCAAGGCGATCAACACGGCTCCGGTCAGGGTAGCGAAATCAATGATCGCCTGCGGGTCGTCTTTCTGCGCATACTCCAGCGCATCCCCCAAGATCAAACGCCCTTCCGCGTCTGTATTGACGATTTCGACAGTTTTTCCATTCATGCTTCGCATGATATCGCCAGGCTTTTGGGCCGCGCCGCTTGGCATGTTTTCGGCTGCTGGAATATAGCCATTCAAATTAATGGGAAGTCCAAGCTCAGCGACTGCTTGAAAAATCCCCGCCACCGTAGCTGCTCCCATCATGTCGTACTTCATCTCTTCCATAGAGCCCGCAGGCTTGATCGAAATCCCGCCGCTGTCGAAAGTGACCCCTTTACCCACAAGAGCAACTGGCTTCTCCCCCTTCTTTCCTCCACGGTATTCCAATGTAATAAAGCGCGGTTCCTCCACTGATCCTTTCCCTACCCCAATCAGCAACCCCATTTTTAGTTTTTCGATCTGGGCAAGATTCAGAACCGAACACTTGATTTTGTGTTGCTTGGCCATGGCGGAGACAAGTTTAGCCAAGCCGTCTGGCGTGAGCACATTGCCGGGTTTGTCCCCAAGCTCCCGAGTGAAACAAACAGCTCGGCACACGGCTTCTGCTTTTACTAGGGCCTGCTTTGCACCGGGGGTTTTCAAACCAAGAATCTCAAGCTTGAGGGCTTTCGACGGCTCTTTTTCTGGCGCTTTGAATTCGGTGAAGGTGTAGCTGGCTAGGAAATACCCTTCAGCTAAAGCTTGCAACCCAGCGTTTTCTCCGACTGGAAGATCCGATGCCAAGAGCCCATCAGCCATGAGAATGACTCGACCAAGCTTGTTTTTCTTCTGAGCATGATAAAGGCTCGCTCCGACCCGACGTAAGGTTTCCAGAGAAAACTGATTCCGTTTCCCTAATCCGAGCAATAGCGTGTTGGCCCCAGACGAAGCTGAGACAAAACGCAACAGGTCGACCTCTGACTTCTTGCCCTGAAAATGTTTGGAGGATTGAAGTCGTTCTAGAAGCCCATCGATTTCCGAGTTTCTTTTGCCGGCGTATTGGAGGCCCTCGGACTTCCCTTTGGCTTTGCTTTCTTCCTGAAAAAAACCGAATGCAACCGCATCTGCTCCAGAACCCTGACTCACAAGTTCAATTTTTGGAAATTCCACGCACGCCTCCAAGCCCAAGAGACTAAAATCTTAGGTGGATTAACGCAAGCTTAACGAAACGTCGGTTGCTGAGAAAAAAATAGAATGCCCAAAGGGCGAAGGTCGGTAGTGACCCCCTTCAAACGCAGAATAAAAGAAAGCGGCATCGACCGAAGATTGAAATGTTAACCGGTGAGAGAAAGGAAATCGTTTTAGTTTCCAAAACAGAGTGCGATCTTCCCCGCTGCCAGTCATCCATAACCTTTCTAGTTCTTGGTTCCTCGAGCCTATGTCTCGCCCCAGGGATAGGCCAAGTTTTTCAATGTAGGCTTGGGCGCCGATGAGCTGAGCAAAACGAACCGCCCGATATTCCATGCCGGGAGCACTGCGCCAAACAAAAAGGTATTCGGGACCATTCTTTATCAAAAAACCGATCTCCGCTTTCGGAGGAGCTCCCTTTTCTCTCTCGTGCAAGACAACCAGCAACTCCGAAAGCGCGAGCAAGCCTAGAACAAAAGCCACGGCTCCAACCGAACGTAGAAGGGAGACCCGAATTGACGCAAAATCCTTCACGCCTGTAACAATAAGCAACTGCAGTACCAACCCGGTCCCAAACTGGGCACTTTTCTACTATTGTAACTAATTGAGATAAAAGAGTTTTATAGCAGGCAAAACTGGTCTCATTTTGGCGCCGGTTGTAGCCACAGGCAAACGCCGCCAGCACCCTCTGAAAGCGCCGGAAAGATCCAATCTAACTATTTGTTAATACAGTTTTTTCACCGAAGCCCAACAAAAAAGCACACTAGTGCCGGCAATTGGCACCGCTCTTGCTCATAGTCCGGTCGCGTAGGTTAAGAAAACTCCAGCAAGATTGGCGTCGATAACCTCGCACTTTGAAGATTTAGATGTTGAGGCAACGAGTGGATTAGGAAGCCTGCCTTCCCAATTTCCATTCAACCCCCCAAACCTGTTGCCGAGGGCGGGTTTTCTACTCACTCGTTCCTCAACTCTAAGTTTGTTTCCTTCCCGCCCACTTCTTCAGTAGAATTGAAATAATTTGTAAGGGGAAAAATGGGGGGACGGTTCTTCACACATTCGGTATTTTTGCTTTTGATTTTCTGGGCGGCAAAAGTCGCAACAGAAAACAGGCTCTCCAAAATAACACGCGAAGAACCACGGGTTACGCTCGAGTCCGCGCGCTTTCATAGTCGGTCGTTACAACAGTTTGCTTTGGGATTTGATACATTCCTTGCGGATCTCGCTTGGGTGGAACTTTTGCAAGCGGCATCCCACGAAAAACTTGTGAATCAAGAAGTGAGCTGGGAATACGCAAAGCTACTCTCCATCACAACATTGGATCGCCGGTTCAGCCGCGCCTACTCGTTCGGTGCCTCGTTCATCTCCATATTTAGACAAGACAAAAACGGCGCCCTGGAAATATTGCGCCGCTGGGTTACGGCCGAGCCACGCAACTGGTGGAGCCACTATGCGTTGGGTTTTCATCTCTTTCACGAAATGGATCTGCCCCAGGAAGGGGCAAAGCACCTCCTTCGAGCGGCAGAACTTCCCTCTGCGCCCGCATGGCTTACATCTCTCGGAATCCGACTGATGAGCACCTCAGGATCGTACTTTAGTTCGCTTCAGACAACCCTCTCACTTTATGATTCTATTCGAGATGAAGAGGGCAAAAACCGCCTGCGGGCGCGCATCCGAAGCCTGGTGTACAATCTCCAAAAAAACGAATGGGAAGAAACAGTTCAAGCTTACAGGAAAACGCACGGCCGAACCCCGGCCTCACTCGAGGGCCTAAAACCACGGCCCTACGAACATTACCCCAGTTTAATGGCGCGATTGGACCCAAAAAGTGAACTGGTGCCCCTGCTAGCAGAAAGGTTTTCGTTTAGATTCAACCCAGAAACACGGCGAGTAGAAGGCTTACTGGCCCCCGAAGATAGACACCTAGAAACGACTGGAATCCATATCAACAAAGAGAAAGCGCTCTAACATGCAGCCCACCTCAGAAACAGACATTCAACTCATCGATGTCACCAAAGTTTTTCAGACGGGGATCTTCAAGCGAAAAGTCGGAGTACGCGACCTATCCCTCTCGGTCCCCAGGGGAGAGGTCGTAGGCTTATTGGGAGCTAATGGCTCGGGCAAGTCCACTACGCTCAAGATGATTTTGGGCTTTTTGCGCCCCAGCAAGGGGCATCTCTTCGTCTGTGGAGTCCGGGCAAATTCCCTCGCTGCTCGACGACAAATCGGGTACCTCCCCGAAAATCCTCGATTTCAGAAGTTTTTGTGTGCAGAAGACATTTTGCGTTACTTTGGCAAATTACATCGACTCAGCGGGCTGCCCTTAGAAAACCGCATTCGGTTTTTACTCGAGCTCGTGGGACTCCAAACGGCTGCGAGGGAGCGCGTGCAAGGTTTCAGCAAAGGCATGACCCAACGCCTTGCCATCGCCCAAGCCCTGATTAACCAACCCAAGGTACTGATTTTTGATGAGCCCATGAGTGGCCTGGACCCCCTAGGACGAATAGAAATTCGCAGATTGATCAAAAGAATCCATCACGAAATGCCCACCTGTACCTTGTTTTTTTCGACTCATATTCTCTCGGATGTTGAAGCGCTTTGCAGCTCTGTTGCCTTGCTAAAAAAAGGCGTCCTTGAAATCCATTGCCCTATTTCAGAACTCCTCAAACCCGACACCGAACATTTTCAAGTAACCGCGAGCGAGTTATCCCCTGCACTTAGCAACCAAATGATCCACGAGTTCTGCGGAGAAGTTTCTCCTTTGGGTGTCACATTCGAAGTGAAAGGCAGCGAAAAATTAACCGCCGCGTTGAACGCTATTCAAAAAGATGGCGCGAAAGTACTCGGCTTAAACTCCAAACGAAAAGGGCTTGAAGAAACCCTTTTCTCAGACACTCCCTTGGAGGCACGCCCATGAATCTCATTCGTATTGCCTGGATTGCACTCAGGGAGCTCCTGCATGAAAAAGCTTTTTATATCTTGTTTTGCTTAGCCATCGCCTCGCTGGTGTTCAGCGCGCTTTTGGGGCAACTGACTTACGCGGAACAAGCAAAACTCACCTTGGACTTTATGCTGGGTTCGACTCACCTTTCTGTAATCCTTTTTTCCGTCTTTATGGGAATAAGTCTTTTCCAGCGAGAAATTCTTTCAGGTTCTATTTCAATGGTCCTATCGAAACCGATCTCACGGACCACCTTTTTATTAGGAAAATTTTTGGGGCAGGCCCTCTTCCAAGTAATTTTAAGCTTTTGTATGGGAATCCTGATCGCGGTGTTTTTGATGCGATTTGAAGCCCCCCACTCCATGGTGCCCATCGCTCAAACCCTCTGCCTTATCTCTCTTGAGGCGGCGATCCTGAGCTCAATAACCTATCTCTTTGCAGTCAACACGGGTGCTGTCACGGCGGCCATTCTGACGCTTGCCATCTTTGCCGTTGGGCACACTAGGGGATTGATTACATCGACTTTAAAAGGGGCTTCTCAAGACTCTCAATGGACTATTGTGCGCACGATCGTTCCCGATCTTGAGATTTTTAACATGAAACATCTCGCCTCCTATGGCCAAAGCATTTCCTGGAACGAATTTGGATGGGCCGTGCTCTATGCGGGGATCTGTTTAGCGTTTTACCTGACCATTGCAACTCTTTGCTTTGAAAGAAAAGACATCTACACATGATATTTTTTTACAATACGGCAGCAGCGTCTACCACGACTGGGATCTTCATCTTTTTACTTGGTTTGATCTTCGGCAGCTTCTTCAATGTGTGTATCTTTCGAATCCCGGACGAAAGGTC
Source organism: uncultured Pseudobdellovibrionaceae bacterium (assembly GCA_964611895.1). GTDB lineage: Bacteria > Bdellovibrionota > FAC87 > UBA2466 > UBA2466 > JAIEOG01. The sequence continues at coordinate 5,523 of CAZTDN010000029.1, forward strand.
TTTGGGCGGACGATCCCACTGCCACCACTGCCGAATAAAACTGCCATGGTACTGGAACATTCCCCTGATCAGCTTTGTCTTGCTGCAGGCAAAAACACGCTGTTGTCGCAAGACCATCCCACTGCAATACCCTCTCGTCGAATTGGCCGGAGGCGCGGTTTTTCTCTCGCTTTACCTTGCCTTCGGCATCGGCTGGCACTGGGTATGCTATTGCATCCTTTTCTCAGCCCTTTTGGTGATTTCGGTGATCGATCTACACCACCAGATTATCCCAGATGAAATCAGCCTCCCCGGAATTCCTTTGGGTGTGGTCGCGAGTTTTCTGACCCAGGACATCACCTGGTATTCCTCGTTGATGGGCATTTTTCTGGGTGGGGGGACCTTTTTTGCTATTGCCTACCTCTATGAAGCCTACAGCGGACAGGAGGGGCTGGGAGGCGGAGACGTGAAACTGCTTGCTATGCTCGGGGCCTGGTTCGGAATCGAGAGCGTATTGATCCTGGTCATATTCTCGACATTGCTCGGCACGATTGTGGCCCTGTTCTTAATGGCATTCCGAAACGCTTCAACAAAAACCGCAATTCCGTTTGGTCCTTTTTTGGCGATTGCCGCCGTCGTTTATTTGGCGTTTCGATCTGCTCTATTGCCGTATTTTTATCCCTTGTTCTTTTCGTGATAGAGCGAAATAATCGTCCCCGTGAAAAGCTCCTCAAAGGTCGAGAGACCAGTCGTCCTCGTTAGCGGTGGTGCCGGGTACATCGGGAGAACCGTAGCCGAGCTGCTCTGGGACAACGGCTTTCAGCCCATAGTTTTAGACTGCTATTCGACGAGTCGTCCGTTTCAATCCGAAACGCTTCTCCAACATAAACTCGATCTCAGCGATCGCAGTGCCCTTCAATCTCTTTGGGGAAAGCTCCCGCCGATTTGGGGAATCTTGCATTTTGCTGCATTTGCACTGGTGTCGGAATCTTATGCGAAGCCCGCTGAATACTTTAGGAACAATGTACTCAGCACACTGAACTTGGCTGAAGCTGCTGCTTCGCTGGACATCCCTTTCGTGCATTCTTCTTCCTGCGCAGTCTACGGTGTCCCCTCTCTGAGTCCTATCCCTGAGCAAGTCCCCCTTGCCCCTATTTCTCCCTATGGCGAATCCAAAAGAGTGAGCGAACAAATTCTTGCCCAGTTTTGTTCCTCACGGGGGTTACGGGCATTAAATCTTCGGTATTTTAATCCCGCGGGGTCCGTAAACCCTCAGCTGCATGGTGAGTGCCATGAACCTGAAACCCATCTTATACCGAACGTTCTTCGCGCTGGATTGAACGGCAAGCCTGTTTCTGTCTATGGAAACAGCTACCCCACACCGGATGGTACCTGTATTCGAGATTACGTGCATATTGAGGACTTGGCCCGCGGACACCTGAGTGCATTGGATTGGCTGACAAAACAGCCGAAGGGTTTTTGTGATTTTATCAATTTAGGTTCTGGAAAAGGGTACTCGGTCCTGGAAGTGATTCGTGAAGCAGAAAAAGTCCTGGATAGGCGAATCGAGGTAGAAATTTGCCCAGCCAGACCTGCCGACCCCCCCAATCTGGTCGCTTCTGTTGAAAAAGCCACCCGACTCCTTAAATGGAGTCCGCGCTTTGGTTTAGAGACAATCCTGAGATCGCACCTAGAATGGGAACACCGGCGGGTGTATGGTAGTGATTCAAGCAATTAGAAAACGAGGAAATAATGGGTAAAAGCTTAGGAGAAATGTTCTTAGAAGGTGGTTGGGTCATGTGGCCGTTACTGGTCCTGTCGATCATCACCTGGGCAATTGTCCTAGAGCGAACCGTGGTTTTCATTCTCCTAAAACCCCGACTGAAGCGCCTCGCGGATGCTCTCTCGCAAGCATTGCAGACAGGGGACTCAGCAAAGGCGCGTCAGCTTTGCCAGCAAGAAAAAGGCGATTTAGGCCCCCTTTTTCTAGGCTCGGTGGATGCTGGACGGTCGCGAGAATCCGCAGAACGGCTTACGGAGAGAAACAAGGCAAGAATGGCTGTTTACCTAAAGAAAAACCTCTGGATCTTGGGCACCATTGGGAGCGCTAGCCCTTTCATTGGTCTATTGGGAACAGTGGTTGGGATTATTCGCGCCTTTCACGAAATGGCCAACAAGGGAACGGGTGGTTTTAGCGTTGTCGCGGGAGGAATTTCCGAAGCACTTATCGCCACCGCAACCGGCTTAATCGTGGCGATCATCGCTCTATTTGCTTTTAATATTTTTACCACTTTTGCAAACCAAGTAATGACATCAGTTCGACTCACGTTGGACGAGTTGTTGGACGACACCTTTGCACGAACCGCAAAATCACAGGCCTAAGGACTAGCTATGGCAATGCGTTTCTCTGAAACTGACGAAGATGCCATTGTAGCGGAGATTAACATCACGCCGCTGACGGATATTTTCTTAGTGCTGCTTATTATTTTTATGATTTCAAGCTCGGCGATGTTGGAAAGCGGGATGAACGTCAAGCTTCCCTCGGCCAAAACCACCGCATTGACCCAAGCCGAATCGGGAAAACCAATTTATGTCACCGTTGGAAAAGATGGGGGCATCCTTGTAAACGAAATCGCATCAAGTGAAGCGGCGCTCCCCGCAACACTCAAAGCTGCCCTCGATAAAACCACCAACAAGGCTGTGGTGATTCGAGGAGACGAAGCCATTTTTCTAGGCAAGGCCGTTAAAGTAATGGATGCCGCTCGTGCTGCCGGCGCCGAGAAAATTGCTATCGCCACCCAATCCCCAAATTGATCAGGTAAAAGGTGCATAGGTACTAAACGGCAACAGCAAGCGATTTAGCGCTTTTCTACTCCAGGGCCGCCGCCTAGACGCCAGCCGTTTCAAACAGGTATCCTCTAAGTCTTTAGCGCCACTCACTGCTTGATAATGCTGATTCGCGAGCTTGGTCTTTCCTTGAAGATCCGCCAGCCGCCCTTGGTAGAGCCGAATCTCATAATACTCTGGGGGTTTCGCCTTCAATGGTCGCCATTGAGATTCAATCGTTAAGGCGGCCCTACTGAAAAGCGCATCCGCCTCTTTTTCTTTTTCCAACCGCATGCTCAACACCCCTGCAATTAAAGCCACTTCCGGAGTGAACGTTTCCTTCAGACTGGCCTTGAGATGAACCAGTGCCTCAGCTTCATTTCCATCCATTCCTTCTACCACGCCCCGAACCAGGGACCGCTTGGCCGTTTCCTTGTTTGGAGAACGAAAGCGAAACCCAGCAACTGAGTCTTGAGTTCGCCCTGCTTTCCCTTCGAAAACTTCACCCAAACTGTACTGACGATACTCACCCAAGTGCACAGGACTTCTTCCCTCCGCCAACCAAATCTGCATCGCTTCCAAGTCGAGTACAAAACTCTGGATATTGAATGCCTGAGAAACCGTTCGATTGACGATCTTTTCCTCATTCCAATAGGTGTCGTAGTGATCCGAAAGCACTCGCGCAGCTTGCTGAACGGTTAGCCCCTCTCCAGCCTCTTTCAGCAGGTCACTCATGCGCAGATTTCGGTGCACATTGTCCCAATGCATACGCGCCGAGTTTGAAAACTCCTGATTTCGACAGGAACCGGACTGAAAATAATTGGTATGAGTCAGAACGCCTTGGTCCCTCAGCTCTCTCACACCATTGGCCGAAGATGCCCCCTCCCAAACGCAGGCTTGGCGGGTCTTCCCATCAGCAAGAACAAACGCCCAACCACTGCCCAATCGGCTCCGGCGCAATATTTGCGTTGCCTGGGTCAAGTTTGTAGCCTCGGTTAGTATCGCCTCTGCAAGGATGAACGGCAGCGTCCCCTTGAGTGAAACGTCGGCGCTGTAATGCTGGTGTAGGGCGACATAGAGCTGTGCCTCGTTCAGGCCCGAGATCCCCCCTACTGTGATTCCAGCGGAGGTAAAGGAAATCGACCTCAGCCCGCTCCTTGGTTTTCGCAATTGAATGACTGGCGATAGATCCCAATACCCGACGCCGGGAAAATCTAAGTTTCTTCCAATTAAGAACCGATCTCCACGGGCAACAAAACTGGAACATCCCAACCGAGGAAGGGAATGCTCTCTTAGAAAATGCATCGGCAAAAAGTGCGCAGCTTGACCTTGAAGCCAGGGCAAGAGATCCGGCAGTACAAGCGCCTGCTCTAACTTTGACGCACTAAACCCCGTCTCCTGAGCCACTCCCCTTAACCGATCTCTTACTTCGGTTGGTACTCGCAATAGGAACTGCCGAACCAATATAGGGAGCACTACTGACGTCACCGCTCCTCGGACCAGGCGGTCCCCTAGGGGCGCGTTTGATTGCCGAAGCACCCGTTCTAGGAGTTCGCTATAAAATCGCAACATCCCCTGTTGGCATGTGTTAACTCCGGCTTGGCGGACATGCTGCCTTCCGGCCTCGAAACCATCGCCTTCGAGCGTCAATGTTTTCCAGTCCGTTTCCACGTTTCCCTTTCGATCGGCCCACACTATAACAAGTTAAACATGAAAACATTGCTCACGCTTACAAAACAAACTACGAGTTGCTTGCGAGTTTTCCCGCTATCCACTGCAAGCATGCAAATGTTTGGGGTTCTGGCTGGCTTGGGACTTCAAGAATACGATTCTGCTCCGGCAGCGCTTTTTTTCTGGGTTCCTATCGGCTGGTTTGGTTCGGTCATTTCTGCCGCATTGAGTTTTGACTTCGTTTGGCAACTTGAACATGGGCAAGTGCCACAGATTGGGAGATCTCTCAAACGCCTCCAAGAGAAACTCCTGCCGCTACTGTTGGAATCGCTCATTATCGGAGTTCCTATTATTCTAGGTTCGCTTTTGGTACTGCCTGGCCTCTATTTTTTTACGATTTACCTTTTTGTACCAGGCCTGGTGATGGTTCGGCCACCGTCGCCAGCCTTTTCCTATTTGGCAGAATCCACTCTTCTTGCCCGAGGGCGTTTTTTTAAGTTGATGTTTTTTTCGGCGGCGGTGTTTGTGGCCAGCTATCTATCGTATTTGTACCCCATCCCAAACCCATTCCAGAATGCAAGCTGGGAACAGACGGGCACATTTGCTCTGCGCTTTTTTTCCTGTCTGTTTTTGAACGGAGGGATCAATATTTTCGCTGGTTTTTTGTTTGCGAGAATTATGAAGGGCGGTAACTCACTGAAATAAAAGAGATAACCATCACACACTTTCGCTTTCAAACTCCTTTCGCTTTGGTAAGAATAGTGTGAATTTTTTTCTTGCTTTCGAAACTCGAAGTGAGTACTTAACCCTTCGTCGCAACGGCCCAAGCGAAAAGATTTTAACATCTTACGTTCCCTCCCCAAGGGGACGTAAACCCCCAACCCATGTAAGGGGCGGTCCTCGTGAGAGGGCCGCCCCTTAGTATTTTTAGGCCTTTTTATTCTGCATTTTGCCAGCCTCACTTTTAGGGAGTATTTTCTCTTTGCATTATGGAACCACAGCTTGAAAGAAACCTGACCAGAACAACTCGCCCCTCTCGATCTGAATCAAAATCGGGACTGGCCTCCTTTTCAAAAGGGATATTTGCCGGGGAAATTCTCTCGGAGGCCCTCTTTCCCTACCCCCGAATCAGCGGGGAAGAAAAAGAGATATTGCGCATGACCTCAGAGGCCATTCAACGAATGGGAAGGGAGTTAGACGTAAGCCGAATCGAGAAGGAGAAAACCACTCCGCCGGAGTTTATCCAGTGCATGCGGGAAATGGGGCTTTTTGGACTTATCATCCCACCCGAGTATGGAGGCTCCGGCCTTTCTAATTCATGTTACGTTCAGCTAATGAGCGAGGTTTCCATGGTTGATGGCAGCCTCTCCACCCTAATGGGAGCGCACCAATCCATCGGACTTAAAGCTCTTCTGCTGTTTGGGACCCCAGAACAAAAAAGCAAATACTTGCCGCTCTTAGCAACCGGCGAAATGCTGGCCGCATTCGCGCTCACCGAACCTGAAGCAGGGAGTGATGCGGGGAGCATCCGGACTACAGCCCGAAAAAGTGAAGACGGGAACTTTTACATTCTAAATGGAAGCAAAATCTGGATTAGCAACGGCGGAATTGCGAGCTTTTACACCGTTTTTGCCCGCACACAGCACCCCGAAGCGCCGGAGGGGAAACGAGATCGAATAACCTGTTTTATCGTTACTCGTGACATGCCAGGATTCTCCAGTGGAGCCGAGGAAAAAAAACTTGGCCTTTGGGGCAGTTCGACAACCTCCCTCAGCTTCGAAAATGTGCGGGTTCCCGCTGAGAATGTCATTGGCAGCCCGGGCGAAGGTTTTAAGATCGCGATGAGCGTTTTGAATAACGGTCGGCTTGGACTCGCAGGCTGCTGTGCATTGGCCCCTCGAAAATTTATTCAACAGGCCCGCGATCACGCAACCGAGCGCAAACAGTTTGGCAAATCAATCAGTGAATATGGCCTCATCCAGAGCAAATTTAGCCAAATGGCGACGGAGCAATATGTTGCAGAAGCGCTAGTGAGGGTCACGGCAGGGCTAATGGACGCGGGCAAGTTCGACTACTCCCTTGAATCGGCAATCTGCAAAGTCTTCAACACCGAGACCGAATGGCGCACCATCAATGAATGCATTCAGATCGCTGGGGGCTCAGGATATATGGTCGAGTACGGATATGAAAAAATCCTTCGCGACAGCCGTATTTTTTCCATCTGGGAGGGCGCGAACGAAGTACTACGACTATTCATTGGCCTTTCTGGAATTCAAGAACCCGGACGACGACTAGGCCGAGTGGCCCAAACATTAAAAAAACCCTTGGAAAATGTTGTTGGTTCCATCGGTGTTCTGAGCCAGTTTGGCGTTCGTTGGCTGAAAAACAAAGTAGGCCCGGTGGCAAAATTACACGGAGCCCACCCCGTATTTTTGCAAGAAGTCGAAGTTCTTGAAAGTTACACAGCCAAACTGGCTCGGGCGACCAGGTTTGCGCTTCGCAAGAATGGCAAAGGTATTGTCGAAAATCAGTTCGTCGTAAAACGCCTCGCAGACACCGCAATAGATCTTTTTGCTTTGGGATGTGCACTTTCTCGCGCCAGTTCTGCCGTGAACGAAAAAGGACTGTCAGAAGGCATGGCGGACGTGCGTATCGTCCAGGCATTTTGTAGAAAAGCGCGGCGTCGCATGGCCGACAATCTACGACGCCTGCGTAAGAATGAAGACCAGCTGGAAAAATCGATTGCAAATCACCTATACGAAGTAGGGCTTCCCCAGAACTCTCTCTTTCAGTAGAAGTAGGTACTTATGTTTGAATCACTTACCGAAAAACTCGTCCAAACGCTCCGTGTTGTATCGGGCAAAAATCGACTTTCTGAAGAACTTATCGATGAAGCCTGTCGTCAACTCAGAACCACGTTGCTCGAAGCCGACGTAAACGTAAAAGTAGTGAAGGACTTTGTGGCCCAGGTCCGACAGCGTAGCCTGGGATCGGAAGTTCAGAAAAGCATTTCCCCCGAACAGCATTTTATCCGAATCGTGTACGAAGAGCTCGCCGCCGTAATGGGCACGAAGGCAGTTCCATTGAATTTCCGCGTGCGCCCCCCCGCCGTTTTCATGATGGTAGGGCTTCAAGGGACAGGGAAAACCACCACCACAGCCAAAATCGCTCGTTTCCTAAAGGAGAAAGAGAAAAAAAGGGTCTTAGTCGCCTCGCTCGACGTCTACCGTCCGGCAGCTATTGAACAGCTTAAAGTCACCGTCGAACCTCTGGGAGTGGACGTCTTTCACAGCGCTGCAACCGACTCAGTTCGGGCCCGAGCTTTGCTCGCCCAAGAAGAAGCCATTCGTCAGAACGCCGAAGTATTGCTTTTGGATACAGCCGGCCGCCTCCATGTCGATGAAGAAATGATGGAAGAGCTCGAAGAGCTCACCACGCTTTTCAAACCCGCTGAGATATTGCTGGTCGTGGATTCCATGAGCGGCCAAGACGTCGTCCCGGTTGCGGAATCCTTCCAAAAAAGGCTGGAACTTACGGGTATCGTGCTCACCAAGATGGACGGGGACGCCCGAGGGGGGGCCGCACTTTCGGTCCGGGCAGTCACCGGCTGTCCCATCAAGCTGATGGGCACGGGCGAAAAAACGGGGGACTTGGAAGTATTCCACCCCGATCGGGTGGCGTCGCGCATTCTGGATATGGGGGACCTGCTCTCGTTAGCTGAAAAGGCTCAGTCCGTCTTAGACCCGGTTGAAAACCTTAAGATCACTAAGAAAATCAAGAAAAACGATTTTACCCTGGCGGATTTCTTTACCCACCTTCAACAGATTAAAAAAATGGGGTCCTTTGAAAACCTCTTAAAGTTTCTTCCCGGAATGGGCCAAATGTCCAAACAACTCCAAGGGATGACCCCGCCCGACACCGAACTCAAGAAGATCGAGGCGATTATTCTCTCGATGACCCCAAGTGAACGGATTGACCACGATCTGCTGGACGGTAGCCGTCGAAAGCGCATCGCGATGGGAAGTGGAACCCAGGTCCATGATGTGAACAGATTGATAAAACAGTTTATGGAAGCCCGCAAAATGATGTCCCGAATAGCAAAATCGCCTATGGGAAAACGCCAGGGCATGTGGTAGGTCTGTTTCAAGTTTTTGTTTATTTGAGGAGAAACTAGGAAAAATGGCTACGGTAATTCGCTACGCCCGACACGGCACCAAGAAAAAGCCTTTCTATCGCATTGTGGTTCAGGATAAGACCGCGCCTCGTGATGGCCGGTTCATCGATCGAGTAGGCACATTTGACCCCATCAAAGGGGACAGTTCGCTTACACTTTCCAGCGAAAAGCTATCTTACTGGGTTTCTAAAGGCGCGAAGATGTCGGATGCAGTCCGAAATCAGGTAAAAAAGTCGCGTAAGCTGGGCGTCGTAAAAGAGCTTGCGACCAAATCGCCAGCCGCCGAGCAGGCTTAAAAATAAGACTGTTCAGCGCCCGCTCTTTGGGTGAGCGGCGTACTGACGGGGGAGGTATGAAGTGGAAGAGCTTAGAAACCTGGTAGAAGTCATGGCGAAGGCTCTTGTGGACTTTCCCGACGCCGTTCACGTTGCCGAAGTGGAAGGCGAACAGACTACCGTCATTGAACTCAAAGTGGCCAAAGAAGACTTAGGGAAAATTATCGGTAAGGAAGGCCGCACGGCGCGGTCTCTACGCACCATCCTAGCAGCGGTCTCCACCAAGTTGAAAAAGCGTTCCGTACTCGAAATTTTGGAGTAATGAACCTCGTACAAATTGGACAGGTAGGAAAGCCACACGGTTTCAAAGGAGAGTTTCTACTTTCCAGTCGCCCCGCTGCACTAGGGCTCCCAGAACCCATCAAATGTATTTACTTAGGCAGGGACGCTAAAGGCGCCCAGCCATTTCGCGTCGTCGACACAACCCAGATGCCAAAAGGCCTTCGAATCAAACTCGAAGGCTTTGAAAGCGATCAAACCGTTAAGAACCACCGGGGGGACGGGGTCTACGTCCAAAGAGCGGAGCTGCCCGCAGCCCAAGCCGGATTGTACTACGTTCACGATCTCCTGGGGTGCGAAGTGCTCTGCGATGCTAGCGGGGAATCCATCGGAGAAATTTCAGAGGTAGAAGAGGTGGGGATGGGATCTCCCGATCGCTGGTGGATAAAAACACCACGAGATACCTTCGCTATTCTGGCTCGGCGAGAGACTATCGCCCAAGTGGATTTGGAACAGCGCAAAATCAGGGTCCGCAATGCTGACGACTACCAAATCCGAAACTAAATCGCACTTTGCATTTGTGACGCTTTTTCCCGAAGCCATTGAAGTTTGGCTGAACACCAGCATTCTTGGCAGAGCCCACAGGCGGGGTCTGTTTACCTTTGAGACCGTTCAGCTCAGAGACTTTTCGCAGAACAAACACCGTGCGGTGGATGATTCTCCCTACGGCGGTGGTTCGGGGATGGTGCTCCGAATCGAACCCCTTGTTGCGGCCGTAGAATCTATTCGAGAACGTTTCCCCCAAGCCAAAGTTATTTATTTTTCACCCCGAGGACGCCGCCTAAATACGGGGCTGTTAGAAGCTTTGAATACTGAGGGCGGTACAGTACCCGCTTACATATTGGTCTGCGGCCATTATGAAGGGGTCGACGAGCGCTTTTGCCGAGGCTTTGTGGACATGGAGATCTCACTGGGCGACTTTGTATTAACGGGTGGAGAACTTCCTGCGGTTGCTTTTGCAGACGCTCTAATTCGCCGGCTCGATGGCACACTCTCTAGCCCCGAAGCCCATCAACAGGAGTCGTTTTCGATCCTTGACGAGCTAAGTGGAGAACGCCTTCTAGAGTACCCTCACTTTACTCGCCCCCCAGAGTTTCGAGGAATGAAAGTCCCCGAGGTACTTCTGAGTGGAAATCACCTCGAAATTCAAAAGTGGCGGAACCACCAAGCGCTGCAGATCACCAAATCTGTACTCGATCCTTCTGCGGCAGAATCATAGGATCTCCCGCTTTGCATGCAAACGCCTGCTCAAAACCAGGCTGGTGCTTTACTTGTTCATTTACACGAGCATCGATAGCGGAATGGGGATCGGTTTTTAGCAGCATTTCTCGCATTTTGGGCCGCACGACTCCGCACCAGGTTCGAGCATACTGCAAAAAGAAATCCTGTTTTTCCTTCAACGTTCCTTTGTCGGCTGGAAATGCTGCTTGATAAGCAAACGTAATCCCCACCAAGTCTCCGATGTTTTCTCCAAGTGTCAGCTTCCCGTTATGACCAGCCTTGTCGAATTGAGCGACCAAACGTTGACCGCGCTTTTCAAACTCTTTTAGGTCTTTCTTGGACATCCACTGAATCATCCTTCCGGTAGCGTCATACCGCGCACCGTGATCGTCCACACCATGACCAAGCTCATGACCGACAACCATTCCAACCGCGCCCAAATTGGTCGAGTCGGGAAGCTGAGGATCGTAAAACGGGTATTGGAGTATTCCTATGGGGAGAACAAACTTATTATCTGAAGGGCTGTAATACGCATTCACGGTTAGAGGTCCCATCTCCCATCGGTTTCTATCGCGCTTTTGAGCGAGCTCTCTAAGGGTCTTCTCTTGAAGGTTTTTTTCTAAGAGGTGATTGTTCGCGTAGCGACGATCGGGGGAATATTGCGCTGGTGGGGTAAAGTCCCACTCTTTGTCATTTCTGGGCTTGACCAGCTGGAGTCGGGCCACGCGAATCTTGTTTACCGCGGCTTTCTTGCTTTGAGGACTTAGCCACTGATTGGTTTCAATTCCGCGAATAATTGAAGCTCGCACCTTTTCCACCAGCGCAATCAGCTTTTCCTCTGGAAAGGAGGGAAAGAAAATCGGAAGTAGCTCTGCATCAATCTCTTTTGTGAAATGATCCATGACATACATGGTGCAGCGCTCTTGGCGAACAGGCCGAACATTGGGGCCACCTAAGTGTTTTTTATTGAACTCGAACGCCTGTTTAAAATACTCGGGGTAGGCGTCGTCCATGTAGGCCGGAAGCGCTCGGAACAAGTAAACGTTTTTTAGAGTCTCCAAGGGTTCTCGGGTGAGCGCCTGGTTGACCCAAGCATAGTTTTGAGGCGTTAGGTTCTTTAAGCGCGTGCGCTTTGGAAGTTTCTCAAAAAAACCTGCCATTTGAAACGCGGGGTATTCTTTGAGAACTTTTTCTCGGGTTGTGCTGGATTTAGTATTAAAAAGTTCCCGCATTTCTGCAGGGGCCGGGTAACTCTTAGAGAACTCCTTTTCAAAAGCGACGACCGCCTTAGCTCGTTCGGGGGCCCCGTGGAGTCCTGCCGCTTCAAACATGGCTTGGGCAAGTGCTTGCAAATCTGCAAGAACCTCTGGTTTTTCGTAATAGGTTTTTTCTGGAAGCGTTTGGAGATCGGCTAAGAAATAAACATCATCCCAGTCGGAATCGTCTAAGTTACTCGTGGCACCCCAATCCACAAAGCTAAACTCAGCGTTCTGCATTTTATGAAACAAGAACTTTTGAAATTCCTCGTGAGTCTGGATGGAAGCGACTTCCGACAAAAGCTGCCCAACCCGCTCTTTTTCTTCCGCCGCAGAGGATTTTTCGTTCATGCATGCCTGAAAGACGTGGGACAGTGTTTGCGCCCGGGGGCTAAGTTCCTTTTTCTCTGGAAGCGAAAGCAGGAATTTCTTTTTAGCTTCTAAGACCCGCTCATGCGAATCCGAAAAAGAGAAGATGTGCCTTGAGCGATCTTCTCGAAGCTCGAACCCACTAATCGCCTCAGAGCAGGCATAATTGAAAAAGTTCTGGCATGGAGAAAGAGACTGGTTCACCGGGAAATCCCTTTTCTCCGGGATAGCACTGCTCGCTTTTTTCTTGGAAGCAAAGCCCGAAACAAACACCACCAAAACCAAAGCTGCCGCGACGCGCAAGAACCCGTGCCAATTCATATCTGTCTCCTATTTTGGGGCCGAACAAGGGTAATAGGATACCACTCAATCGTATTCTGAAACAGGCACGCGCAGAGATAGACGGATAGGAACCGGAGTTGGACCTGCCAACGCTCTTTCCGCACAGCGAACAACCGCCTTCCCCGACAATGCCGGGTGCCCTCGAGGAGAGCCTGCACGATCGCGATCCCAAATACGCACGTTTATTTGTACTTTCTCCGCAGGATCCCCGCTCAGGGGGAAATCTAGAAGTGGAAGCTGGCTCCATTGAGAGGGAGGAAAGTTAAAAACCTTTTGACCCGCAGAAAGGGACTGCAAAGATACTTCGAGGTTTTGGGCTCGGGCCTCAAAACGAGAACGCCTGGCCTCTGTGCGCATCAGCAGACCAGGTAGCCGCAGCTCAAGTACATAGGCTGCGCTCGTGGGGGGACGGAGGCCACAACCACCCAGAATGAAACATAGCGATGCCACAGCCGATAATCTCAACATTCTCCGTTAGGCCTAGCAAACCCCGCACCAGACTTCTTAGCCTGGGCAAAGTCCGGTCACAGTCCGGAAATCAAACATTCCGGACCGGCTATGGGCGCAAAGGGTGCTGAGCTACCTTGAGGAGTTTCGGACGAGGTTCGGGAATATGGTGGGCCTGAAACTCTCCCGATCTTGGTTGCAGATAGTTGAGAAAGGCATAGCTACCTGGATCGGGATTCGCAGCCAGAAAGGCATCCGTAAGGCGCTTCACTTGGGCATCGTAGGCTTTCATGCTCCCGTGCAAGACTGACCGCCCCTTGAAACGTCGCAGGTCGCCGTTGAAGAGTGGGCTAATATGGTAGAGCTCATGAACCACCGTCTCGAGCTTCTCCCGAAACGGCATGTGCAAAAAGCGCGGAAGCATAAAATAGACAATATAAAGGATTTCTCGCCCTTCCCGCACCACGGGTAGCATCGCCCAATGGTATTCCTTGGACCCCCGAACCCGACGCTCCACTGGGCTACCCGCCCGGTATTTGAGCGGCAGAACATAGGCCAGAAGGCCTGCGCGCCTCGGAGAGCGCGCAAAAGTAGCGCTTACCAATACCTGTTCCGAGCGAATATGACGAAATTCCTCGGTTTTTGAGGCGACTTCCCCCACCAAACGAGTCATCGACTCATTAAAATCCACCATCTTGTAGTAGTCTTCCACGACCCCCGCTTGCCCCGTCAAGGAGCGCAGCGTGGCTGTAGGCCGAAACAGAGGCAGAATGGCATTGACACTTAGCGGTTTTGATAGGAGAAATTCAGGCTTTGAAGTAAAACCAGGTCCTGTCTTTCCAGGCAGGGAATGAGAAAGAGCTTAAGTACATGTCCTTGGATAACCAGGGGTTGGGAGAAGGGGTAAAGAGCCCCCCACCAAGCAGCATTATGGTAGGCAAAGATTCGAAAGGTAGTCGAGTGGTATCACCGAAACGGCGTTTGGCCATCGCAGAACTTCCAGAACTTCCATTGGACGATCGAGATCTCGATCGCTCAGAGGAGGCCCTTAAAGAGAACGGTCTGACCTTCTCTCAGATGTTGGAAGAGAGCCAGAAGGGCTCCAAATTTCAGGAAGGCGAAGTTGTCGAAGGACAAGTCGTCAAGATCGAGAACGATTTTGTCACCATCGATATCGGGTACAAATCGGAAGGACAAGTTTTCCGAAATGAATTCCTCGATAATCAAGGCACTCTGGGCATCGAGCCAGGCGACCATGTCTTGGTTTATATTGAACGTATTGAAGACGACGAAGGGCGCCTGATTCTTTCCAAAGAAAAGGCCGATGTCCTCCGCGCTTGGGATGAGATCAGCGAAGCTTGTGAAAAAGACGAGCTGGTCGAAGGCACTATTGTCGCAAAAGTTAAAGGCGGCTTATCTGTTGATATTGGTGTGAAGGCTTTCCTGCCTGGTTCACAGGTGGATATCCGCCCGACCAAGAACCTCGACCAGTACCTCGGTAAGACTTACAAATTTAAGATCATCAAATTTAATAAGAAACGTGGGAACATCGTTCTCTCCCGGCGACTTCTTTTGATGGAAGAGCGCGCTCGTCAAAAAGAGCAAACTCTTTCTAAAATCGAAGAAGGAATGGTCACAGAAGGCACGATCAAAAATCTGACCGAGTATGGCGCATTCATCGACCTGGGTGGTTTGGACGGCTTGCTCCACATTACAGACATGTCTTGGGGACGCATCCGACACCCATCGGAGATTTTCAAAGTAAGCGAGAAAATCCGAGTCAAAGTATTGAAGTACGACGAGGAAAAGGAACGAGTTAGCCTCGGCTACAAACAGCTCCTCCCCGATCCTTGGACTACAGTTGAAGACCGTTACCGAGTCGGCTTGCGTGTTCAAGGCAAAGTTGTCAGCCTCACAGACTACGGTGCATTTATAGAGCTTGAGCCCGGTGTCGAAGGCTTGGTGCACGTATCTGAGATGTCTTGGACTCAACGCGTGAAACACCCATCGAAGCTCGTCAATGAAGGCGATTCTGTGGATGCGATTGTGTTGGATGTCGATACTGGCAACCGACGCATTTCACTCGGCATGAAGCAAATTGAGCCTAACCCCTGGGATATCATCGCAGAGAAGTACCCCACAGGCGCCAAGATCAAAGGCACCGTAAAGAACACCACGGACTTCGGAGTGTTTGTCGGTGTGCCTGAAGGAGTCGACGGCTTGGTGCATGTCAGCGATATTAGTTGGGACGCAAAAGCTATTGACCCGAACACGATGTTCAAAAAGGGCGATGAAGTGGAGTGCGTTGTCTTGTCCATCGACAAGGCTGCCGAAAAGTTCAGCCTGGGTATCAAGCAGCTAGGAGACGATCCGTGGCAGGCCGTGGCGGACAAATACGCTCCTGGCACCCGCGTTAAGGGCAAAATCACCAAGATCGCTGAATTCGGCGTGTTTGTCCAAGTGGATGAGCATGTAGAAGGTTTGATCCACGCTTCGGAACTCGAGGGCGAAGGCAAACCCAAGGATCGAGTGAAGGAAATTCAAGAAGGCACTGAAATCGAGTGCATGGTCACAGCAGTCGACCTACGAGAGCACAAGCTCTCTCTCTCTGTTAAGGCGATGAACAAAGCCGAAGAGCGAGAGAACCTGAAGAACTACTCGAAACAGTCTAGCACCAGCGCTCGCACGAGCTTTGCGGATTTGCTAGACCAGTCGACCGCTGCAAAACTCAAAGAAGCGGCCAGCAGCCCTTCTGAGAAACCAACTTCCGAATCTGAAGAATAAGCATGAGAGGGATCCTGAAACTGATCGGGATCTCTCTTGGGCTCTTTTTTTTCATCATCATTCTAACCGGTATTGTTTCGTTCATTCGGCACACGTGGTTTGGCGCTAGCCCGGGCTCAGCAAACCATATCCGGGTGCTGGATGTTTCGGGAGTCATCTACAGCTCCTCTGCGCTCATCGCGGAACTCAAAGAAGCGGTTGAAAACAAACGCACCAAGGCGATTGTCATCCGCGTGAATTCCCCAGGGGGATTGGTCGCTCCCTCTCAAGAAATGTTTCAGGCGATTCAACAGGCGGACGCCAAAATCCCGGTCCTTATTTCGATGGGAACAGTTGCCGCAAGTGGTGGGTACTACATCGCTCTGGGAGGTCGAAAAATTTACGCCAATTCCGGCACTCTCACGGGAAGCATTGGCGTCATTATGGAGTTTCTAAACACGAAGAAACTCTATGAATGGGCAAAACTGGATCGGACATCAATCACTTCGGGCAAGTTCAAAGACGCAGGGTCTCCGCTCAAAACAATGAGCCCCGAGGACAGAGCCCTTTTCCAATCAATGGTAAAAGATATTTATTCGCAGTTCCGCGGAGCAGTTAAGCAACGGCGAAAACTCGATGAAGACGCGCTAGATAAGTTCACAGATGGCCGAGTGGTAACTGGGACGCAAGCATTGGATGCGAAACTCGTCGATGCAATAGGCACTTCGGAAGACGCTATCGCAGAAGCAAAACTGCTTGCTAAGCTTCCAGCGGAAGCACCGGTTCTCTACCCACAGAAGTCCGTTGGCCTAGTGCGCAGACTCCTCGTTGGCGATGAGGAGGAACCGGAGGGTTCTTCTTCCTGGCTTGCGTGGCTCAATCGAAATGCACCTCCCCTGCTCCCACCAATGTCCAGTGCAAGCTGGCGTGTACTTTGGTTGGCACCTGTTTTCTAAAGCTAACCGCGCACTGGAAAATGCCTTAGTAGCAATGAGCAAGCGAGACGTAACTCGTCGTACCTGAGGTATTTGTAAAACGTGCGGTTCCGCACGACAAAAACGTCATGGATTCCGTCAGGCCGTTAAGGGCGATCCCAGCCACTCCGGACTGCGAAGTGGAAGCCAACACAGTGCTGATTGAGCCGCTGGTGGGAGTACAGCAAGTGTCTTCATAGCGAACATCGGTGAACGTCAACGTGCCCTTTACCCTCACCAAATTATGGTAGGTCACCATCGTACCCGATACCTTGCGATAGCCTGCGCCCGCAGTCTCATCTACCGTCAGACTGCCGCTGACCGACATGTCAAACGCCGTGGAGACCAGGCGTTGCTTTATAACGATCCCAGTTCGCACCGCTGAATCCCCGGAACCGGTCCAGGTTACTCGGGTCCCGTAGCCGCTATTGATCAACGTCGAAATACTGTCCCCCTGATAGTTGCCTAAATCTGCAGTTGAATGATCGATCTCAACCTCTAAGCCCGCGGCCGAAGTCCGTGTGCCAGTCGAAGCGGCTCCGCCAGCTGTAGCGACGAACTGCCGAGTCAACGTGGCTTGAGGAAAGGTGCCACAGGCCAACGTGCCGCTACTGACCTGTACATCTAATAGACCCGACCAACTAGCCAGCGAGGTGCCAAACCGACATTCATCATACGTTAAAGTCACCAAAGAAGGCGTGGTCTGCCCACAACCCGAAGCGGCACTGGACGCCAAGGTAGGACAAGCTGTGACCGCAAAAGCCTGTCGCGGTTCAAGCCAATCTCGAAAAATGTTTTTGAAAACCTCAAAGCCCGTTGGACGATCGGAGAAAGACGCCTGCGTATTCCCCTGCGCTGAGCCCCCCCAAATCCCCCCCACCGACCCCGCTTCAAATCCTCCCGCACTCGTATCGGCGGTGGTCACCAGGCCACAGCCCGACAAGACCCCTATACCGGCCGAAACACACAACAAGAGAAAAACTTTCATTGTAGATTTACTCCACGATCTCCAAGGGTTGCTCAGCAGGAGGAGCCTCGGGTAAAGAGTCAGGGTTTTTGGCCAAAGGCTCAAAAGTTTCTTCTGAAGTCTCGGTGACCTCCCCCGGATCTTCCGGGGCCCCTGGTGCCGTATCCTGCAATATACTCTGCCCCCAAAGCATTTCCTGCGTCGCCATCGCCAACTGGTCGTCCGGTAACTGACCCAGCTTGTTCATTATCTGTAGAATTCTATTCACACGATCCGAGGCCCACTGGGTGAGCTGCTTTTTGGCAAAGTACGCATGGTATCGACGTGGAGAGGGCAAAAGCATTGCTAAAAAGGCTGACTGTCTCGCACTTAGCTGCGAAGGCGGAATGGAGAAATAGTGCCGTGAAGCCTCCCCCACACCGTAAATTCCCGGACCCCACTCTGCCATATTCAGGTAGAAAGCCAAAATCTGAGGCTTTGTCAGCGCTGCTTCTAACTTTGACGCCCAGGCGATTTCTTTTAGCTTCCGCCACACCCTGGGAAGATGGGAAAGATACACATTCTTCAAAACCTGTTGGGTAATCGTGCTCGCTCCCCGCGCAATACGGCCTTCTTTCCAGTCTTTACGGAGCGCTTCTTTCATCTCAAAGACATCTATTCCCTTGTGCGAATAGAAACTGCCGTCTTCTGAACTCACCACGGCTCGCGGGAACCATTCCGACATGGACGAAAGCGGCACCCAACCCGCCGCCTTCGGACCCACCAAACGAGTTGAGCGTGTCCCATCCGCGAGCACGATGGGAACCGGCACGGAGTCTTTCAACCGTGCGAAGTCGGGGACCAAGACAAGCACATCCACCAAAAACACGGCACCTAGGACCAGTACCAGGCCAACCACACCAAGAAGAAGGGTCATGAGCTTAGATGGCATTGCTTGAAGAATACCATGCCAGCCGATAGAACTGGAGGGATCACATGAACCACCTCATCCTAAAGGGCGTGCGCCAAAACAACCTCAAAAACATCGACCTGGAATTGCCTCTGGGCACTTCCATCGTGATCACGGGGCCGAGTGGCTCTGGAAAGTCCTCCCTGGCATTTGAAACGGTTTATGCCGAGGGCCAACGCAGGTACATGCAGTCGCTCTCTACCTATGCACGGCAGTTCCTGGAAAAATTTCGTGCCCCAGTTGCTGATAAAATTCAAAACATTCCCCCTACGATTGCCATTGAGCAAATCAACCCCGTACGCAATTCTCGAGCAACCGTAGGAACCTCCACAGAAATTTACGACTACCTGCGTTTAATTTTTGAAAAACTTGGTATCGAACATTGTGCTAGCTGCGATGTTCCCATGGAGCGCCTTTCGTACGACGAGCTCTGCGAGCGCATTGCTAAGACCCACGCAGGAAAAACGATATTGTTCACCTTCCACCGTAAGTTTCCCGCAAAAAAAGATATGACCGGAGATTTGGTGGCGGAATACCTACGCTCGGGTTATACCCGCGCAATCGTTGGTGGCGAACTGGTATCCCTCGAAGAGGACAAATCGGTCCGCGGGCAAAATGCAGCCCTCATTGTAGATCGAATTCGAATTCCTGAGTCCAAGCTTTCTTCGGAGAACCGAACCCGCTTGGCAGAATCTCTGAGACAAAGCATGGACCTGGGGGGAAAGCTCGCCGAAGTCTACATTGAAACGGAGCCCAAGAAGTTTATTCCCGGAGGGAGTTACACCACCCAAACTCGCTGCCCAAAATGTGAGAAAATCAGCCCGCCCAAAACAGCGATTTCTTTTTCGTTTAACAGCCCATTAGGGGCCTGCGAGACCTGCAAAGGTTTTGGAAATACGCTTGAAGTCGATCCCGATCTTGTCATTCCCAATGGGAACCTCTCCCTAGCGCAAGGCGCGGTAGATCCCTTCACGAAACCATCGCTGAAGCAATGGCAGAAAAAATTACTCGCTTTTTGCAAAACGGCTCGCATCGACGCAGACCTTCCATACCGGGAGCTTCCGGCGGAACACCGCAAACTCATCCTTGAAGGCAATTCCAAATTCAAGGGCATTCAAGGCGTCTTTGATCTTTTGGACAAAGAAAAATACAAGATGCGGATACGCGTCTTTGTCAGCCGGTACACCTCTCCCTTTTTATGTCGCACCTGTAAAGGCAGTCGACTCAATGCTACCGGATTGCGTGTGAAGATATCCGGAAAAAACATTTCCGAGCTCTGCGATCAGAGCGTCGAGCAGCTGCGCATTTTTTTTAGAGATCTCTCGCTCTCTCCTCGAGAAAAGAAAATCGCGACAGATATACTCACCCAAATAGGAAGGCGCCTAGAAACTTTGGATACTGTGGGTCTAGGATACCTCACCCTCTCTCGCCTCACTCGCTCCTTGTCTGGGGGGGAATACCAGCGCATTTTGCTTGCCACGCAGCTAAGCCAAGGCCTCACAGATACTTTGTATGTACTGGATGAACCTAGTATCGGCTTGCACCCCAAAGACACCCAACAGTTGCTCAAAGTGTTGAACCATCTGCTCTCCTTGGGAAACTCGTTGCTGCTCGTTGAACACGATCCCGAAGTCATTGAGTGGGGCAAATACATCGTAGACATGGGACCTGGCTCAGGAACTCGTGGCGGAGAGGTGCTGTTTTCGGGCCCTCAAGATCGCTTTTTGAAGTGCGATTCGCAGACCGCACATGCAGTTAAGGAATGGAAGGAAGATTGCCTTAAGGCCTTGGAAAACACTCCACGCACGCCCCCTTCCCAATGGCTCGATCTCAAAGGAGCTGCCGGAAATAACTTAAAAAAAATTGATGTGCGTATCCCTCTGAAAACTCTCGTTGCAGTTACCGGGGTCTCGGGCTCGGGGAAAAGCACCCTGATCGTGGATACTCTATACCAGGCTCTAGCTAAAATATTCCATGGGAAGAGCGATAAGATTGCGCGCTTTGCCTCTCTTTCTGGGTTTGAGTTCTTGAGCGGAATCGAGCTAGTAGATCAAAGCGCTATAGGCAAATCGTCGCGTTCAAACCCGATTACGTTTATCAAGGGCTACGATGAAGTCCGCAGTCTATTTGCCAGAACTCGCGAAGCTGTGTCCCGCAAACTTAGCGCCGGGCATTTTTCGTTCAACGTCGCAGGTGGGCGGTGCGACACTTGCGAGGGTGAAGGCCGAGTTAAGATCGACATGGTTTTTCTGGAGGATATTTTTGTTCCGTGCCAGACCTGCGATGAAAAACGGTTTAAACCAAATGTCCTGGCTGTAAAATATCGAGGCAAGAGTATCGACGAAGTCCTCCATATGACAGTGGATAGTGCCTATGATTTTTTCGCGGATGTTGCCCCGCTACGAGCCAAACTCGCATTGCTTCAGGAAGTTGGACTGGGATATCTGCAATTAGGACAGCCCGGTTTCACACTTTCGGGCGGTGAAGCCCAACGCCTCAAGATCGCACGTGAACTCGCCGGAACTGTGGCAAAACGCTTGCCCACATTGTTCATTCTAGATGAACCGACAACCGGCCTGCATTTTAGCGAAATACGTCGATTGATTTCTGTTCTAAGAAGATTAGTTTCGAACGGACACTCGGTGCTCGTGATTGAGCACAACGTGCAAATGATTTGTGCAGCCCAGTACTTGATCGATCTGGGTCCAGACGGTGGAGATGGGGGGGGCAATGTCGTGGCAGTGGGCACCCCCAAAGAGTTGGCGCAAAAGAACTTGCCACATACCGGCCGCTATCTGCGCGAAATTTTGGGCATAAAAAATAATGAAGAATTCTTCACAAAAGAGTGACCGTGTTCTGGTCACCGGGTCATTGACACTGCGTGTCAGTATCGGTACACTTATTAAAAGTTAGACGTCAGAAGATCAGTCAGCATCACTCTTAGTCACGCATCATTACCTGTCGCGAATCTGCATGTAAGCCCATCGCGCAATCCAGTGTTTAAATTTTGGGGAGGGACGTATGATTAATTGGGATGAGTTTGAGCATATTCATGTTATCCGCAAGCTCAAAGAAGTGATCTCAAAGTGGTTCGCTATCGATGTCATTTTCGCAGACGATCGAGGTAACCTCAAAGCGCTCGAAAAGGGCTCAAAGCACGAAATGTCTAACAGCGTCTTGCGCCTCCTCTTGCAAAGAGGGGATGGTTACGATGCCCTGGCAGAGTTCGTCCGTACCGCCACCATGGACCTCAAAAAAACCCAGGAAAAAGATCTCCGTAAAGAGTTTTTTCCGCACTTTCTAGCGAGCGCCTTTCCCATTGTAATCGACAATGAGTTTATGGGGGCCGTGATCTGCGTTGGGTACCTGAAAGAAGGCGCCACTGAAGCGCATAAAAAGGAGCTATGCAAAGCCTTGGCTCACTTTAACCTCCCATCGCAAGAGATTGAGCACGCCGTTGCAAAAATCAAGTCCCTGGAGAACGAACAGTTCCCCTACTTCTCGGAATTGAGCGATCTCGTATCCCAAGAAATCAGCACCCTGCACAAAGAGATCTCTGTTCGAGAGGATCGCATCACGGAACTCAACAAGGAACTTGGAACCCGATACAAGTACGATAGCATGATCGGAAAATCCAAGCCCATGCAGGATGTCTACGCGCTGTTGGATAAGATCAAAAACAGCGAAAGCACCGTGCTGGTCCAAGGGGAAAACGGGACAGGTAAAGAGTTGATAGCCAAAGCGATTCACTACAACTCTCCTCGAAAAGACAAAGTGTTTGTCACTCAGAACTGCTCCGCCTTTAACGACAACTTGCTCGACTCCGAGCTGTTTGGTCACGTCAAAGGGTCTTTCACTGGAGCCGTGAAAGACAAAAAGGGGCTATTTGAGGTTTCGGATGGAGGAACCTTCTTCTTGGACGAAATCGGGGACACTTCCCCTAGCATGCAAGTAAAACTCTTGCGCGTTATCCAAGAAGGAACATTCATACCGGTAGGAGCAACCGAACCTCGAAAAGTGGATGTCCGCATCTTGGCTGCGACCAACAAAGACCTGAAAGACATGGTCGAAAAAGGGACGTTCCGAGAAGACTTGTACTACCGAATCAACGTAATCAACATCACCGTTCCGCCCCTGCGCGATCGCAAGGAAGACATCCCATTGCTCTGTGAGCATTTCCTTGCAAAGAGCGCAGCGGAAAAGCAAATCAAGCCGAAACTCTTAACCAAGCGCGCCTTGGAAAAGATTTTCGACTACCCATGGCCTGGTAATATCCGTGAGCTCGAAAACGAAATGGAGCGAGTGACGGTGCTGGCAGGGTCGGAAAGTAAAATCACCGTAGATATGTTGTCCGGTCGAATTCGAGACTTTGGTGAACGCACCAAAGTCCAGGGGGTCCGAATCCAAGGCAAACTCCGCGACGCTCTCGAAGAGTTGGAGCGGGAAATGATCCGAGAGGGGTTAAAGCGAACGGGATGGAACAAGTCCCGCTTAGCGAAAGAACTCGGAATCAGCCGAGCAGGACTCATTAACAAGGTTGAGAAATACAACCTTGATAAGCGCAAAATAGCGGCAGCTGCTGCCGCGGGTGGTGGAAAACGTCCGGGAGACGTTGGGTAAGACTCAATCTCCTGACACTTATTCCAATTAGCGCTGGAGGGGATGCCTAGGTGGTTATAGGCATCCCCTCTTTATTTTCTACAAACCGCAATAAAATTCTCAGGCATCCAAGAATTAGCCAACTCCATTTGGGCCAAGACCCGAGGGGTTGCTCTAAATCCTGTGATATCCAAGCCGCCCCCCATTCTGCTCGCCTTGGAAACAATGTACTTCCAAGAAAACTTGTTCCGAGATCGGACTCTTTGTGCAAAATACTGAATCTGAGAAAATCCACCTCGTAAATGCGTGTCAAACTCGGCTAGCGACCATTCAAAAAGGTGAAAAGGATTTTTAGGTTTTTCACCTGAGGCCAATCGGGAATTCACACGGTTTGGAGTAGAGACCAGGAATATCCCACCAGGCTTGAGCACCCGACTCGCTTCGCGGATGAGATTATCGGGATTAGGAATATGTTCTATGGTTTCTATAGAACAAACACAGTCCAAACTGGCATCGTTAAACTCTAGCTTCTCGGCAGTGCCTGTTTGAAAGGTCAGGTTTGGGCTTGTGTAGGTCCTCCGGCAATACTCAATCGCCTGGCCAGAGATATCGACACCGGTAACCTGCTTTGCCGCTTTTGCCAGCAATGCACTTCCGTAACCGGATCCGCAGGCACAATCCAAAACCACACTTTCGGAATCAACATACCGCCTAGCAAAAATGTAGCGCTGTAAATGATCTCGCACCAGTGAAGGACGATCGCTCAGGAGCACTCGCTCACCTTGGTTAGAAACGCTTTCGTCTGAAGGGAACTGCACACGGGGACTGTAGGAGGAACGGAGAGATTTTTCAATACCTGGGAGACCGGAAAAAAGATAGGCAGAGAAAGTCCTTGTTTCCACTCGGCACAAAACCGCTTCCGCACAACTACGGTGGAAACCCACATCCGCATCAGCACCCACACAGTGCTTTCTCTGCCTGTTTCAATCCCCGCTCGGTCTTGCGACCGAGCGGTTCTTGAATCTGTCCTATAGTCTGAAGAAGGCTCTCTTAGAGAGTAGGAGCCCCACCGCTGAGTGAAGGACGGCGACCGTCGTTAACCAGCGCACCGCCGATACCGCGGTTGCGAGCCGAAGGAGTGACAGGAGAACTGCCACCGATTCGGTTGAAGACGCTGCCTGCTGCAGCCCCTTGGTTACCCGACAAGCTTGCTGCGTTGGCAGCGAGCGCGGACTCCACTGAAGACTGTTGAGCAGTGAGCTTGTTCTTACGAGTTTGGAGTTCGCCTTGGAGCATTTCCAAGGAGTTCTTGTCACTCTCGTAAGAGGCGATCATCGGAGTTGCTTTAGCGATAATCGCTTTTTCTTGCTTCACCACATCGTCGAACTCAGCTTGGGCTTGGGCAACAGCAGCTAGCTCCGCTTGGCTGTACATGCGCTTTTGCTGTTCCAGTGCCATGAAGGTGTTAGGATCTCCACCACCGTTCATCATCGCAAACTGAGTCATCGGCTGAAGTTCTTTTTCTTTCGCAGCCAAGGCATCTTTTGCAGCTTTGAGGTTGGCTTCTTTGTCCAACTTGCGCTGTTTCACACCCTGAGGAACGGCGTTGCTCGCGTCGTTCTTAATGCGATCCATGACTTTGTCCAGCTGAGAGATCTTGGTCTTGGTCTGTTTCAGCTGTTCGTTCACGTCCACCAACGCTAGGTCAGTAGCCGCCTTCACACCACCGAGCTTGCCTTGGTAGGCAATCGGGTGAAAAGGCTGACCAGTGAGCGGGTTGACTTGGCTAGGCATTCCCAGAGCCAAGGCATCATCCGCCAGACCGACTGCATTGTTAGACTGTGCAATTACGTTCGAAGCGCCTGTGTTTGTCGGAAGGTCTGGGTTGATTTCAGGCGATTGCTCCCGTTGAACCGCAGCTTGCTGTGATGGCATGAAGGGCATCTGCTGTTGTTGGTTCGGCTGTGGCAACGGATTGTCCAAGACGCTCTTAGGAGCTTCTTCTTCGTCATCCGCAGCGGCAGCTGGGGCAGCTGGAGCCGCAGCTACTTGAGCTACGGGTTCTGCTTTCTTGTTTTTATCCAAGAATTCTTTCACCAGCGCAGCAGTTGCATCTTCTGGTTGTTCTTTCTTTGGCAACATCGCATTCTGAACTGCTTTGGTCGCGGCTTTAAACCGGTTGAAAGCTTCGTTCATCGCGTCTTTGATCTGCGCAATCTGATTGCGTGAGTTCTCAAGGATCGGATTGACGGTATCGCAGTGCTCTTGAGCCAACTTTTCGATGTCAGCATCTGTGAGCGCTGGTTCCCCTACCCGGCCTTTTTCTTCTTTTTTCTTGGCGACAGCCTTGTCTTTTTCGGTCAATTCCAAGGCAGTGCGAAGCGGCTCGTTGCCCATTCCACTAAAGATCTCTTTTAAAAGTTCTTCGCGGGTCATCTTAGCCAGCAACTCAGGCTTGATTTCGAACAACCGGTCAATGGCTTTGAGCAAGGCAGTTTTATCAGAACGGAAGTCGTCAACCAAAATGCCTTTTAAGCCTTCTTTGATATCCTTTTCAAACGCCTTAGCGTCCTTGGCTTTAGCGACTGATTTCCAGATACCTTCCACAAATACCGTGGGCTCCTCGCTAAACCGCCCTACGTACTCTTGAAGCGATTTAGGACGCTCACCGACCGTCAGAAGCTCAATCACTTCTTTTTCATCAGTTAGCGAAAGTCGCTGGACTTCCTCGCCAGGATTTCCATCCTTGTCGAGCTTGCGCAGTTTATATTCTGTAGCAGCAAGAGCTGTCCCTGCCGACAAGCTTACCACCATCCAAGTCACCAGGCTCAGAGCTCCGATACGATTCATCACCACGCTCTGTCCATTCACCTTTGCTTTGGCGCTCTTCATTTTCCGCTACTCCTTAAACACGAACTTTCACAAAGAAAGTTCCTCAAAAAAATACTCCACCGAGACTACTGCAACACTCTCGCCAGTCCCCGCTTGGGAATGGCCAGAGAGCACAAGTCGCTCGGAGCCTCAAAGAGCAAGGGGTGTGCCACGCTAGCCGCGGGATTGTTTTCGATGGGAATACGGGCGGATCAGCCATGCGAATCGGGGCTCAGACCCATGAGT
Source organism: uncultured Pseudobdellovibrionaceae bacterium (assembly GCA_964611895.1). Taxonomy (GTDB): domain Bacteria; phylum Bdellovibrionota; class FAC87; order UBA2466; family UBA2466; genus JAIEOG01. The sequence goes on from CAZTDN010000029.1 coordinate 31,791, forward strand.
GTGCGATTCCAAACTGTTCATTAACCGAACACAGGGATGAGTAGAATCACCGCAAAGGATTGAAATAGTTCGACTAGAGAGTGTCAGAAATCTCACCCACCGTCATGAGCACACGGGGACAAAATGCGGCAACGTCGCCAAGGAGCCACCCCCCTGCAAACAACACAAGAACGCCTGATTGCTTTACAGACACGGCTTGGATAAACACTTGGGTGTGAGCCCATTCGCAAAACATCTCGACGAGAATCCCGAGTTGGTCGAACAGGTAACTGAACTCCTCAAGGCCATTGGGGAAGACCCTGGACGGGATGGTCTTGAACGCACGCCAAAGCGATTTCTGCGTGCTTTCGCCTTTTTGACTCAAGGGTACAACGAACCTATCCCCGACATTATCAATGGCGCGCTGTTTGACGCCCCTTACAATGACATGGTCATTGTGAAGAACATTGAGTTCTATAGCCTCTGTGAGCACCACCTAGTCCCTTTTTTTGGAAAATGCCATGTGGGGTACCTGCCCCAAGGCAAGGTCATCGGGCTGTCGAAAATCCCTCGCATCGTGAATGCGTATGCCCGCAGACTACAGGTCCAGGAGCGGCTAACCAGCCAGATCAGCGAATGCCTCATGAGAGAACTCGGGGCCTTAGGGGTGGGAGTCGTCATCCAAGGCAACCACATGTGCATGATGATGCGCGGAGTGGAAAAGCAGGGTGCCGAGACTCTCACGAGCTCTTTATTGGGCGACTTCCAAAACCCTTCCACTAGAGCTGAATTTTTTAATTTAATCAAATAGTTAGACTTGACCCCGAAGGCGGCTCGCAAAGCGCCCGCAAGGGTGGTATAGCACACCCTTCATGAAAGTAGGCTTAGCGCAAATCAAGACGGGCGAAAATGCCTTTGCATTTTCGAGTACAAGCGATGCATGGCTCCGTGAGCTGGCACAGCGCTTGTCACTTCAGGGAATCCAAATCCCCGGTACGATTGAGATTCAAATGCAGCTCACCAAGCTTGAGCCGGATTACTACCTTAAAGGGGCACTCCAGTTTGAAGTAGAGCAGGCTTGTGGCCGCTGCGCAGAAACCTTTCGGATGCCAATCGCCCATACTTTCGAACTAGGCCTTGCGCATGTGGTAGGGACTGGTAAAAAAGCGGCGGAAGCTTCCCTTTCTGAAGAGAGCGAAGAGCTGGATATTTCATACTTCGAAGGCCCAGAAATAGACTTTGGGCCGATCGTAGAAGAGCAAATCCTTTTGAGCCTTCCGTACACGGCAATTTGCCGTACGGACTGCAAAGGGATCTGCCAAACCTGCGGTTCAGACCTGAACCAAGGGAACTGCGGGTGCCCGAAGTATAACCCAGTGAATGCTTTTGCCATGTTGGCACAGCTAAAGAACGAAGAGCTTTAAAGTACAAGGAGTCTGAAGGTCATGGGAGTACCCAAGAAACGCAAATCGAAAATGAAGACAGCCCTCCGGCGGTCTCACCACGCTCTCAAGCAAACAAACCTGATGGCCTGCAGCCATTGCAACGCGCCCATCCTCTCACACCGGGCCTGCCCGACATGTGGGTATTATCAGGGTAAGCTGGCTGTAGCCGCCGAATAAACTTGCCCATGCAATCGGTCCGAATTGCGGTCGATGCCATGGGTGGAGATGGTGCGCCCAGTGTGAATATTCTGGGCGCGCTCCAGGCTTTGGATGCCGACCCGGATCTATGCGTGATTTTGGTCGGCCCCCGAGAAACCGTCGTGGCGGAATTGACTAAAAAACACGCCCGCGAAACGGACCGCCTGTCCATAGTTCACTGCGAAGAGGTGATCTCCATGGAGGACCACGCAGCCACGGCAGCCCGCCGAAAAAAAGAGTCGGGCATGCATGTTGGTATGCGGCTGATCAAGGATTCGAAAGCAGAGGCGTTTCTATCCGCCGGAAACAGCGGAGCCGTGATGACGACCGCGTTGCTTGAGTTGGGACGGCTTTCCGATGTTGAAAGGCCCGCTATCGTCGTGCGACTGCCCACAGCAGAGGGCTCGGTAATCTTGCTCGATGTCGGTGCTAATGTAGACTGTCGCCCGACACAGCTCGTTCAATTTGCCAAAATGGGAGATTTTTTTGCTCGAGCCATTAACGCAGTCGCTAAACCCCGAGTGGGATTATTGTCCAATGGGGGAGAGGCACACAAAGGCAACGAACTTACCCGTCAAACACATGACCTGCTTCGCCAAGAAAAAGATATCCACTACACCGGTTACGTCGAAGGCTTTGACCTGTTTCGTGGGGCCGTAGACGTGGTTGTATGTGATGGGTTTGTTGGCAATGTGACTCTTAAGGTCTCTGAGGGCCTAGCGGAAACGGCATTTCGTTGGTTCAAACAGCAGGTGCGATCCGACTGGATGGCTTTGATGGGCGTTTTTTTTCTGAAGCGGGTCTTGAAGAAATTTAGAAGAAAGTTTGACTACCAGCCATATGGCGCGGCTCCTTTACTAGGGATCAACGGCCTGGTCCTGATTAGCCATGGCAGCTCTACCCCCACTGCAATTTGCAATGGGATCCTCACCGCCAAAAAAGGCGTGGAATCAGATTTTATACGAAAAATGAGTCAAGTAATGAACGTAGGGGTTGCTCAATGACCTATTATTCTCAGCTTGTTGGGACTGGAAGCAGCTTCCCCGAGCGGATTGTGACCAACTTTGATTTGGAAAAATTTGTCGACACCAGTGATGAGTGGATCCGCACACGCACTGGCATCGAATCCAGGCGCTTTGTCGATCCCAGCCGGGGAGAAAGTACGGTGAGCTTATCGGAAGCCGCCTCCAGAAGAGCTCTACAAATGGCTGGCATGCAGGCTTCAGAAATTGGCGCAATTATCGTCGGCACAGTGACTCCCGACACAGTCATGCCCAACACCGCCAACCAGATCCAGGCGCTGCTGGGCGCGGGACAAGCCCCTAGCTTTGATTTGCAGGCTGCGTGTTCGGGATTCTTATACGGACTGACTTTAGCTGACAGCCTCATTCGGACAGGACAGGTAGCAAGCGCACTGGTCATAGGAGCCGAAACGCTGTCTTCCCTGATCAACTGGAAAGACAGAGGCACGTGCGTGCTGTTTGGCGATGGCGCCGGAGCGGTCGTTTTGAAACGCACCGAGGACCGCACTCACTCAGTGATAGCTACCAAAATCTATTCCGATGGGCGGTATGGGCATATCTTAAATATCCCTCATGGATTTTCGAAGGTCCCGCCACACTCCGCCGAATACCGCAGCGATATGCACAAAATAAAAATGATCGGATCGGAAATTTTCAAAATGGCTGTGCGTAATATGGTTGAGGCATCTGAAGTGATCCTCAAAGAAAATGGCTTTTCGGTATCCGATGTGGACCACTTTGTATTTCACCAAGCGAACTTGCGTATTATTGACATGTGCATGAAAACACTCGGGGTACCTGCCGAGAAAGTATCGAACAACTTGAATAAATACGGAAATACTTCTGCCGCCACTCTTCCCGTCTGCTTGGATGAAGCCATTCGAGCTGGCACGGTAAAGAAGGGAAACCTCGTTTTGCTCACAACCTTTGGTGGTGGAATTACATGGGGAAGCGCTTTGCTTCGCATTTGAGGACACAATGAAATTTGCTGCACTTTTTCCAGGACAAGGCTCCCAATACCCCGGGATGAACAAAGAGCTCCTCAACGAGTTTCCGTGGACCAAACAGATATTTGAAGAAGCATCCGATGCTCTCAAACAAGATCTCACTCGCCTATGCCTCGACGGCCCCTCAGAAGAGCTCCAACTCACTATCAATGCGCAACCGGCGATTTTGGTCACTTCGTTTGCATGGTTTGAGGCCGCTCGAAAAAGCGTTGGTTTTGCGCCAGCGATTGGGGCCGGGCACAGCTTGGGGGAATATTCAGCTCTCGTTGCCTGCGGCGCGCTTTCTCTGACGGACGGAGTGCGTCTGGTTAGAGAGCGCGGTCGACTCATGCAGTCTACCGTTCCACCGGGAAAGGGGAAGATGGCGGCTCTTTTAGGGCTCAGTGACGAACTCACGGTTTCGCTATGCAAAGAAGCAAGCCACTCCGAGGAGTCGTTAGTCGTCCCGGCTAATTTCAACTCCCCGGGGCAAGTGGTGATTGCTGGCCATACGGACGCCGTGGAGCGAGCAGAAAAACTGGCCTCCACTCCTGACTCTGCATGGAAGGCCCGCAAAGTGATTCCGCTGAAGGTTAGCGCGCCTTTTCACTGCCCACTGATGAAACCTGTCGCCCAAGCGTTTGAACCTTTTCTCAAAGCGGCGCAGTGGAAAAGTAGGCGGTTTGGTATCGTGCATAACCTCGATGCAAAACTGCGTTTAGAAGGAGACCTGGTCTCCGTATTGAAAGATCAGATTGATCACCCGGTTTTGTGGACTCAGTGCCAGCAAGTTTTAGAAAAAGAAGGCGTGACGCATTATTTCGAAATGGGACCTGGAAAAGTGCTGACTGGATTGGGGAAACGGATCGTCGGATCTGGGGCGTTTTTAAACTTTGAAAGCGCTCAGGAAATTCAGGCCGCTGAAAAACTTATCGCATAGATTCTTAAGGAGACTGAAAATGCTACTGCAAGGTGAAATCGCACTGGTAACCGGAGGATCTCGCGGGATCGGAAAAGCTTGCTCACTGGCACTGGCTAAGGCTGGCGCGGATGTGTTGGTTAACTATGTTTCCAATGAGCAGGCTGCTCAAGAAACAGTGAAAGAAATCCAGGCGGCCGGCGGCACCGCTACGGCAGTGAAATTTAATGTGGGAAATCCAGAAGAAACCCAAGCCGCAGTAGAGAGCATTCTAAAAGAAAAGAAAAGAATCTCTATCCTCGTCAACAATGCCGGAATTACGCGTGATGGCCTGCTCATGCGGTACTCCACCGACGACTGGGACGCGGTGCTCGATACAAACCTGCGCGGAGCCTTCGTGACTTCTCAATGCGTAATCCGAGGCATGATGAAAGAGCGCAAAGGGTCAATTATCCATATTGGATCAATCGTAGGAGTGCGAGGAAACCCTGGCCAGGCATCGTATTGCGCTGCAAAAGCAGGGCTGATTGGCCTTGCCAAGTCTATGGCCAAGGAACTGGCATCGCGCAACATCCGAGTGAACGTCGTCGCGCCTGGCTTTATTGAAACCGACATGACCCAGGAATTGACCCCAGAGCAACGTGACGCCATTTTGAAGTCCATCCCGCTCGCCCGCATTGGCCGAGCGGAGGAAATTGCGCACGCGGTGGTTTACCTTGCGTCTGCAGGAAGTGCGTACGTCACGGGTCAGACCTTGATCGTCGATGGGGGAATGGGGATGTAGTCCCGGCGGGTACCCACTTACTTTTGGCGCAGGCAATTTGTACTGCTCATCACCGGATGCAGCACAAAAAGCACCCGTCTCAGACGGGTAAACAGCCGGGCGTGAAGTAGGCGATTCAAAAAGGTAGCGCGTACCTGGCGAGAAAAAGTAACCGCGTACCGGAATTTTACCGGAATTACTTGGCTGTGTGAACCGGAAGCATGGGAGATGCTTTGATGACTTGGGATGGCTGGGAAACGTGCGCCCGAGTTTGAGCGAGTTCGGCTGCGGTAAAAGCTGGGGTCAATGGCAACTCATTCTCGACACAGTCCACGACATTCGGGCACTCAACAACTTCGCGTCCATTGAGCTTCGTGATTCCAACTCCGTCACAAGCAACGATAAAATGTTTAGGGCCGCGATCGTAGTTGTCACAGCTAATGGGAGTGGCACAAAGCCCGTCAAATCTGCCGGGCTCTCTTTCCGAACGTCGGACCAATTGAAATGGTTTGTCGGCATATGTACACCTTCGGCCCCACTTATCCACTGGGCGGGAAGATTTTTGGGAAGATTCAACAGTCGTCCCCCAAGTGATATCGCCAGCGTGTCCGTCTTTGCTGGCCGCCACCATACAATCTTCTAGGGAAAGAATGGTATTTGGTGCTGCGGCCCTGCAAGCTCCCGTGAATCGCCGATCGTCCCGAGTCCCTGGGCCCGAATAAATACACCTTATCGAAGCAAATGAGACCCCGACTTTGGCGACCCTTCCATCAGAGAGATGATTTAGATTTACTTTTTGATCGTATTTGCAAAACCAATCGCTGGAGTTCATTAATGAAAGCAGCGCGTATCCATCCTCATCACTGCCCATAACGTTCACTGCGAAAAAAACAGAAACTAGTGAGATCGTCGCTAAACTTCTAATAAACCCTAACTGCACTTTGTCCACCAGACTAACCATTCTTTTCATAGTACCTGAACTCCTAGCGTCTACGAAAAACAATTAACGCCTAATAGCATGAAATTGCACTGATTTGTTCGTAAAGATTGAGTACACACCGAACAAAAAGTAGACATAGATAACCCACTTATTTCATTGAATAAAAGCCATGATTCAACTGCGCCGCCCAAGCGTTCAACACTTTGCTGGAGAACCTTCAGTAAAAGCACACCTTTTTTCAAGGGGTTGCACTGGTGACGTTTTGCGGCGCTGAGTTTGCATGCTCCAAGAATACATGCGCACCTTACCCACCATAAATACCATCCTTGCAATAGGTTTCATTTTTCACGCGATCTCTGGGGACCTTTTCGGAGTAAATTTAGGAGACTCTGGCCCAAAACAGAACACCATAAATGAAGAAAAACAACCAGTGACTGGCGATGACGGCCAGCCCCCCAAAGAAAACCCCACCCCACAACAAAAACAAAACGCCGCGAAGATCACTTCAGAGGAAGTGCAACCCAGCATGGAGATGGGAGCGGAGCTGAAGAGTATTCTTTCAGGGCAGGATGCGCACAGCTCACCCT
>CAZTDN010000030.1:0-35152 GCA_964611895.1 uncultured Pseudobdellovibrionaceae bacterium
CAATGGTTCCCACGTTCACATGGGGCTTGTTACGTTCAAATTTTGCCTTCGACATCTATTTTCCTCCTGCATTTTTCGCAACGATTTCGTTAGCGATATTGGTCGGCACTGGTTCGTAGTGGGCAAATTCCATGGTGTATGTCGCTCGTCCCTGAGACAAAGAGCGCAATTGTGTAGCATAGCCAAACATCTCTGCCAAGGGGACTTGGGCTTGGATGATCTGGAATCCTGCGCGCGGGTCCATCTGCATGATCTTGCCTCGTCGAGAGTTCAAGTCACCAATGATGTCCCCCATGTAATTCTCAGGCACTTCAACCTCTGTCTTCATGATGGGCTCCAAGATGATTGCACCTGCTTTTTTGCAGCCATCTTTGAACGCCATGGAGGCAGCGATTTTAAAGGCAATCTCACTAGAGTCAACGTCGTGGTAGGAACCATCAAAAATACCTACCTTGACATCCACTACCTGGTAGCCAGCCTGGATACCGCTATCCAAAGCTTCTTTGATTCCCTTATCCACAGCGGGGATAAACTCGCGAGGTACGGTTCCGCCTACGATGTTGTTTTCAAAGACATATCCACCGCCGGGTGGGAGGGGCTCGATAGTGAGCCAAACGTGACCATACTGTCCACGACCACCAGTCTGTTTAATGTACTTGCCTTCTTGCTCGACTTTCTTGGTGATGGTTTCTTTGTAGGCAACTTGAGGTTTGCCGACGTTGGCTTCTACTTTGAACTCTCGCAAGAGACGGTCGACGATGATTTCCAGGTGGAGTTCGCCCATCCCAGAAATAATAGTCTGGTTGGTCTCTTCGTCCACGGCCAGCCTGAAAGAAGGATCTTCCACGGCAAGTTTCTGCAGGGAAAGAGATAGCTTTTCCTGGTCGGCCTTAGACTTGGGTTCAATCGCGATAGAAATCACAGGCTCAGGGAAATGCATCGATTCTAGAGAAATCGGGTGTGCTTCATCACAAAGGGTATCGCCAGTACGAGTGAACTTAAGGCCCACTGCAGCCGCAATATCACCTGTTTTCACGGACTTGATTTCGCTTTGTTTGTTCGCGTGCATTTGAAGCAAGCGGCCAATGCGCTCTTTTTTGTCCTGTCGACTATTGAGGACATAAGATCCCGAGTTGAGCTGGCCGGAGTAGACCCGGAAAAAAGTGAGCTGACCAACGTAGGGGTCAGTCAGGATCTTAAAGGCGAGAGCACTGAATGGCTCCGCACCATCTGGCTTACGCTCAAGCTTCTCCTCTGTGTTGGCGGGGTTCACGCCCTGAACAGGAGGTTTGTCCAAAGGGTTCGGCAAATAGTCCAACACGGCATCTAGCAGAGGCTGAACGCCTTTGTTCTTAAAAGCAGAGCCTGCAAAGCACGGGTGGATCTTTGAAGCAAGAACGGCTTTGCGAGCCGCTGATTTAATTTCCGCGATGGAAAGCGCTTCGCCATTCAAATACTTTTCTAGTGTCGCTTCGTCCTGTTCTGCGACAGCATCGATGAGCTTTTCACGCAGTTCGGCGATTTTATCTTTGAGATCCGCAGGGATTTCCGCTTCACGGAAATCATCGCCTTTGCCTGGGAGATCCCAGATCATGGCTTTTTCGGTGATAATATCCACAACCCCTACGAACTGGTCCTCTGCCCCAATGGGGTAGTTGAACATGATGGGGTTTCCATTAAGTTTCTCTTTGATGGAGTCGACGGCTTTTTCGTAGTTCGCGCCGACGCGGTCCATCTTATTGATGAAAGTAATACGCGGGACTGTGTAGCGATTGGCTTGGCGCCAGACGGTTTCCGACTGAGGTTGTACTCCGGCTACTGCGTCAAACAAAACGCAGGCACCATCGAGAACGCGCAAAGAACGTTCCACTTCAATCGTGAAGTCCACGTGCCCTGGGGTATCGATGATATTGATGCGGTGGTCTTTCCAAAAACAGTGAGTCGCAGCGGAGGTGATTGTAATCCCGCGCTCTTGCTCCTGGACCATGTAATCCATGGTGGCTGCACCATCGTGCACTTCACCGATTTTGTGAGAAACACCGGTGTAATAGAGAATGCGCTCAGTGCAGGTGGTCTTACCAGCATCGATGTGGGCGCAAATGCCAATGTTTCGAAGTTTCTTGAGGTCTGTAATATTCGGTTCAGCCATTTTGAGTTACCAGCGGTAGTGAGCAAACGCTTTGTTTGCCTCTGCCATGCGATGTACGTCTTCGCGCTTTTTGACAGCTTCGCCACGATTCTCGGCGGCCTCAAAAAGCTCAGCTGCTAGTTTCTCCACCATGGACTGTCCGCGGCGATTCTGAGCGAAGGAAGTAATCCAGCGAAGCCCTAAAGAGTTTCGTCGTTCGGGGCGAACCTCTACGGGGACCTGGTATGTGGAGCCCCCAACGCGTCGGCTTTTTACTTCAATTGCCGGACGCACATTAGAGAGGGCTTTCTTGAAAACCTTCATCGGATCATCTTTCGTTTTTTGGTGGATGATCTCGAGTGCACCGTAAACGATCTTTTCAGCGGTGCTTTTTTTGCCGTCGCTCATCACGGTGTTGATGAATTTCGTGACGATCTTTTCGTTGTACTTCGAATCAGGAACAACTTCCCGATGGCCTGCTGAATTTCCTCTTCTTGGCATGTCTATTTCCCTGCTTTGGCGCCGTATTTAGAGCGGCTCTGTTTGCGTTTTTCTACGCCCGTAGTGTCGAGAGACCCTCGTACGATGTGGTACCGAACACCCGGAAGATCTTTCACACGACCGCCGCGCACCAAAACAACCGAGTGCTCCTGAAGGTTGTGTCCTTCTCCTGGGATATAAGAAGTGATTTCATACCCGTTAGTAAGGCGAACACGCGCTACTTTGCGGAGAGCGGAGTTCGGTTTCTTAGGAGTGGTCGTATACACACGGACACAAACACCACGCCGCTGGGGGCAAGCGGTGAGCGCCGGAGATTTAGTCTTGGTTCGGACCTTTGCACGGCCCTGACGTACGAGCTGATTAATTGTCGGCATTATCGGCCTATCTCAAACAGTAAAAACTCCAGTGGTGCTACGGCACCGCTGAAGCAGAGGGACCTCCCCCTATGTTTAATAAACTAAGGACTGGTAACAAAAGGCATTTTTGAAGTCAAAGACTTTTTGTTCCGTTTGCTGCGCTGAATCGGCCTCAAGACCCTTTGTGGCAAGGGCTCTTCAGGTGCCTTACCGCAAAGTTGAAAAGAGACCTCAGCATGTTAGTGTCCTCTTCCTATGTCACAGCAAACTCGAGTGCGCTTTGCACCCTCTCCCACGGGCTTCCTTCATATAGGAGGCGCGCGGACAGCTTTGTTTAACTGGCTTTTTGCCAAAGCGACAGGGGGAAAGTTCCTCCTTCGTATAGAAGACACGGATACTGAACGATCAGAACCTCGTTTTACGGAGGATATTTTGGGTTCGCTGAAGTGGTTGGGGCTAGAGTGGGACGAAGATCTCGTGCACCAAAGCGCCCGTTTTGACCACTATCGCGCGACCGCTCGAACCCTTGTGGATAAGGGGCTGGCCTATCATTGCGAATGCACCCCGGCGGAATTGGACGCCATTCGGGCGCAATGCCAAAAGGATAAAAAGCCCTTTCGGTATCCGGGCATTTGTAGAGACAAAAAAGTCACTTCAGCCGGATCCGTTGTGCGGATTCGGGTTCCGCAGAATGGGGAGACTTCCTTCAAGGATGTCATTCGCGGACCTATAACCGTTAGGCATACTGAAATTGACGATTGGGTGATTTTGCGCGGGAATGGAAGCCCAACCTATAATTTTTGTGTGGTTTTGGACGATCACGACATGGGTATTACCCACGTGCTACGGGGCGAAGACCATATCAATAACACCCCAAAGCAGATCCTTCTCTATCAGACGCTGGGCTATGAAGTGCCTAAGTTCGCGCATTTGCCCATGATTTTGGGGTCAGACCGGTCGAAGCTCAGCAAGCGCCACGGCGCCGCTTCGACCCTCGAGTACCGAGGCATGGGGTTCTTGCCCATCGCTTTGATCAACTTTTTGGTCCGTTTGGGCTGGAGTCATGGAGATCAGGAGATTTTCACGATAGAAGAGCTAAAAAAGCACTTCTCTATAGAGCACATTGGCAAAGCCAATGCAGTCTTTAGTCTGGAAAAGCTGACTTGGATGGGTGGTAAGATGATGGAAATCACGCCGGCCCCCCAGTTGTACGACTACCTATATAAATACTTTGCGGAGTCTCTGGGGTTTTTGGAAGGCCTGCCCAGGAATACCGTGGAAAAAGGAATTTGTATTATCCAGAGCAAAGTGAAGAACGTGCTCGATCTGATTGAGCAGCTGAACTGTTTGTTCGGCCCCGACCCGGCTTTTGATAAAACGGCGCTGAAAGCAGGGGAAGAGGCCAATGTGAAAGATCTGCTCACGGCAGCTCTAAAGTGCCTGGAAGCTTCAAGCTTTGAAAAGGAAGATCTCGAGGCGCGCCTGCGGGAACTTGCGACAGAAAAAGCCATCAAGCTTACCCCCGTAGCCCAAGCTGTTCGCTTTGGGGTAACAGGAGGCAAAGTGAGTCCAGGTCTGTTCGAAATGCTGGTCCTGCAGGGGAAAGAACGTGTCTTACGTCGTGTAAAAGCCGCGATTTTGGCATTGGGATAAAGGGCTTGCGGTGACTCTCAAACCATTAATTTTGCGCGACGAAATCCATGGGGATATTGCTCTCGAACCCGTCGTTCGCGCGGTAGTCGATCACCCCAGTTTTCAGAGATTGCGCTACATCAAACAGCTGGGGCTCGCGGAGTATGTTTTTCCGTGCGCGACGCACACGCGGTTTCAACACTCCATAGGAGCCGCCTATTTGGCGCGCCAGTACTTTGAGAGCCTCGTTGAGACGTGGCCAGAATGGGATTTTGCGTTTGATGGAAAAGTGGGGGACACCGAGTTTTTGGCTGAGAAAACTCAGAAGTGCGTTGCCGCTGTCGCACAACACCCAGCCTCTCGAGCTTTTTGGGCACAAGTCACCGCGCTTGCGGGTTTGTTGCATGACGTGGGTCATGGGCCGTGGAGCCACACATTTGAGTACTTGGATTTGCCTCAAGACTTTGAAGGACCCGTTTCGCGGCTCAGTGGAGGCGTACGTCGCTATTTTGACCACCTCAAAGCAAGTTCCCAGCGCATTCATCATGAAGATGTGTCGGTTCTCTACGCGCATAAGATCCTGACGGACACCTCCGCAACTTCCCTGTTTTTGGCGGTCGCGCTTTTGGTGAATAAACGGATGCTTTCGGAGTTGCGGCCAGAATTCCAAACCGAGCTTGAAGCAGATTTGAAAGCCGGAGGTATCGTGGGCGGCATGTCGATGTTGCGACTGCTGGCGCCGATTATTTCAGGCCCGTTTGACGTCGATAGAGCTGACTATATCCAGCGAGATGGCCGAAACTGTGGGGTACAGCTCGGGGGGATCGAGTGGCGTCGAATTGTCCGCATGGTGATGCCCTGTTTAGCAAAGCATGAAAATCAGCGGGGAGAGCCAACCGATGTAGTGCTGGTCTCAAACCTTAAGAACCAGCATGTTTTGGATGATTTTATTTTCAGTCTTTTTCAGATGTATGCACAAGTTTACCTGCACCCGAAAACCGTTGCGTTTGAAGATCAAGTGCGCAGGGCCCTCGATGAGCGAGTACCTAAGACAGGGAAACCCACAATTGATTTCGTACTGCACGAGGCTCTGAGCGATGAAGCGTTTCGGTTGTGGATGGAGCGAGAGTTTGGGGCGCTGGAGATACGCAAGATGTTGTTTCGTCAGCCGGGACATCGCTTTCAGGTGGTGGGCCTGCCGGTCGGTCGTGGACGGGAAGTGGGGCTAGAGAAACAAGGTTACCGGTGCATCGAAACTCAGGATCGCCCCATGCTAAAGGACGCAACAGGGGTTTTTCTTTTCTCGCAGGGGCGCGGAGGCAGGACGTCAAAACCTATACTCCTCCCCTGGAAAGCAGCGTCCCCCATCGCCGACCATTTTCAGCGAATCAACCACTCAGCCGAAATCTGGATCCGACCCGAACCAGCTTGAGGTAGAATGGACAGATGGACTGGTTCTCTCATGTTCTTTCTACCATCGGCCTCATCTTCGCCTTGATCGACCCTCCGGGGTACGTGCCCTTGTTCCTTTCGATTACGGCAAATGACAGCGAAGAGGGGCGAAAACGGGTGCTCAAACGAGCGTGCTTGGCCGCTTTTTTGGTGCTTTGCTCGTTTACCTTTTTGGGAAATTTCATTCTCGCGTTTTTTAGCATCAGCATTCCGGCACTTCAGATCTCGGGAGGATTGATCCTTTTGCTCATCGGTTTTGAAATGCTCAATATGCTGCCTCGTGGCGAAAAGCTGACCCGCACGGAGCAAAGCGAGGCCACTACTCGAGAGGACGTTTCCATTATTCCCCTCGCAGTGCCTATGCTTTCCGGTCCGGCTTCGATCGTGGCTGTGATCGTGCTGGCAGCCCGAGAAACCTCGCTGCAAAACTACTCCGCCATTTTGGTCTCGATTGCTTTCACGCTAGGGGTGACTTTTCTCACACTTACCTATGCCAATCGAATCTTGAAGCGCATCGGGATTACGGGTCTACGCGTTGCCACCCGAATTATGGGGTTGCTCCTCTGCGCCATGGCCGTGCAACTCGTTATCGACGGGTTCTTGGCCATTCGATAGGCGAAATTTTAAAAACTCGCAAGCGGAGCGGTCCACGCTCTTACGATACGATCATACTTTACCCACAGCAGATGCCCTGCATCGGTGCCAGGATCGGGAGTGATTTGCGGCTTGAAGTACTTTCGAATGTTTTCGAGCACCAGGTGACGAAACTGCTCCCGGTTTGAATCGTTCAAGTACCATTGCGAGTACTTGGTCTGAACCCATTCGGCTATCAAAGGATCGGACAAATCGATCTCGATAAAGGCTCCGTCCAGATCGAAAATGGTTTTGGCGAGGATCAGGGCAGCGCGCTCCAAGCCGCGCTCAGGCACTTCGCCAACGTGAGGGGCGCAAGCGGAGGCGCTTTGGCACACCCGGTTGGTCACGGTGTACTCAGTCCAACGCCCATCTTGTTCTGTCTCGTCTAACCCGCCCTGAGTGCCGATAAAGACCTGGCCAAAGTTTTTTTGGCGGCCGTTGGGGTCGGAGTGCAAATTGGTTGCAAGGTTTCTGTAGGAGCTGCGCTTAAACTTTCGCAAGGGAATATCTACCATCGCTCCGGCGCCATAAAAGACAGCCCCCGTTCCGAAGGCGGTCAGAAGCGCAGTCAAGGCATGGCCCGCTAGGCCGTCCGTGTAGCGATTGATCAATAAAGTGACTCCCACATAGGCACCGATTGCCATCAGAGAAACGGCCTGTCCGCGTAAAAAGGAAAAGCGCGTCGGATTTTCGGTCAATACTTGCTGAATGGCTTCTCGCGCGACCCTTGCGATCTCGTCCTCGGAACAGGAGTCGAGGTTGGGGCAGGCGGCGAGAACGCGTTTTTCAATCTCACTGTGCATCTTGTGCAAAAGGCGCCGTTCGCGACCACGGGACTTTCCGTCATTTTGAGTAACATCATCGATCTCCAGCGAGATGAGGTCTTTTAAGCGCGCGGCACAAGACCCTTCTGCCTTGGAAGCAGTGATGTTGTTTGAAGCGGTCGGTTGAGCGTTTGCTTTGACAGGGGTCGGGTTGAAGATCGTAGCAGCGATTAAAGTGAGAATACCGATTTTAAGAGTGCGGGCGCCTAAGGGTTCTTCCAATTCGTTTACTCTCCAGGTTCATTAAAAAAAAGGAATTACATTGTTTGTGGTCGCTTGTGCAATGCAAAAACGTATGCACGGCGCGCAAAAACGCATTTTTTTTCTCGCGGTTGGCCTGTGAGATCGGTAGCCTTGGCAAAAGATGGACGGCGAATTCAAAAAAATAGACTGGATCCGGAAGTTTTTGAAGCGATCCGATCCTCGAGTTATCGTCGATATCGGAGATGATGCGGCGGTTTTGAGGACTTCGCTCCGTGGTTTGGTTGCCACCGTGGACGCTCAGGTCGAAGGTGTGCACTTTGATCGGGCGTATGCCACTCCCCAGGACGTTGGGTACCGATCGTTAGCCGTGAATTTGAGCGATTTGGCCGCCATGGGAGCCCGTCCCAGGTTTGCCCTAGTCTCGCTGGCTCTTCCTGACGATGAAGCAGAGGCTTTTTACCAGCCGTTCTTCGTTGGCCTGCGCGCCTTGGCCCGGAAATGCGGGGTAAGCATTATTGGAGGGAACTTGTCGGGGTCCCCCAAGGGCATTTTTGTCGACGTAACTCTCTTGGGCGAGCCCGTGGACAAACCGCTGCTCCGATCAAGTGCAAAAGTAGGTGATTGCGTGGTTTTGGCGGGAGGCGTGGGCCGCTCGGCTGCCGGTCTCGCATTGCTGCAGCGATTGGGCCGGGCGACCGCAATGGCTTTTTCTCCCGGGCTTTGTCGCGCGCACCTGAGACCCACCCCTCAATTGGAGTTGGGGATGTATTTGGCAGCGAGGCGTCTGGCGACCAGCGCTATCGATGTGAGTGATGGGCTGTCGTCCGAGTTAGCCCATTTGGCCAAATCCTCCCAGGTGCGGATTGAAGTGGAAAACGACGCACTCCAATCCGATGCGACCCTGCGCAAAGCAGCCCATCGCCTTGCCTGCAACTCTGGGCAGTGGGTGTGGAATGGAGGAGAAGACTACGCACTGCTTTTTACAGTTCGCCCCCGCCATTTGCCCGGCATAGAACGTCGTTTTGGGAAAACGGTGCGCGCCATTGGTAAGGTGACCGAGGGGAAACCCGGCGTTTGGATCCGGGCAAATGGCCACTGCCAGCGGCTGCAGCCCGGGGGCTTTGAGCATTTTCACTCGCCTTGACCAAAGGACACACCTTCAGAGACACTTGTTGGCCTATGCGATTCTCTCACCTTGTTGTAGCGCTGGTTTTGTTTTTTTCATGCACTCCTAGCTCGGCCGAGCGCCTTAAAGAAGGCGACTGGATAGGTTCTGCGGGAATTGGATTTATGTCCTCTCCAGCGTTGTTTCTGGTTTCTCCTCATCTGGAGCGAGTGCATTCGCCTGGCCTTTTTCTGGGCGTACTGATGCAGGCAGGCATGGGAGGCACGAACGCACTTTTTACATTGAGCTTCACCGCTCGCTATCAAATTGGGAACGATCCTCGCTTGCGCCCAACTATAGAAGCCGGAGCGGGCATAACCTCCGCAACAGCAGCGTTTAGCTCTTCGTTTGGCCTGGCCTTGCACGTGGGGATGGGAGCAGAGTACCTGCTCTCCAATAACCTAGCTCTCTCCAGTGTAGTTCGGGCGAATTTTGCCCCCCCGGTGCAGGGTTTTTTCCTAAGCTGGCCCGTGATTCAGGGTCGGTACCTGTTTTGATGGATTTAGCGTTTCCTTCCGCTTAGAGTGCGTCGCCTATGGATAAGTTTTTAACGGCAAAGCGTGTCTTGGACGCCTTGAAAAAACAGGGCTACCAAGCCTTATTCAACGGCGGTTGTGTACGAGATCGTGCCCTGGGGAAGGTCGCCAAAGATTTTGATATCGCGACTTCGGCCACTCCAGAACAAATTCAGAAACTTTTTGAGAAAACGGTGCTCGTCGGCGCGGCGTTTGGCGTGGTTGTGGTGGTAGAAGACGGGCAGAGTGTTGAAGTGGCTACTTTTCGCTCTGAGAAGGACTACCACGATGGCCGTCATCCCTCGACAGTGGCCTTCGCTACACTAGAAGAAGATGTTCGGCGTCGGGACTTTACCGTCAATGGATTATATTGGGACGGCGAATCCTCTGACCCAGTGGATATGGTCGGCGGACTGAACGATTTAAGGAAGAAAATCCTTCGGACCATTGGGTCCCCGCGAGATCGATTTCAGGAGGACCACCTGCGCTTGCTCCGGGCGGTGCGGTTTGCGGTGCAGCTGGGGTTTGAGATTGAAGAAAGCACACTGCAAGCGGTGACGGAACTGGCGGCGTTGATAGTTTCGGTCAGTACAGAGCGCATTCGAGACGAATTGACTAAAATACTAACCTCCCCTCAGCCAGGCCGAGGGATTCGCCTGCTGGATCAAACAGGGCTCCTTCAGCACGTGCTACCCGAAGTGATCACTCTCAAAGGGGTGGAGCAGCCTGCCCAATACCACCCCGAAGGCGATGTGTATGTCCATACGTTGATGCTATTGGATCAGCTGAATGGAGCGCCGGCGGAGTTGGCCTGGGGTGCGCTTTTGCACGATATCGCAAAGCCAGCGACCTTCGAGCGCGCGGTCGACCGAATCCGCTTCAACGGGCACGATGTTCTGGGGGCGAAGATGTCAGAAGGGATTCTGAGACGTCTGGCATTTTCGAATGAATCCAGGGAACTGATTTGCGCGCTGGTTCGGGAGCATTTGCGGTTTAAAGACGCCAAAAACATGAAGGTCAGCACGTTGAAAAGATTTTTTTCGTTGGAGCGCTTCGACCTGCACATGGCGCTTCATAAGATCGATTGCCTGGCGAGTCATGGAGATTTAACAGCCTACGCTTTTTGTCAGGCCAAACTCGAGGAGTTCTCTAAAGAACCGCCCCCTCCGCTGCGCCTTGTCACGGGGGGCGATTTGATTGAAATGGGGCTCTCGCCGGGACCGGAGTTTTCGGCGATACTACGACTGGTGGAAGATGCCATTCTTGAAGGCACAGTGAAAACCAAAGAAGAAGGTCTGGCGCTGGTGCGACAGCGGTTGAAAGGAAACGCGTGAACGAAGCCAAAGAACTGCTTGAGGGGGTGAAAGCAGGGAATTTGCGTTCGTTGAGCCGTTTAATCTCTTGGGCAGAGAATAGGGAGCCGGGCACTGAGGCTGTGCTCGCCCAGCTTTTTTCGCAGACGGGCAACGCAAAAGTATTTGGAATTACCGGGCCGCCAGGAGCAGGCAAGAGCACTTTGGTCGGGCATTTCATCCGTCTGTGTCGGGAAAAAGGAGAAAAAGTAGCGGTGATCGCAGTCGACCCAGTGAGCCCCTTCACTGGAGGGGCTCTGTTGGGGGATCGCATTCGGCTCGTGGAACATTTTAACGATCCAGGAGTTTATATTCGCAGCCTAAGTACGCGAGGAAAACTTGGGGGGTTGTCACTCGCTACCCGCGAAGTAGTGCATGCGCTGGATGCGTTTGGGTTTGATACCATTATTTTGGAAACTGTAGGCGTCGGGCAGAGCGAAGTAGAAGTGCGCAAACTCGTCGATGCGACATTGGTCGTACTTGTTCCCGAATGGGGAGATGGCGTGCAGGCCCTTAAGGCTGGGATTCTTGAGATAGGAGACGTCTTTGCTGTTCACAAGTGCGATCGAGAGGGCGCCGAGCGGGTAGCAGTTGAACTGCGAGCCGCCATGCACGGAACAACACCGGAACCACAGGTACTTCTCTCCCAGGATTCGGATCGCGCGAGTGTGGAAGCCGTGCTGACCGCTTTGAATGAGTTTATCCACAAAAATACGAGTCAGGTAGAGTCTCGAAGAGCGCAGGGACGCCACGATGTTCTGGCGGAATTAGTGGAGGCACGGGCTTTGGAAAAAGCTCGGCAATGGGCGGCAGCCTATCCCGCATTGAAAGGGAATCCCTATGAGGGGTACCTGCAATTTGAAAAATCCTTCAGAGGATTCAACCCATGAAAAAGCACCAGAATATTTTGATCTCCAGAACCGATCGCTTGGGAGATGTGTTGATGTCGCTTCAGGCAGTGAACAGCGTTCGTAAAGCGTTGCCTGGATCGCATATCCATTTTCTGGTCCGTGAGGAGGTGGTCCCCGTACTCGCCCCTCTTATGGAAAACTGGGGCGTGGAGTTAAAGGCATTTCGCCCAGACTTTTCGTTTGCGGGATACGACGCAGCCCTTTGCCTTTTTGATGAGCCGAATTTGCTGGTTGCATTGAAAAAGGCCAA
Source organism: uncultured Pseudobdellovibrionaceae bacterium (assembly GCA_964611895.1). Taxonomy (GTDB): domain Bacteria; phylum Bdellovibrionota; class FAC87; order UBA2466; family UBA2466; genus JAIEOG01. The sequence goes on from CAZTDN010000030.1 coordinate 11,927, forward strand.
AGTCCCCGTTCGGGTGGGAAACTTTTCCAAGCTGCGATCTTTTCTCAGTTTGACGCATGGAATTCGCCAAAGGCGTGCGCTGGGTAAAAAAAGTGAAGGAGAATATAATCTAGAGCTGTCTCGTATATTTCTAACGGCATTAGGACTCAATCCAAAATACGACGTGGAACCGGTTGTCTTGCCCACCAACTCCTCAGCCAAAGAAGAGGCTCAGCGGGCGCTCAGACGTATTGGAATTGAGCCTGGAATGCCATATTGGGTAGCGCATCCAGGAATGGGAGGGAGCGCTTTGAACCTAGGGGTGCGTGGTTACATCCAACTACTCGATACGCTAGCACCTAAGTTCAAAGGCCCGTTGGTGCTGACACTGGGACCTGCGATGGCGGACTTGCACCAAGTGGAAGCGATTATCGATGAGCGTCCCGATTGGCGCGTGCTCCCGGCGGTGTCCCTTGCGGCCGTAGGAGAAGTATTTCGGGTTGCGGAGCTTGTGGTCGCACCCAGTACAGGTCCATTGCACCTGGCCCACTATTCTGGAGCTCCGACGTTGGGGATCTATTCGCCCGTTCGCAGCCACCAGCCAAAGCGTTGGGCCCCGTGGGGAGGGGGTGGGAGGTCTACGGTCTTGGCCCCAACCCACACATGCCCCGGCACTCGTAAGTGTCTCGGCAAGCGGTGCAAGCATTACTACTGCCTCGACCGCATGGTGGAGGCCGGTTTGCCTTCGACTGTCCAAAGTGCTTTAACGGCTACCGGAGCGTAGACTTTGGAATTCGGACTTGTTGAAAACCTGCGTGGCGCTAACCTGCTCGTTGCGGGCGAGGTGGGCATTGATGAGTACATCTGGGGCGATACACGTCGGATCAGCCCCGAAGCTCCGGTGCCCGTCATTGAAGTGGAGTCCCAGTCTTTTCATTTGGGGCTGGCCGCAAATGTAGCTCAGAACATCGTTTCACTCGGGGGAAATGCCACTTTGCTTTCTGTCTGTGGAGTTGACTCCGATGGCGAAAAGTTGCGGCAGATGATCGCGTCTGCGGGAATTCAAGGGAGCGCGTTTATTGCAGATGCGACTCGTCCTACATTACGCAAAGTTCGAATTATCGCCCAGAAGCAACATGTGGTGCGTGTTGATTATGAACGCTGCCATTTGCTTGATCCGAAACTTGCTAAACAGTTTACGGAGTCGATCTGCGACCTCTTGCCCAGCAATGACGGGGTGATTTTGCAGGACTATGGCAAGGGATTGTGGAATTCGGACACGGTGAGTTTTGTCCGCCACGCAAAGCAGTTGGGGAAGCCTGTTTTTGTGGATCCGAGTCGTAGTGCAGCGTTGGGGCTGTACAAAGGAGTAACCTTGCTTACCCCAAACAGCGCCGAGGCGGAGGCGCTAACAGGAATCTCCAGGACAGAAGAAAGCCTGCCGGCGATAGCCCGAAAGATTTTGCAAGAGACCGAGGCCGAGCACGCGGTGGTGACCTGTGGGGCCAAAGGGATGGTTTGTTTGACTCGGGGCGAGTCGGAGTTGTTGCGTATGCCGACTTTTGCGCGGGAAGTATTTGATGTTACGGGTGCAGGCGATACGGTCGTCGCGGTGATGGCATTGATGTCGGTAACAGGGGCCTCGTTGAGCCGGTGCATGCAGGTGGCCAATGCCGCTGCGGGAATTGTGGTGGGAAAAATCGGCACGGCGAGTGTTACCCCAAAAGAGCTAAAAGAGGAGCTTGAACGTCTCCATACTCTTGGGCTAGTTTCCTAATCTCATTGGTGGCGGATCGTCTAATGGCAGGACAGCAGACTCTGACTCTGCGAATCTAGGTTCGACCCCTAGTCCGCCAACCAATGATTCCGCATAGTTACACAGTCTGCTGGTAGAAAACTTCGGCAAGATTGGTAGAATTTCTCACCAACTTTAGCCCTCTGTCCGACAAGACAGAGAGGCTCTATGCGTTACTATTGGATCGTCCCGCCGAGAGGGAATCACAAGTCATTTCGGATCATGAGTCAGTTACAGAACAAGTACCAGCAGGTGCGTTCTGAGCGCCTTGATTCGATCAACAAGATGTACCGGAGCGGTACAATCGACGCTCAGGTTGCGCTGACCCAAGTGGAGCAGATAGTCACCGAGCTTCGGGCGGAGCAGGGCGGAAAGACAGAGGCGTATCTCGACGGCAACGTAGACATCTTCGAGCGGTACTTCCGAGAAGAGTACGAGACACGCGACATTTTGCCCAGATCTCTCAAGGCAGCAAGGGCCAGCTTCCGACGTGCGCTCGCCTTGCTTGGCAACGATCCTATTTCGACGGTAAGCGAGAAGGAAGTTCAGAAGCGAATCTACGCCCTACCGTACAAGAAGCGTAACCACGTCGTTCTCGCCCTAAATGCCCTGTTCAAATTTGCTGGTAGGCAAGTCAACTTCTCAGTCGGAGAAAACAAAGCCGTAGCTGAGAGGGTTCGACACCTTACGCTCGGAGAGTTTCAGAAAGTCCTTCCGCATATCGAGAATCCACTCGTCAGAGCTCTCGCCGGGGCCGCGTTCGCGACAGGCTGCCGGGTAGGAGAGCTGTTCTCACTTGCTCAGTACAACGAAACCACGCGGGTCATCACGGTGCGCTCTCAGTTTGACCAGTACCGAGAAGAGCGGCCCACGAAGACCCGAACGATCCGAACGGCGGTTGTTGTTGCTCAGCTAGACAGCTATGTGAAGGAGTGGTTAGCAATACCGGTAGAGGCGCGACTTACGATCCGGAATGTGCGACTAAGCGCCTACATGCGGGCGGCCTGCCAGAAGGAGTTTCCGACGAGGGTGGACAAGCATTGTCACTTCTACGACCTACGACACTCATACGCGATTCACTTCCTGGGGCTTGGGGTTTCGCTGGACCTGATCGCAACGGCCCTCGGAAACAGTCCCGATGTCTGCCGAAAGCACTACACGGGCTACATCCTTTCTGACGGCGGCACTACGCTCATGAATCTTCTTCAAGAGAAGAAGGCCAGCTAGGAACTCAGCTTATTGCAGCGGGCGCATTTGGATACTGGTTTGGCATTGGGGATGCCGACTGGTATCCAGTGCTCACCCCAAAGATGAATGCCGATCACGCACAGTAAGCGTTTCATAAGAACTCCTTGACCTGCCCATTATACCAAAGTTTTCGGATACCATTTACGAGCTAGTCGCAACGAATCAATGCCTCAGGGCTCACCTTCAAGGCCATAGCGACAGCGTGGAGCGTCCGAAGAGTTAGGTTCACCTTCCCGTACTCAAGATCCTGAAGGTACCTAAGGGAGATGCCCGTTTTCTCCTCAAGATCGGCCTGGCGCAAACCACGCCGAACCCTTTCGGCTTTGATGTTCTTACCGACTGCTTGAAGGAAGGTGCTGAAACGCATCCTGTTCAGGATACGGTGCTTTACGGGGGACTAGGACGCTGTTATACCAGCGTCCTGAATGAATGTCGTATCTCCTCTTATGAGGTGGCGATCATCCTGCCACATGACGCGGACAGATGTTGAACGCCTTTTGGGATGGCCCCCCCGAACCCTTGACCGCTACGAGCGAAGCTCTCTGGGACGCGTTCCTTGTGACCACTTCTACCTGCTGATAAGGCTTTACAAGGTCTCGTTCAAAGAAGCCCTCCGCGCTGTCGACCGCCTACGCGTTCTTCACTGATCCTTCTGCTCTGCTGGGTACATGCAGTAGTAGGAGGACGTCTATTGAAAGTCTTAGCTATTCCTGATCTACACTGCCCCTTCCAACATCCAGATGGATACGGTGTTTTATTTGCAACTAAAAGAGCGGCTTAAAATAATCTTAAAGTGATCTATTTTAATGCCCCCCGTACCCTTAGAAAGGTTTAACACCATGGGGAGACTTAACATGATTGATCTCAAGAAGTTTCTTGTTCTGGGTATTGCGTCATTTTTAGTGGGATGTGGCAGTGGTGGTTCGAGACAGGGAGAAGATAGATCTCTTCAAAATCTTAATGGCAATGAGTACGTCGTTCTACCGGGTAGCACTCTTCAGTCAGATGCTTCTTCCATTCGAGGAACGGGGAGAATTCTTTTTCGAACACCTTTGGTGGATGCTGACAACAATTACGCTTTGAATTTTAAGCTGGACCCACAAGGAAGCGTTTGTTTAGTAAGCCAGACTGATCGTGAATTACAAGGCGGTGTGAGACTTTGTTTTACGCGGCTAAACTCAGACTCCCTTAAGGTCGAGCTCAAGGCTGGCTCCGAGGTACAGGACAAATCTGCCGACTTTGCATCCGTATCGACACTAGATGAATTATCTTTCTCCGTAGACATTCATGGGCACGGTCATTTGGTCGTTTGGAACGGTGATAACGAATACGAATATGCGTTCACTGGATTAAAAGGGACCCTATGGGGTGTGGAGCTTCAGAATGCAACCCTGACAAATGCTGTTCAAAGCGCACCACGCGAGAACCACTAACCATTTATGCGATCAAATCGAGCGTGGTTACTCGCGATAGCATTTCTTTGCCTTAGCACAGGGGCTCTAGCTGAGGATCTTGGCGGCCTAAAGACTTCCGTAGCGGTCGATACTTTAGGTCAGTACGGTCTCAATGATGGAAGTGGAGCTACTGATAGATTTGATATTCGCGAGGCCGAGCTTTTACTCTATGCCCCTGCGGATCACTTATTTGATGGCCAGCTAAATATAGCAGCACACACTGAGGCGGGCGTGATGCGACTTGAGATTCACGAGGCTTACGTCGGATCTAGTAAGTTGATACCTCGCTCCCGGTTTCGTCTGGGGCATTTTTTCCTGGGAGTCGGGCGGTTAAACCAGATTCACCGTCATGACTGGCCGTTTGTTTCACCTCCCAAGTATCATCGTGTGTTTTTTGCCGACGAGGCTGCGCAGGATACAGGCGTCGAATACACTTACTTACTTCCCACCCCATTTTTCTTGGAACTCACAGGTGGAGTAACCAGTGGGTATACATTTGGTCATGACCATACAGGAGGCAGCAAACCCAAGATTCCAACACACTACTTGCGTGCCGTTACTTACGCGTCTCTACCGTGGGACGGCGGGGTCCAAATTGGGGCCAACTACCTAGGTCGAACTGATTCAAACGGAATCAAAAATACTTTGATCGGATTCGACATTGCAGCCAAGTGGAGAGAAGCACAAGTTCTCAAATTTCTGTTTCAATCTGAGATTTGGTTTCAAACTTTGGGAACGCAGACGTCTTGGGGAGCCTATGTTTATCCCGAAATGCATTTAGGTGGAAACTTCTTTCTCGGGACAAGACTCGACTACTACACAATTTCAAATCTGAAGGATGGCGGAGGGTTCGATTACGCCAACGGCACTTTCAACGTAGTTCCGACGCTCACTTATAGGAATAGTGAATTTGCATTGTTTCGTTTGGCCTACACTCAAAGCTTTGAAAAGTCTGGGGCTTCGGACCAATCCAATAAGATTGCAGAGTTTCAGGCTGTATTTTTTCTCGGGGCGCACCCTGCGCACGATTTTTAGGAGATATGTCATGAGTCGATTTGTTTCGATTGCATTCTTCCTATTCTGGTCCGCCTATGGTCAGGGCGCTCCTCTAAATGTAGTAACTTCTACGACTGATTTGGCGTGGTTGGTAAAACAAATTGGAGGAACCCACGTCGAAGTAACTAGCCTTTTGAAAGGAACGGAAAATCCTCACTATGTAGATGCTGTGCCCGAATTTATTCGGTTGGTGTCTAATGCAAGCGCGGTTTTTCTGGTGGGTCTAGACCTCGAGGTGGGATGGATGCCCAAGGTGTTGGCTAGGTCCGGAAATGCCCAGGTTCAACAGGGCGGAAAGGGGTATTGCGAAACAGGAAAGTCGATTCAGGTACTAGAGAAACCGATTGGTGGTGTGGACCGCTCCTTGGGGGATGTCCATCCTAGCGGCAACCCCCATTTCTGGCTGAGTCCTAAACATTTGGCTCAAGCTGTTCCAGCTGTCACGGACATACTCGTCGGACAAGATCCCACTCACGCGGCGGAATACCTTAAACAGGCAAAAGTTACTTCAGACAGCCTAGAAGCAATGTCGGAAAAAAATAAGACAAAGCTAGGCGCAGTTTTGCGCAAGCAAAAAGGCCCTCTTTTGATGGAATACCATCGAGAGTTTAGTTACTTCTGGAACGTCTATGGCCTAAAGTCCCATGGCAGTATCGAGGAGAAGCCGGGGGTCACTCCTTCGGCTGGGAGGTTGGTGGAGGTGGCGTTGGCGGCAAAAGCGGCAGGGGTAAAGTTAGCTGTGGCGAGCGAAAATGCTCCAAAACAGACCTTGCAGCGTTTTACTGAGTTGTCTGGAATCCCGGTAGTCCAACTCCCAATGTCACTACAACCTCGCAAGGGCCTTGTTTCCTACGAATCGTTTCAAGATAAACTTGTAGACGCCATTAAGTTGCGTCTTGCTCCGGAGGCAGGCTAATGCACTCTCCCATTGTTGAAGCACATCGGCTTACTTACAGCACTCCTACCGGGAGAGTTCTTCAGAAGGATCTGAGTTTCACTGTGTCAGAAGGGCAGATGCTTTTGGTAACCGGCTCAAACGGTTGCGGGAAATCTAGCTTACTACGTACTCTATTGGGCGAAAGTACTCATTATTGGGGGCACATCAGCGTGAATGTAGAAAACGGCAGGCAAGTGTATTTACCTCAATTGGAAAATACGGAGGTGCATCTACCACTGACCTTGCTTGATGTTTTGAGGATCTCTCAATTGGAGTCAGTTTCTAGAAACGCGGCCAAACAGTATGGCCTTCTCAAAGACGAGCACTTGGAGGCAGCCTGGAATTCCGCAAGTGGTGGTGAGAGAAAACGCACTTTGTTGACTCGGGCGCTTTTGCAAAATCCCAGCCTAATGGTTTTCGATGAACCTATGAACCACCTGGACAAAAGCAGTCGCGGAGCCATGGTTGAAGTAATGGCCCAGTTTTTAAAGACTGGCCCTGGAAGAGCGATAGTCATGGTTTGCCACCAAGGGCTTAAAGAAGATGAGCGATCCAAGTTTGATGTGGTTCCACTAGACCTCGATGAGCAGCGAAGCACGTGGGAGGCGACATGTTAGCACTAGCAGCTATTTATGGTTGGACGATCGGTGCGGGTTGTGCGGTTAGCTCGGTTCTTGCGTTAGTAGGGGTTCAGTTAGCGACACGAGACCGCGCCATGCAGACTATTTGCGTCGGGCAAGGGGCTTTGGTGGGTGTTCTATTGGGGCTCGGATTGTTTCAGCCGTTTGATATACCGTTCCTCACTTCTGTAGGTCCGATGACCCTGGCTTTGGTATTTTCTGGTGCGACCTATTTGCTTACGGATCGATGGGTAGCGAGTCGAGCGGCTTCCAAAAACACCCTCTTTGCTGTTCTATTTGCTTCTTTACTCTCCTCTGGCTATCTAATTAGTTCTATCTTCCCGGCGCTGGAAAACCATTTAGCCCAGGTGTATTTTGGCGACCTTGCGACTCTAACTGAGTTGGGTTCCAAAATTTCGCTGGGACTCTCCATTGTGGCGCTCTTTTTATTGGTCCGGAATTGGGCCAGTTTTTCTAATGAATCATTTGAATGGGCTCTATTTGGGTGTCCTCCTTCGACTCGTAAACTTACATCGCCCTGGGTATTCCGATTTTTATCTTTGTTGGTCTTAAGCATCTCTGTCCAGTATGTCGGGTTTCTATTTACAACAGCGATGTTATTCATCCCGACTGGTCTTTTGAGTTTAAGCAAGATCCAGGGATTGCGTCGGCACCTTGTATTATCAGTTGTTCTGGCTGTTTCTAGTTCGGTGATTGGATTTCTTATATCGTTGGTCTTTACTAGATTGCCGACCGTTCCAACAATTGTGGCTGTGCTGGTTTTATCAGGTGTCGTTGTTCTCGGAATAGAACCCATTTGGGTGGATTTAGTTAAAAACCGTGGCTTGGATTTGAGGACAGCTATCTCTTCGCTAAGGTGGAAAAGATCACAGCAACCTTCCTAAACAAGCAGAGACTTTTCACGCCGATGAAGCTTGTGGAAATTTTGCACTAACACTTAGCCCCCCCATCGGAGAACGTTCAAATTGAAGTGTGGTGCGGTTTACTTTTGCATATGCGGATACCAGGGCAAGTCCCAGGCCATATCCATGGTCCGAGTCTGATGGTTTGACTCGAAAAAAAGGTTCTCCAATGCGTTTAAATGATGCTTCGGGAATTCCATCGCCATCATCTTCAATCTTAAGTTCAAGAGCTCCGAGGCTGTTTGCTGCGCTTACCTTCACCGCTGTCTTGGAATACTTCAGGGCATTTTCAATAAGGTTACTGGCGACTCCTTGAAAAATGCCCTCATTGCCTCGGTAAATGAAGTTTTCGATATTGAGAGCGACCGCTTTCTTATGCGTTTCCGATTTGGAAGTGAGGGATTGAATGATTGCTTCCAAGCTGGCTCGAACATCCAACGACCGGGTACCTTCTTGTTCAAGTTTCTCTAGCTCAGACAGGGACAAGAGCATGTGAGTAATTTCACGAAGAGATTTTGCCTGAGTATCTATTTTCCGAATTATTTGGATGTACTCTGCTGGCTCCCTCTGTCGTCTGAGTGCCATCTCTGTTTGGGCGGTGATGATCGCGATCGGTGTTCGAAATTCGTGGGAGGCATTTACGGCGAATCGTCGCATGAGTGAAAAAGAGCGATCTAAGCGGAGTAGTAAGGAGTTGAAGCTGCGTACGAGTTTGGCGTATTCATCTTTATATTGAGGCTCGGGAATAAGTGAGGACAATCGTTCAGCGGTGAGCTCACTTGCCATAACAGACAATTTCTTGAATGGTCGAAGAAGAAGGCTTGCACAGCCATAACTTAGCGGGAGAGCAAGGATGAAAACCAAAGCGCATCCCAGCCATAAAGCTCTTCGAAGTGTCGCAAGGTATCGCTGCGTGGGGCCTAGATTCAGTATACCCAGGAGTTCATATAACTTGCCATCTCGGGTCTGGGACTGGGCTTGCCGCAAGAAGTGAGCTGAATCGTCGAACGCGTCATTCATACGTTCGGGAAAAGTGCTAAAGATAACTTTTCCATCTGCCGTGAGTTTGAAAAATACATTGTCAAAATGATTCGAGGTCGCGTCGGGTTGATGCCCCTCAAGATCGATGTATTGCCACTCGTGTTCCAATGTAGCGGTAAGGGCGGCTTTAGCATCGGAAAAAAGTCGGCCTTCTACTTGAGTATAAACAAGGGCTGAGAAAGCCGCCGCTAGGGTAAGCAGTCCGGCTGATATAGCTAGCGTGAAGCGAAACTTTAAATTCACATCTTTACCTACTGGGAAGCTTTCTCTATTTCGGAGAGTACAAACCCGGAATTACGTACAGTGCGGAGCCAGTCAGCGCGTTTGACCTGACCCAGTTTCTTTCTTAGGTTGAAAAGGTGCACTCCAATGAAATTGGTTTCTGGTTCTCTTTCGAGGCCCCACACTCCGTGAAGCAATTCACGTCGCGATACTACTTGCTCCGCATTTTCCATAAACAATCGAAGCATCGAGGCTTCTTTGGGAGTGAGCAAAACGTTACGTTCTTGGCTGGTCAAAAGGTGAGTATCTGGATCTAACGCAAGATCTTGGTAGTTGAATTTTTCAGGCGTAACTCGATAAGAGCGACGTAACAGCGCACGGAGTCTTTCTAGCAGCTCCTCGAATGCATAGGGCTTGGTAAGATAATCGTCACAGCCCATTCGAAAGAGACTGAGCTTGTCCTGAGTCGTGCCCCGAGCTGTCAGAACGAGAACAGATGGTCGGTAACTTTGCTCTCGGGCAAATGCTAGAACCGATTCGCCAGAGATGTCAGGCAGAAGTAAGTCTAGAACAACCAGCCTCCAGGACTCGGTGTCTAACAACCTAAGAGCCTTGCTACCAGTAGAAGCGATCGTTGGACAAAAACCTTCGGCTCGGAGTCCTTCTGACAGCGGTTCCGCCAAGTCAGCTTCATCTTCCACAATCAAAACAGAATGCGGCCCCATTTATCATCCCCTTCCCATTTATCTTTCATAACATCAACGCCGCACGCCTCTATGACCCACCGCGTCTTAACGTTATCTTATAGTGTAATAAGGGCTTTTTGCTTTCACACTGATGGTGAACTTTTTTGGGAAGGGTGAGTCATGGTTTCCAAATATTTGTTTGCTGGTCTCGTTTTTATGGGTGCCTCGGTAGGGTTCGCAGCCCCTCCGGTAACCGAACCTGTGGCTGGGCTTTACAAGGCGATTTTGCAGCAGGACGACAACGATTTTTATCAGGAAGCCTTTATCACTCTTCGAACGGTGAACCCAGGAAACGGCACTCTAAAAATCTCTGCAAACGTGAAGGTTTTCTTTGGAGACAGCACCTCGACCGAGTTTCTCACGTACGAGTTTGATGATTGCCCGATGAATTTACTCACTCGCCAGATCAGTATGAAAGACGCGAAAAATGATGTGAGCTTTATTGGAAGTTTAAAATCAGGGAAGTTGCAGGGTGAATGGTTTTCTACTGTTCAGGGGAAAGTCGGCCAGTTCGAAGCTCTTAAAGGCGCTTCACCCACAGCCCCAAAGAATGGAGTGCTTGTTAAAACTCTAACAGGTCACTATCGGGGCGAAGTCGCTAATACACACATAGAATCTAATTTGCCGGAGCGCATTTCCCTTTCTTTGGTTACGACGCAAGATACCGCTTCTACAGATCCCACGATTAAAGTAACGGGAAATGTACGTCTGTATTTAGGAGAGTTTGGTTCTTGGGAATATGTCGAAACCAAGGTCACAGACGTTCAGTTCAACTTCTATAACCGGTATCTCACCTTCAAGACCGCCGAATATGGACTGACTTTCAAGGGGACAATGAGCCCCGCGGGTTCTTATGAGCCAAAAATCTTCGCTGACGGTTTAGGAGAAGCTGCTGAGGCAAAAATACAGAGGCAGTAAACTGAGGGCGCGTATGCGAGCAAGAAAACTAATCTGCTTGGTTGGCCTGCTATTCGTGCTGGTATCCGCCTGTTCAAAAAGTAGCCTTAGCCAGCGCGATGGCCGTCGTGAGCAAATGCGCAATACGGCTGAATCCAAACGTCGTGAACTGGAGATGGTCGAGGGTAGCTATTTAGGCTTACTCGCCCAAAGCTCGGGCTCTGAGCAAAATATTTCGGTAGATCTCCAAATCAAGGACATTCCTCAACCGGTTGATGGTGAAGTCGATCCTGTTCCGACTCCTGTTTTGACCGGATTTTTAAGGATTCTATTGGGCGATGGGCCCGATGAATTTGTTGGCTTTGGAATCGACAAAGCCGAATTCGATCCAAAGCGAGGTAGTCTGAATATTGTTTGTTCCAATGAACAAGCAAAAGAGATGATTCTTGCTTTGGTGGTGAATGGAACGAATCTCTCTGGCAGTTGGACCGCGCCCAAAGTTTCGGCATCCGGAACGATCCTTCTTCAACGACGTGACGGATCTACTACGCCTGATCCCACAAAAAGCCTGAAGGGTACTTATCAAGGGGATTTGGTAAATACTCACCCGGACTCAAACCTCCCAGATAAAATTTTGCTCAGTTTTGTCACCAGTCAGGACCTTTCTGCTCCTAACGGTGTGCGAATCACTGGCTCGGTGCGATTGTATTTGGGGCCGTGGACCTCAAATGAGTTTGTAGAAATGCCGTTCTCCGATGTTCAGTACAACTTATTTACTCAAAAGTTCGTTGCAAAAACATCCGGCGACTACAAGCTCACGCTAAAGGGGCAAGCAAAGGAACAGAATATGATCATTCGAGTGGCAACGGATGCTCTAGGTGAGGTGGGTTACGCGGAGGTTTCAAAACAATGATCCGCTACTTGAGGCTTAGTGCTCTGGCCGTGGTTTTCCTATGTAACTCAGGCCAGGCGGTTGATGCTGGCGCGGGAACTATCGACGCTTCAGAATTTGAGGTCGAATCGGGACTCGTAGATAAGATCTTCAATGACAATGCGAAGGCTTCGAACCTTGAGTTATTAGATACTAGTTCTGGATGGAAAGTATCACCGTCACTAAGCTTTTTTAGTCCGGAAAAATTCATACTAAGCAACCCTTACTTCGATATCGATTATTCACCGAACATGCAGACACTGCCTAGCTTGCGATTGGCTGTGGCGGCGCCCATTGCTCGTTGGAAAGGGCTTGAGATTCAGGCAACAGGGAGAGTGAGCTATTCATTCCGTGAATCTTTATTTTCAGTCCGATCCAAAACCGGTGTCTCGCTCACTGACTCTATTCGCGTGCATTGGCTCCCAGCAAGTGCTGGGCTGACGATGGAATACGAAATCCCTCACTTTTCATTTTTGAAGCCTTCCATCGGGGGCGGTGCCGGGTTGCAGTGGATCTATCAGCAGGGCCGTCTGGATGGTCTTGAGCAGGGGTTCTGGCTGCCTTTTTCTTACTTCGAGGCTGCAATCACATTTTTTCCATCTACAGACTGGTTCACAGGCTTTCGCGTAGGGGCTACTTTGGTCCAGTCATTTGGTGACAGCCAGAATGTGCGTGGATGGTCCACGGATTTTGGAATGCAATTTCGTTTATAGGGTTTAGGTTCAGATGTTCGATCGAGTTATTTCTTTCTCGTTACGCAACCGCTTCATAGTTCTTTTGTGTGGTGTTGCGGTCTTGGTTTACGGGATTTGGGTAGCAGTCCACCTCCCAATAGATGTTTTTCCTGATTTAAATCGGCCCACAGTCACGGTCATGACAGAAGCAGGAGGTCTTGCTCCCGAAGAAGTCGAAGTTTTAGTGACTCAGCCAATCGAAGTAACCGTGAATGGAACGCCCGGCTTGCAACGCCTTCGTTCCAGCTCTGGCGTCGGTCTTTCAGTCGTGTATTTAGAATTTGATTGGGGGACCGACATCTATCGAAACCGGCAACTAGTGGCCGAGAAATTGGCGCTGGTCAAGGAGCAGCTTCCTAAGGGCGTCACCCCTATCATGGGGCCTATCTCCTCGATCATGGGCGAGTTTCAACTCATCGGGTTATCGTCCAAAGATGGAAAAATACCTCCTATGGAGCTCCGATCGATTGCCGATTGGGTGCTGCGCCCGAGACTGCTTTCGATTCCGGGTATCGCTCAGGTAATTCCCATTGGGGGTGGCGTAAAGCAGTATCAGATTCTCCTATCTTCAGAGGAGTTAAGAAAACGAAATATTAGCCTTGATGTTGTTCAACACAATCTTACGCACCTAAGCCAGAATACAACCGGCGGATTCGTGGATGTCGGCAACCAGGAATTCCTGATTCAAAACTTTGGTCGAGTAAATTCCCTCGAGCAGGTGGAAAACTCTTCCATTGGGAGTTTTTTTGGTCGTCCTGTCCGGGTTAAAGACGTAGCTGAGGTGCGTTTCGGTCCTCAGATTAAGCGTGGAGACGCGAGTATTAATTCGCATCCTGCGGTGATCTTAAGCGTCCAGAAACAACCAGGTGCTTCTACGTTGGATTTGACTCACACCATTTCGCAAGCGCTCGATGCCATGGCGCCCAGTCTCCCTGAGGGAATTGAAGTAAATCGAGAGTTGTTCAAGCAAGCGGATTTTATCGAACACGCAGTGGCGAACGTGAAAGAAGCTCTTAGGGATGGTGCGATACTCGTCGCTATAGTGCTCTTTCTTTTTCTACTCAACTTCCGGACTACCGCGATAACCTTAACCGCCATCCCACTTTCTTTTGCCATCACGGCGATCGTCTTTAAGTGCTTCGGCTTAGAAATCAACACCATGACGTTGGGAGGATTGGCGGTCGCGATCGGGGAGCTGGTGGATGATGCCATCGTCGATGTCGAGAATGTGTTTCGACGGCTCCGAGAAAACAAGCACCTTGCTAACCCCTTGCCGCCTCTCCAAGTAGTCTTTGAAGCAAGCAAAGAAGTTCGAAACTCAATTGTTTTTGCCACCATCATTGTGGTTTTGGTCTTCATTCCTCTATTTTCCTTGGGCGGTTTGGAAGGTCGATTTTTCGCCCCATTAGGGATTGGATATGTCATTTCGCTGGTTGCTTCACTCGTCGTTTCACTAACAGTGACGCCTGCCATGTGCTCCTATCTCTTACCTCAGATGAAGGCGATGAAAGAGGAAGCTGATGGTTGGCTCGTGCGTTTTCTAAAGAAGTGGGATGAAAAAGTGTTGCGCAAGGCAATTGCCCAACCAAAACGAGTTCTCATTGGAGTAGCTGCAGCGTTTGTCCTTGCAGTCGGACTGATTCCTTTCATGGGAAAGGATTTTCTGCCCAAGTTCAATGAAGGCACGGCGATGATTTCGGTGATTCTGCCACCTGGAGTTTCTTTGGCCTATTCCAACCAAGTCGGTACTAAGGCGGAGAAAATTATCTTAGAGGTGCCGGAAGTGAAGTCTGTAAGCCGCCGAACGGGGCGAGCCGAGCTTGATGAACATGCTGAAGGAGTGAATAACAGCGAAATCGACGTGGACTTTAAGACTGAGGGACGTAAGCGGAATGCTGTGTTGGAAGATATTCGTTCGCGACTATCGCAAAATCTACCGGGCGCTTTTATCAATCTTGGTCAGCCAATTTCGCACCGGCTGGATCATCTACTCTCAGGTGTAAAAGCGCAGATAGCGATCAAGATTTTCGGCACGGATATTCCAATAATGCGTTCTACAGCAGCTCAGGTTTATGATGCCATCCGCACCGTACCTGGTCTGGTGGACTTGCAAATTGAACCACAGGTAGAGATTCCCAAGATCAAAGTGCAGTTTGTTCGGGAGGACGTACTCAAATACAACATGGTGGTTGGAGAACTTGCAACCCTGTTGGAAATGGCATTGGAGGGCGAGGTCACGGCTCAAGTCCTAGAGGGGCAACGTATCTATAACGTATTCATGCGGTTTGACGATGAATCTCGTGCTGACATTGAAAAAATTAAGAAGGTAGTAGTTAAAACCATGCCAGATGGTTCCAAGGTGACACTGGATCAGGTGGCGGATGTTTTTGAAACTACCGGCCCTAACATGGTCAATCGCGAGAACATGCAACGCCGCCTTGTAGTTCAAGCCAATAACGCAGGTCGGGATTTGAATAGCATTGTTCAAGACATCCAGGCACGGGTCGAAAAACAGGTCAAGTTACCAGCTGGCTATTACATTCAGTATGGCGGCCAATTCGAAAGCCAGCAAAAGGCCAGCAAGACAATGTTGTTGCTTGGTTTGATATCGATAGGGGGTGTGTTTCTAGTTCTATTCCTGCATTTCAAGTCCACCTTTTTGGCAGTCCAGATCATGCTCAATATTCCAATGGCGTTAATCGGTAGTGTGGTTGCAATCTTTCTTTCTGATGGAATTCTCTCCGTGGCTTCAATGGTGGCTTTTGTCACCCTTTGTGGAATCGCCTCGCGGAACGGGATCATGATGATCTCTCACTATTTGCATTTAATGAAAGAGGAAGGCGAGAAGTTCGGCTTGGAATTGGTAATTCGGGGTTCTTTGGAACGATTAGTTCCGGTTCTTATGACCGCTTTAACGGCGAGCCTAGCGCTTGTACCGCTTATCTTGTCCAAGGGCGAACCCGGCAAAGAGATTCTTCACCCCGTTGCGGTAGTCATTTTCGGCGGACTGTTTAGCTCTACATTGCTGGATATGTTCGTGACACCCACGGTTTTTTATCACTTTGGAAGAAAATCTGCCGAAAACTACTGCGCAGGCAGTCCAGAAACAAAGGAAGATAAATGAAATCGACTATTGGCGTTTTGATTCTCTCCGCCGCCGTTTTATCTAGGTTGGGATTTTCGCATGGTGATCATTCAGTGCCAGGAGTCACTCCAGCCGGGTTGCATGGGGGTGTGGTGAAGGAAGCGGCTCATTCAGAAGAAGACCACGATCACGACGAAAGCACGCACGACCATGACAAGGAAAAACCCGGCACTAAGCATGTAGAAAAGGCTCTATTTTTTGAGGCGGTCTATGATAAGGCAGCCAAGATGGTTCGTATCTATCCACTGACTCTAGAAAGTGAAAAGTCAGTGGTTCTTTCTCCATTAGCACCCAATGCAGTTTCTATAACTTCGCTCAAGATCGATTTTCCAAGAGCTAAAAAAACTATCTCAGTACAACCCACTCTGGTGGGAGCTGGGTTCGAAACAAAAGTAGAGCCCGGTAGTGCCGTTCGGCTATTTGTCTTGATTGATGCCGTGCATGACGGCGAGAAGAAGACGGCCAAAATTCAAGTCGAGACAAGTAAATGAAGCTGATCTTGGTTACTTCCGCCATTTGGCTCTCCTACTTGGCTCAAGCGGCTGCTGACGGTACCCAGAAGTTGGGTTTGGAAGAAGCGAAGAAATATGCCATTTCGCACAATTTCGAAGTTCAAGCGATGGAGAAAGCGTACGAGGAGGCTAGAGCTCGTACCGGACGAAGTCGATCACGTTTTTATCCTACCCTTTCACTGGTAGGAGGCGCCGATACTGTTACCACTCTGGTTTCCAATAACACCGCGCCTGTGGGCTATGCACAGGCCTTGTACAACGTTTTCAGTGGTTTTGAACACTCCTCGCTGGTCGATATAGCCGACTCTCAAGCAGATATCGCTGAAATAAAACTTAACCAAGCTCGCTTTCGCATTGGGTTGGACGTGGAGAAGGCCTTCCATACGTACCTTTTTAAAAGGGGGCTGATTGATTACAAGAAGAAGGCACTGGAGCTGAATGAAACTCACAAGAAAATGGCGCGTCAGCGTCGGGCATCCGGGCTTTCGGTAGACTCGGATGTTTTGGAGTTTGATTTACGGGAATCTATACTGCAATCCGACGTTTTACTTTATGAGCAAGAACTGGAAGAGGCGCGAACAGCTCTACGAAGGTTACTAGGAGATGAAATTGGAGCGGCGGTAGAACCTTCGGGTAAACTCCAACACCAACATTTACGCGGCAAGTTGATGGACTATATAGGTCGGATTCGAAAGGAAAGCGAAGCAGTTCGCGTCGCATCCAAGGAAGTAGAAATCTCGACGGCTGAGTCGAATCTTTGGCGATCACGATGGATGCCTAAGCTCGATGTGGAGGCTCGCGTAGGTTACATCGATTATAACTATCGACCACAATCGGATTCAGGATTTTCCTACGCGGTAGGGGTGTTTGCGAAAATTGATTTGTTTTCTGGCTTCGACACCATGTGGGAAAGACGAGAACAAACTGCGCGGCGGCTACGATCTGAATTGGAATTGAAAAACCAAATACTGCAAGCTGTGAGCCAGACAGAGGTTGCATTTCGACATATTAAGATCATTGAGGCCAGGGTTCACTTGGAAGCCAAGAACCATGAACGGGCAGCTAAATATTACAAGTCCACCCTCAGTGAGTACCGGCGCGGCATGAAAAATTCGATGGATGTAAAGGTGGCAGCCGAAGCGCTGTATGACGTCGCAGTGCGGGAAGAAACGCACAAATTTGATTTTCTAGCTCAGCGAATTGAGTTGGAGCGGGCCTTGGGCGGCCCGGTGGATTCCGTGCCAGTCGCGGATGCATCACATGACGATCACTAAAATGGGTATGGGGGAAAAATGGGAAACGCATGGAAGATTTATGTTCTATTTGCATTGATAGCTGTATCCGCGCTAGAAGCGGCGGCTCCGAAGTTTGGGCGATTCAGCGGAGTGCTGCGGCACTCTTCAATAAAGCGGGATCAGCTAGCAAAACTTGATTTTATAGCTTCTCGTGAGGAGGGGAACACACTCCTCTTAAAAGCGATTTTGACCCTCCATTTCGGCGATTTCAAATCGGGAGAGTATATCGGGATACATTTCGATGACGTTCGTTTTGATCTCACTACCCAAACGTTCGTCTTTGAGCAACCGGATCAACCGGTAACGCTCGTGGCAAAAAAATTCACTGATTCAGAATTCATAGGAGAGTTTCGTTCTAACTACAGCGGCGCTACCGGTGAAATAATTCTGGCTCGTGGAACAGCGATAGCGCCGAAGTACCCTTTACTAGACCCGGTATGGGGAGAGTATAGAGGGGTTTGCAAAAGCAAGTTTGATGGTAATCCGGTTGAAACACTTCTACAACTTTACACTTATCGTGCTGCGGGTGGATCGAAACGTGATGGCAATCCCTTTCGGGCGTATTCCGTCGCTGGTACCATTGGGGAAAAAAGTGAAAGAAGTTGCGGCCCTTTACCAACAAAAGAATGTGTTTGGGGAAACATTTCTCAAGCGTCTTTTAACTTCTTCAAGAACAAGCTTACGATCTTCACTTCCCACGGAAACCTGAGCTGCTCTCAAACGCCCACAGGAATTTCTTGCGCCGAATGCCCTGAGCTCAAGCGTGTCTCAAATGATATTCCTAGTCCTCGCACCCTTGTTCCGGTAGAGACCCCAGCTTCTTTTAATAACGCTACAAGCCCCACGGCGGCAGCCGTAACTGGATCATTGGGTAACTTGGAGGGAGAATACACGGGATATGTGCACCACGAGTTAACTGACACTTATCAGGCCGGAGGTATGAATCTACTCACTTACCGAGCAGCCGCAGCCCCCGGTGAGGCGGCTAGTTTACGTCTCTCTGCTACCGCGACACTCTATTTTGGAGATGAGAACAGCTCGGAAAGCCTGTCTTATCATTTTGCGGAACGGAGCTATCCAAATCCACTCTTGGCCCCACAATTCGTGTTCAGCCAGGCCGATGCCGACGTAGATGCAATTTTGCAGGTTACCAAACTCGGCAAGGGGGTAATAAGTGGAATATGGTTCTCTCGTTTGTTCGGTAGAGTAGGGTCATTTGTCTTTCAAAAGGACGGTGGGGTGACTGTGCCAGCAACGGCAAAGAAAATGTTGCCTCTCAGTGGAGACTTTATAGGTCCCGTATGGGAGCTCTACCTTTCTGTGGGGCTGGGTTCCTCCGAGCCAGGAACGCAAAACCCTTTTTCTCCACTTGAATTCGGAGGGTGGGTTGTTCCGACTGAGCGCTTCACCAAAAAATTCGATGCCATCGCCGGTTCATATGATTTTTACACGGGTAGAATGTTTTTCCAGTTTGAAAATGGAAAAGCACTTGTGGGTGAGCGCGTAAGTCGGGAGATTCTACGGTTAAATAAAATTACTCATGTAATCACGACACCCATGCCACGATTTGAATTAGACCAATACAATCTAGTTCAGTAGGCGACATATGCCCGCTTTAACCATTGCCGGATACGCTTTGGGAAGCGGGCCATTCCAATGTTGTGGAGCGTCGCGCTGAGTAAGCAAAAAAGTCTCGATCTCTGAGTCAATCTGGAATGCTCGGTAGAAAGGGCCGGCGGCGATAGGAAGAAACAACATTTTCATCGAACGCGCAGGTGGAATGGTCTGGTGCTCGGTGCTTGTTAATTTTGCTTTATCGTAGGCGGGAACATCGGTGCTTAAATCGATGATTTGAAAATGGCTGTAACAAAGTAAGGATTGTGAGGGCAGGTAGGGGTCGTGTTTCGCAATAATTTGGCGGCTGACATAGGCCTTAGCGTAATCGTACTTGAGAAGATCCGTTACGTAGACTGGGCAATCGCTTAGTAAAGACAAGCACCTCGTATCGGAGAGAATCATTTTTAAAAACTCCACACCCACCCATAGAGGATCAGATGAAGTTCGGTTTGGCTCAAAGTATTCAAAATAAAGTTTATTAAGAATAGGCCGTGCGATGTGGTCGGCAGATAAGCGCATTACTGAAAGAGCTTCCCGCTGACGTACAAACTGCATTTTGGTGCCAAACTTTTCTACTAGTGGATCGGTTGCCAAAGTCCGGAGCGTAGCGATTTCTCGATCTGAGAGGTTGTGAACTCCGATTTTGTTGATTGTCTCGCCCAGAGGACGTCCTGGAAAGCGTACGAGGTTCGCCAGGGCAGTTTGAAAGGCCACGAGACTCATACGCGTGCCTCTATTTTTTTGATACTTAAGGTTTTTTCGAAAGGGGAACAGAGGATTTCAGCTCTCTTTAACTCTTCTACAAGGATCTCCATATTGGGTAGGTTTCCGGTGCGCTCAATGATGGTCATGACACCCTGACATCTATTCATCGTGTATTGGTACAAGTCCCATACCTCCTCGGAAACTTGGTTATCGTGGCTATCCATCAGGAACCCATCGGGGTCATGGTGCCCGCCAGCCAGGTGGATAGTGTGGATTGAGGATGCTGGTATTTCATCGAGCCAGGAATGCGCATCGAATCCAAAGTTCACAGAATTTGTGTAAACATTGGTCACGTCCAAAAGAAGGCCACAGCCAGTCTTCTCGAGCAGAGCATTGATAAAACCCGGTTCATCAAAGTCTCCATCAGGGATGACGAATCGGTTAGCAACATTCTCGAATAGGAACGGAACATCAAGGGTGTCTTGAATCTTTTGTATCTTGTCCCCGACAACCGCCAATTGAGCTTTTGTCCAGGGCAAAGGAGTGAGGGCATCAAATTCCACCCCTGACACCTCTGTCATAGACAGATGCTCGCTAAAACTTGTGACATTCAGTCCCTCCATAACTTCAAGGACCTTAAGAAGATGCTCTTCTTTCAATGGCTCTGCACTTCCCAGCGAAAGTAGGACGCCATGCACCGAAACAGGAACCTGGGTCGTTCGAAGAAGATCTAAAAAGCTCTTGAATCTATTCTGAAAGAAGTTCTCCGGAATAATTTCCACGGCGGTGAATTGACCGAGGTTGTTTCTGAGTGGCTCGTCTAACTCAGGTGTCCATTCAAGTCCGAAAGTGTTTCTTTGCATGTTAAACTCAAAAGAAAGGGGACAGCGTTAGCGCTGTCCCCTTCAATGAAGCTCTAGCCGCGATGGCAGCCATGGCAATGGTGACAGTGATGGCAGCGATCGGTTGCTGTTGCACTAGTGATTGCCTCTGGCACGATGATCTCTTCGAACATGCGTATCTCCCAAATTTAGTAGCTTTGTATTTTATTTGGGAACGCTTCGTTAGCTACTTGAAACGGTGAGCATCCCCCAACCCAAGCGTCTATGTTCTAAGCTAATTGGTGCTAAAGCAAGCGTCGTATGCTGTAACTTACATGAGTGATTTCGAAATATGCAGACGTTAGATCAAACTTTTTGAAATCGAACCGAACATTAATTCTTCATTAAGAGCCTCAAAAAAGATCCAAAATTAAAATGCCGTTGTAAAATGTTGGGCGGGGCCCGCGCATGACACACGTGTCGCTAGAAAATAGATCGCGAAAAAAACGATTAGCTCTCGTGTTCATCCTCACTGGAGTCTATTTGGTAGCTGAAGTTGTCGGAGGCCTGCTTACAAACAGTCTGGCCCTTCTCGCCGATGCGGGTCATATGCTGACTGATGTTGCTGGTCTGGGGCTCGCGCTCTTTGCAATAAAACTGGCAGAAAGACCGGCATCTTCTTCGATGACCTACGGTTATCTCCGAGCAGAAATTTTAGCCGCCGTAGTTAACGCGGTAGTTTTGTTGGGTGTTTCTTTTTATGTCCTGTATGAAGCCGTAGAGCGTTTTAAGAATCCACCTGCCATCGCCACTCTCTCGATGCTCCTAATAGGGGTGTTGGGTCTGGTGGTGAATGTAATCGGACTGCTTATCCTTCGGCACGACTCAAAACAAAATCTAAACATGAGGGGTGCCTATTTTGAGGTGCTTTCCGATGCGGTTACTTCGATTGGCGTTATTATGGCCGCCGGGGTTATGTGGGCTACGGGGTGGTATTTTGTAGATGCGATTGTGTCGGCTGGTATTGGTCTTTTTATTATTCCGCGCACTTGGAATCTTCTTCGCGAGGCCATTGGCGTTCTTCTCGAAGGGGCTCCCGCAGAAATAGACATCGCCGCCCTTCGCGAACAGCTGAATTCAATTCCAGGCGTATCAAATGTGCACGATATTCACGTTTGGTCGCTTACTTCAGGTGTGAATGCTCTTAGTGCTCACGTTGTCATGAAAAACGGAAGCGATCAAAATGGACTGCTTTCAACCATCCATAGTTCCGTCAAGTCTTCACACAAGATCGGACACGTTACCATTCAACTTGAAGCAGAAGGCTTCGCCGAAGGCGAAACGCATCTTTAAGCGCAAGCTGGGAAGCGGTCCCCTAGTTAGTGGCTTGCCAATGTCGCAGGCACTTTGGATCGTTTCTTTAATGATGCGAGTTCTCGCTTCCCATTCGCTGTGAGAGCGCGGCTATAAACAGTCCCGCTCGAATCGTTAATAATCGAATCATCGAACTGCCAAGTTGTGAACGTCTTAGCATATGCGCTGCGTGGGAGGGCGCCGCCCTGATTTGAAGTCAGTTTTTTTTGAAGTTCTGAAGGACGTGATTGCTGAAAACGATCTGCCAATGCTTGGCAGCTCTTGGAATCCGGGGTGTAAAATCGCTGTGTTTTTTCTGCGGTTTGGGAAAAACCACTCTCTTTGTGCCATCCACCCTCGAACAGATCGCGATCCAAAGTAATCCAGCACAGTTGCCAACCCGATACAGGGTCTTTGGATGCCTGAATATCTGAAGGCAATTCGATCGCGAAAAGTGTACCAGCGGCAACAGCGAGTGCTACAAAAGATTTGAACATTGGTCCCCCTTATCCATATCTTTTGCAATCTTGAAACCAAAGGTGAGTGGGTTCTTCATCTAATAAAATCAAGGGATGTGAGAAGGTAGGTAGTCGTATTCTGTTTATAAACGTCTCAGGCGCTCTTCTGTCGTTGACAGTAAATAATCTTAGGAATGGTTCTGTATCTTATAGGAATACGATTCCCTGGGATTGTTCTCAATGCTCCAAAAACCAAAGGGCAACGCGCTGCCTGTGTGTCAGTTAATTGGAATTAGCCGCAGCGCCGACCTATCTTCCGGTCAAAAAGCTAGCTAACTTGCTACAGCCAAGCGGAAGGCCACTTTTTGACGACTAGCTTGTCCTTATTCGCATTCTCAAAGATTCGAGCAAGGCGATCAAACGTGGGCCCTTTCACTTTGGTCGTATCAACATTACCAAGTTCCGCATTTCGTGCGAGCTTGTCCACATAGTCATCTAAGGCAGTATCGATCTCACGCATTTGATTGTGCGCTTCCGAAAAAAAGCCCTCTTGATTGTGATTTTCGATAGTGTCTTTAACTTCCTTTAGGGGTTTTAAGGTGCCCCATTCTCTGTGGGCATCATAAATATCGGTGGATTCCGCTTTAGAATCTTGAAATCCTTCATACTCAGCGGCCACCCCTGACCGGCCGGGAGTTTTTGTACCAGTTACAAAGTTAGAATTCAGATGGCAAGGT
>CAZTDN010000031.1:0-28588 GCA_964611895.1 uncultured Pseudobdellovibrionaceae bacterium
TTCAGCACCACGGCGGCGCCATTGCTAAGGACAGCACGGTGCGTTTGGCTCAGACTCGCAGCAGCCAGCGCCTTTTTATCAATAAATTGAAAAGCTCGATGAAGCGTCTCGGCCCCAAGCTCTTTCTTCAAAACTTTTTTTATAGATGCAAAACTCACCGGCGGCACTTGGTTGAACAATACTCTCAACTCTTCGGCGACTGGCTCTCCAACAAGGTCGGCTCTGGAGGCAAGTATCTGTCCCAGCTTGATGAACGTCGGCCCGAGTTTAATGAGCATCGCGGCGAGATTTTTCCCAAAAGCAGCATCCAAACGCTTAGCGGGAGCCTTTGATACGCCCGCAGTACGCAATCCGCGTCTGCCCAGTTCAATGCCCAACGAACCAAGCGTTCCGGCCAACCCATAGCGGTACAAAATCAGGAGAATCTGTTGAGAACGCAATGCGGCTTTTGCGGGGCGCGCTAGTTCTCGAACATGCTTGACCAAGAAATCCTCCGTCCAGTTCTTATCGATAGAACCGGACTTTTTCGTAAGTCGAACTCACTATCAAAGCCCATCAACTTTTTGACACATTTTGCCGAAACGGCCGTTATGACGGCTTGTCTGAAAATGGCGCAGGGTGGTTGGCAATCGCTCCACTTGTCCTACAATGGAACTCGCAGGGTTTCCGATACTTACACATTGACACACCGAGCGAGAGGTAGCGTTTGAAGCGAGCGTGGTTTCTCATTTTATCGCTCGTCGTGCACAGCCTCCTCCTGTGGAGTGGGATGCGGAAATATGAGCCCCGAGTTATTGAAGACGCCGGACCCATCGAAATAACTCAAGTACCTCCTTCAGCTGCCCCGGTTCCAACGCCGCCCGTGCGACCAAAACAGCCTGAGGTTGCAGAATCCGAAAAGCTCAACAACGATAAACTCGACCCCAACGCGCACATTCTCAGCGAAAAGAATCAAACGGCGGAACAACAGACCAAAGCTTCGCAGATAGATGATTTCAGGGAAAAACAGGGAACCGGTATCAAGAACTCACTCTCGAAAGAGAAAACCCCGCCGCCGACAGGTGAACCGGATGCTGCGCCTACCTCTGATGCCATTGCATCCGAACCAGCACTCAGCTCAAAAAAACAGGCAGGCGTCAAACGCAACTGGAAATCTCTCTCTCTGAAAGATCTGGGACTTGGCGGCGATGGAGGTCCCTTAGCTGCCACCGACGATCGCTTGCAAGATATCAACAAGGGCGATCGCACAGTACTAAGCACTCGAGAGTTTAAATTTTATTCGTACTACCATCGAATCAAAGAAACGCTTCGGCAATTTTGGAAACCCAATGTCGAACGAAAGCTCGCCGTGCTCTGGAGTCGCGGAGCGAAAATGAACGACACTGAACTTGTTACTCAGCTCATCGTTCTCATTAACGAAAGTGGCAAAGTCACCCGTATCACGCGTGTCGCGAGCAGCGGATTCACGGATCTAGACGACGCGGCCATGGACGCTTTCAATCAAGCCTCTCCATTCCCCAACCCTCCAGCAGGAATGAGAGATCCCGACGGTTTGGTCCGCATACGTTGGGACTTCATCCTAAAAACTGAAGCTTCCCCTCAAATTTCTTTCCGCGGCGCTGGCCAGCGCAACACTCCCTAATGCCTCCAACTTAAGGAGCCAACACCATAAAAAACGGTGGCAGTTTCAAGCCAATGCTCTTCTCTTGGTGCTCGTGGAACTCAAAATCAAACACGCGCACACGTGGGTCTGCTGCAGAACGATCGGTCACATAAAACAGGTCTCGCGTCGAATCCAATAATATCTGCGAAAACTGAAAACCTTCGCCCTCCAATAGTACACGCCCTTTTTTCCCTGTTTCTGGATTCCAAGTCACAAGCACAGTATGGGGACAAGCGACCAAAGCCACAGCCTGTGTGGGCGACAGTATTTCAAATCCCAGAATATCTCCGCCTAATTCGCCTTCGTGAACTACGATACCTTTGGATGCAAACGTAACCCCATCCAACCGCTCGATTCCGCCGTCGTAAGCAGGCCGAGAGCGATCCATGACACCGGCCAACCCCAAGTAAAAATCGCCCTCAAACCTCTTAAACTCCGTAAACGGGTTTGGGAAACGCAGCGAGTGGCTCAGGGCCTCGTCCACGCGGTTAGTAACCGGATCGATAACCAGAAGCGTCCCCACCTTTGATGGATGGTAGCTTCGTATGTCCAACTGCTGTAGGGCGAGAGCAACCTTCTGCCCATTAAACGTCATAAAAGAGGCCTCCGGAAAACCGTCTTCGTCGGCCCAGGGGGAAAGATCTATAGTCTCGACTAACTGTTTTTGCTCCAAGTTCCATCGCTCTAAGCGCGAAGAATGGTAATGCGACACGTAGGCGTCCTGGGCGCTTAGGGGCAAAATATCTTGTGGGTTTAGCCCTTCGGTAAACGGGATTTGGTTCAGCTGTGCAGAGAGTTCCGACGTCGCAAGAGTCAGGTGATTTCCTGCAAGGCGATTCACCACGAGTAGACGCAAACCAAACGGATCCCACCTAGCCAGCGCATCTGAGTGGGCCGGAAGAGTCTCACCCAACTGGCGAGCCAGGACCAGGTCATGACGAATCACTCCCCCAGTCGCAAAGTCACTCAACACCACGTAGAGTGAGTTCAAACTCGTCGATTGCAAAGCAGTGGGAACTTCAGCCAATCGAGTTTTCGTATTGCAACCGGCGATCCCCAATGCCGCAACAAAAATTAGATTTCGTATTTCCATGTTAAGTACACTCTCCTACCCGGGGCTGGAAATCCAGCCACTCCGGTTGAATTCTGATTGAGAAAAAAGCCCCAATCATTCCCCGCCACCGTGGTGGAATCGGTGATATTACGCAATTCGACAAGCCACATTCCAAAACCCGAGGTTTGCCAAGAACCCCAGAGGCTGTGTTCCCAATAGGTTCCTACTTGTTTCGTGTTCGCAGCATCCATAAAAAGTGGCCCGGTGGTTTGAATTGCATACGCAACCTTCCACTGAGAGCGACTCCACTCGACTTCGGCTCCGGAACGAAAACTAGGTCGCAGCGGGAGCTGCTTGCCGTAATAGATCGCACTGTCTGAGATATTCTGAGCAAACAAACCGGTGCCATTGAGTCGAAAGAGAAGCGGAGAAACATCGATCAAAAGGCCCGCCTCTGGACTCAAGATCAGACTCGAACCCGTATTCTGGGCAGAGTAACTCTGTTGGGAGTTGGGAATTAAGGTAATGAGTTCATCGGCAAGAGCCGCCGAGAGTATCAAAGACGCCTCTGCTTTTTGCATCCAGGAATCCGAAGGCACCCATCGCTTCTGCCAACCCAGCTCCGCTTTCCAGGCCCTTTCACTTTTTAAGCCGGGATTGGCAATCAACGCAGCAGGGGACCCGTACAACTCCACCAACGAAGGAAAGCGAAAAAAATGCCCCAGCAATCCGTGTATTCGATCTGCGGAAGTGGGAATCCAATCCGCTCCCAAACGGAAAGAAGCTCCCCACTCTTCTCGAGAAGATAGGCCGCGATAACTCGCCCTTTGAACCAATGTCGCGGCCTTCAGTCGCAGCTGAGGTACCCATTGCCACTGGGCTGAGAGTCCAATTGGGATGAGTGTTCTAGAGGCTGAAAGCGATTCATAGCTCGTCGACAAAAGAGCTTTATCGCCATGCATCCCCCCACTCCACTGTACCGCCAAACCTCCCCACTCTTGGTCCAAATGAAACCTGGCTCCGTAAGCCTGACTCGACGAGTTTTGGATCTGAAGCGCATTCAATTCACGGTCTGCACTAAAATTCTGCCCCAGCGCCCATCCGTACCCGAGCACACTCCAATCTCCCACCCCCATTTGGCGTGACGAAAAACGAGCTCCCATTAGTGAGTATCGAATATCAAGCAGTCCATGCAGGGGAAGCCCTGTCGGACCCGGAACCTCGTGGCTTCTCGAAGTATGAAAACCAAATAGCTCCAACCGGCTATGCGCACCTGGTCTGATTTCCAGCTGAGGGAGCACCGCAAAACTGCGCTGCCCGTTATGCTGCCGCAACACCGTTGTATCGTCTGAAGCGACCAAGGGCGTGCCCCCATCATAGCGGTAGGGGTAGTCTTCCCGAGCGAGTTGCCCCTCCACGAAAAGGGAAAAACCCAAAGGATTGGAAGTAGACGCTTTGGCAAAAAGTCGACGAGCCCCAAAAGAACCCAAACGCGCCCCGGCCCATGTCGAAGCCTGACGTGGGGACGAAAGATTCAAAGCAATAGCGCCCCCCAGACCATCGCCTCCTAGCTGAGCGGGGGTGCCCTCGGCAAACACATCCACCGAACCCACCGCATCAGCAGGAAACCAGCTCACGGGAGAGGAATGGAATTGCGCGTCCGTCAAAGGGACGCCATTGAGATAATACCGCGTCTGCGTGGGATCTTGACCTCGCACTGAGAACGGAGCCGGGCTGCTATCCGAGCCTGCACGAAGCGCATAGAGAGAGGTGGAACGCGACAGAACCCGAACCAAAGACGTTTCTCCGCGCGGATCCAGGGTAACGGCTTCACCTTGAAACTCGGAGACCAAAGCGGCCGGAGTTCCCGGGAGGCGGGATTCTTTTACCTGAATTGGGGCAAGCGTCTCAGCCCCCAGCACCAATGCCGCAAAAACAAACACGCCTGGCAAACTAGCGCAGGCTCATGAGCGTTGCATCAAGTCGCTGATTAACCATAGATATTGGTAACTTGGCACTCCACAGTGCCTCGCCTCTCCCCAAAGGCCGGGTATTTGTGTTAAGAATGGCGCCGGAGACAATCAATGGAACCTATTACAGTAAACCTTGAATTTACCCCCAACCCGAACACCTTGAAGTTTGTCGTGAATCGTCAACTCAAAGAAAAAGGCGCTGCCAATTTTACCCGGCGGGAAAAGGCTGAAAAGTCTCCGCTGGCAAAAAAACTCTTCGATGTACCAGGAGTCGAGGGGGTTCTGATTGGCACTCAGTTTGTGACGATCACCAAAGGCCCGGCGGGGGACTGGGATGTGCTTGCGGAGCAGGTTCCCGTGACACTGGAAACCCACCTGGGTTCGAATGAGCCCATCTTTGCAGCAGACTATTCCGAAGACGGTGCCGCTCCAGCAGAACAGTCGGAGATCGAACGCAAGATCCGAGAAATTTTGGATACGGACATCCGTCCAGCAGTTGCGATGGATGGGGGAGATATTACTTTTGATCGTTTTGAAGATGGAATCGTCTATTTGGAAATGCGCGGGGCTTGTAGCAGCTGCTCCCATTCGGTTGCCACTTTGAAAATGGGTGTCGAAACCCGACTCAAAGACGCCATTCCAGAAATCAAGGAAGTCGTTCAAATCTGAAGCGTCGACCTAGCAAAACGGGCAATCCGGCTAACACACTAAACCAAACCAAAAACATCACCGGAAATCCCGTAGAGAGATGTGGTTTGAAAGACTTGTGCGCTGAAGCGCAACCGTATGGACTAAACTGAAAATCGTTTCTGGGGTAAAGATACGCCATCCCATCCATATCATCTTGCGTGAGCTGGGCCGAAGTTTTGTTGCTAACGCTGTAGTACATAAGTGCATCGGGGTCGCTACTATGCCCCAGCCCCAACGCGTGGCCCAGCTCATGGGTTAGCGTGACGAGCAATCTGGCGCTAGTGAGATTTTGAATATTGGCTGCCATCCCGGCTTCGGAGTTTAAAACCACTCCAGCAAATACCATTCGATTCCCGGCGGTTGCAGGACGAGCTAGACCCGGAATGACTGCCCCATCTACTCCCTGATTCGCAGAGAATGCCGTATCACAAACAATCAAAGGCGTGGGAGAAGCGGTTCCCGCAACGACCTGTGCTGCCGTTCCGGTACTTTCAGTATCACTTAACACCAAGTTCAGCCCGGAGTCCTGGGATGCATTCCAGATTTCTACAGCCTCTTCAATCACCGCAAGTAAAGTCGCGTCATCGACTGAGCACCCTGCCAAATTATAATGAATGGTCAAAGTATGGGCATCCCAGCCGCCAAGACCCGCCTGTTGCAGTGTCCAACCAAAAGTGGAAGGGGCTAGCCCAAGCCACGCATAAAAAAACAAAATGGCCTTAATCCGCATCACAATGAGAACCCCAAATACGTTACCGCCGAAAACCGGCGGCGCTGCGCGCTCATAACCTGCGCCACCCAAACTTCCAATCCGAAGGACACATTGCTCGAGATTTGAAATTCAAGCCCCGTCTGCACCAAAAATCCAAAAGCACTCGACAATCCGGGAGGCGCATAAAAAGTGGCTGTGCCCGTACCGTTATCTAGCTCAATAGATTCTCCTTGACCCCACACGACATTCCACCGCACTGCCGTACCCACACGCCACTTTAACCAAGTGGCGGGGAGCAAAGCGAAATCTATTGCGACGAAAGAGTTAAACTTTTTGGTGGCCCCATCGGCGCTGGCTCGCCAGGGAATCACGAGCGCAAAGGAAGGTTCTATCTGAACGGAAGTGCCTAATGACCAAATCGGCCGGGCGCGGAGCAATCCCGCAATCATGCTTACTTTGCTCGAATAACCGGCGGGTGCCGATAGGCGTTGGGAAACATTATCTACATAAGCACCCAAATCTAGCGAGAAGCCCGACTTGCCGTAGACAGAAGTATTCGCCAAGCAGACGAGCCCAATGCCGACACGCGATATCGTCGCCCACCCCAATTTGCCCATGTGAATTGATCGTACCTGGCTTCACCGTTTCCATCCACTGGGCTTTGTTTTGCAAAGATTTTTTTTAGGCGTTATCCTATTAAGACACCTAGAAAGGGACTCTTCATGACACCCAGCATTCAACGCGGTCTGTTTGCGGCGGCAGTTCTGACTTTCTTTCTCCATGTCCCTGTCTTTGGTGAAAACAATGAGTACCTCGAAGAAGATCCTTACGCCGACAAAAACGCTCCTCGGTCAGGATCTAATGTCGCGCCTTCCACCAACGCTCAACCCGCGCGCTCGTCCAAACCCAAAAAGGCGCCGCGAAAATATTTTAACGATGACTCTCCACGCACAGATGCTGGAGTTTTTCACGTGGGGTTCGCTGCCGGTGGTAACTTTTACATTGAGCCGCGTCTGGACAACAACTTTGCGCCCACGGGAGATTTTTTCAAAGACTTCGGTTTCCAAGCTGGAGCCTACTTTGATCACGACTACTCCGAACTAGATGAGAACATCCCTTTGATGCTTCGCGGAATGGTGGGCTACAAGTACATACTCAACTCGACCCACGTTTTTAGTTTTGATGGCATGGTACGCCGTATGTGGCATTGGTCTGAGAATGTGAGCTTTGGATTAGGTATTGGGGCTAGTGGCGCCCTTTGGTACCGCGCCCAGAGCGCGGTGGCTACCGAGCAATTCATCTTCATGCCCACCGTGTTGATTGGTGGGGGGTTTGAGTTCAACCCATTCATGGTTGATATCAAGTGGGCCATCAACCGCTTGGGCGGTGATAATACCCTTACCGGCATTGAATTCTATTTTGGTTTCCGTCTCTAGACAGGGGGACGGCAGCACTCTAAGCTGCGCCCTGTGTCATTTTTCTCCCTCACCCTTCGTATCGCGCTTTGCTTTGCTTCGGCATTTGTCCCCCTAAGCGGCTGGGATCAGCCTCTGTGGGATGTCTTGTTGCGTCTGAAAGGCCCGAATCTGGCTCCCACTTCGATCGTATTGCTGCAGCTATCGTCCGAAGAACCGCCACCCTCTCTGACTCAGAAACTCGCTCAGGAATCGCCCAAACTGGCGATTTTTTATTCCGAGGATGCGCTTCGTGAGGATACGACGCCCGATAGTGACTGCACTGTTCGGCATGCCCACTTAGAAGGAGGAGGACTCCCCTCTCCAACCCTGTTATCTTATCACCGCCTCGTGGGCACCAAACTGCAGCCCGCACTCAGCTTCCCAGTCGCATTTGATTTTCGCGGTCCCGCCGGCAGCTACCCAACGCTCACTGAAGCTGAAGCATTGAAACAGGCACCAGGTTTCTTCCACGAAAAAATCCTAATGATGGGAATTGAGCGAGGGGTGTCCTTTTACGCTAGAACGCCCCACGGCCTGATGTCCCCCTTGGAAATTCAGGCCAATATTCTCGAAAGCCTTTGGCAAAACCGCTTTTTTTCAGTGACTCCGATGTGGGTATCCGTGCTTTTTTCTCTCTTTACCGCCGGGATCGCCGTGGGAGTGCTTTTGTATCTTCCTCTCAGCACCGCTTGGGTTGCTCTGCTCGGCTTGGCTTTTATTTGGCTGGGTATTGGTTGGATTGCACTGGCAAAATGGAAGATCGCAATCGCCTTGGCAAACCCACTATTTACTTTAGCCTGCGCCCACTTGCTGTTGCTGGGCTTCAAAGTCAAAAAACAAGAAGAAGACTTTTGGCGCACGAAACGCGAAAGCGAATATGCGCGCGAACTGGATGAATTTAAGAACAACTTTGTTTCTCTGTTTAGCCACGATCTCAAAACCCCCATTGCTCGAATCAAAGCCATCGTACAAATGGGTCTTTCCGAGGACGAGGGCTTCAGTCCAAGATCGCAGGAAGCACTGAAAAATATTGACCGTGCGAGTGACGACCTGGGGCGCCTCATTGGCGACATCCTAAAAGTTACCAAAATGGAATCGATGTCTCTCGAAATTCAGCGTGATCCTGTGGACATTAATCGATTGGTAGATCTCGCGGTTGCTCGTTTGAAGTTCTCAGCCGAGGAGAAAAACATCCGATTCGTTCTGGACTTGGAACCCTTGTTTCCAATTGAAGGAGACCCCCAACTAATCCAGGAAATTATCCTTAACTTAATCGAAAACGCGGTGAAATACGGTCGCAATGGAACCGAAGTTCTCATCCGCACAGCCGAAGAACCAGGACGAGTGCGCGTACTCGTCCAAGACCAGGGGATCGGCATAGATCCCGAAGATTTGCCCCGAGTCACCGGTAAATTTTACCGGAGCAAGCTCGCAGCCAAAACCTCGAGTGGAACCGGACTGGGCCTTTACCTGGCCAAGTACTTCGTCGAGCTTCACCAGGGCCACCTGGATATTCAGAGTGTACCGGGCAAAGGAACCACCGTGAGCTTCTGGCTGCCTTCTCCTCCCTAGCCCGCGTTTGCAGCCCATTGCCAAGTTTGGTATGAACGCGTCGGCGACTCAGTCGGTTTGGAGGGTCTTTTGTACGCTATTTTAGTCGTTGATGATGAAAAAGAACTGCGCCAGCAGCTTGTGAAAGCCCTCACGGATCAGGGTTACGAGGTGCGTGAGGCCAGTAATGGGGTCGAAGCGCTCCAGGCACTCTCCGAAAGAGAATACCCGCTTGTCTTGTGCGATGTGAAAATGCCCGAAATGGACGGGCTGCAGTTCCTACAACAGGCTCGAGAAAAGTTTGTATCTACAGCGGTCGTACTGATCACAGCCCATGGCAATATCCGTGACGCTATTGAAGCTATTCGCGACGGTGCTTTCGACTATGTAGAAAAACCTGTCGATGAAAAACAGCTCAAGCAAGTCGTGCTCAAGGCCGAGCGGGCCCAAAACATGATCCATAGAATTTCTTATTCCGCGCCGCAACTACCGGGAGATGGCCCGGAGTGCGTTGGTAGTAGCCGTGGAATGAAGCGCGTATTTAGTGTCGTGGAGCGACTCACACGCGTAAACACATCAGTTTTGATCCGGGGTGAAAATGGCACTGGCAAGGAGTTGGTCGCAAAAGCCATCCATTTCAATAGCCCCAGAAAAGACGGGCCCTTCGTCGCAATCAACTGTGCCGCCATCCCAGAAAACCTTATCGAAAGCGAGCTGTTCGGCCATGAGAAAGGCGCATTCACCGGAGCTGAGCAGCGAAAGATAGGAAAGTTTCAATTTGCTCATCAGGGAACTCTGTTTTTGGATGAAATCGGCGATACGAGTCTACCCACGCAAGTAAAGTTATTGCGCGTGCTCCAAGACCACGCGTTTACTCCCGTTGGCTCCAACCGTGAAATTCGCTCTGACGTTCGCCTCATAGCCGCAACAAACCGTGACCTCGAAAAAGCGATCCGCGAAGGCAAATTCCGTGAGGATCTTTACTACCGCTTAAACGTCATGCCCATTTTTTTGCCGCCTCTGCGTGAACGGCGCGAAGACATTCCAGCACTAGTGCATCACTTCATTGAAAAATTTAATCACGAACACACTTCCCAAATGCAGGGCATCACTCCAGAAGCTCTACAGGCATTAGAATCCTTTCACTGGCCAGGCAATATTCGCGAGCTAGAGAATGCAATAGAACATGCTTTTGTCGTCGAAACTGGCAAGCAGATTTCCTTTTTTAGTCTTCCGGATTACATTCGCCGTACAAGTAGGCGTTTGGCGCCCCCCGCACAAACAGGCCTGACAGAATTGGATTGGGAAAAAGGCAAACAGGCCTTTGAACGTGAGTTTATTGTGCGCGCGCTCAAAACTAATCACGGCAAAATAAATCTCACCGCGGAGATTGCTAACATCCCCAAGAATACACTCTTGCGTAAGATCAAGAAGTACAATATCAATCCTAGAGAGTATGGGGCGGGGGAAAACGAACTCTATTGAGCCGAAATCCCCTCCTGCTTAGGGGGATCCATGGGGGAAGGCACAGACAAAAAGCTCACTTATTCTTCTTACCTTAAAGTCAGCCCGCTGCTCGAACTGCAAAGACCTCTTTCCAAGCCAGTCGCCCACGATGAAATGCTCTTCATTGTTATCCACCAAGTTTACGAGCTTTGGTTCAAACAGGTTCTTTTTGAATTAGATGATGTCGTTCTTTGTCTCCAGAAAAGCGACATGCTCAAGGCGCTACGTCGAATCGAAAGAGTGAATGAGATCTTTCGGATTCTTGTCCAGCAAGTAGACATACTGGAGACGATGACGCCTATTGAGTTTAACCGTTTTCGTTCCCATCTTAACCCGGCGAGCGGCTTTCAAAGCCTGCAGTTTAGAGAGCTGGAAATTCTTTGTGGCGCTGATCCCAAGGAATATGAAAAGTTTGGAGAGCTAAACCCCGAATGGAAGGACAGACTCCAAGATCGCGTGGACAAACCGACTCTGCGCAAGACCTT
The DNA here is from genome assembly GCA_964611895.1 of uncultured Pseudobdellovibrionaceae bacterium. Lineage (GTDB taxonomy): Bacteria > Bdellovibrionota > FAC87 > UBA2466 > UBA2466 > JAIEOG01. The sequence continues at coordinate 11,092 of CAZTDN010000031.1, forward strand.
TTTCGAGCTGCTTCAGTCTGAAGGCCTCTGCCAAACCACCGATTTGGCGCCCGCTGCTATTTTGGAAGTCTATTTGGAAAACCGTTCTGACTCCCCCATCCGCGCCGTTTGTGAAAGCTTGATCAGATTTGACGAGCAGGTCCAACTCTGGCGTTTTCGCCATGTGCAAATGGTCGAGCGCATGATCGGACGAAAACCTGGAACGGGCGGCTCACTGGGTGTTGCTTATTTGCAAACCACGCTCAAGAAGCGCTTTTTCCCTGAGTTATGGGAAGCCCGCACTCGAATGGGAACCGAGTACTAGACTATTCCCATTCGATAGTCGCAGGGGGCTTAGAAGACACGTCGTAGACAACGCGATTAATCCCAGCAACCTCGTTGATGATTCGACTGGAAACCTTGGTCAGCACTTCTTTATCAAAATGGTACCAGTCCGCTGTCATTCCATCTCGGCTTGTAACTGCCCTGAGAGAGACAACTGACTCATAGGTTCGAGCATCCCCCATCACCCCAACAGCTCGAACAGGCAGCAAGACAACGAAGGCCTGCCAGATTTCGTTGTACAATTGCGTGCGCCTAAGTTCTTCGGTAAAAATAGAATCTGCCTCACGCAAAAGCTGCAAACGCTGCTTTGTAATATCGCCCAAAATCCTCACCGCAAGGCCCGGCCCAGGAAACGGGTGTCTTTGCAACAGGCTATCGGGCACCTTGAGCTCTTTTCCCAACGCGCGGACTTCATCTTTAAATAGTTCACGGAATGGCTCTATCAAACCCAGCTTCATCCTTTTGGGCAGCCCTCCCACATTGTGGTGCGTTTTTATAGTGTGGCTCGGTCCTTTTACCGAAACACTCTCGATAACATCAGGATAGAGCGTGCCTTGCGCAAGAAATTTCACTTTTTTGAGTCGCTTACATTCTTTTTCAAATACTTCGATAAAGGTCTTGCCGATTATTTTGCGCTTCTTCTCTGGATCGGTCACCTTCGCAAGCCGACTCAGAAAGAGCTTGCTCGCATCCACGACTCTAAGCGGGACCCCGATAGCCCGGAGAAATTCGGCAACTTCCTTCGCTTCGTTTTTCCTAAGCAGCCCATTATCAATCAGCACGGGGTGAAAGCGCTTGCCCAGTATTTTACCCAAAAAAGCCGCGAGCAGAGTGGAGTCAACACCACCACTGATCCCGCCAATGACTTCTGCTTGAGGCCCGACTTTTTCCAAAATTTCTTTGGATTTCACCTCAAAAAAGTTCCCCATCTTCCAGTTGGACTGGAGCCCTGCGATTTTGAATAAAAAGTTAGAAAGGACCTGCTTGCCGATTACGGTATGAGAGACCTCAGGATGAAACTGAACAGCGTACAGTCGCCCCATTTTCAAGGCCGCGACAGGGCAACCTGAACTCCTAGCCAATAGAGTCGCTCCCGGGGGAAGTTTGCCGACACTATCGCCATGGCTCATCCAAACCTGGTGCTTCTCTCCTTTTTTGAGCCCATCAAAAAGCGAGTGCGCTTCCAAAATCTCGATCTCCGAAAAGCCATACTCACGAGTTTTCCCACTCACGACTTTTCCTTGATGGAGCTGCGACAATAGCTGCATTCCGTAGCAGATGCCTAAGACAGGAATGTCCATTTCCAAGATGGACTTAAATACCTTAGGAGCTTTCTTGTCGGAAACACTTGAGGGACCACCGGAGAGTATAAGTGCCTGCGGGCACCTTTTTCGGATATCGGATTCTGGGGTGCTATAAGGAACAATTTCGCAATACACACCTAATCCACGAACTGCTCTCGCAATCAATTGAGTGAACTGCGAGCCAAAATCTAAGATCAATAAAGGGCAGTGGTTCATCGTTGCTAGGTGTTAGGCCGGTAATTCGGCGCTTCCTTTGTAATAAATACGTCGTGGACGTGCGATTCTTTGAGTCCCTGCTGGGAAATTCGAATGAACTGCGCTTTTTCCCTAAGTTCTGGAAGGCTTCGACAACCCAGATATCCCATTCCAGCCCGCACGCCACCCACAAGCTGAAAAAGCACTTGGGAAAGGGCGCCTCGGTACGGAACCATCCCCTCAATGCCCTCTGGTACAAGCTCCTCAGCGATGGTATCCGCCTGGCCGTACCTATCCCGACTTCCTTCTTTCATGGCGTCGATCGACCCCATGCCACGATAACTCTTGTAGGTCCGACCTTGATAAAACACAGTTTCGCCGGGCGCTTCATCGGTACCAGCAAAGAGACTTCCGATCATCACGCTATCCGCCCCCGCGGCCAGCGCTTTAATGACATCGCCCGAATATTTAACACCGCCATCCGCAATGAGCATCCGCTTGAATCGTCGCGCTACCGGAGCGCAATCGAGGATTGCAGTAAACTGTGGAACTCCAATCCCTGCGACGACACGAGTAGTGCAAATGGATCCGGCGCCCATCCCCACTTTCACGGCATCCGCTCCGGCTTCGTAGAGGCACTCCGCCCCTTCTGCCGTGGCAACGTTTCCAGCTAGCACGGGCAATTCTGGGAAGTTTTGTTTAGACCATCGCACTACTTCTAAAACGTTTTTCGAAGCACCATGGGCGGTGTCTACCGTCACAAAGTCTGCTCCGGCAGCGCGCAAGGCTTGAATTCGGATCTTGGCATCAGCACCCGTTCCCACCGCCGCGCCGACTCTCAGTCTGCCTTTGGAGTCTCGGTTTGAGTGGGGAAAAGAAATGGTTTTTTCAATGTCTTTGATAGTGATCAGTCCCCGCAAAACACGTCCGGCGTCCACGATGGGAAGTTTTTCGATGCGATTTTTGTGCATCAACCGCACCGCTTCTTCCATCGGGATATTTTCGGTGCCGGTCACCAACCGATCCCAGGGGGTCATTACTTCAGAAATGGGCCGCTTGAGATTTTCCTCAAAACGCAGATCGCGGTTTGTTACGATTCCCATCACCTTGCCATGCTCGGTAATAGGCAACCCCGATATTCCAAACTTTTTCATCGAGGCGAGTGCTTCAGAAACGGTTTGGGTTGGCTGAAGAGTGACAGGATCTAAAATCATCCCGCTCTCACTCTTTTTAACCTTCTCTACTTCAAAAGCTTGTTTTTCGACGGACAGGTTCCGATGAATGATACCGACCCCTCCCGCTCGCGCCATGGCAATCGCGGTGCGACTTTCGGTAACCTTATCCATTGCAGCCGATAAAATAGGCGCTCTTAAGGCAATGGAGGGAGTGAGAAAAGAATGCAGTTCCACTTCAGGGGGGGTTACTTCGGAGTAGCGGGGCACAAGCAGAACATCATCGAACGTCAGACCCTCCCTCAACAGAAAGTCGGAGCCGTTGGTATCCCGCATTTCTACCTCCTAAGAATTGGGGGCGAAAATACCTGCTAAAAGCCGTGAATTCAAGGAAAGCATTGTCTATACTGTTAGAGTTGGAATGAAATTAGGGGGTTATTGGGGCCCTCAAAGGACGTTAGCATGGGCGCAGCACAACGTGGGGGCACTTCTCTGGAGCTCTCCATAATCGTCAGTTGCTTTAATCAGGCCGAAGCTCTCGAGCCGACACTTCGCAAATGCTTTCAAACCGTCAGCGAGTTCGCAGAGTCTTTCGAGGCCGTGGTCATCAATGACGGCTCTACCGACGGTAGCGTGCGCATCCTGGACCGCATTCGAAAGGAGTTTCCCTTTGTCAGGGTGACACACCAGCTCCGCTCCGGAAATTCCAGAGCGATACGCAGAGCGTTTGAGCTGGCTAGAGGAGAATACTTGTTTCAGGTAGATCTCTCCCAACCCGAGTTCATCCAAGAATTCGGGCGATATTGGAGTCTACGCGATCGCTATCCCCTCATTCTCGGACACCAGGCCTTTCGAGGAAACCGCCTTCACCGGACCCTTTTCTGGCTCCAGCACCGCTGGATTCGCCTACTTTTCGGTGCCGATCTAGTGGACCCAAATTCCACTACGCGGCTATGCCGCAGAGACTTGGCTCTACAGCTATTAGGCCAGCTGCCATCGGGGTTCGAAGAAATCAATTTGGGAATGGCACTGGCCGCTTACCTCCAGACTCCGCGCGCCGTCCTCGAAATTCAAGCGGGTGAACCCGAGCGCCTGCCCCGCTATCGTTTGGGCGAACATCTCGCCAAAACTATTTATTATTTCATGGAGATAGCGTCACTTCGCTGGAAGCGCCCCGCTTTTTTGCCGGTAAGACCAGTACTCTCCCCCACCTGAGACCATATTTCTCTAAACATCCTCCTCGTTCCTGCCGATATGCGTCATGAGGAATGGGACCGTGAAAAAGAACAGAGCGCCAAAATCAGCCAGTCCTGCCGAACCGGCTCAGGCCAAGGCCGCAAAGCCAAAGAAAAAAAGGGCTCCCGTGTGCGAACAGCGCGGCTGCCGCAAGCCGGCGGTCTCCCACGGTTACTGCCGTTTGCATTACTTGGCCAACTGGCGCGAGATCAAAGAAGAAGACAAGCTTCGTGCGGAACGTCGCCTCAACGCTTACGTGGACCGACTTTCCAAACGCTATCCGGCAGACTACCTGGAAAAAATAAAAGCAGGGATTGAAGACGAGGGGATGTTTAAACAAACTATGGAACAGCTTGAAATGGACCAGGACGAGGATTCCGAAACGGAGCGCGAGTACCTGGAAAAAATGTCTCGAACCTTTAAGCCCGAGGACTAGTAGCTACTGAGTCCTAAACCAAACCTGGCGCTCCACAGGAACTCCGTTCGAGTTTTCTAAGCGCAAAAAGTAGTTCTGCCTTCCCAATTCGTCGACAAATGCAATATCGGAATCACCAGGACCGAGTTCCTGCTGGCTAACTTCGGTTTCCGATAGACGCAGCCCTGGGCTCTGCACCAGCAGAGTCGCTTCCACCTTAGTCGCTGTATTAACTCTCAACTGGGCACCGCCCGTCTCGGACAAAAGGAGTGCTGGGAAAAAACCCTTGAACCCCACCTCGATAACATCCACGGCCTTAGCGATATCAAAAACCACTTCCTTGTTCTTTCTGACCGGAAGAATCATTGCCGGATCGGCGAGCAGGACCGCATTTAAATAGGTCCAACGATAGCGATCTTTGACCAAACTGGATGCGGGGTCAGTAGCGTAGCGACTGAGACTTGAAAACACGTAATCTCCTAGATGAGCACCACTGCTCCGTCGGTACTCTTCCAGAGCGCTGTCCAACAACTTGAGTCCATGGTTGCTATCTTTGAGCGAGAGATTTCCGCTGGCATCAATTTCGAAAACGGGCGCCCCCAGAGCTGCTCTTGCCGCACCAAAATAACCCACCACACCAGCTGGGGACCGAAGCAACGCCACGCCAATCGATTCACTCCCGAAGCTCATATCATCAAAAGGATCTCCCTTAAGTAGAGCGCTATCGTATGCCGCTCCAGCACAGGCATTTGAAAAAAGCATTGGCGCGACCTGGGGTCCCGCTGCTTTCAGAGCTTGAATGTCCTTGGATCCAATTATTTCTTTTTCAACAAACCAGCTATTGCCCAACGCGTGATCCAATGAATAAACGAAAAGGCTGTCGCGATTTCCGGAGAAGGTCTCCAAAACCTCACTTCGAATATAGTTCTGTTTCGTGCGAAAAAACTTTCTCACCCCAGTCCAATCGGCGTCGTGTGGCAATGCGCGCAAGGCCCCCAGTTCACCTATGTAAAACGGTCCATTGAATGCTTTCCCACCAAAAAGTGAGATCTCACTGGAAGCGCCGGCAGCAGACGCTATCCAAGCTTGCACTTTGGCCAGATACGACTGCATCTCGTCGATTGTCTGAAACGGCAGACGCCCCACCGCCAAAAACGGTTCCGCGCAAAGCTTCTTTGCCACGTAACACTGATCAGTAACGCCAAACTTCTTGTCTGTACCTACCTGTATGGAAAAGTAATAGCTGGGAGGAACGGCTAGTTCATCCCCCAGCAAAGTGACATACTTTAAACTACTATTTTTGACGGCGATGTCGCGCAGGAACTGTGCAATTTTCCTTGCAAGAGAGTAGTCAAAACCCTTTCCAGTGGCCGAGTCGTACGCTTGAACAATGGCGTCGGCAGACTTGCGGTCGGTGTACCCCTCCGGGTACTCAGACTCCCCCAACTCTTTTGAGTCCTGCGCAATATCTTCTACAATCGCGATGTCCGAGACAACGCCATAGTTCTTCTTCTGAAAACGCTGCAGAAGTTTTGCCGACTCAAGTTCCCCGCGTCGCACCAAGATCACCCCCGCAACGGACGAAGTACCCGACGGAGTCTGCTCACCGCCGCCGTTTGAGTAAATTTGAAGGTGCGCCTGTTTTAGATAGACGAGCGCGTGGGATTGCCGGTCCCACTGCACTGGAAAAAACCGAATGCGCCACTGATTTCCCGTACGGTACGTTTCGACCCACTTTCCGGGGAAATAGCGAGAGTCTCCAATCCCCTTCGGACGAAAAGAGGAGTCCTTGGTCCAAAACGAAGTCTCCGCCTGCATGGCCAGGGGAATCCCTGTGGGAGACAATTCTAACTGGGGGTTATCTAAAAGAGCTTCTACTTCAGCGCCCTGGATGAACGGAAGGGTTTGCTCAAGGTAGGGAACCTCGGGCATGGTCTCCACGCGCAGGGGAAGGCTCCCTGGGAAAGCCACACGGATCGAGCCAAGTCCGTTGTTCTCAATAATCAGCTGTGGGAACTCGATGGTACGCTTTGACTGAAACGAAAGTCCTGGACTAGCACGACGGACAGCAAACAAGTCTGCCGGAGGTTCAAGCAGGGGGGAAAATCCGAACTGAGCCATGACTGGCAAAGTTATGAGTACTACGGAGACAAACGCCACCCGCAGACGGACCACGCCCCCTCCCCCAAGAGAGGATTATCCGGCGCACCCCCGTGCGCGGAAATCCTTACGCAAACCTCAACCCATAGGTCGAGATTGAGGCAGCCTGCGACAGATGACAAAGAGAAAGGGCCACCCTCTCCCGATAATTTTAATTTTTGTTAACAGCTCATTTTTTTTATGTTGTTGATATTATTTATTTAATATTGTTTTTTGTCGTGCTGATAACTCCTCTTAACTCCCCTAATAAAATGGTTGCCCACGGCACCTAAGTACCGTAATAAACAGGGGCATTTAGATTTCACTTAGGAAGAACAGAATGAGAATTGGAATTCTTGGACGCAAAGTAGGGATGACGCAGGTTTTTGACGAAAAGGGCTCGCTGATTCCCATCACGGTTGTAGACACCACAGGTTGTGTGGTCTCTCAGGTAAAAACGAAGGACAAAGACGGTTACACCGCGGTTCAGTTGGCTTTTGGGGAAATGAAACCTCAGAACGTGACCAAAGCTAAAGCGGGTCACTTCAAAAAAGCCTCATCCCCCGCAAAACGCTTTTTGCAAGAGCTTCGCTTGGACGATGCGGATGACATTGCCCCTCTTAAAGCGGGACAAAGTCTTTCGGCAGGCATTTTTCAAAAAGGCGATAAAGTCGATGTCACCGGGACCACTCGAGGCCGCGGCTTTGCCGGCGTAATCAAACGTTTCGGGTTCCATGGAAAAGATGCCACACACGGAACTCACGAGTATTTCCGTCACCCAGGCTCGGCTGGAACGAATACATTCCCTGGCCGCATCATGAAAAACAAGGGGATGCCGGGACACATGGGGGATGTTCGAATGACTTCCCAAAACATGGTCGTCGTTGATGTAAAGCCCGAAGAAAACCTCCTGTTTATCAGAGGAGGCATTCCGGGTGCGCGCAACAGCAAGGTTTTGGTTCGTTTGGCTGTTAAGAAACTGAGCAAAGGCCGGACTCTTACTTCTGCTGCTGCAGAGGCCTGATCCAACAATAAAGAATACTTCTTCTAAAGTCCTTGGGAACGGGCGGAACCGAAAGGTACTGAACGGAACCAAGGGCTTTTTTTATTTCGCCCTCGAGATCCCCTTGCTCCCATTGAGCGTAGTTCGTCGACACAAATATCGTCCCTTTGGGCGATAAGACAGCCGCGCAAGCCTTCAATAGGCTTCCCAAGTCTCTCTTTACAGAAAAAGGCTCGCCTTTTTTGCCGCGAGCAAAACTCGGGGGATCCAAGAAAATGCGACTGTAATTTTCCTGGCGTTTCAATGCCGCTCTCAGGAAATAGCGCGCATCAGCACTAAAAAACCGGTGCCCTTCCAAGCTGATTCCATTGGCAAGAAAGTTCTCCTTGCCCCAGTTTAACACTTTCGCAGAAACATCCACGCTTGTGGTCGATGCCCCACGACTAGCCGCATAAACCGAAAATCCGCATGTATAGGAAAACAAATTCAAGACAGTGTCTTCTGAATTTAAATCTGCAGTCATCTGCCGCCGATTATCTCGCTGGTCCAGAAACAAGCCCACGGACAATCCCGCGTAGGGGCGAATCCCAAAAACCAGACCATTTTCTAGAATGGAAACGACTTCTGCACAGGGAGCAGAACCCCAGAATGGTTTGGGACTCAACACCTCAGCCGATGCCACGGCCGAGGTGCGATCCGATACAAACGACTTGAGATAAACCTGTTTTATTCCCAGATGGTCGGCACACCACTTTGCCGCGATTTCCAATTCGGCTTCGGAGTGGTGCCACTTTCCTTGATGCACCTGAAACACGGCTACTTGGTCGAAACATTCGATCACCAAACCAGGAATGCCATCGTCATCTGCATCTAAAAAACGAAAGGCATTGGTCTTATCTGCAGTCAGCTGAGCAACGTACCGCTCCCGCCGCTGCCATGCTTGGTGAAGACGTTCTATAACCACGCAGACCACACTTGCGTCGAATCTTCGGGATGGGTGACTAAAATCCGCTCCTCACGCGTCGGGTGATCAAACTCCAACGAATAAGCCAAAAGCCCAATACCCTTCTCGTCAAACTCCAAACGTGCTCCGTAGCGAACATCTCCCGCAATGGGACAACCTGCCGCTGCTAGCTGGGCACGAATCTGGTGCTTTTTCCCCGTGCGTAAATCGACTTCCACCAGAGAATGCCTTTTGCCCGACCGCAAAACGCGGTACCCCAGCTCGACTGGCCTGAATCCGGGAGCGGCATCTTGCCTCAAAATCACAGGAGCAGAAACAGTCTCTCCGTCGCTGTGAAAATGGCGCAAAGTCCCTGCCGCAGGGGCCGGACACCCTTCAACCAAAGCGAGGTAAGTTTTGCGAATAGTTCGGCTCCGAATCTGATCGGACAAGCGGCTCGCGCCCTTGGACGTTTTGGCAAAGAGAATTACCCCAGAAACCGGCCTATCCAGCCGGTGCAATAAGCCCACAAACGCATCCCCAGGCTTGAGATACTTTTCTCGCAAATACTGCCTCACTGTCTCCAAAAGGCAAAAGTCCCCACTATGATCACTTTGCACCAGGAGCCCGGCGGGTTTGAGCACCGCGATTAGGTGGTTGTCCTCGTAAAGGACCTGTAAATTCTCTGTCTGGTGCATAGGTTGTGCTATAACCCCGGGTTCCTTATGCGCAAGCCACGTGGTCCCCAATTCAAGAAACCAGCACCCTGGCAGAGGCCTCACAAAGCCCAGCCAGCCGGGAGTCCACCTTCCATGCAAGCCATGGATGCGCTGTTGCGCAAGAGCGGTATCCGACTGAACGATGGGCAAATCAAACAGCTGTGGCGGTACCACAACCTGCTAAGACTTCGCAATGTGGGAAACGAGCTCACCCGTTTGATTGGATTTGAGACGATTGTGATCAAGCACTATGTTGACTGTTTGATCGTGGGGAACCTTATGCGCCTTCCCTCCCCCATTGTCGATGTGGGAACGGGGCCCGGCTTTCCTGGGATCCCACTCAAAATTCGATATCCCGGATTGAAAATGATCCTCGCCGAACCTCGACCCAAGCGCGTAGCGTTCCTGCGCGAGGTCATTCACGAGCTGGGGCTCAAAGACATTGAGGTTTTTGAGCACCGAGTGGTGAGCCAAAGCTTCACCACCCCGGTGCAGGCAGCTATCACGCGCGCAGTGGAAACTATCGACAAAACCCTGCTGAGAACAAGTGGCAGCCTTGTCCCAGGCGGAGAGCTAATCTTTATGAAAGGTCCCAACGCAGATGAGGAGGTGCAGGACGTCCTCAAGCGTTTTGGAGAGTCTTATGAGCTGGTCAAAGATCAGCCCTACACGCTGCCCCACACCGAGCACAATCGGCGATTAATAGTCTTTCGCCGAATCAAATAGCTTCAACCTAGAGCTTCGCAAAAGGGAGCGGGTTTCCGGCAGCCCGGGTTCGTTCTTCAATTCGGAGCAACTCGTTGTATTTGGCAATTCGTTCCGAACGACTCGCTGAGCCTGTCTTTATCTGGCCACACCCGCTGCCCACTGCTAGATGGGCGATAGTGACGTCTTCGCTTTCCCCCGAGCGGTGAGAAACGACGCTTCGATAACCATTTTCCCGAGCCAAGTTCATGGTCCGAATTGTCTCAGATAAAGTACCCACCTGATTCACTTTGATGAGAATTGCGTTTGCGGTCTTGGCTTCAATGCCACGTTTTAACCGTGACTCCTGAGTCACAAAAAGGTCGTCCCCTACAAGCTGGGTGCGCTTCCCGATTTTTGTAGTCAGCGCGTTCCAACCAGCCCAGTCGTCTTCTTCAAGACCATCCTCAATACTCAAGATGGGAAACTTCTCGACGAGTCCGCTGTAATACTCGACCAAGTCCAGACCTTCCCACTTCTGACCTGCCATCGTGTACTGCTTCGTCTGCGCATCATAGAAGGAACTCGCCGCCACATCGAGCGCTAGGGAGATCTGTTTTCCGAGCTCATACCCCGCAGAAGCTACGGCATCACAAATGAGTTCCAGCGCTTTTTCATTGGACGTCAACGCGGGTGCAAAGCCCCCTTCGTCACCCACTCCCGTGGACAGGCCTTTTTTATGAAGAATTTTCTTTAAGTGGTGAAAGACTTCGGCCCCTGCGCGCAACGCTTCCGAAAAGCGCTCGAAACCGTGAGGCACTATCATGAACTCTTGAATTGCCAGCCCGTTATCGGCGTGTACGCCGCCGTTAATAATGTTCATCAAAGGAACGGGAAGCGCCATTTCTGTCGGTTTGCGCCCCATCCACTGACGAATGACGTCATAAAGCGGGAGTTTTTCCGCCTGGGCTACCGCATGAGCAAAAGCCAGCGATACCCCGAGGATTGCATTCCCGCCCAAGGAAGATTTTTGGTGGGTGCCGTCTTTGTCGATCATCCACTTATCTAGCGTAGAGATATCCGCGATCGGCTTTTCGCAAACCAGCGGGGCTAAAATTTCCCGGACATTACGAACAGCTTTAAGAGTGCCCTTACCCAGATAGCGAGTGGCGTCCCCATCGCGAAGCTCTAGTGCCTCATGAATTCCGGTAGAAGCACCCGAAGGAACAATACTCCTCCCTTCGCTTCCATCCGAAAGACGCGCTTCTACTTCAATGGTAGGATTCCCTCGAGAATCCAAAACTTCACGGGCATGCAACTGAGTAATTCGATAAGACATGGGCAATTTTTTAAACGACCGCCCATCGAATGACAAGTCCGTCATTACCCATGGCGCACTGCCTACGGTGCTTTTTACGAACCGCCTTTTTCTTCGCGGAACTCCGCTTCGATGGGCTCGTCGTCCGCCTTCGATCCGCCGCCAGCGGAACCAGCGTCACTACCTGGTCCCCCCCCCGAAGCGCCGCCGGCGTCAGAGGGTTTAGCAGCCTTGTACATTTCTTCGGCCATCTTGTGCGAAATCGCCGTGAGCTTATCGAACTGCGTTTTCATCTGATCGAAGTTATCGGCCGTAACCGCTTCTTTTGCTTCCTTAAGGGCCGTTTCCAACTCTGCCTTAGAAGCATCAGGGATCTTATCCCCATTCTCTTTCATCAGTTTTTCGGTGCTATAAACCAAATTATCTAAGTTGTTCTTTAAAGTAACTCGTTCGCGTTTTTTCTTGTCTTCTTCTGCGTTCTTCTCCGCATCATTGACCATGCGCTTGATTTCTTCCTCGCTTAGCCCGCTGCCCGCAGTGATCTTGATCGACTGTTCCTTGCCACTCGCCAAGTCTTTCGCCGACACATGGACAATCCCGTTAGCATCAATATCAAAAGCAACTTCCACCTGGGGAACTCCCCGCGGAGCGGTAGGAATGCCTGTGAGTTGAAAGCGTGCCAGCGTCCGGTTGTCATAGGCCATTTCACGCTCACCCTGCAGAACATGAATTTCCACAGTAGTTTGATTGTCTTCCGCAGTGGAGAAAACCTGACTCTTTCGAGTCGGAATGGTCGTGTTGCGCTCGATCAACTTGGTGAAAACATGTCCCAGAGTTTCGATACCCAAAGACAATGGAGTGACATCCAACAGAAGCAAGTCTTTAACTTGACCGGTCAGAACGCCCCCTTGAATCGCGGCGCCCACTGCCACAACCTCATCCGGATTCACACTGCGATTGGGCTCTTTTCCAAAAAACTTTTTAACCGCTTCTTGGATTTTAGGAATACGCGTACTTCCACCAACCAAAACGACTTCATCGATCTGAGAGGCCGACAAACCTGCGTCCTGAAGCGCCTTTCGGCAAGGCTCAATAGACTTCTCAATCAAATCGTCCACCAGCTGCTCAAACTTGCTGCGCGAAAGTTTTACTTGTAAATGTTTAGGGCCCGAAGCATCCGCAGTAACAAACGGCAAGTTGATCTCGGTTTCCATTGCGGAGGAAAGTTCAATCTTTGCTTTTTCGGCCGCCTCTTTCAAACGCTGCAAAGCCATTTTGTCTTTACTCAGATCAATTCCCTGATCTCTTTTGAACTCGGCAACTAGCCAATCAATAATTCGATGATCAAAATCATCTCCACCTAAGTGGGTGTCTCCGTTCGTAGACTTCACTTCGACGACGTTGTCTCCAACATCCAAAATAGAGACGTCGAAAGTTCCGCCCCCAAAATCGTAAACGGCAATTTTTTGTTCTTTTTTCTTGTCCAAACCGTACGCCAGAGCGGCCGCTGTCGGTTCATTGATAATACGTTTAACATCTAGTCCTGCGATCTTTCCCGCATCTTTGGTTGCCTGACGTTGGGCATCGTTAAAATAGGCAGGGACGGTAATCACCGCCTCCGTAACTGAATGGCCCAGATAGTCTTCCGCACACTTTTTCAGTTTTTGGAGAATAAGGGCCGATATTTCCGGGGGAGAATACTTCTTGCCTCGAATCTCAACGGTCGCTTCCCCTTTGTCTCCGGGGGCCACCTTATAAGGAACAAGTTTGGCTTCGCTCGAGACTTCATCGGCTCGGCGACCCATAAAGCGCTTAGCAGAATAAACAGTGTTCTCTGCGTTAGTGATGGCTTGGCGTTTAGCAACCTGCCCTACAAGTTTCTCACCATCTTTGGTGAATGCCACCACTGAAGGAGTGGTTCTGCCGCCTTCTTCGTTGGCGATGACCTTAGTCTCCCCGCCTTCCATCACTGCCACGCAGGAGTTGGTCGTTCCCAAATCAATTCCAATTATCTTAGCCATCTGCTTATTGCCTCCACAGGCGGCAATATGGGAACCCTCAAAAAGAAGTCAACCCAGTCCAATTTCTTTCTTGGTGCACTTGACTTAAATTCGAGCGTTCCCAACTTGGAGCATTATTCGAGGAATCGCTATGCCTTTATACGAATACGAATGCGCAAAATGCAAAAAAGTTATTGAAATGATTCAAAAATTTTCAGACCCAGCTCTCACTGCCTGCCCCACTTGCGGGGACCCCGTGACTAAACTTATTTCGCGGAGCAGTTTTGAGCTCAAAGGGACGGGTTGGTACATTTCCGACTATAAAAAAGGCGGAGGAGGAAACTCACCAAAATCAGGTGGCAGCTCAGAAAGCTAATAAAATCGAATCGTTATAATGGCTTTTGTCCTCCAAAAATCGGCAAGTACCTTGACTTTTATAGGCGAATTACCATAAGTAACAGCGCCAGATTTTTTTGAAATACGCCCTTCTTAAAGTGGGAAGGGCTAAGAAAACCAGGATGAGGAGATAAAAAATGAATATTCGTCCTTTGCATGACCGGCTAATCGTAAAGCGGTTCGATGAGGAAGAAAAAACCAAGGGTGGGATCATCATCCCCGACAACGCAAAAGAAAAGCCCCAGCAGGGCGAAGTAATTGCTGTCGGAAACGGCAAAGTTCTAGAAGACGGAAAAAGCGTTCCTTTGGAACTGAAAAAAGGGGACCGCGTACTTTTCGGAAAATATTCTGGAACTGAAATCAAAATCGACGGTGTGGATTATTTGATCATGAAGGAAGAGGACATCCTCGGAGTTCTCGCCTAATCCGTTTTCATTAATTTTTAAGGAGATAAAATATGTCGGCAAAAGAAATCCGATTTAAAGAAGAAGCCCGGTCGGCCATTCTTCGAGGTGTGAATGTTTTGGCAGAAGCCGTGAAAATCACCCTCGGACCCAAAGGCCGCAACGTAGTCATCGAGAAGTCCTTCGGGGCCCCGCTCATCACCAAAGACGGTGTGACAGTGGCTAAAGAAGTCGAACTGGAAAACAAGTTCGAAAACATGGGCGCTCAGATGGTCCGCGAAGTCGCCAGCAAAACCAGTGATGATGCTGGGGATGGAACAACGACTGCAACTGTGTTGGCTCAAGCTATTTTCCGCGAAGGCGTCAAGGTCGTTACTCACGGCCAAAACCCTATGGAAATCAAACGCGGCATCGATCAAGCTGTCATTGCAGTAACAGAACAGCTGAAAAAGATGTCCAAACCCATCAAAGACGAAAAAGAAATCGCTCAAGTGGGTACTATTTCCGCTAACAACGATCCTACTATCGGTAAGCTCATTGCAGAAGCGATGGCTAAAGTGGGAAAAGAGGGCGTGATCACGGTTGAAGAATCCAAAACAGCCGAAACCACTCTTGATGTTGTTGAAGGGATGCAGTTCGATCGTGGCTACTTGTCGCCGTACTTCGTTACGAACCCAGAGACGATGGAATGCCACTTTGAAAACCCTTACATCTTGATCAACGACAAAAAAGTCTCGAACATGAAAGACCTCTTGCCGCTGCTAGAAAAAGTTGTGCAAGCAGGCCGACCTCTCGTCATCATTGCAGAAGACGTAGAGGGAGAAGCGCTGGCTACTTTGGTGGTCAATAAACTACGTGGAACCATCCAAGTGGCTGCTGTGAAGGCCCCTGGCTTTGGCGACCGCCGCAAAGACATGCTCAAAGACATCGCTGTCCTCACGGGCGGTGAAGTCGTTGCAGAAGAGCTCGGACTGAAGCTGGAAAATGCGCGTCTTGAGTCTCTTGGCCAAGCTAAACGCGTTACCATCGACAAGGAAAACACCACGATCGTAGACGGTCTGGGTTCCAAAAAAGACATCGATGCTCGCGTAAAAACGCTGCGCGCTCAAGTCGAAGAAACGACTTCGGACTACGATCGCGAAAAACTTCAAGAGCGTTTGGCTAAACTCGTTGGTGGCGTTGCTGTCATCAATGTGGGCGCAGCGACTGAAGTCGAAATGAAAGAAAAGAAAGCTCGTGTAGAAGATGCATTGCACGCCACTCGCGCTGCTGTGGAAGAAGGCATTCTTCCCGGTGGTGGAACAGCGTACATCCGCGCTGCACAAGCTATCGACGGTCTCAAGCTCGCAGGGGAGCAACAGTTCGGCGCGAACATTATTCGCCGGGCTATTGAAGAACCTCTTCGACAGATTGCCCAGAACGCAGGCTTCGAAGGCTCGATTGTGGTGGACAAAGTCCGCACCAACACGAGCACTAACTTCGGCTTCAATGCTCTGACAGAGAAGTATGAAGATCTCGTTGCCGCAGGCGTGATTGACCCAACCAAAGTGTCGCGTTGCGCGCTCCAAAACGCAGCAAGCATCGCTTCTCTCATGCTCACTACCGAAGCCATGATCAGTGAAAAGCCAAAGGACGAAGACTCCCACGCTGGCCACGGTCACGGTGCCGGTGGAATGGGCGGCATGGGAGGAATGGGCGGCATGGGCGGCATGATGTAATGCTGGGCTCGCTTTGTCGCTAAAAGACAAAGCCGCACTTTCAAAAAGGGTTACCCGTTTCCGGGTAACCCTTTTTTGTTTTGGGAGAACTTGTTTACTCCCCCTCTGCCGAGTGTTAACCGGAACACTCTTCAACGAAGGGGGACCTATGAAGAACCTAAAACACCTTTTTGCGCTAGCCACCGCGCTTATTCTTTGCGCGCTCTTGGCTGTGCCTGAGGCGCATGCTTTTCCCGGTCCAGGTTACGGTCCAAGCCGACGCCCATCGCCTTGGAGTGACGTCCGAGAGCGCGAAGCTCAAGCTCGAAGAACCTCAAACGATAGCTCAGCGCCCTCTGGTACGAGCAATCCCGCGGAGCTCTTCAAAAACCTTTCCGGGCCACTGCCCACCACGAGGCCCGGCGAGCCAAGCCCTTCACCCTGGCGCGATGCCGAGTGGGATGGCCTGTCCCTCGACCAAAAGCAGAAAAAGCTTCTCCCATCGCCATCGAACTCGTATTGGCTCCATCCACTCCATTAGAACTCAAAGCCCGGTTGCTCCCCAAAATTAACTTCGACAGCGCTCTTGCCCTCCAAGTTCCTGAGTCATCACTTCCTGTGTTACTCGAACTGCTAAAGCACGTAATCTCACTCCCCAAGGAACGCCATAAAACACCTGTCGAGTATGCGGCCGCGCGCTTGGCAAGCTGGTTGGTACAGAACTTCTGGCAAAACCCACAGTTTCTGTTGGATGTATATTTCGCTGTTTTGTTTCACGCACCCTCTCAATTCAACGAGCCGGATTTGACTCGGGACTTGAAGACCTACTCGGTCAGGCCTTTCTCGTTGGAGCAATTGGCGGACTTGGTCAAAACAACTCTCTTTGAACTCCCGCCTAGTCACTTAAACGGCGGGATACTAGATGTATTGGCAGATTGGCTGAACGATTCCCGGCTATTGTCGGCTGAGATCGAGCACCTTTTGGATCATGCATTTTTCTCAGAAGCCCATAAAGACAGACGCCCTGGCGCTGTTCGGCTGCTAAAGAAGCTCCAGCTCGGGGTCATCTCACCTACCTTGCGAGAAAAAATCCGCCGCTACCGGCATTTGCATATAGCGGGTTTTGCGAGAAGCGACCTACGCTCAGCCTGTTCGGATATTGTAGAGAGTTGGAAAAACGGGATCTAGCGGGTCAACAAAGCGATCGATAAGATCAACCCTGTCAGCGAAGAGAAAATACTCGTAAAGAACATGAACTCTTGGTAATCGCGGCGCCAATTAAATGGCAGGTTGATAATATCGCCGTCTTTGAGTTTGGGGATGGCGGCGCCTTCTTCGATGATGCTTTCGAGGTCCACGTGGATCAGCTCCGGCATGCCTTTGCGCCGAATGGTAATATCAGTCAGCTTGGTGGAATCCCCATAGCCTCCGGCGTAGAGAATTCCAAAAAGGAGATCTGTCCCCTCGGGAACATAGTGAATTCCCTGCTGAGGAATAGAACCGAACATAAGCAAGCGGATAAGAATTTTCCCATACCCCTGTCCGTGG
>CAZTDN010000032.1:0-24260 GCA_964611895.1 uncultured Pseudobdellovibrionaceae bacterium
AATTGAGGTCCAGATCATAACATTCAACCTGGACCAGTTTTACCCGGCCAGGTCACCACCAGCTTTCTAATCCTGCTGTCTTTCGTATGCCGGACTACCCTTACGATTCGCTTCATGCTGCAAGGATACCACGGGCCTTTACGTTTAAACGGCTTATAGGATCGCCGGGCCGTTGATCTACCCTCACCCATACCCCGACGTGCGCGGAGATCATGGTGGATCGAGTAGATGGGTAGGAATAGGGGTTTTGAGGATCTTCATGCGCTTCAGCAGGTCGAGATAGGGCAGCAACGCTTTGTTGCGGTGGTACCTCTTGACCGATTTTTCGTACTCTTTCTTGTTCACCTTCCCATTATCCCACACCCCACGAGTTAAAAATCGGAGCTTTCTGAAGAATTCTTCGGGCCGCCCCCCAAGATCCAGGGGGTCTGAGTGGTATATATCAATGCAGGGCACAGCAGATCGGCTGCTTGTGGTTTTGCGATGAACCACGAGGCAGTCTGTGAAACCCAAGTTTTCTGTCGAGGACCGAGTTACTTATCGGAGCCGCTCCGGCTCCGTAACTTCCATCATCAACCTTAACGACCCGAGCGACATCCGCGCTCAAGGGTATCGCTACGAAGTCTTCTTCGCGAAGACCGGCTGGACCTACTCCGTCTTGGAGTCGTCGCTGAAGGCCGGGAAGCGCACCTCTGCCCTCTCCAGAATTCAAGATTCCGTGCGGGAAGAAAACGCGAATTCGTCCGTGATGATCTCCCCGCAAACCAATCGATCCAACCCCACACCCCAAGACAGCAACGCCTCATAAGCCAAGCTTGCCCCGCGCCTACTTGCGGATCAGCCCTGTTTTCTGCTATTTACCGTCGAATTGGACAGAGCAGCAGACTCTGACTCTGCGAATCTAGGTTCGACCCCTAGTCCGCCAACCAATAATTTAGCCCGCGATAGCGGGCTTTTTTATTGGTTGGCTTGAGTGACCTCCTCTAAAGTCCGAGGTGCTCCAGTTCAAGGGGAGAGGTCAGAAGCGGTAAGACTCAATTTTTTCCTGGTTGAAAACAGGGGGAAGGTCATTTTTGCTCTATATAGAGTCCGCCATCTGTTCCCCCACAGTAATCGTCAAGCAAAACTCCCTTAGGAACACGGCGCAAGGTTACTTTGCAGTTTTGCGGATCACGGAGTTCATTAAATTTTGCTGTGTCCCCAGCTACAGTGGCAACAAAGTTAGAAATAGGAGGCTCAGACGAAAGGCTTGGTTTTGTAGTTAAGTTTCTTACTTCCACACTAAGATGACTTTGGCTCAGTTGTTCTATCGTCATTAGGTAATTACGGCTCACACCCTTATACTTTCCCGCCCATGACAATGGGTTTTTTGCGGTTTCTGCATTGAGGGATGGGCTCGCTAGAAGAAGTGCAAAAGGTCCAGTTTGGGAGAGAATAATTTTTATCAAGCTTAATCTCATTATTTCCGCCGCCTTCTTGGCTTCTTCTGCTCAAGATTATTAGGAATTTCACCATCTGGGCGAGTTCGAACATAGACAGAGTCATTTTCCTCTACAACGACTGCATCTACTTTACCCTCCTCTATCAATTGAATGACTTCTGGCTTGGATATCCAACCCATGTCTTCAATGAAATAAGCAATTATCGTGTTACGTTTGTTGGTTTCGATGTCAGTTATTGATTTTGCGTAAAACGTTTCTTCAGTTCCAATGCGAAAACCTTCGATTTCCTGAATCGCCTGCACTAATTTTAGTATTTCTTTTTCCGAAAGGTCGCGTAGTCTTCTATCAATATTAAGGCCCGTTTTTTGTCGAATAATTTTCCTGTACTGTTCTGGATCATTTTGGTCTTCTTTAGGGGCGTAGGAGCTCACCATATCGAAGATTGTTTTTTCTTGATAATCTCTTCTTTTTAGAAGTCGAGCCAATGCTTCTCTACCTTCATCATAGGTCGGAAAGACGGCGAACCCTCCGATACTGCCTATTGAGCCATGAATGCGGGAGTGGGCTCCTGATTTAATATTTCCAGGATTGTTATTGCGCCAGGAACGAGTGCCGCCGGTTTTTACCAGACGTTTTTTCCCGTCTACATAGACTACGCTCAATCCTTTCCCTTTAAAGGCTTTTGAAAACAGGCGTTTGATCATTATGCCACTTTCTTTGCATCTACATCGACGGTGGATGCAGCGGAGTTACGTTCCTTTTCCAATTGAGCATATAGCTCAGCAATCTCGGCAGCTTTAGGCGCAAATTTGGAAAGGACAAAGAGCCGCAAATCCTTCTCAGTCGTCCAAGCCATGGGAGTAGGTTTATTATCAGTCTTTTCCCATTTGATGACGGCTACATGGGTTACACAAAACCGTTCAGCAAATGCCTGCAATGTCATTCCCAATTGCTGACGAATGAAATGAACCTCTGCACCTGTAAGTCGCGCAGGTTTATGGCAAAGTGCTAGCAGAACAACTTTACCAAACTCGTTGTAATTGATTTCTGGTGTCCAAGTTCCCCTTACTTTAACCATGGGAACATTATGTAGGCGAACCTTGAACCCAAAGCCCTCATCGACAAATACCTTTTTAAATTTTCGTTCCATTTCGTGCTCCGCTTTTCGTGAAAGCCATTCGATAAGTTGTTTATCGTGGGTGGTCTATCCATCACGGCATTGTAACCTAGTTACAATTTCATTTCAAGCCTGAATTAATGACGGGCTCAGGGCCGCTTCAAAAGCCTATTAATCGTTGTCTTAAAATAGGAAATGCGAAGCATTTCGATCATTAAAACAAGAACCAAAGTGCCCAGACTTATGAACGCTCCCTCTGTTACTTTAGGTTGAGTGTAGGTCAGTGTGACTTCTGCGTTTCCGGCCGGAACTTCGATAGCCAGCCGAGAGTAAGCCGTTGAAATGATCGTCGATGAACCCGAGGTCACTCGCCAGTAGGGGTGGTGGTTCAAATTCAATTCCACTCGCTGTGCATTGATCGCGTGTCCACGGATCGCTATCACGTTCCACCCACGCCACTCCGCCAACAGTCCTGACTCGCGGGAAAGCGCGAGAGTGTCTCCCTCGACCACCGCTGGCGACCTCCACGCTTCAATATTATCGGCACATTCTATTACAGCTTGTCCCAGACGAAGGGCTGTGTAGGGAGCATCTTGATCCGCATGAACTTGCACTATGCTTGACGGGTATTGTCGACGGGGCTCCCACTGCGGCTGACTCGCAAACCAAGCTGGTTGGATTAGATTCGCTGTCGCTTGCGCGACTAAGGGTAAAATTCCTAATACCCCAACGACCCAAACACCCCAGATTGTTCGAGGAACACGCCACCCAGCAGCCGATAGAAAAAGCATCGCAAGAAAAAAACCGTACCAAAGTCGCGTCGGCACACGGGCACTCTGGAACCCAGGCCAAAAAGCATAGAACCAAGAAAATGGCTCGGCTAAAGAAAACGCCATAGAGGAATTCCCCAGCCCCAACACCGCGCTAAACACTCCCATTGCCGCTAACCCCCATGCTTCCCGAGGGAGGGAACGCGCTCTGAGTGCCAAACAAGCGAAGCCAACAGCCACCGGGCCAACAAAAACCGAATACTCGTGCCGTTGCAAAAATACGGGGCCGTACCAGCTCGCCGGCAGGGTCTTGATAGGAAACAAGAGAGCAGCGATCAAGGTATAAAAGGGAATCGCCTTAGCTCCACCATCACTGGTGCGTGGGAACTGCGCAAAGTACTCCGAAGCGGGCAATAGCGTCACCGCACAGAGTAAGCCCGTTAGTATCAGGCCCGCCGCACAAAATGCGATGGGACGAAAACTTCGTGTGAAAACCGAACGGAAAAACGCTTCCAAGGCGAGCAGCGGCGCTCCGTAAATGAAAAAATTGGGTTTGTAGAGCCCTGAGTACAGGAACAACAGAACGTAAGAAGCTCTCCAACGAGAGGTCGATGGGGGGCTCGCTTCGCTCAGCCGGTACGAACAATAAAAGACCAATGGGAAAAGTGTAAAAAAACCCATCGTCACATGACCCACTAAGTACCGCGCAATGGTCGCTCCACCCGCCGCAAACAACAGGCATCCCCAAATACGGTTTGCAGCGGGATACCCCCAACGTTTCATACACAGCCAAACTCCCCAAGTTCCCAGGGCCAGCTGGGCAAGCATTTCCAATCTGAGCAGGAGCGCGGGCCCGAGCAACGGGACCAGCAATACCAACGGATGAAATACGGGGATTTGCGGATCGCCGCCTAAAGTTCTTCCCCCGCAAAAGTACGGATTGAAATGGGGAAGTCCGGGCGATTCCATCCAAAATCGCCATGCCAAGTCGTAATAAGTGGAAAGATGATTGTAGTCGCGATTGCCCACCAAAAAGCCCAGCAAGCCAAAGACCACGGCATACAGACCAAGCACCCAAATCAGTCCGAGCTTTTGAAGACGCGCAAGCACCTACTAGCTATTCCCTACCTGAGCGAATACGGCAAGAATACGTCAGATTTCGAAACAGGCGGGGTTGCACTAGGCGGAGTTTTTTTCACAATTGCGGATAAAGCAGCAGAAATCCAGGGCTTGAAAATTGCACAAATAAAATCCGCAGGGGATTTTTATGAAATACAGCTTAGCAGTATGCTTGCTTTTGGCGGTGCCCGTTTTTGGGGAGCATGAGACGCCGACTACGGGCACTGGAGCCCAGCAACGCCCCGAAGCGAGCCGCATTCTCCATACCGTGCGGCACACTTCTGGAAAAATTATCGAGGACTACCACGCAGAGCTGGAAGCCAAAAACCGATCGGTCGGGGGTTGCCTCTGGACTGCCCAAGACCACGCGACGGCTGCCCGCAACCCGACATACGCGCAGCACATGGCCACCATCTGTGAGGCTGAAAAACGAGCCTTAGAAGTCGCCAATGCGGACAGAAAGCAGTATTGCTCCGAGCCCCTGATCTGGGAGCCGCGATTGAGCTTTATTTCGCGCCAGAATGCTATCGCCTACTTGAACGAGGGTGGAGCTGCACACAAACGTTGGTACGATGGCACCGTTCAAGGTTGGCTTAGGGATTGGTTCCCCGCTGCCAATCGGGTGATGGCCTTTGACAAAGAAAACTACGCAGGGGGGGATGGCCAACCGTTAGATAAAACGTCTCTGCCCGCCTTTATTGTCGGTATGTGGATCGGCAGTGGTGGCCACCACGCTCCGATAATCGACTGTTCCAATCGCTACGCGGGAATAGGGATTCAATATAATCCGGCTACTCGCCACTGGGTTTCTTACATGTCGTTTGCAAAACTGCGGGAGCTCAAAGACTAGGGGCTGAGCTGCTGCCAGATGATCGGGTTCAGGGTTTCTTGCTTCCAGTGTTCATCTACGGGCAGACCGAGGAGTAGACGGCTTTCGATTTCTGCCTCGGTTTGCCACATTGCACGCTTTAGTGGAATATCCATACCGAAAGCATATGTCCTAGAGAGGCCTTCTAAATGTTGAATCGCCAGACGACGGGCCTGGGATTGGAAGGGAAAAACGAGGTCGCCTCCCTCTGCCTGGACTCTCCAAAGAAATAAACGCGTGATTTTGGGATCCGTCTCTATCGCTGAATAGTCTGTCGCCTGCGGGTCTAGTCTCAGAGCAGCGGCCCGGATGACGGCATCGTGAGGGCCTTCAGGGATGCCAGCGTACATTTCATCGAGAAACTTCTGGGTGTCCCCTATTTTCAATCCCATTTTCTGAATCAGCCGGCGATAGTAGGCGTTCATCGCATCGCGCGCTTCGATGAGTTTCAGGTTTTGAATCTGCGTGGGCAGGTACTCCACGCGCAGGCGCAAGATGTGGTCGTCGATTTCAGAACGCACCCACGCATTGTCTATCGGCAATCCGAGTAGCTTGCGGGCGGAGTAGCTCGAGCGAATTGCGTGCGTAAGTGATTTGTTGAGCGAAATGCCCGGCTCTGCACCGAGGGCAAGCTTGCGCGCTTCGATGAGTCTGTCTGCTTCTTTTCGCGGATCGGGATCGCCGGGTTTGAAAAACTGTTTGGGAAACCGATCCAACGCCGACATCAGCACCCGTTGTTTGATTTCCTCTTGGACTTTTTTTAAGTAAACCGGATCGCCGCTCAAAATAGCACCTCGCAAGGGGCGCATATATTTCTCTGGAGATATCCGCTTGCGTTGCTGCTCACTTAATCCGAGCTCTTCAGCGATAGCTACGGTGAAAAGCTTGGTGTTTAGTCCGATCACATCGCGAGCTAGGGGGCGGCGCGCAGCAATATCCCCAAAATGTTCTTGGGCTGCCTCGCCGTATTCTCGGAGCGAGTTTCTGATGGCGTGGGTATTCAGGCCAGACTTTTCTTGAACAGCACTCTCTGCGGTCTTGCGCCAAAGTTTACGGTAGTGGTTTATCGAAAAACTCAGGAGCAAAGTCCTTAACTGAGGCTCGTAAACCTCCCGGATCCAATCTTCAGAAATGGCAAGCCCCTGCTGAAGCCGCGCTAATAGGAGAATGTTGCCGTGGTGGCTCAAGATTTCCATTTCGGAATCGCTAACTTTGTTGTCAATTTCGGGATCGATCTTGCGTTGGAAAACGTCTAGAAATCCGACCAATCTTTCTAAATGGTGTGTTCCCGCGGCGGTCTGAAGTTTTCTTAGTGATGGGTCTTGGAGCTGTCTACGAGCTCGTATGACGGATCTTGAAAGTGCAAACAGGGATTGCGGGTCCAAATCTCGTTCCAATATTACAGCCTCAACGATTCTGTTTTCGACTTCGGCGAGGAGATGGTTTTCTTTTGTCTCTTCGATGATTTCTTGTGAGTTGGGATTTTCCCGGGTGAGTTTAGCCAGTTCCTGGTCCAAACGCTGATCCATCCGATGGGTGGCCCGGAAAGCCTCTGTTTTGCTCAGATCGAGCGCAATGAGTGCGTCGACGTGTCGACGCAACCAGCCCTCATCAGCCTCTGCCAACCCCAAAACCACTCGGGCTGCTAATAGAGAACGAGCCTCGAGGTAGCCCGGAGCATTTTTGTCCAAGCCCACTGCTCGAAGAGTTGGGGGGAATGCGCTTTGAATTCTTCTTTGAATAACGAGTTCGCTATCTCGAAGTATTTCGAGTTGGCTGGGTAAGGGGTTTTCGCGCAAGTGCTTTGCCGCCAAGTCTAGGCGCCATTTCGTGAGAGCCTCTGGTTCTGCAAACAGCTTTGCCGCCATGACTGAACTCGAGGAATTTGCCCCTTCTAACTTGAGTACGTCATCGAATGATATTTGGATTTGATCGGCGAGGCGCTGCCGCTGGTACTTAAGATTTTTCTCCGCTGCAATTTGTACGGAGTGGCTATCTTCCACTTCGATGAGCGCCAAAAAAGATCTCGGGTCGCAGTCTGCCCACCCTTTTTGTGCCAGGAGAAGCGTGAAGAAAACGAGAGAACGCATCTCTCTTTTATCGGTAGTTTAAGACGGAAAACTAAGGCTGCTCTGGGGTCTGGCCCAGAACGGCATCGGCACAGGTTTGTAGGGTGACGGCGGTGTTGTTAATGCGGTAAGTCAATTTCCCCGCGGACGGTTCCTGTTGGCCATGACCGCCCCGCAGTAGCATCTGGGGTTTGAGAACGGCATCACGCGCGTTCCAGCCCAGACCCAGCAAGCGTAGCGAGGACGCTAATGCTTTTCTACCCGAGGGGGACCGGCTTGAAGGAAAAAGACTAAATCGACTGAGGCGGAGCTTCTTGCCGTGCTGAATATCTTCGATCTCGAGTTCTGATAAAACGGTGTCTCCGTACAGGATATTGAAATTCAAGTCGCCCGACTCTAGGCGCTCAAATCGGTCGGGGTGATCTTTCAGCGCACTTTCGATTTTTTCGCGGATAGAAGGACCTCGCAAAACGATTTCTAGTGCCTTATCTAAGCGAAGCGCTCTGGCAGTAGGAGCGAAGCAGGATGCGATCTTTTTTTCGATTCGATACAGTCCTTTCTGAACGGGCGCTAAAGCGACTAAAGCACCCACTAAAAGACACCCGGATTCAGTAATCAAGTCGATGGGAGTTCCAGTCGGTACGGGCCAAGTGAGTAGGCCTCCGTAGCCCACAAGTGCTGCTCCCAAAGGACCGGGCAAGTGGGAGCCAGCATAGATCATCAGCGGACCGAGAACGAACGTCTCGGAAAAATGGATCGCAATCATGGCTCCAGCCGTATTGGCCACAAAGACGGGGTAGGGGACGGAGTCGATATTTTTATTTTTTTCTCCGTGCTCACGAGTCATTACCCGAAATCGATGGAGCAAATTGTACCGATCGTACCAGCGGGCCCCCTCTTTCATTTCGAGTTTGTCAGCGATCTGCGCGGCGGCGTCTCGAGTTTCCGTAGCGATCAAAGGAGGGGCAATCAGCAATAAGAGAAACAGAACTGAAACGAAACGCACGGCCAACCCTTCAAGTCAGACTAAGTCTGATTCAGATAAAATCTGAGTTGAAGGAAATGGCAAGCGCTTATTATTGCCGCTGCAACGCTTTTTCGAAAAAAGACGTCATTGTGGAGAGCACGCCTGCAAACACCGATTCGTCATCCCCGGCTCGAGGGACTCTCCAGAGGTTATGCGCCCCATTAAATACCGCCGTTTGCCTGAGTTCGGGTTGGGCCTCAGACCAGGCCTTCCAGAGACCGATATACTCCTCCGGGTAGGACCAGTCTCTTTCGCCTAGCAAGTGAAGCGCGGGTACCAACGACGGGAGGTGTGTTGAACGGTACGTTGGGGTGAAGAGCTCATGTGCCAGCCAACTTTTTTCGTGAAAGCAGCAGTTGAAACCTGCCGCCTCAGCTTCGATGACATTCTCCGGGCGGGCCATGCTTTCATGCCGATCTACACAGCCTTGAACAATGGCCTGAGATGGGTGAGAGGAATTCACTCCCACCACTCCTGCCAGATAACCAAACCGCGACGCCGCTTCAAAAACGTTCAGCCCTCCCTGACTACGACCAATCGCAAACTGCTTCTTATTAGGAAACAAAACGCGCAGAATTAGGTGTTTGTGCCGGAAAACTTGCATGACTCCGTCTGCATGTCCCAAATTGAAAGGCGCATCGTCCCCCATTCCGTTTAGAGGAGCGTCCACCGGAATGGATAAAAATTTGAGCTTTCGGCCGTTAGACATTGTCAGAGACGGGTGCTTGCCTTTGTTTAATGTGCCGCAGATTTCGAACATGGACTTGGCCACGCTCACTTCGAAACCAATGCCAGGCCAGGCTGTTAATACTCCGTCGTAAGGAGAGGCATCCAAGATCAGTTTTCCCTTTTTTGCCGGGAAGTACGCTCCGGTGAAAGTGTGCGGAAAGCGAACTTCCACATAAGGCATGGGCTGAGCGGCCTTGGAATTATCGGTTACTGGGTTGCCTGTGAGGAGAATTATCTTTTCCTTGAACAAGGTTTCGGGGGTGACTTCCCCGGCCTGGATTCGCTCTTCCAAGCGATCGTTGAATTCTTTCAGGGCAGTGATTTCGGGGGCGTTGGGAATAGCTTCATAACGCTCCCGTGCTACCAGCATGGCAGCGCAATGGGCTGTATAAGCGACTGCGGCTTCTTGGCGTCGAGTGGCCTCCCGAGCAAGGCGTTCGGTATCCTCTTCAAAACCAATAGCAGCGTCTGCTAAACATCCAAAAAAAAGGGTCCCAATCAGCAGCAGAGGCCGCCACGTTTCCATTCTACCCGTTCCTTTGTTTTGCAGAGCTCGAAGCTAATGCAAGAAAGCAAGTTGGGAAAGGTTTTTTTCTAGGCACGATGGGGGTAGATTTCGGACATGAAAGTCCTCGTTTCGGGCGCCACCGGGCTCGTCGGAAAACCCCTTATCGCTAGCCTTACCAAAAAAGGCCATGCGGTCGTAGCTCTGAGCCGCTCTGTAGAAAAAGCCCGAAAACTTTTTTCAGCGTCCGTGCAAGTACATTCCTGGGATGGGTATTCCGATTTGCCCTCCGCAGCGCTGACAGGAGTGGATGCGGTGGTACATTTGGCGGGAGAGCCGGTTGCCGAAAAGCGCTGGTCCGAAGCACAGAAAGAGCGGATTAGGATGTCTCGGGTTTTGGGCACTGCTGCCGTTGCGCGGGCCTTGGCTACCCGACCAGAAATCAAAACGTGGGTTTGTGCTTCGGCTATTGGGATCTATGGCAAAGGTTTTTTGGCAGGTGTTTGCCGAGATTGGGAAGAGCAGACCAAAGGGTTCCCAGGAAGGCTGGTCCAAGCGCGAATCGGAATGGTTCTCGCAAACGAAGGGGGAGCGCTGCCCGCATTGCTGCCGGTGTTTCGCTTAGGCCTGGGCGGCCCGGTGGGCTCAGGGGAGCAATGGGTGAGTTGGATTCACTTGGACGATTTGGTTTCCTTTTTCGTATGGGCGCTTGAATCCCCGAACGTAAAGGGCGTTTACGACGCCGTGGCCCCCGAACCCGTGACGAACAAGACCTTTTCGGAGATTTTGGGAAAAGTGTTGGGTGTACCCAGTTTTTTTCGGGTTCCGGCGACGGCGCTAAAGCTCGTTCTTGGTGGAAGATCCGAACTTGTTTTGGAGAGCCTCCGGCTTACTCCGGACCGAGCAGTGCAAGACGGGTTTGTGTTTCGCTTTTCTTCCCTGACTCCTGCTCTGGAGGAACTATGCCGCAAAAACACCTAGAGCCACGTTTTCAGTGTTTTTTGGGGGTGGATCAGACGGGAGCGGTGTTGCCGAGTGGTCGCCCCAAATCGCTTGCGTGCACTGTGTTGGTTAGGCGCGGTGAAGAATGGGTGCTCTATGCTACCCATCCCAGTGGGAAACCTCTAGCGCTACCCTGTTTTAACTCTCAGTTCATAGAAATTCTCTTAGAGTCCTTTCGTCAGTCGTTGGATGCAAATGTGGCGATGATGGTCGACTGCGTGCTCGGTTTGCCCTGGGTGAGTTGGAAACACACCGGAGAGCGCCCTGGGGATCTGCGCTCGCTCTTGCGTCTGTGCGCGCTGGAAACGGAATATGGGCGAGGCGCCTCTGAGGCTTTTTTTTCGAAGTGGAACGTTTCGGAGTCGCTTCCGCGACGCGCATGCGAACTGGCCACGGGATCGAATTCTGTATTTCAGACCTGGCCCTATCAGAAAAATATTCAAACCGGAACACACCGCATCTGGCGAGATCTCACGTCGATTGGTGACGAGGATTACTTTAGTTTTTGGCCTTTTGATCCGCCTCGCAGGGCGCGGCCATGGGTTTTTGAAGGGTATCCGTCCTATTACTGGAAGCACTTATTCGGTTTTCGTAAGAGGGTGCCAAGTGCTTTTCCGCTGGTCATCGCAGCCCTGCGCGAACAAGGGGTTTCCATTCGGGTGTGCGGCAAATCAGCCATTCAACGTGACTGCAACCTTGCGGATGCGGCCATCTTGTCTCTGGCGGGTTTGGTCTTGCAGGAGCGCCGCAAACTCTTTCAGCCCTTTGAAGGATTCGAATGGAATTTATCGGCAAGGGCCGAGGGATGGATAGCTGGGGCAGCCCCGACGCCCGCGCGAAACGCATCGTAGAATATGCCTTTAATTTCAGTGGGTTATGTTTTTGCGGGGCGCCTGGATTTGCCTCTGGGCCTTATCGATACTATCCTTATAAATAGGATGGCAGACGATTCAAAAGACGCACTCATTAGCGGCTCAGGCACCCAGACCCTGGTCAAGCCGGAGTCTAAGACCAAAGAACCCAAGCTGTATAAAGTCGTGATTTTGAATGACGACTTTACGCCTCGGGAATTTGTAGTGCACATTTTGGTTCGTTTTTTCTCTAAATCTGAACCCCAAGCGACTCAGTTAATGCTGCAAGTGCATAATCAAGGGTCGGGAGTTGCTGGGACCTACTCCCACGAAATCGCTGAGACTAAAACCTATCAAGTAAACGCCTATTCGAAACAAAACCAATTTCCGCTGAAATGCGTGTTGGAGGAAGCTTAGATGTTTACTCCCGAGCTCAAAGCCAGTCTCGACGAAGCGGTGAAATACGCCTTTGACCACCGACATGAGTTTGTGTGTTTGGAGCACGTCCTACTTTGTATGCTGGCGGATGCAGAAACGGTGGATATCATCGAAGGGTGCGGGGGAAAAACCACGGTTCTGCGCAAGGAGCTCGAAACGTATCTGGCCACGCATTGTCCCACGGTGGAGCTAGAGTCCAATGTGGAGTTTTCAAGTTCGGAGTGGAAACCCGAATTGACGGTGGCGTTTCACCGAGTCATTCAGCGCGCAGTTATCCAGGTACAGAGCGCGGACAAAGAAGAGGTCGGGCCCGCAAATATTTTAATCGCTTTGTTTCGTGAAAAAGACTCACACGCGGCGTATTTTTTGGAAAAGCAGGGACTGACGCGGCTTGATGTCATTGGTTTTATTTCGCATGGAATCACGAAGGAGCCGCTGCTCAGCCCACCGGCCACTACAGAAGAAGAAGAGCCCGCAAAAGAAGGCGAAAAAGCGGCCCCCAAAAAAGCAAAGACCTCTCCTCTCAAAAGCTTTACTTCCAATCTCAATGAACGTGCCGAGCAGGGGCTTATCGATCCTCTTGTTGGAAGAGAGGACGTGATCGAGCGGGTTGTGCAGATTCTGGCTCGTCGAACTAAAAACAACCCACTGCTCGTGGGTGACCCGGGAGTGGGTAAGACCGCGATTGCCGATGGTTTGGCCCTGAGGATCGTCAAGGGGCAGGTGCCCCAGAAGCTGAAAAAGAGTACGATTTATTCTCTTGATATGGGCGCACTTTTGGCTGGGACCAAATTTCGGGGCGATTTTGAAGAGCGCCTCAAAGCCGTTGTGAAAGCGATCGAGTCCGAGCCAGGTGCGATCCTATTCATCGATGAAATGCACACGATGGTAGGCGCGGGTGCTACGAGCGGCGGGTCGATGGACGCTTCTAACCTGCTCAAGCCGAGCCTTACAAACCGTTCGCTCAGCGTGATTGGTTCTACTACGCACAAAGAATTTCACGCCTATCTCGAAAAAGATCGCGCTTTGATTCGTCGATTTCAGCGGGTTGATATCAGTGAGCCGAGTGTGGAGGAAACAGTCGGTATCTTGCAGGGATTAAAAACTCGCTACGAAGAGTTCCATGAAGTGCTATACCCCGACTCTAGTCTGCGAGCGGCGGCGGAACTTTCAGCGAAGTATATTCATGGCCGGCCTTTGCCCGATAAAGCGATAGATGTCGTTGATGAAGCCGGCGCGCGTGCACGCATTAAAGCGGGCGACAGCAAAGTGCAGACCATTTCTGTTAAAGATATCGAAGCGGTGGTTTCATCGATTGCCAAAGTGCCCGCTCAGTCCGTTAGCGCCGACGATAAATCGCGGTTGGCGACGCTTGCAGCGGATCTAAAGTCGGTTATTTTTGGCCAGGACAGTGCGATAGAGGCTCTGGTTTCGGCGATAAAACTGTCGCGCAGTGGTTTGGGAAATCCGAACAAACCGACCGGATGCTTTTTGTTTACTGGACCGACCGGTGTGGGCAAGACGGAAGTTTCAAAACAGCTCGCACGCATCCTAGGCATCGAGCTCATTCGATTTGATATGAGCGAGTACATGGAAAAGCATACCGTCGCTCGTTTGGTGGGCTCTCCCCCAGGCTATGTGGGCTATGACGAAGGTGGGTTGCTCACCGAAGCGGTGGGGCGCACGCCTTATGCCGTACTCTTGCTCGACGAAATGGAAAAGGCCCACCCCGATGTCGCAAACATCCTACTTCAGGTCATGGACAACGGAAAACTTACGGACACCAGCGGCAAGACGGTGGATTTTCGGAACTTGATCCTGATCCTAACGTCGAACGCCGGTGGTAGAGAAGCCAACAAGCCCGGCATTGGGATTGCGCCGCAAACAGGGGCAGACAAGGCGCTGGCCGCGGTGAAAAACGCTTTTACGCCGGAGTTTATCAATCGCCTCGATGCGGTGATTCCCTTCGCACACTTGGAAGAACCTGTGGTGCTCGCAGTAAT
Organism: uncultured Pseudobdellovibrionaceae bacterium; assembly: GCA_964611895.1. Classification (GTDB taxonomy): domain Bacteria; phylum Bdellovibrionota; class FAC87; order UBA2466; family UBA2466; genus JAIEOG01. Next base: position 13,941 of record CAZTDN010000032.1, read on the forward strand.
AGATAAGTTCCTCGGCGACCTGCGCGCTCAGCTCAAGGAGCGCAAAGTGGAACTGAACGTCACTTCTGCAGTGAAAAAGTGGCTCTTTGAAAAGGGCTACGATCGCGTGTATGGCGCCCGACCCTTGGGCCGCGCTATCGATGAGAATGTCAAAAAACCCCTCGTGGACCAGCTCTTGTTTGGGACCCTGGCCAAAGGGGGAACCGTTACCGTGGATGAAGTGGGTGGGGTACTGACTTTTGACTTCAAAGAGCGCTCCCGCTCGCGGGCACACAAGCCCGGGTGACGTAAAATGTCACCTAATTTCAATTACTTGACGCAGAGCATATAAAACGCTATAGTGCGGCTTCACTTCACGGGTTGTCGGGGTTTTTCATGCAAATTAAGTCCTTGTTTTTGTCTGTTGCGCTCGGCGTGTGCTTGCCTGGCTGGGCAGCACCGGAAGCTCTGGAGGTCTGGCTACACCAGCCTCGATTCGCGCTTGCAGATTTTTCATCGGATGGTGGGTTGGGAGATATGCAGTTTGGTGGGAACCCCACCACATCCGCTGTGAGTTCTACCCTGTCCGTAAACGTGCAGGGAATTTCCATTCAAGACTCCGGCCTGACTCTTTCCTCAATTCTCGCAACGTTAAACATTGGCGAACTCAAATGCGAGCTGACTTCGCCTATCCGACAGACATTATTTGCGTTCAAGAACATTCGCATCACGCTCAAGTCCCGCCGTCCGATGGTACTCGGCTTTCCCCAATCGATTCTCTTGCGCACGCAAGCAAGCGAACGGGGCACTCAGTTCGTTCTGGCCGATGATAGACTTAAAGCGCATTTCGAAACTCAGATTGATTCCACGCTAAACGCCAGAGAGTTTGATGCAGGATTTGAAATCCGCTTGGAGGGAGAACTCTCCGGCATTGCACAAAAAGAGGGACAGAAATTTCTCGATAATGCTAAGCCCCAGCTCCTAGATCAGGCGCGTTCGGCCCTAAAAAAGGCGCTGAGCCAAGAAGCATTGAATAGGGCGCTGGCGCTAGATGCAAATGCAATTCCCATCGGGATCCCGGAATCCTCCCTTGATGGCGATTGGAGTCTGCAACAAGTCCAACGGGGAACGTGGCGTTTAGCCCGAACATCAGCACGACCAGTGGCGTCGGCTATTTCCCAAGGTCAGGCAGGCACACTTTCTGTCGTAGCGTCGAAAGAACTGATCGAATCCCTTACTCAAACCTTCGCATCGAAGAGTTCCCCAGACCTAACGTCCGAAGAGTCTGAGGCGATCGCCGAACTCCTCGAATTGGACCCGTCGACCCCTCTGGAATGGATTGCTACTGGAGAACGAGGGCCGCGGATCGGATTATGGGGCAAAACCGAATTGAACCAACGGTATTTTTCTGATCTGCTCTGGTGTTTCCGAAACAAACAAACAGGTGAGCAGTACCCAGTAGGTTTGATTCTAGAGTTGGGCGCACAAACTCCTAAGCTGCGTGCAGTCGCTCGCCAGACTTCGGGCAAGTGGATCTCGCTACCTGCAGAAAAACCGGGTGTGCTGGCGAAAATGCAAAAAATGGTCGACGCTCGCTTAGCAGAACTCTACACGAAATGGATCGAAACCGAGGCATCCTACCGTGTGGTGGGCATGCGCACGGTTGGGGACGCTGGAGAACGCATTCCTGGAAAACCAGCGGATCGGTGGGCTCACTCGCTCGTCATCGATTATCAGCTTAAATGAGACCAGCGACTGGCAAAACGGTCAGTGGCAGCTACGAGTGCGCGCGCGTTTGCTGATTCGAATGCCGAGTGTCCAGCATCGGGCGTGACAATCAACTCTGCCTCGGGCCAGGCTTGGTGGAGATCCCAGGCACTGCGCATGGGACAGACTGTATCGTATCGCCCTTGAACGATAATCGCTGGAATATGTCGGATGCGCCCGATATTAGCCAAAAGCTGATCTTCAGATTCCAAAAAACCCTTATTCGTAAAGTAGTGGCACTCGATCCTGGCAAAGGAGAGGGCAAAATCGTCTTCTTCGTACCCTTGGATGAATGCTGCATCGGGAAAAAGTTTGCTCGTGGCCCCTTCCCACCCACTCCAAACTCGGGCGGCGTCGGTGCGCGTTTTCGCATCGGGACTCGTGAGCCTTCGGTAATAGGCGCCCACCATGTCGTGCCGCTCATCCGCCGGAATATGGTTCCAATAGCGCTCCCACGCATCCGGCCAGATCCAGCTGGCACCTTCCTGATAAAACCAGTCGATTTCCTTTTTGCGCAGGAGAAAAATCCCCCGCAAAACTAACTCGCTGACGTGTTCAGGGTGAGATTGGGAATAAGCTAAGGCCAAAGTGCTGCCCCAAGACCCCCCAAAAACCTGCCACTTTTCAATGTCTAGGTGTTTGCGGATCTTTTCCATGTCTTCTACGAGATCCCAGGTCGTATTGTTTTCCAAAGACGCTGTCGGCGTACTCAGTCCACATCCCCGTTGATCAAAAAGTACAATGCGGTAACGGTGTGGATCAAAAAATCGTCGCTGTTTAGGATCTGTGCCGCTTCCGGGCCCGCCATGCACGAACACCACAGGTTTGCCATTCGGATTCCCGGATTCTTCGAAGTAGATCTCGTGCAATGCGGAGACTTTGAGTCGGCCTTTGCGATAGGGTTCTATTTCTGGGTAACACCAATTAAAAGGGTCGCGTTTTGGAGCTCGCTTCATAAGGCGCCTATTAAAACGCGAAAACCTTGCCGCCGTCTAGGGGGTGAACTACTTTAAGTGGCACAAACGGGTTGGAGGGTTTTGCAAATGCGAGAATGGGTGTTTTTTTTAGGGGCGGTCATTGGTGCACATTCACTAGCTACTTCGGCGGCCAATGAAGTGCTTGAATTCCATGCAAAAGAAATCCAGCCCCTGGAATATCAGGTCGGCGTTGCCTGGTGGAATGCGAATGTCAGTGGTAAAGACGCTGACTTTAAAATCAAGGAAGACGCTCAGAACGCTTATGATGCCAAACTTGCCGATCCCAAACTGTTCAAAAAGATAAAAGGGGCGTTGGCGGGGCTGCCCAAGGGTGCAGATGCCCAGCTTCGTCGACAGCTGGAGATTTTTTATTTGATCGTGAGCGAGAAACAAGTCTCCCCTGAACTACTTCAAAAAATTTCAGCAAAGTCGAATGCGATTGAAAAAACCTTCAATACATTTCGTGCCAAGGTAGGGACTCGTGAGTTCACGGATAGTGAAGTTAAGAAAGTCCTGAAAGAGTCCACGAACAGTCAGGAACGCCAGGCTGTGTGGGAAGCTTCCAAAGCCGTGGGTGCAGCCGTCGAAAAAGATCTCAAGGAACTGGTTACTTTGCGAAATCTGGCGGCTAAGCAGCTGGGGTATCGTAACTATCACGCCATGCAATTGCAGCTCTCTGAGCAAGATCCCAAGGAGATCTTAGCGCTTTTCGATCAGTTGGACGCGTTGACCAGAAAACCATTTCTCGAGTTGAAAACGGCTATAGACAAAACCCTAGCCGCAAACTCTGGAGTCGCCATTGGGGAGTTGAGGCCATGGCATTACCATGACCCGTTTTTTCAGGAGGCGCCGTCGGTATTCGATGTGGATCTGGACAAGGACTACGCCAAACTCGATATCAGCGCGCTCACTCAGGCATTTTACAAGGGCATTGGTTTGCCGGTCGACGACATCCTGGCCAGGAGCGACCTCTATGAGAAAAAGGGCAAGAGCCCTCATGCTTTTTGCACGGATATCGATCGCAAAGGCGACGTGCGTGTATTGGCTAATATAGTTGCCAATGAAGCGTGGATGAGCACGATGCTGCACGAGTTTGGTCACGCGGTGTATAGCAGCAAGTTTATTCCGCAAAGTTTGCCATACCTCCTGCGCTCGGAGGCGCATATCCTGACGACGGAGGGTGTTGCGATGCTTTTTCAGAAGTTTTCCAAAAGTGCGGATTGGCTCAAAGGCATGGGAGTTGCTGTTGCCAATCCTAAAGCCTTCAACCAAGCCGGCCAGAAGTTACAGCAAGCAGAACTTTTGGTGTTTTCTCGCTGGGCTCAGGTGATGTTCCGCTTTGAAAAAAGCTTGTACGAAAATCCCGAGCAAGATCTCAACGCGCTTTGGTGGAGATTGGTAGAAAAATACCAGGGTTTGAAAGTCCCAGGGCGAGCATTGCCCGATTATGCGTCAAAAATCCACATCGTGGTGGCCCCAGCCTATTATCACAATTATCTCATGGGGCAGCTCTTTGCATCGCAAGTGCACCACACTGTGGCGAGAGAAGTATTGGGAGGGGCGAATCCCAGAACCGCACAGTATCTAGGCAACCCAAAGGTGGGAGAGTTTTTCAGGACAAAAATTTTTGGTCCTGGAAAAACACTGAAATGGAATGAGCTCACCCGTTTTGCAACGGGTGAGCCCTTAAACGCCAAAGCATTTGCGCAGGATCTCGCAAACTGATTAGCGCTTACAGTCGCAATCAGCCTTGCGTGTGCACAGTCCCTTGTAGTTTTGGCGGTAGCACCACACCAATATAGCCCAGCAAAGGAGCATGAAATACGCCATGCCCGCTCCTTCGGGAGCTAGGAACGTATGGAAAGCGACGATATTCACTAGCACAGGAGTAATAAAAACGAGTGCCCAGGGAACATACATTCCAGTTAATAACAAAAGGCCTGTGATGACTTCACTGACTTTGACCATTTGCATGACATAGCCACTATTGAAGAGCGCCATAATAAACTCAGCGGCTTTGCCCTCCATTGCAGGCATTGGCATGAAGTGGAAAAAGAAATTCAGCCCAAAAACAAAAAAGACCAATCCCAACGCGTAGCGAGATAGCAGACAAGCGAATTTGCAAATTGTTTTCATAAGTTTCTCCTCCTACTCATTATAGCATCTAGAGCGATCGAGACGGTGAGGTCGCTCACAACGTTTGTTGCAGAGCGACACCGGGCCACAATCCAGTCGACCGTGAGGAAAAGTGGCAAGATCTCCGCCGGCAAACCAGCCGCTGATAAAACCAAAGTCAATGCAACAATTCCAGCCTCGGGGACACCTGCCACACCGAACGTAGCTACCACGCAAGTAAATGCAATGCTGAGTTGAGAAGCGAAGGAAAGGGAGACACCATAAGCCTGAGCAACAATTAGGACTGCCATGGCCTCATAGAGCAGGATGCCATCGTTATTGAAATTCGTACCCAAACCCGCACCAGTACGGGCTGCCGTCGGAGAGATTCTTAGATTTTCTAGGGCCTTAAAAGTTAGCGGAAGACTTGCGAGGCTGCTGTTGACTCCAAAAGAATAAAGCACGGGCTCTTTGGCGTGAGCCCAAAACGTTTTCATGGGTATTTTGCCAAGCCAGCGGATCCAGACTGGATAAACAAAAATTACTTGGCAACACATCCCCGCCACGGTGCACAGCACATAAGCTGTAAGCCCCTTGAACGGTGATATCCCCTTTGTTCCCACCGCGGCGGCGGTGACCGCCAGAACGGCAATGGGGCTAAGCCGCACCACGATTGCAAGAGCGTGGAGCGTGGTCTGAGTCAGCAAATGGATCGCTCTGGCCGCCTGATCGATAGGCGTGCCCTCTTTTCTCAGTCCTCTCAGTCCCAATCCAAGCAAGACAGCCAAAACGATGACGCCAGGCACTGAATGGGTTAGGAACGGCTGAAAAATATTCTCCGGAATGTAACCCAACACAGTGGCTCCCAGGTCTGCTTTGGCAGCGGGAGCGGAACTCAGGGGAGTGTTGATGAGCCAAGTGAGATGGGTACCTGGCAAAAAAATGTTCGAAATGCCTAATCCAATAATCAAAGCACAGAGCGAATTTATGAGGCAAATTCCGGTCAAGGTTGCGAGCCATTTGCCCTGAATCTGCGCATGCACAAAAGAGTCTACGAGCACCAAAAACAACAGTGGCGTTGCGAGGGCTTTGATAACTTGTATCAGCGCACTGCCCGCTTTTCCGAGTGGCGAAAGTGCCGGCCCCCCGAAATAACCCAGGGCAATTCCAAGGAACATGGCCACCAGGGTCTGCAAGTAAAAGGGGAGGCGCTCGGTCTTTCGCATGCTTTATTCTATCGGCTTTACTTTCTGGGGTCTTTGAGAAAGAAGGGGCTTCGGAGGTGGTGATGGACCAGGAAAATCAACGTGCATTTAGGGCGGAGTTTTTTGGGACTTTCGTGCTGGTGGCCTTTGGGCTGGCCTCCGTCGCTCAAGCCACTCTGGGTGGGGCGGCATTTGCTTCCCCTCTGGCGATCAACCTGGCCTGGGGCTTGGCTGTGATGTTAGGGGTTGCACTCACGGCGAGTATTTCGGGGGCCCACCTAAACCCTGCGGTGACGATTGCACTTGCGGTCCATCGACGGTTTCCCTGGTCAAAAGTTCCCTACTATATCCTGGCCCAAGTAGCGGGTGCATTCTTTGCAGCAGAAGCAGTGTACCTGACTTATTTTGAAGCTCTGCAAGCGTACGATTTAGGTGTGCGCGCGGTCACTGGGGCCAGAGCCACAGCCGGGATTTTTGCCACTTACCCGGCAAGCTATCTCTCTACTTTTCCTGGCGGCTTTTGGGACCAGGTCGTGGGAACCGCTTTGTTGTTCATTGGCATTTTGGCTTTTACCGATCCCCGCAATTCCGATTGGGCCAAGAAATCCGTTCCACTATTGGTGGGTGCATTGGTCGCTTTAATTGGGATGACGTTTGCTCTTAACGCCGGGTACGCGATCAATCCGGCCCGAGACTTTGGGCCGAGGTTGTTTACATTTCTGAGTGGGTGGGGAGTTGAGGTGTTCAGCGCAGGCAATACCTGGTGGTGGGTTCCCGTCGTAGCACCCATTTGTGGGGCGGTGCTCGGAGGCTCCCTCTACGATTATTTCTTGCCTGGTTCTGCCCCCTCACCGCGTCGACTCTTGCCACGTCAGCTCGCCCTTGAGGACGTGCGTTCCTAATCGGTACGTTTCGGCATCGAAGTTCGACTGAATGGCTTTGAAGTTTGAATGAATACGTTGTTTTGCTTCTTCGCAAAACACTGAGGCCAACTCCTGTGATCTTGGCGCGGGTACGGTGAGCGCTCTGCCTAGAGTAGCGGACATGGCGAATAGATCGGTCGCGATGTCGACGATTCTACCCAGTTGTATTTGTTTCTTTTCAAGTTTTGGTCCATGCCAAACCATCAAATGAAAGGTCGTGCGAGCAAGCTTGTGAGCAGTCCTTTTTGTCCATCGCAAGTGCTTGCCCAGCTGGCCGTGGCCCGCGTGGAGAGGCCAGTAGCTTGGGGACAACCACTGCTTGGGGTACCACCAAGCGTAAAACAGCCCTGCTTTAAAGAGTGCGGTCAGCCTTGTGGATAGCGGAAGTCGTGGATTGAGCACGTCCCCAGCTACTTCTAAATGCTTGTCCAGTGCTTCACGCGCAATAAACAGGCGCATGATTTCGTTGGTGCCTTCGACTATTTGGTTGATGCGCGAGTCCCGAAGCAACCGTTCCATGGCAAAGGGGCGTTCACCGCGGGCTTTGAGGGATGCATAGGTTTCGTAACCCCGCCCTCCACGCATTTGAACCCCCTGCTCAATCATTTCATGGCTGCGCAGACTGCAAAAAAGTTTGGCCATGGCGGCCTCAAGCCGAATGTCCTGAGTGCCTCTATCCACCCACGCGCCGCTCATCCACGTGATTGCTTCCATCGCGTAGAGATTGGCACTCATGCTTGCCAGTTTTTGCGCGCCCGGTTCGTGTTTTCCAATCGGAGAGCCCCACTGAGATCGTGAGTTCCCCCACTCCCTGCACTCGCGAATGACAGATCGCACGGACCCAATGCAGCATGCGGGAATGCTCAGGCGGCCCGCATTAAGCGTGGTAAGCGCCAGCTTGAGGCCTTTGCCTAAGCCCCAGATAATGTTTTCTTGAGGGACCTTGACGTTGTTAAAGCGAAGTAGCCCGTTTTGGATACCATTGAGCCCCATGAACTTGCATCGGTGGATGACCTCAAATCCGGGCATGTCTTTATCGACGATAAACGCAGTGATTTGTTTACGCTCTTTCCCTTTTATAAAAAGCGAGGGCGTTTGGGCCATAACGACCAGGTGGTCGGCGATCACGCCGTTGGTGCACCACAGCTTTGTTCCATTCAATATATAGTAAGAACCATCTTCACTCGGTGTGGCCGTGGTGCTCAAACGAGCAGGGTCCGAGCCGACTTCGGGTTCGGTGAGCGCGAAAGCGGAGACCGCGCCTTTTGCAAATCGAGGGAGGTACTTTTTCTTCTGCGCATCGGTTCCAAAAACAAGCAGAGGCTGTGGAACACCGATGCTCTGGTGTGCCGAGAGCAACGCTGTAGTCGAGCCGCAGTACTCATTCACCAACGCCAGCGCGCGGTTGTAGTTCACTTGAGACAGCCCCAGTCCCCCGTACTCCTTGGGTATCTTCATTCCAAAACAACCTAGCTGAGCGAGGCCTTGCATGACTTTGTCAGGGATCTTGCTGTCTCGGTCCACCTGGTCGCCATCGAGGTTTTCTTTGAGAAAAGTATCTAACTTCGCCAGGAAAGCATCTCCGGTTTTGCGGTCCTCGTCTGTCTGGACGGGGTAGGGCAGAACAGATTCGAGTCGAAGCTTGCCTAGGAAAAGGTCTCCCACAAAGCTGGGATGTTCCCAGGTGGTTTCGCGGGCTGCCTCGGCGACTTCGAGAGCTTCGACTTCTTCTTTATTTCGCGTGCGTTCATCAATGAATGTCTGTGCCATAGAGCCGAAGCATACTGGAAAAACTCAAGATTTTAATGACGCTAAGCAGCTTACATTGCATTGAGCGGCTTTTCGGGCATTGTGCTTTTCTTTGCTGGGCGGTTCAAGTAATCAAGGCAAAAGGGAATCGCATGGTGAAAGAGTTTATCAGTTTTCTAAAGCAATACGGTGTCGTGGGGCTGGCTATCGCAGTCATAATCGGTGGAAAGCTGAACGACTTGGTGTCCAGCATCGTGAATGATTTGGTCATGCCGGTTTTGTTCCAACCTGCCTTAAGAGCCGCTAATGTCGACGATATTCGTAAGCTGAGCTATAACGGCATACTCTATGGCAAAGTGTTGGGCGCTACGCTTGATTTCTTGATTGTCGCGTTTGTGGTTTTTCTTTTTGCCAAGTTTGTTTTGCGCGAGTCGCAAGTTTCTAAGAAATAGCGGATGGCTGCGGATAAAAAACTCATTGGTGTTGCCCTGGTGAATTTGGGCACTCCTCTAGCGCCCACGCCTAGAGAAGTCGGAAGGTACTTGCGGGAATTTCTCATGGATCCACTCGTCGTGGATATTCCCTACCTATTGCGCTGGTTGCTAGTGAATGTGATCATTGTCCCTCGGCGCAAACACCAATCGGCGGCTCTCTACCAGAAAATCTGGGGAGAATCCGGTTCCCCCTTGTTGACTCACACAGAACAGCTCTGTCGGCAGGTCCAGGATGAGCTTGGTTCCGAGTATTTGGTCCGAACTGCCATGCGCTACGGCGAGCCCAGTTTTTCTCGGGTCGTGGGCGACTTCAAGCGTGCTGGGGTTTCGCAAGTGGTGATGTGCCCTCTTTATCCTCAATACTCCTTGGCGGCTACAGCCTCTTCGGTGGACGCGTGGCAGAGCGAGATGGCGCGACAGATTCCCTCAGTGGAGACTTCTTTTGTCCCAGCATTTTATAATAGCCCGCATTACCTTGATGCTGTTGCCCAGATCAGCCGACCGCATCTGGGGGATGTCGATAAAGTTTTATTCAGCTTCCATGGATTGCCCGAGCGGCAAGTTAAAAAAACAGGAATGAACCATTGCCTAGAGCAATCGGACTGTTGCTCCACTGTCTGCGCCGCAAATCGGGATTGCTATCGCGCACAATCTTTTGCAACGGCAAACGGGGTGGCGCAGCGATTGGGATTGGCGGAAGGGCAATGGGAAGTGGGGTTTCAAAGTCGGTTGGGTCGCACCCCTTGGATTCGCCCCTACTCCGACGAGCTTTATGCCCAGCTCCCCGCACGAGGGTGCCGCAAATTAGCGGTTCTCACGCCCTCGTTTGTCGCAGACTGTTTGGAGACATTGGAAGAAGTTCAAATGCGCGGAGAAGAGACGTTTCGCAGCGCCGGTGGCGACCGGCTGCACTTAGTACCTTCTCTGAACTCCCACCCGATTTGGGTGCGCGCCGTTTCGAATCTAGTTCGAGAGGCCCTTTAGACCGTAGCTACCAACCCAAAACGTAGCCAAAGATCAGGGGAGCGACAATCGTCGCGTCCGACTCAATGATGTATTTTGGGGTGTCTTCGCCGAGCTTTCCCCAAGTAATTTTTTCGTTAGGAACCGC
>CAZTDN010000032.1:24270-26479 GCA_964611895.1 uncultured Pseudobdellovibrionaceae bacterium
GTAAGAACCATAGCTCGTCGTAGAATCGCTGATTTGGCAAAAGTACGACCAAAGGGGCACATTTTTAATGAGGTCCTGATTCAGCATCGGCACGACGCAGATTGGAAAGTCCCCCGCAATTCCGCCACCGATCTGGAAAAAACCAATGCCTTGGCCGCGGCAATTGGCTTCGTACCACTTTGCTAGTTCTAACATGTAGTGAAATCCGGCTTTCACGGCATGCGCTGAGACTTTTTCTTCGATCACTCGGGCCGAAAAAATGTTCCCCAGTGTGGAGTCTTCCCAACCAGGGACAAAGAGCGGGAGGTTTTTCTCCGCGGCAGCGAGCAACCAGCTGTTTTCTCGTGGAATCTGGTAAGAGCTCTCCAGTTTTCCGCTCAGCAGGATTTCATACAAAAACTCATGGGGGAGGCGAGACTGCTTGGTGGCACTCGCTTTCTCCCACCCTTCCATCACCACGCGTTCAATGCGTCGAATGGCTTCTTCTTCAGGAATGCAGGTATCCGTGACCCGGTTCAAATGACGCTCGAGCAAGGCCTGTTCATCCTTCGGGGTCAGATCGCGGTAGTGAGGAATGCGCTCGTAATATTCGTGCGCCACGAGGTTATAGACATCCTCTTCGAGGTTTGCCCCGGTGCAGGAAATAGCGTGCACTTTACCCTTTCGGATCATCTCCGCGAGGGAGATGCCGAGCTCGCCAGAACTCATGGCACCAGCCATGGCGAGGAACATCTTGCCCCCTTTTTCCATATGCTTGCTGTAACCCCGAGCGGCGTCTGTCAAAGCTCCCGCATTAAAATGCCGGAAGTGGGTGTCGATAAACTGGCTGATGGGCGAGTTATTCATGTGCGTTTTCCTTTCGAGCTCCGAAAGGGTACTACGAATAGTTCAGAAATCAATGACGAGAATTTACCGGGTTTTGGACTCGGTATCCCTTGCTGGGGGCCGGGGGCGTTTGGTACCCTCCCAGGACTAAGTATGCACATATCACCGGAGCTTGTAGTCCCACTTTTTTCTCTCGCATTCGCTTTTGGGTTGATTGCGTTGAATGGTTTTTTTGTTGCGGCAGAATTCGCCATTGTGAAAGTGCGCCGTACGCGTTTGGAGGAGCTCGCGGGGCAGGGGCTGGCTGCCGCGCGCATTTCCATTTTGTGCGTTGACGAGCTGGATGAGTACTTGTCAGCAACCCAACTCGGCATCACTTTGGCGAGTCTGGGATTGGGGTGGATTGGTGAGTCGGCGTTTGCAGAGCTTTTGGTGGCGCTACTCCCAGAGATCTTTCCACAGGATGCTGCTGGCCACCACGCCGTCGCCATTGGAATATCGTTTTTTTTGGTGACGATGCTCCATGTTGTTTTAGGTGAACTCGTCCCCAAGAGCATGGCCATCCAAAATGCGGAGCGAATCGCCCTGTTTGTTTCTCGGCCCCTGCGTTGGTTCTTCTTTGCGTCACGCCCTCTGATTCAGGCGTTTACTTTTCTGGCCAATTTTATCCTGCGGCGGATTGGCTATTATGGTTTGGAGGCAGCGCCATTGACCGAGAACGAATTGAAACTGGTCATGAAGGAATCGAAAGAAGACGGTGTGATCAGTGATAGCGAGGCCCAGATAATTACCCGCGCTTTCGAGTTTGCCGACAAACGCGCTTCGGACATTATGGTCGCTAGGGAGAGCGTTAAATATATTTCGCTCAGCCGCCCCCTGGAGAAGAATCTCGAAGAAGTCCGGACCAAAATGCACACCCGCTTTCCCGTGTGCGAAACGGATCTGGATTCTGTCATTGGGATTGTACACATGAAGGATATTTGGCCTATTTTGCTGACGCGGTTTTCGAATGAAGTTTTTTTGAAGAACGCTCGCCCGCCTATTTTTGTGGATTCAAGCCTCCGCCAAGATCAGTTGATGAAGCTTTTTCAGAGCTGCCGCGCTCATATGGCAGTCGTCCGCAACCCCTCCTCTGGACGGAATGAGGGTATTGTCACCATGGAAGATGTGCTAGAAACGCTTGTCGGCGATATCCGCGATGAGCACGGTAACTAAATTCACTCAAGCATGCGAAAAACAAGGACTTGTTTTTTTAGGCGTGACTGGTCTCGATTACGCAGAGGATTATGCTCGGTTTCGGGCCTGGATCGCCGCCAAACGCCACGCTAAACTCGAATACCTGGAAAAATACCCCGAGCTCCGAGAAAATCCACGCGGGCTGCTT
>CAZTDN010000033.1:0-20288 GCA_964611895.1 uncultured Pseudobdellovibrionaceae bacterium
TCAAGGCCGCACAGTTTGCTTGGGGAGCGCATGACCCAGCTTGGTTGATGGTCGCCAAGCGCCTTTTCTTGTTGTTGCCTGTCGGAGCAATCGCGGTGGGGTACTGGGCCTCGTTGGTGGGACTAATCACTGCATTGTTTAGATCCGAGCGCTCCAAGTTTGTGAACTTGATTCTGGTTACCTGGTGGGACCTCGGGCGTGCGGTTTTTAGTTTTTGGGGTGGAACCTTCAAGGCGGTGACAACTCTAGCCGTAGCGTGTTTTGGTGTGGTCCGCATCGCTGTGATGGGGGTCTGGGTATTTGCGCAGGATTTGGTTTTGGTGCCGTTTCGTGCCGCGGCTCAAGTGGCATCAGGTTTTGCCAACCCTACTATTCCTTGGATCGCTGTCGCGATGACTCTGGCTTGGTGCATTTTTGAGGGGATCATTTTTACGTATGTCATGTCGCCATTAGTCGTTGATACTTTGTCCAATCTTACCGGAGATCAGTTGAACGACACCATGATCCGCATACCCCTATTCGCGTTCATGTTGTTCATCGGACTGGGGAGCTACTCGGTCCTGTCCACTTGGACAAAGGCGCTAGAAGAGCGCAATATTGCCGCGATTGTGAAGATTGGGGCCATTGAGCTGGTGGCGCTTTTTGTCGAGGTAGTCTTTCTTTACCGCGAGTTCGTGGACGCTCTGGTTCCATGGTTTGCTCAGCACACCTCCAATGGATTTGAGCTTGGAATAGTCGGGACCCTTGCGATAGCGGGTGCGACGTGGTTTGGGATTCGCAGTTTGTCTTGGTTTTTGTTTGCTTCGGCGGGAACTCCGACAATCATGGCGATAATTCAGGGCACCGGCCTGAACGTGAAAAAAGGCGATGGGGCAAAAGTATTTCGTTTGAACTTTCCGGTCACCACGGCGCTTGTCGACCGGATCAAGTCGGAAGTCGACTGGATCCGAAAGACGGGCGATGCGGTGTTGGGAGCTTTTGTACTTCCTCCCCTGCAAGTGGTTGCAAGTGCCGTTAACTTTATTACGGTGGTTTTCTCGTCGCGGCATATGTTCCAAATCCCGTTTGAATCGATGCAGGACCTCAAGAATGCCAGAGCCCTGATGGCTGATCTGGAAAAAGGGTCTTCGAATGGGCGCAAAGCTGCCTAAGAGGGATTTATGAAAAAAGTATGGATGTACGTATCGCTAGCAGTTCTTCTGAATCTTCCTGTCCCTGCATTTGCTACTGCACCCAAAGAAACTCCGCGTTTGGTGATGTTTGTGGGTGTAGACATCAGCGGATCTTTTCTTAAGGGACCGTACTTTGAAAACGCGATGGAATTTCTGGCGCATTATATCTACGCGCATCTCAACGGACATGGTGGCCTGGATGTTCCCCACGCCCTTTTTGTTGGCCCCATCGGTGGGGATAAGCCCGATGAACCTAAGACGCTATTCCCCATTCAGACATTTCAGAACCTTTCGGTATCAGGAATTCAATCAAAGCTGGCTGAAATCTTCCCTAAGAATCGCTCAAACCCTTTTACGGATTTCAATGCGTTTTTTGAACAAGTGGGACAAACAGTACAGAACAAGAAACTCTTATTGAAGCCCGTTTCCATTGTGATGATCAGTGACGGCAAGGCCGATGTGAAAGGCAAGAGTGGGCGCGAAGCCATGCGCACTATTAAGCTCAAGCCCCTAGAGGCATTGTCGCGCAATATCACACTCCGTCTGCTGTACACTGACGCGGTAACCGGAGCGAGTTGGCAGAACGACGTTCCTCGTCGTAGGGTGAAGGTCTGGACCCAGGACGCTCGAGTGATGGCGGAGTGGAAGCGTTCTAACCTCTTTCAACCCAACCGTGCTCTGGCCCAGCAGGATCGGCTATTTTCCTGGGTGAAAGACAACGTCGATTTTGGTGTGCGTTCACAACGAGTGGACTGAGAGATTTTGCGTTGAAATCAAACTAGGTCGTCGGCAAACTAAGCCTAATGAAGAAAAAGCCGAAGCCCTCCATTCAAAACAGAAAAAAATGGATTCAAGCTGCTCTCGGATCTCGAGACTGTGACCTCATCCTACGCGGGGTGAAGTACCTCGATGTTTTTTCCTGTCGTTGGATTGAATCTGACGTTGCACTTATCGACGGTTATATCTGTGCGGTGGATACAGGGCTCAAGGCAAAGCGCGAGATCTGGGCCAAGGGTAAGTTCTTGGTACCCGGGTTTATAGACGCGCATGTACATGTCGAAAGCTCCATGATGCTGCCTCAGTGTTTTGAGCGGGCTGTTTTGCCGTGTGGAACCACTACCGCGATCAGCGATCCGCATGAGCTGGCGAATGTGCAAGGGCTTTCCGGAATACGGTACTTTCTAGACACTTCCGAGAAAATGACTCTCGATTTAAGAGTGATGTTGAGCTCCTGTGTGCCGGCGACCGACTTTGAAACGAGTGGCGCCGTACTACCCGCGAGCAAACTTGCTCCTCTGCGCGCGCATGCCAAAGTGCTTGGACTGGCCGAGGTGATGAATGTGCCTGGGGTCCTGCATGGAGACAAGGCCCTGTGGGACAAGCTAGCCTTGTTTGACGGCGAAATTATCGATGGCCATTGTCCCAAGCTCTCCGGAAAGGCGCTTTCAGCGTACGCTGCTGCGGGTATCAGCAGCTGCCATGAGTCCACGGAACTTGCCGAGGCTGCGGAAAAACTGGCAAAGGGGCTCGCAGTGTGGATTCGAGAAGGCAGCGTGGCCAAAGACCTTGCTGCCTTGGCCCCACTGCTCACGCCCGCCAGTTCAGCCCGAATAGGTTTTTGCACCGACGACAGAAATCCTTTGGACATAGCGACAGAGGGGCACGTGGATCACCTCGTGAGGGGAGCAATCCGGCTGGGAGTTCCAGCGGAAGCGGCGTACCGCAGTGCCTCTTTGACTGTTGCACGTCATTACGGGCTGAGAGACCGGGGAGCGATCGCTCCGGGGTACCGCGCCGATCTTGTGCTTTTGGACGATGTACAGACTTGCAGCATTCGGGGAGTTTTCGTGGGGGGAGACCTTGTCTCTGAGTTGGATTGGCCTACGCCGAAACACGCGCGGTATGAAAATTCCATTCGGGCGAGGCCACCTGAGCCGGAAGCGCTTCAAGGTCCGGAGGGAAGAGTGCATGTGATCGGTGTTCAACAGGGCTCTATTTTGACTACGCGTTCGATTGCTCACCACGATGCTCCCGGAGTCGCGCGTTTATGTGTGCAGGAGCGTTATGGGAAAAAACGGCCTCCTGCCAATGGTTATGTTTCAGGATTCGGAAAAGCCTTTCGTGGCGCGATTGCGTCGAGCGTGGCGCATGATAGCCACAATCTAATCGCCGTGGGGAGCAATACCAAAGACATGGCCGTAGCGCTTCGTTCGCTGATCGAGTGCGGTGGTGGGTATAGTGTGGTGCAAGGGGGAGAGGTCCGGGCTTTATTGCCCTTGCCCTTCGGAGGGTTGATGAGCCCAAAAGGCGCCATTGAACTGAAGAGGGATTTGCAGAAATTGCGTGACGCAAGCGGTGCCATAGGCTGTGAGCTTTCGGAGCCCTTTCTCCAACTTGCGTTCCTGAGTTTGCCGGTCATTCCGTCGTTAAAGTTGACGGACAAAGGTCTGGTAGATGTAGACGCGTTCAAGATCATTTCAGTGAGTGCAGCATGAAAAAAATAAATGTTTACCGTGAAGCTTTGGCGGGTGTGACGACCTTTGTCACGATGGCCTACATTGTGATCGTCAACCCGCTCATTTTGTCTACAGCGGGAACGGGAATGTCTTTTGAAGGAGTTCTGACTGCTACGGTTTTGATCAGTTTTTCGATGACATTGTTCATGGGCTTATACGCCAAACTCCCGTTCGCGGTGGCTCCCGGAATGGGAGTGAATGCTTTTTTTGCATTGAGTCTGATATTGGGACGCCAGATTCCCTGGCAAACAGCACTGGGGCTAGTGTTTTGGGCTGGGGTTTTGTTTGTAGTCATTTCAGTCACTCCTATCCGCGTAAAAATCGCAAACGCAATCCCCTTAAATCTTCGACTGGCCTCGGCGGCGGGAATCGGAATTTTTCTCACGCTGATCGGTTTAAAAAACGCCGGATTGGTGGTGGCCGATCCGATTACATTGGTAAAACTAGGCAAAATCGACGCCAAAGGCATAGTCACTCTCATCGGATTTCTGATCACGGCGGAACTCGCTCGACGAAAAAACCCGTTCGCCTATTTGGCGGGGATTGCCTTGATTACGGTGACTTCTGCCAGTCTAGGTTGGATCTCTGCGCCGGAGAGTTGGGTAGGAATGCCGGATTTTAGTTCGGTGTTTTTACAACTCGATATCTGGGGGGCGTTGAAGCTTTCACTGCTTCCAGCAATCTTGGCCGTGCTGTTCACGGATCTTTTTGATTCTATCTCAACGTTTGTGGGCGTTTCCCACGCAACGGGCCTCGTCGATAAAAAAGGTGAGCCACTAAGGCTGAAAGAGGGATTGGTGGTAGACGCGTTTGCTACGCTCGGGGCAGGACTCGTGGGCACCTCTTCGGGCACCGCCTACATCGAAAGTGCTGCGGGAATTGAGTCCGGGGGGAGAACAGGTTTGACCGCTGTGTTTACGGCTTTGTGTTTCTTACCCTGTTTTTTTCTAGCCCCACTGGCGGGCTGCGTTCCAGCCTATGCCACCGCGCCGGTTTTGCTGCTGGTGGGTGCGTCGATGTTTAAGACAGTAAAGGAACTTAACCTTGGAAAGATGGAAGACGCTTTGCCGGCATTCTTAACTGTTTTACTGATACCGCTGACCTTTTCGATTACGCAGGGGATATTGTGGGGGCTCGTTGCCCATAGCATTTTGTACGTACTGGCAGGCCGTCGTCGCGAAATCTCGCGCACTTTGGCTCTGCTGTCCGTGGTGTGTTTGGTGCTAGTGATCATCGAAAACCAGTAACCAATCCAAATAACGGCCATCCTGTGTGTTCTTGGAGCTTCTCTCTTCGCGCGCTCGGGTTTTTATTTCTAGAAGAGTGGAGGCTGGCAGAGACTTCAGGTATTCGACAACGGTTTTAGGATGCTGCGTTCCCAATTTGCCTAGATACACCAAGCCTTCGCCGTACCATCCGCTGGTGTTTTGAATCCCGTCCACCACCAATATTTCTAAGAGTTTCCTATCCACTGGCGAAAACTGAATCAAGGGCTCGTAAAAAGTGGATTTACAAAACGGTGCGACGACGTCTCGGTGTTGGAGAATGGCGTTTCTTGCGCGGTGATGCTGAGAGAGCGGAATCTTCGCCAGGGCAGAGGTGAACTCGTGCTGCCTGCAAAGGTGTCCGTCCTGGTCTTCTTCTACTGCGGAGATCAGCTTTTCGCCAATCGCTTCGGATACGGAGTTCAAGCCAGCGACTAAAGTCCAGCCGTAGAAGCGGTCGTTTCGAAGGGGAGAGCTCAATTGCGCCACCACAAGCGCCTCGAGTTTTTCCGGGTGTGGTTTGAGGTAATTTGCTATGGGAATGGTCAAGTGCGGAAATCGTCGGCTTGAATAATTTTGGACCAACCGGTCCGGGTCCACTTGCCTCGGCTCCAGACTCAAAGCGAGTGCTAGCGCCTCTTGCTCAAATTCATGCGGGGGATTTTGAAACAGCATGTCTTGGATTTCGCTGTAGACCTGCGGGCCCATTTGCACAAAAGGGCCGAGAGCGCGCAAACGGCTGGTTGCCGGCAAACTCTTGTCCAAAGAGCGGATGTGCTCAAAAACCACAGGCGCTGCCCTCTGTGCCCCTTTCGCGGATCGCAGCATGCGAGGAATCACCGCGGAGAGCGTATGTTCGCGCGTGGACGGGGGCTGGGAGGAAAGTTTTTCGAGAACCGCGGGTAAGTGAGTTTCCCCACTCAAAGCCAATAGTTCTTCGCGCGCAGAAACCAAGTCTGAGGCGAAGGGTTTCAGGGCTGAGATTTCTTCTCTGGCCAGACGGTTGAGGAAAACGTTTTTTGAAGGACCTGCTGGAACGTAGGGCAGCGTTGTGAGCAGTGCCAGGGCCAGATCGTGTTCCTGTGGCGTGAGTTTTTCCACCCGTTGGTAGATCGCTTCTGCTACTTGTCCGGTCAGCCCGAGCTCTGCGGTGCGATAGTTTTGCAGCGCTTTTAACGCCGAGACCACATCTAATTGAGTCCCTGTAGAGATCTGTTCCAGCACCAGGGGCTCGATCGCGGAACCATTTTGAGCGATCGAAAAAGCCGTCTTCCAGACTATTTTTTTCCATTCCTGGATGGACAACGCTGACGCTCCGACCGGCAAGTCGCGCGCGCGGTCCAGAATAGAAGATACAAGGCTGTCCGATACTGCTCCAAATCGCAGCAAGCCATCCACTCGATTGTCGATCTCCCAAGAGTTTTCGTTCCGGTTTCCGAAATTGAGCTGGTGCAATCGGTCAATCTGATGGAGCACCACTTCGCTGAAAATCGCTTCGAGTCCGGGTAGCCTAGAGTCGCGGAGCCGATCCCTAAGGTCTTTCAGGGAGGTTGAAGAACCACCATCGAGCAAAGCAAACAAGGAGCGGACCTCTGCCTCGGTGAGGTCGCTCGGAAGGGGAGCCCGCCCAAGCTGAACAGAGTTGCGCAAAACGGGTTGGAGTTCCTCGGTGATTTGCACGAGAAGAAGTGGGCGAGTGATTTGGAAGACGCGAGTTTCATTTTCAGGATTGATTAGCAAGTACCTCAAAACTTCCGAGCGTTCTGAATCCGTGCGAAGCGTAGAAAAGTTTTCGATCAAAACATCGGCAGTTTCTTTTCTGGGTACGCGACTCAGAATGCGAATGGCGGCTTGACGCTGCAGGGGAGTCCCGGTTTTTAGTTCCTGCGTTAGGGCCGGAATCCATTGGGTCCCCGGTAAAGAGAGGATCGAGATCGCCGCACTCTCCGCGGCGATGAGTCGGTCCTCGACACCTATTCGATTGCGTTCTTTTATCAGAGCTTCGAAAAGCGCGAGCTTGGTTCGCTCATAGCCGGTGAGCAGCACAAGCTCCTTAAGGGCTCGGCCGATATGCACGCTAGACAGCGCATACGAACTCCCAAAGACAGAACGGGCCATCGCAGGATCCTCTGCAGAGGCGAATTTGATGAGATCTCGAGGGAGCGTGTCCCGGTCACTCGGTTCGTAGCTCGCTGGTAGCGTGTCGATGAGTTCGACCAACTCCTTAAAAGCACGTCTTCGATAGGACGCCGACTTTGCCAAAAGCAGGCGGCCGACCACAAGGAGGAGCTTTTTGTCAGGTTCATCACTGGCTTCCAGGCTGAAGTAGTCGCCCGAATAACAAGAAATGGATTCAGAAAACGGATCGGGAGTTTTCTCGGAGTCCGCTTGCCGAAGTTTTCGGGGCAGTAGGGGCCAGCGTGAGGCAATCAAAGTCATTAACGGGTCGGCGATCAGGCCAAATCGAAGCGCTTCGCGCGCTGCTTGACGCTGGTCTGTAGGACCCCCGGAGAGAGCGTCGCCTAAAAGGTCAAGGGGGCGTGCTTTGGGCGCGCGGCTCAATAGCGCCTTTTCCAAAACGTCCGCCGCCATGCCGGTTGCGGACACCCAAACGGCATGTTTTTTTTGGGCGAATTTCTCCAACGCTTCTGCTGCGCTATTAAGCTCGGGTACGGTCCCTCCCCAGCGAACCAGCATCCAAGGAAGGAAAAGATTTTCGCCCTCCAACAGCTCCAAGGGCCAATCCTGCAGTAGGACTTGGGTAAATAGCCATGCGGACTCCCAGCGGCCGTGATCCCACTCCCCTGCGATCGCACGCAGCAAAGCGGACTTTCCCAACGGCGTAAAACGGTAGTGAAAGGCAAAAGCGCGCACATCGGACAGAGCTGGCGGATCGCTGACCTTAAGCAGAGTATCCCACGCCCCTTGGGCGGAGGCTGCGTGGTACGCCACAAAGCTGTTTTTTCCTTCGGGGGAAAGCTTTGATAGCCAGCTCGCTACCTCGCGGTGCAAGTTTTCCGGTTTGTTGGTAGCGCAAAACCAAGGCTGGGCGTTTTTTAGGATAGAAGAAGCGGTGGAGATCTGTTGGGCGACGTTTTGAGCGGTAGGAGTTTTTTTTAGGGTGCGCTGCTGTTCTAGGGCAGAGTCGATATCGGTATAAAAGCTAGTGGCTGCCCA
The DNA here is from genome assembly GCA_964611895.1 of uncultured Pseudobdellovibrionaceae bacterium. GTDB lineage: Bacteria > Bdellovibrionota > FAC87 > UBA2466 > UBA2466 > JAIEOG01. The sequence goes on from CAZTDN010000033.1 coordinate 8,131, forward strand.
GGATGGCATCACCAAAACGAACGTCAGAAAACACCCCACCAACCACATCATTTGAAATTCGTAACACAATGCAGAAAAACGCGCAAAGCGGGGTTGCACTTTCGGGTGGGTTTGTTATAACCCGGCGCTTTCTCTAAGCAGGTGATGCCTTGGTTCAAGTATTTGTAATTGCTTTGTTTCTGACATTTTCGGCTCGGGCTTCGGAAGGAGAGAACCCGGTTGATTGTCTCGTACATTTAGAAGCCGCGGCGAAGTCCATCCAAACATTCATCGACAGCCCCGGAGCAAGTACATTGGCTCGAGAACAGGCGCGCGCCGTTTTGGATCTGATCCGCGTGACTTCGGGCCTCGCCACTTTGCCCCCTTCGTTGGAACTGGGGCGACGTTCACTGCCGGAGAGAGCGGGACTGCCTCAGCTTTTGGCGAGGTTCACTCAGCTCATTGCCTCGCACCGTAGCATCCGTTTTACAACGGATATGGGCGAGACGGAGCGAGTCACACTGGCGTTGCCGCTGGAGGTTCACCAGGACGCAAGTTCGACTGGGTACTCCAAGAGCTTGATACTCACAGACGCTATTCAATTGCTCGGCCTTTTAGAAAACTCTGGTAGTGAGTGGGAGGCCGTTCTCAAAAGTGCTTTCCGATCTGGGCCAGTCTCGACGAACGCCGGCCGTCGCTTTGAGTTTCAAATTCCTCGTGTGGTGATGGCCCAGGTTGAGCGACTCGCTCCCGGGTTTGGCGGTCGAACGCGGTTGCTTCAGGGTGCATTGGCATTTGGAATTCTCTTGGCGCGGGCGGATCGATCGCAAAACAGTGAAACAGATCTAGCCGATATCGAATCTCAGTTGCGCGCTCAGCAATCCCCGCTTGCGATCTTGAGCAACGGGAACGGTTCTGTTACCCCTTGAGAATGGATCTTGTGCAATCGCAGCAACCCCTCCAGGTAAAAACCCCTGGGTGGCGAGGCGTCGTGGGCTGGGTGGGGTGCCTTTTTGCCGGCGTGTTTTATTTTTCCACAGTGGTACTGATCAACGGCCTGCAGGTTCTATCGCTGATCGTATTGCCTTTTTCCCGTAGTGTCTTTCGATCTCTGAATCGCTGGTTTGCCGGGAGCTGGTGGGCTTGGTGCGTGGTGGGAGCTGAGCGAGTTTTTGGATGTCGCCCCGTTTTCTCGGGGGATGAGATCCCCGTGGGGGAAAACGCATTGGTTTTTGCCAACCACCAGCAAATGCCCGATATCCTGGCCATCATGATGCTTGCTCACAGTAAGCGCCGTCTTGGTGATATGAAATGGTTTGTCAAAGATCCGCTGAAGCACGTTCCCGGCATTGGTTGGGGAATGCAGTTTTTGGATTGTATTTTTGTCAAACGGGATTGGCTCGCGGACAAGCGCCGCATTTTGGGAACCTTTGAAAAGTTTCTCCGGTTCAAAATTCCTATTTGGTTGATTACCTTTGTAGAGGGGACGCGGATTACTCCAGAAAAACTTGCACGAAGCAACGACTACTGCGCGCGCAAGAAACTCACTCCCTTTCGTCATGTAATGTATCCGCGGTCGCGGGGGTTTACCGCGGCACTCGAAGGCCTCGAAGGACACTTAGAGGCGGTCTACGACGTTACCATCGGTTACGACGGGGCAATCCCCAAGCTTTCCCAGATTTACCGAGGGCAGGTACGCCGTATCTTTATCGACGTAAAGCGTTTTTCCATTGCCGCATTGCCAAAGGGAGAGGCGGAGCGCGCTGCGTGGTTACACGAACGCTTTGTGCGCAAGGATCGACTCTTGGAAAAACTGTATAAGACCGGGCAGTTTTAAAAAATCACACCGCCAGCATGAGCCTGTGGGGATCTTCAAGCAAATTCTTGACCCGCACCAGGAACGAAACCGAATCTTTCCCATCTACCAGTCGATGATCGTACGACAACGCTACGTACATCATGGGGCGGATTTCGATTTTATCGTTCACCACAATGGCGCGCTTTTGCGTGGCGTGCATTCCCAAGATCCCACTCTGAGGGGGGTTTAGGATTGGGGTGGAGAGGAGCGAGCCAAAAACCCCACCATTGGTGATGGTAAAAGTTCCACCGCCCATTTCATTCAATCCGAGCTTGCCTTCTCTGGCGGCGATGGCCATGCGCTTGATCTCGGATTCGATTCGGCTAAAGGACATATCCTGTGCATTGCGCAAGACAGGGACCACTAATCCGCGTTCGGTGCTGACTGCGATACCCAAGTGGACGTTGTCGTGAAAAATCATTTCATCGCCTTCGATGAAAGCATTCACGACGGGAAATTCCTTCAGTGCCAGGGCCACAGCGCGGGCGAAAAAGGACATCAGTCCCAGCGAAACCCCATAAGTCTTTTGGAACTGTTCTTTGTAGCGCTCCCGCAAACCGAGGACTTCAGTCATGTCGATCTCGTTGAACGTCGTGAGCATAGCGGCGGTGTGCTGCGCCTGTACCAGCCGCTCAGCAATTTTTTTGCGGATGCGGGTCATCGGTTCGCGGCGTACCCCATCTTCCGCCGACGCCGGTCGCGCCGGAGCAGGAGCTGAGGGTTTGGCAAATCCCACAAGCGTTGGTTTTTCCAGCGCGGCAACAACATCTTCTTTCACGATGCGTCCGCGAGGCCCGCTACCGTGAAGGACCGCGGGGTCGACTCCATGTTCTTTCACTAGGCGGCGCACAGAGGGGGCCAGATCTTCGATGTCCGCAGAAGCGCGCAACGCGGCGATAGGCGCTTCAGACTTGGGTGTTTCGGCTCGAGGCGCTTCTGTTCGCGCTGCTTCTGGCTTGGACGCTGCTTTAGGCGCGGCACTAGCGGTGGCATTTTCATCCACTTCAGCGATCGCATCCCCGATACGTACCGTGGCACCCTGGGCGACTTTGTGTTTGAGAACACCCGCTTTTGGAGCCGGGATTTCGACGTTCGCTTTGTCCGTTTCGAGCTCGCAGAGCGGATCATCGACCGCAACGGCTTCGCCGTCCTGTTTGATCCAACGGACCAGAACTGCTTCAGTGACAGATTCTCCCAACGCTGGGATCGTGACTTTAGTTGCCATGCCGCTCCTTCAACGCACTTCGACGTTTCGGCCCGTCGCTTACCTTTGCAGGCTCTGGACTGACAGGATCGAGTGCGCTTTTGATGAATTCTTGTTCTTCGAGTTGGTGTACGCGGTAAAAACCATGCGCCGGGCTCGCGGCTTCGCTTCGTCCGCGGTATTGAAGCGAGGCGCCTTTCGCAAGCAACGGCCGGAGCTTTGGCTCCACAAAAAACCAAGCGCCCATGTTCTGCGGCTCCTCTTGCACCCAGAAAAATTCGGTTGCGGCAGGGTAGCGAGAAAGCACGGCTTCGATTTCTGCTTTGGGAAAAGGGTAGAGCTGCTCCAATCGCACAATCGCGGTATTCTTGTTCCCGCGTTCTTCGCGCCCGGCAGCGAGTCCAAAGTAGACTTTGCCCGTACAAAACAGGACGCGTTCCACATCTTTTTTCTGCACGTGATTATCGTCGATAACTAGCTGCAGACCGTTTTCGGTAAAGTCCTCTATTCGGGAGGTGGAGCGATCGTCTCGTAACAGGCTCTTGGGCATCATGAGCACCAAAGGCTTTCGGAACTTGCGCAACATCTGGCGTCGGAGCAAGTGGAAGTATTGCGAAGGCAAGGTCGGGTAGGCCACTTGAATATTGTTCTCAGCGCAAGATTGGAGAAAACGCTCCAGGCGAGCACTGGAATGCTCCGGCCCTTGGCCTTCGTATCCATGAGGGAGCAATAAAACCAGTCCGCTCATTCTGTCCCACTTGGATTCGCCGCTGACCAAGAACTGATCCAAAATCGCCTGTGCGCCGTTTACAAAATCTCCAAACTGGGCTTCCCACAGAACGAGATTGCGCGGATCGGCGATACTATAGCCATACTCAAAACCCAGAACCGCCAGTTCTGAGAGCATGGTGTTCTTGACCAAAAAGCGCGCTGGAAACTGAGACAGTGGGGCCCACTCATCACCGTTGACGGAATCGTGCAAAACGGCGTGGCGATGGGTGAAAGTCCCTCGCTGCGAATCCTGGCCCATGAGGCGTACTGGAGTGCCGGATTGTAAGAGACTGCCGAAAGCCCACATTTCAGCGCAGCCCCAATCAACATTCTTGTCCCCTTTTGCCATTTGTCGACGGCCTTCGAGCACTTTGACTAGCTTGCGGTTGACGTTAAAGCCTTCCGGTACCTGAGTTCCGAGTGCCGTGATCTGCAAGATCTCTTCACGTTGAATCTGAGTGTTTGCGGACCAATCCCCTCGCGCACGATCGAACCCTTCCCAGAGATCTCGAAACACGACTACGGGCGAGGTACGAGCCTCGCGGGCAGCGGCTTGGGCTTGATCTAGGATCGACCTGAATTGCGCGTTGATCTGATCAAACAGTTCTTTAGAGACGACTCCCTCGTTAGCGAGTTTCTCCGCGTAAAGATCGCGCACAGATCGGAGTGCGTCGATTTTCTGGTACATGACCGGTTGGGTGAAAGTGGGATCATCGGTCTCATTATGTCCAAATCGCCGGTAGCACCAGATATCGATGAACACATCGACTTTAAATTCTTGGCGGAACTGCATCGCCAACCGCGCGGCATGGACCACCGCTTCAGGATCGTCTCCATTGACGTGAAAGACGGGCGCTTGGATCATCTTGGCGACGTCCGTGGGGTAGGGTGTGAAGCGGGTTTCCTTGGCCGTCGCCGTAAAGCCGACCTGGTTGTTGATGATGATATGGATTGTCCCGCCGGTGCGGTACGCATCGAGTTCCGACAGGCTCAGTGTTTCGGGGACAACACCTTGGCCCGTAAATGCTGCTTCCCCGTGGATCAAGATCGGAACCACTCGGCTGCCGTCGATATCTCCGCGAGCGTCCTGTTTAGCTTTGGCCATCCCAACCAAAACGGGGTCCACGACTTCGAGGTGACTCGGGTTGGGCGCCAGCGAAACGAGGAGCTGATTGCCACTGGTTGTCGTGTGCATGTGGCTATAGCCCAAGTGGTACTTCACGTCTCCATCGCCTTCTTCAGACGGAAGAACCGCGGTGCCCTCAAACTCTCTGAGCAAAAGCTCGTAAGGTTTTCCGATAATATTGGTCAGAACATTCAGTCGACCGCGGTGGGCCATCCCGATGAAAATTTCCTCGGCTCCCAGCGAACCTGCTTCGTTGAGCAAGGTATCCAAGAGCGGGATGGTGGATTCGGCTCCCTGGAGCGAAAAGCGTTTTTGTCCGACATACTTTGTGTGAAGAAACTGCTCAAAACCCTCGGCGGCCGCGAGTTTAGTCAGAATATGTGTTTTTTCTTCAGGGGAGAGCTGTGGGTGGTTGAGGTTTGGTTCCATGCGGGCCTGGAGCCATTCTCTCTGGGTCTTGTCTGAAATATCCATGTACTCGACAGCAAAAGTGCCGCAGTAAGTTTTTTGGAGGCTGGTCAATAAGTCCGCCAGACGACTCCCTTCGATGGGGCCAGAAAAACCACCGTTGCCCACCGATCGCTCCAGATCTTGCGGTGAGCCGAGTCCAAACTCGGACAGTTTGAGCAATGGGTGTTCATCGCGATTGCCGCCTAAGGGGTTGAGGTTTGCAATAAAATGTCCGAGCTCTCGATAAGAGTGCACGAGGTGATTGACTCCTTCTGCCGGAGAGCCCGATCGGGAGGAGAGGAGCGTTTCCAGTACTGAGCCCGGCCCCGAGTTTCCCGCCTCAAAACCGGCGAAAAAAACAGCCCAGCGCTCGTCTATCGCACTGGGGTCGGCTTTGTATTGGGCATAAAGGGTTTCGATGTATTCCGCATTGGCGCGGGAGAAGAAATCAAACAGCTCCATAGGCGTGGGCTCCTGAACGATCTAAGGTAAATCCAACCCATTGGAATTCCAAGCCGTATTTAGAAAAACGCTCAGCGTCACGAACGGGGAGGTTGTTTTCAGTCGTTCTGGTGGCGCAAGCGGTAGGCGCCTTGAACAGCGGGGGCGGGCTTGTCGCTGCAAATCGTATCCACAAAGACGTGGATTGCTTGAGGGAAGGTTTGAAACAGCGCCGCAAAGTTGCGGGGTTCGTTTTCGAGCGAGGCCACCACGGTTCCCTTTTCTGCCAACTCCAGCGCCGCTCCTCGTTTGTGCTCCACGTCGTCGATAGATCGGTGAGACTTCATGCGTAAGTGTGTGCGGTGTCCCAGTGGAAACCCGTCCCGACGGAGGCAGTCTATCGTTCCCGCCTCCATGGCTGGGGCGTCTCGACCTGTAAGATAAACGAGTTCGGCGCCCAATTCATAGAGCGTCTGTGCAAAAGGCAGCACCCCCGTGTAGGCAACATCGTGTTGCAAATAAGCATTGGAGAAAAAAGCTTTGCGCCATTCATTTTCGATGCGTTCGCGCGCCAGGGTGAGGTCGCGGTCTTCTAAACACAGGTTCAAGTTTCTCCAGGTATCTTTGAGGGAGTACCCCACTTTTTCGGAGCTCAGGCCTTGCATCGCCTGTTTTACCTGAGGCGGCACATCCAGGGCTTCGGTCACGCGTTTGAGGATTTGAACGTTTCGCGGGCCGACCTCGTAGAGCGTAGAGTCCAGATCCAGCAAAACGAATGATCTTTCCTGTAATATCTCGTTTTGTTTGATTTTTTTTGCAATGAGCCCCAGGAGATCAGCGTGTCCGTGGGTCGTGAGTGAGCTCTCCGACAACCAGCGTTCCCTTGCAAAATGTTCCTGCACCACCGCCATGGGGCCACTATATAGCGGGGAAGCTCACTGGGGATCAAGCTTCATATGGTAGAGTCTGGTTCACTCAATCAGGAGCGAAGCGAAATGCTCTTGCACTTTAGTGATTAAATCCGGGGAGATAGTGAGCTTACGACAGGTCACCCCGGAAAGATCAAATAGGTGCTTTGCCATGCGGATTTCAGGGGTTTGGCCGTACTTATCCGAAAGGTAGATGATTTCTGCTACTCGGTGTGTGGCCAGGAGCTTTGCGCATTCATTGCACGGAAATAGCGTCACATAGGCCCGCGCGCCCTCCAACTCGCCCTTGGCGTGCGAAATGGCATTGGCCTCGCTATGAATCACATACCCGTATTTTTGAAATTCCAGGGGGACTTGGCGATTGTTGCCCCAGGGAATCTTGGATTCGTCGATCCCTGCCACGGCACCGTTATAACCCATGCTGATTTGGTGATTGTACCGATCGACGAGAACGCACCCAACCTTGGTGTTGGGGTCTTTGCTCTTGTAGCTAGCGGTCATGGCCTGGAGCATAAAATACTCATCCCAGTTGAGGTGAGAGGTGACCTTTATAAAATTAACGCGTTCGTCTAGAGTGGGATCCAATTCCATAGAAGGCGGTATACCCTTTGTGGCGGCTGAGTTTAAAGTAAAAGATGAAGTGTTTGTTGGGTCTCTGCGCAAGCTGGGAGTAGTGCAGCGCCGTTTGCGATCGGGCGTCTATGACGTCTTGGTGGGCGGGATCCGAGTGCAGTGCCGTGCGTCGGATCTCAAGCACCGCACCGAGATTTCTAAATCCCTTGCGAAGTCCCTGCGAGGCATTGCCAAACCTGTTGCGGGGGCTAAAAAAAACGCACCTTCCAAGCCTGCGAAACTAGATCTTCACGGAATGCGTGTGGAAGAAGCGATGCGCGCGGTCGAAAAAGCCGTCGATAAAGCGATCCTGGAGGGACATAGTCGCATGGAAATCGTGCACGGAATTGGCACGGGAAGAGTGCGCGAAGCCTTGCATCGCTATCTTTCCTCTCTAAGCGTCATCGAGAGTTTTCGCGTGGAAGATCACAATCCGGGTGTGACTTGGGTTTATTTCTAAGCTAGGTGCGGATAAACTGCTTGCTGAGGTATGCATGCAAACACAAGCACCGGTCGATCGCATCTGGCTGAAAAAGTACCCGAAAGGGATTCCCCACGAAATCAACGCCGACTCAGCGCGTTCGATTACTGAAGTTTTGGACAAAGCCTGCGTTGAATTCGCCGACAAACCTTGTTTTAGCAATTTGGGATTTACCCTCACCTATGCCGATATGGATCGAGAAAGCCGCAAGTTTGCGGCCTATTTGCAGAGCATCCCGGGTTTGGTGCCGGGAGATCGCATTGCGATTCAGTTGCCCAACTTATTGCAATATCCCGTTGCGCTTTTTGGGGCGCTGCGGGCGGGTTTGGTCGTAGTGAATACAAACCCACTCTACACAGCACGCGAAATGGAAAAACAGTTTAGCGACTGTGGTGCAAAAGTCTTGGTGATCTGCTCCAACTTTGCGTCTCATCTCGAAGAGGTGTTGCCAAAAACACCTGAGCTAAAAACCGTTTTGGTGACTTCTATCGGCGATATGTTGCCGTTTCCCAAGCGTGTCTTGGTCAACGCAGTTTTGAAGTACATCAAGAAAATGGTCCCAGCTTATCATCTTCCCCAAGCGATTTCGTTTAGAAGTGCTCTGGCCAAAGGCGCAACCTATGCTTACAAGAAAGTAGAGCGCCAAGGCAGCGATCTCGCCTTTATTCAATATACCGGTGGTACCACTGGTGGTTCGAAAGGCGCGATGCTTTCACACCGCAATATTGTCGCTAACATGGAGCAGGTAGCGGCTTGGTTGGGCCCCCTATTAAAGGCGGGTGAAGATATCTGCCTCATGCCTTTACCCATGTACCATATCTTTTCGCTGACAGTGAATTCGATGGCTCTGTTTCGGTGCGGAACGCATAACGTTTTGGTGACTAATCCGCGCGATATTCCCGCGCTCATCAAGATCATGTCCAAGTACCGACTTACGCTGATGACGGGTGTCAATACGCTCTTCAATGCGCTGATGAATCATCCGGATTTCAAAAAACTGGACCTCTCTTCGCTGAAGTTCTGTGTCGGGGGAGCGATGGCCTTGCAGAGAGCGGTTTCGGATCGCTGGAACTCTTTGACGCCCTCTCTCCTGGCGGAAGGGTACGGCCTGACCGAGGCCTCGCCCGTAGTTTGTGTAAACCCTTTGTCTCGAGAAGAAGTACGAATCGGAACGGTGGGGCTGCCTGTTCCCTCGACAGAGGTGAAGTTGATCAACGATAAGGGGGAGGTTGCCCCGATCGGTGAATCGGGCGAAATATGGGTCCGCGGACCGCAGGTAATGCAAGGGTATTGGCAAAAGCCCGAAGAGTCGCGCAATGTGCTGCCGGGAGATGGGTGGCTCCGGACCGGTGATGTAGGCGAGTTTACTCCGGATGGATTCCTGAAGATCGTCGACCGTCAAAAAGACATGATCACGGTATCTGGGTTTAAGGTTTATCCCAACGAAGTCGAAGAAGTCCTCGCTATGCACCCCAAGGTGCTGGAGGTCGGTGTGGTGGGGGTGCCCGACGAGCATTCAGGTGAAGTGGTAAAAGCTTTTGTCGTTAAGCGCGATCCGAGTCTTACCGAAGCGGAACTGAAAGAACACGCTCGCAAGAATCTCACTGCTTACAAGAACCCCAAACACATCCAGTTCATCGATGCGCTACCAAAAACCAATGTTGGAAAAATCCTTCGGCGCGAACTGCGTTGAGGAGGAGGGAGTTCTATGGCGGGCAAATGGAGTTTGAAGAAAAAACTCGGTGTTTCTCTGGCTGTGCTTCTGGGCTTGTTTGTTATCACAGCGGTTGCTGTTCCTCTGTTGGTCGATGTGGATCAGTTTCGACCACAAATAGTCCAAGCAGCCAATTCGCAGCTAAATGGGGAGCTCAAAGTCGGTAAGCTGCGGCTGAGTTTGTGGGGACAGCTGAAGGTTCAAGTAGACGGAATGTCACTTACCGATTCCAAAGGGCGCACTGTTGTCTCAGTCGCGGATGTTTATCTGAATATGCCACTCTGGTCTTTGGTGACAGGGGCACCGGCGGTTACTTTGAATCTCAGAAAGCCTCAGTTGTTCGTCGTCAAAGACAGCGCTGGGATCAACTTGCTCAGCCTGCCCAAAGACGGGACTGCCGCCCCCTCGGCCCGTACTAATAGTCCGGGGTCTGCGTTGCCTGGTTTTGTTGCAAGTGCACGACTAGGTATGCGGATAACAGACGCCAAGCTCGTGTACGCAGATCGCGTTGCAGATCTCTCGACCACAGTGAGCGACTTGCAGCTTCGGGTGAAGGACCTTTCGCTAACTCGGACAATGGAATTGGAAGTCGGCGCTGCACTAGACGCCAAGCTGGGCAAGACACTTCAAGCGCGAGGTCCAGGGTTGGCTAAGATTCAGGCGAAACCTCAGGTCGAAGGTGGGAAACTTAAAGGTGTTCAGCTAAGTCTCTCGTCGGACTTCAGTGCTGTGAGTCTCGCCTATGCACCCTACTTTCAAAAAAAGCCGGCCGAGCCCATGAACGTAAACGGCTCTCTGTGGGTAACACCTCAATCTGCACGTATTGACGAAATTTCTGCGCGGTTACAGGAAGTGCTAGTAACCACAAAAGGCGTAGTGGATTGGAGCGGTGTGGGGCAGCTCAAACTGGAAACTGTTCTCCAGGCCCCGCAGAACGAAGTAAGAATTGGAGCACAAGTGGATTCGTTTGCCGTTCCCAAAATCGGCATGCGGATCGCTTCCTCCGGACTGGATATTGATAAACTCATGACCTCACTGAAAGTGGCTCAACCCACTTCAGCCGCCGCTACCGCACCAGCCGCCACGGCAACCAGCAAGATCTCCGCCAGCACTGCGGCAAGTACTAACCCTGCGGATTATGATTCTCTAGTGAGCCCCTTGCGTGAGATCCCCGCTTTGGCGAGAGCCTCGGCGGATATCGACGTCGATATCCGATTCGTGCAGTACTTGGGTGCGCGCATGGAGCCGGTGAACTCTCGGTTCAAGCTCAAGAACTTGGTGGCTTCGGTCGAGAGCTTCAAGACAAAGCTGTTTGATGGGGCAATTGCTGCTTCTTTTGCGATAGACTTCAAGCCTAAACAGCCACGCTATGATTTTGCGACTTCAGTATCGGGCTTTGATCTCAAGAAAGCCGTTACATCTCAAGCAGCTTTGTTCAAAAACACGGTGTATGGGAAAGCGGCTTTTCAGATCAAGGGTAATGGCATGAGCTTGAACCCCGAGGTGGCTAAGTCAAAACTCCATGCTGTTGGAAATTTCGTGGTCGCGCCGGCACAGTTTGCAACGATAGATGTGGCCAAAATGGTTGCAGATTCTCTCAATGGATCGCTGGGCAAGATCGCAGCGCAGGTTCCGGGTTTGGGTCAGAAAAAGCTTAGCTTAGGCAGTAATCAAACCGACTACGAAAAGATGTCCGGCAATTTTACGATCCAAGATGGGGTCTTTAGAATGCCGGACTTGAATGCTTTGGCGGTTCGCGACAAGGGCATCGACGTCCGAGGGGATACGACTATCACGTTGAAGGACTATGGGTTATCAGCGCGTTGGTTTTTGGTGGATACCTATAACCTGACGGGGGCTAAGACTGTTTCGGTCGAAGCGAGTGGAGTTCGTGTAGAGAATGTATTGGCAGAACCAGGCCAGCCCGTGAAAATCCCCGTTGTAGTGGGGGGGACTTTGTTTGCGCCGCAACCCGACTACACTGCAGCTCCCGAAGCCTTGATCCAGGTCGCGTTGGGAAATATAGGGCGCGCTGCAGGTGCCAAAGCCAAGTCGGAGCTCGCCAAAAAAGCCAAAGAAGAAATAGAAAAGGCAGCTCCTGCTCTGAAGAATGTTCTCAAAGGGTTAAAGTTTTAGCTCTAGCTCGACAGGGCAGTGATCAGAGCCACGTACCGAAGGGTGATGTTGCACTTTCCGAATGCGAGATTGGAATTCCGGGTTGCACACAAAGTAGTCTAGTCGCCACCCAATGTTTTTTTCTCGGACGCCAGGCCGATAGCTCCACCAGGTGTAATGTCCAGGTTCCTTGTTGAAGTGCCGAAAAGTATCGACGTAGCCACTCGCAGTAAAAGCATCCATCCAAGCTCGTTCCTCGGGGAGGAAACCAGCATTGTTCTCATTTTGCTTGGGGTTTCTTAAGTCGATTTCTTTATGGGCGATATTGAAATCTCCACACAAGACGGTGTGTTTTCCTCGCGCCCGAAGGGCATCTAAGTGTTTTTGGATCGCCTGGCAAAAATCGAGTTTGAATCCTAGCCTTGCGTGGTCTCGTTGGCTGTTGGGGAAATAGGTGTTCACCAGGATAAAATCCCCC
>CAZTDN010000034.1:0-18358 GCA_964611895.1 uncultured Pseudobdellovibrionaceae bacterium
CCAGACGATTTCTACCGACCGGCCAACGGCAAGATTTTTGCGGCTATGTGCGAGCTAGCCGCCCGGAGCCAACCCATTGACGCGGTTACCCTGCCCGCCCAGCTCAAACAGCTTGGCACCTACGAAGAAGTAGGGGGGGCCGGCTATCTGGCAGAACTTCTGGAAACAGTACCTACCGCCATTCACTCGGAGTACCATGCCAAACTCGTCACCGATCAAGCAGTTAAACGCCGATTGGTCACTACCTGTACTGAGATTGGCAACCGGGGTCTGGATCCGGGGGAAACCACCGCGGAGCTCCTGGACTACGCTGAGAAGCAAATCTTTGGACTGACTTCTTCCAAATCCTTAAGAGGCATGACTCACGTTCGGGATGTTGTTCGTTCCGCATTTGTGCAGCTTGAGGAACGCTTTGAAAACCAGGGCCAACTAACCGGAGTCCCCAGCGGGTATGATGAACTGGACAAACTCACCTGCGGTTTTCAAAAGGCCGATTTGATCATCGTTGCTTGCCGACCTAGCGTCGGGAAGACCAGCTTTGCTCTGGGCATCACTCGACACGCCGCTGTTCGGGCAAAGGCCCCAGTCGCTTTTTTCTCCCTAGAAATGTCTCGAGAGCAGATTGTGACCCGTCTATTGGCCGCTGAAGCCAAAGTGGACTCACAGAACATTCGGACTGGCCGCTTGGCCGAGCAAGACTGGGGACGCCTGACGCGCGCCGCTGGACTGCTGTCTGAAGGCCAGATTTACGTAGATGACACGCCTGCTTTGACCGTTTTGGAAATGCGTGGAAAAGCGCGAAGAATGAAGGCAGAAATTGGTGAACTGGGCATTATCATCGTCGACTACCTGCAGATCATGGGAACGAACAAATCTGCTCAAAACCGTGAAAATGCCATTTCAGAGGTTTCCCGTAACCTCAAAGCTCTGGCCAAAGAACTCAACGTCCCTGTCATTGCGCTTTCGCAGGTGAATCGAAATATCGATCTTCGGCCCGACAAACGCCCCATGATGGCCGACTTGCGCGAATCGGGCGCCATCGAACAGGATGCCGATTTGATTATCTTTCTCCACCGCGAAGATGCTGAGCAACAAACCGGAAGCGCGGCCACTCTGGCTGAATTTATTATCGCAAAACACCGAAACGGACCTCGGGACACCGTAAAAGTCGCCTGGCTCGGCAAGTACACTTCGTTCGAAAACCTAGCCCCCAGTGGAATGATTCCGACCTGATAATGCACTGCCCTTAACAAACCCCCGGCTCACAGCCGGGTTTTTTACGCGCTGTACCGTCGTAATTTACGTTAACAAACCCTTGATCCGAAAGGTTCGTGTGTTAGCATGAGTCTGGTTTCACAAATCCACTTTGAAAAAAAAGAAGAAACAAAAGAGCGAACCTCCAAAAGGCCCAGCGCTCCTAGACGAAGTGATTCGAATGACCGGCATCCCGGCCAAAGCCATGCGCCGTGAGCTGAACTGTCTCATCGAAAAAACCAATCTCGATCCGAAAGACCTCACTCTCGACCAACTCCGAGTGCTCGCAGTCAACTACTTGCGAGAGATCATGGGCGGAATGGTAGACGCAGAATCCAAATCAAGAAGCCACCACTGAATTTCCGCAAAAAGCTTACCAATTAGGCCTTTGCAGATGACAAATGGTTTTGGTTCCAGGAAATTACTCGCCTCAACAGGCAAAGGACCGCTATAATGAAACGACTCGGAGCGATCATGGCATTTCGGATTATTCCAGCCTTTTGGGTCTGCGCCGCGCTTTGCCTTTGCTCTTGCGGCACCTTGAAAACCCGTCGTAACACTAGCGCGGCCCCCCTCCCGGAGACCTTGCCCGAAGAATACTCCTACAGCACCGAAGAATCCAAACGAGCGCATGACATCGAAAACTACTCCATCGATGAAGTGTTGAAAGTAGAAGAACCCAACACCAGCGCCCTTTACGATAATAGCCGGTATGATTTCCCGATCACCATGAATGCTCGCGTAGAGGGGTGGATCGACTACTTTACGGGTCGAGGCCGCCAGCATATGGAACGCTATCTGGCCCGCTCCAGCCGCTACATTCCCCTGATGAAACAGATTTTAAAACGAGAAGGCCTCCCGGAAGACTTGGTGTATCTCGCCCTGATCGAAAGTGGCTTCAACCTGCGCGCAAAATCTCATGCTCGAGCGGTGGGGGCATGGCAGTTTATTCGCGGTACCGGTCGACGGTATGGATTGCGAATTGATGGGTGGATGGACGAACGGCAAGACCCGATCCGGAGCACAGAAGCGGCTGCAAGCTATCTGAAAGATCTCTATTTGATGTTTGAATCTTGGTATCTCGCCGCTGCTGCCTACAATGCAGGCGAGTACAAAATATTGCGTTCGATCCAAGCCACCAAGTCCAATAATTTTTGGACCATTGCTCAGACGAACCATCTACGACGTGAAACCAAAGATTATGTCCCCAAACTCATCGCGGCAGCAATCATTGCCAAGAATCCCGAAAAATACGGATTTGAAGACATCGCCTACCTCGATCCGCTGGAGTTTGAGACCGTTCCCGTGTCTTTTTCCGTGAGTCTGAAGAAAATTGCGGCGTTGGTTGACGCGCCTGAAGAGGAGCTCTTAGAGCTTAACCCACAGTTGCGCCGTTCAACGGTGCCTCCCAACATGGCGAATTATGAAATCCGCGTCCCAGTCGGCAGTCGGGTTTTGGTGGAACGGGCTTTGGCAGGAATGAAAGGCACTATGGTTGCCTCTCAAATTGAACGCGAACACCGGGTAAGCCGCGGAGAGACGCTGTCGATGATTGCTCACAAATACCGCGTGAGCAAACGCGAAATTGCCAATGCTAATGGGCTTAGCTTGCGAGAAAAACTCGAACCTGGCTCTATGGTCATCGTGCCGTCCAATGCAAAGCCCGTGGTTTACGAGCAAGCCAAGTCCGGCACCACTATCCATACAGTACGTTCGGGAGAGTCCCTCTGGTCTATCGCAGAACAATACGATGTCACCGTGGGGGATCTCTTTGAGTGGAATGATCTAGAAAACGGCCGCATTCACCCAGGCAAGAAACTGGTGGTGCAATCCAAGGCGGGAGTTGGGCCTCAAGCCCCGGTGGATCGCGCGGTAGTGGCTTCAATAAAACGGCAACCCCAATCCGCTCCAAGTTCGGTCACGGCGGGTCCCGCGGACTCTGCGGGCTTCGTGGATCATACGGTAAAAAGTGGAGAGACCCTCTGGTCTATCGCAGAGAAATACAGCGTAAGTGTTCGACAGATCTACCGATGGAACTCGCTTCGCCGTTCTCGCATCAACCCAGGGGACACGCTCAAGATCAAAACTGAACGGGGTAGCCGCGCGGATCAGTCCGCGGACGCCCGTTCGAGGAACGCTTAGCCGTGATTGAATTTTACCTCTTCGGACTCGCTCTGGTCTTTGCTCTGGGGATTGGAATTGCTGTCGTCCCTCGCTTTTTTCGAGACTAGATTGTTCCCACCGTGAAGTAGAATCTAAACTCTCCCCCCAAGTGGTTTATCCCTTTTGCGAAATCCACCACAACGGGACCGACAGGAGTTTTGTACCTGAGCCCAATTCCAACACCATCACTGCGCTGAGAAGCCCGAAAATCGGGAAAAATCTGCCCAGTATCGATAAACGCCGCAACCCCAAAGTCTTCAATCAAAGTATAGGTCACTTCGAGGCGGCCGTTATAGTAGGCCATCTCGCGCGAGGACTCTCCAGGAGAAAGCGCGCGGGGAATAATCCCTCGTATTGAACCTTGCCCCCCCAGAGAAAGTTCATTAACCAATCGCGCTCGCGCGATAGGGTCTCCAAAAAAAGAATGGGCCAAACCAAACCCTGCGTAAACAGCCACCTGTATGTCTCGACTCAGCGGAAAATAAAAAGAATTTCGCCAGAGCGCCATAATAAATGAAATGTCCTGCTGAGAAAAAAGCCAGGAAGTGGCTAGCTCAATATCCAGCGAATGAAAACTTCCCCAACGAGGATTAAAAATATCGTCGCGCAGATCGAGGATGATCCCAGGCCCCATGGAGCCGATAGACTCTGTTTTTTTGGTGGAAGCATCGTCTCCGTCTTGGGTCGTAGTTCGTTCCACCCGCAGCAGACGGTAAATACCTGTCAGTTTGGGGGAAAACTTTTTCTCCAAGCGCCCTTCAAACCGGGCTCGGGTCAGCAACGTTTGGGTGGTGGGCTGTACTTCCACCCTGTCCAAACCCAGCTGAGAGGCGAAGGTTACGGGGAGTCCCAGTGCGTAAGGGTACCGGTAGGCCAGGATAGTCGAGTACTCCAAAAACGGAACGGTCAGATTGCCCGCCACCCTGCTAATAGGAACTCCTAAATCCGCTCTCACCGAGGCGGTCTGGTTCAAACCAGAAACGTTTCGGTACGTCACCCCCATAAATGGACGAATACGAAGACGAGGCTCTTCATATAGCGTCCCGATACCCATCTCGCCAACACCTGGCTTGGTTTCAACGACTAAAATGCGCAGATCGACCGTCCCCGTCTGACCGGGAACACGTACTTCGACGATTTCAACTTTGGAGAAAAGACCCAAGAGACTGACTTTCTCTTCGGAGCTACGTATCTTTCTGGCACTATAGGTATCTCCGGAAACAAGCTCCATTTCTCTCAGGACTACTTTGCTTTTGGTTTTCCGCAACCCTTCTACCCGTACATTTCCAATGCGATACGGCTGCCCTTCATCGATGTAAAACTTAACTCGCGCGGACTGTTGATCGGTAGAAATAACCACAGCGTGGTCCAATGGCTGCGTAAGACGGGCGTCTGGAAACCCATTATCGGCGTAGTATTTCAAAATTTTGTTGGCTGTTTCGGGGACCTGTTCTCGATTCAGCGGCTTCCCCACCCGAAAAGAAAACTGACTCGCAAGTTCCTCGGGAGAGAAACTTCTCACCCCTTCAAAATCCACACCGGCCAAAAAGGTCTGAAACCCCACATCAGCGTCGATAAATAGAATAACCGAACGCCTATCCTCGCTAAACGTCGTTTTGGGATCACTTACTCTGGCATTGAGATACCCCATGGTAAGCAGCCGATTTTGCATAGCGGTCAGCGTCTCCGCAACTCCATCAGCCCAATAGAGACGTCGCTGCAGCACCCCTACGGCTACTTCGTAGAACAAAGAATCCAAATCCACACCACTGATTCGATCGCCTGTAGAAAAACGTACATCTTCAATTACAGTACGTGGCCCTTCTTCGACGACCATTTCCATCAAGTTCAACTTGCCGTTTTCGACGAGCGACCGGCGAACCGCCACCGTGCAATCCGGATACCCCACGGTACGGTATTTCTCCTCAATAAGCTGGGTAATTCGCAGGGTAGGATCAGTCTGAGCCAAGACATCTTCGGTGAGCAGGGCACGCAACTGAACATCGCTAAAGACATCGTTGCCCACAAAGCGGATCTGGAATCGTTCACCCATCCTCACATTAATCAAAATCTCGACATCTTTCGTGCCATTAATAAAGTTCAAATTCGTATCCTGAACTCGAGACGTGGGGTATTGATTTGCCCGAAAATAGGCGTTTACCTTTTCGACCCCTTCATTCAACGTAATCGCCGAAAATGTGTCCCCTCGTTGTAGAGAGATCAAGTCCGCTAAAGTGCTTTGTTCTGATTCGGGAACACCTCTGAACTGTATCCGGCTGATGTGGGTCGGCTCCCCAGGCAGAACTCGAATTTCTACATCCGCCTCATCTTCATCAATATTCTTCACGGCAAACTGCACTTGTGCCGAGAAGTACCCGCGGTCTTCATAACCTTCCTTCAGGGCTTGTCTAAGATGCGCAAACGACTCGACGTCCGCTGTTTGTTCTTGGTCCGTACGGATTTTCCTGCGAACTTGTTCCAAGACGTCTTCTTGAATCCCTTCAAAACTGAGCTTGCGCACTGTACGCAGCTTCATTCCGCGCACGGTAATCTTCGCCTTACGCCCCAACTGCTCCGCATCCACCCAAACCCGAACCCACTTTCCGCTTGCACCTGCTTCTTTTATAGCAGCGTCCAGACGATCCAGATCCAAAGCACGCCCTACACGCAAACCTAGGGCCTGCACCAAAGCGGTCGTCTCTTCGGGAGATAGGTCCTTGGAGACGATTTCGGAAACGACAGCACCGTTAAACTCCCTCTCTCCCCCAAGACACACTCCCGCTGCTAGAATCTGTGCGGCAAGCAATAGGTTTAGTATAAGGTGCTTCATTCGAACTGAAATCGATATCTAAAGTCCAAACCATAAGCTTGGGTTGATTGGTTAGTGCTTCCTTTGGAACGATCCATAGTAGCTGCGTTAACCGAAAGATTTTCATCCAGCATTTGCTCTATTCGAAACTCTCGCACAGGCACACTATCCAAACTATTTGAGTACGAAAGCTTGGTCGTGTCGGTAATTTGCTTTTGAATCTGCACAGTGGGCGCATTGATATCATAGTTTGCAGTCCCGGGGCTGAGATTGCTTCCTTGTTGCATGCTCGATTGGGGCTGATTGCTCAATTTAATATTTACGCCCAAGTCGTTCTTGAGCTTTTTCTGAAGGGGGAACTGCCCCACCAAAGCGCTTCCCAGGTCCATGTAATTTCCATCTTGCTGACCACCCGTGGCCACTCCAAGGACAAGCAGAGAAATAATCTGCCCTTCCAGCAGCGCAGGTGTCGAAGTCAGTCGAATTTTATAGTCAGAGGGAATTCCTGAGACTTGGAGGTTCACCTCATAGTTCTGTACGTCGCGGACTGGAGCCCCGCCTTGGGTTGGCTGGACCAGCGTGGAGTTTTTCACTTCTCTCACGGTGGCGTGGCCCGACACACGAAACCGCGGCAATATAGAAGACCCGGATTCAAACTTCACGCTTCCCGTATCTAAATTAAATCGCGTCTCTCGGAACAAAACCGAGCCGCGCAGAGCTTCGGCATTACCCAACAATCCAACGTCCTGACTGTCTCCCACTAGATGGAACGCCCCTCGGAACTCCGCTTGCATGATATCTGTCGCTACGAACAGATGATCTGCGCCCTGGCATTGGACATCATAGGTGAATAGCGGAACCCTTTTTCCGATCGGTGAACTGGAAGTGTCGGCCTGTAACTTCGTCAAAGAGGCTTCGTGTATCTCACAACTGCCGCCTAGCATGTAGGGACGGCTTTTTCCCCGAATAAAAAGTTCCGCAGACAGCCTTCCCGCCAAATAATCTTGGACATGCATGGATACTTTATCCGCGTGGATGCGAATATTGGGAGAGAGCTGGTGAAATCGATCGAGCCGAATATCGCCATCAAGGGTAACGGTCCCCCCATTCACGTTTGAATCGAAACGGTCAATATTGATCTTGTCCTGACTCAAACTCAAACGTGCTTCCACCCCCCGGAATTCATCTAAGAATCCACTTAGGCGGAACGTACCTCCTTGCAATGCGAGGTTGCCCAAGAGTTGATACTTCGCCGGAGGCCCGGAAATCCGCAAGCCCGCGGTCACTTTGCCGTTTCCATAGTCCAACCCAGGAATAAACGGCTGGAGGTATTGCAGATCAATCCTCCCATCCAGCTGCGCCTCAAGACGGCGATCCGTCTCGTAATTGATCGATAGGTTGATCAGGCTGTCTTCGCCTTGTAAGGAAAACGCATCTACCCGGATCCCTTTTTCGTCCATTTTAATTTGAACGGGCTTTTGGATCTCCATGGGGGTTCCCTTGAACCCAACCAAAAGCTTGTTTACAGTCCCTGAACCCTTCAAAGATTCTAGATTATAAAAATCGCCTACCGCAGACATCTCCCCAGAGGCCCGTAAGTCCGCCAGAGGCGGAATGTCCCGACTCAATGCCAAAGCGGCGAGCGGTGCAAAATCATAGTCAGAAAAATACACAAGAAGTTCGTCTTTTTTGGGGTTGGGGTGTCGGACATAGCGACCACGCATCCGGTCGTTACCCAAGTTGAAAAGGTACTCGAGTTTATCGCCTTCCGGACGAATTTTGACGACGCTATCCGGTATACTCACCCCCCGAAAGCGTGTCTTGACCAGCTTTAACTCGCCTCTGCCCTGACCGAAAAGCTTGCCCTTAGGCCCCTCGAACGCCACCTGCCCCGAAACTTGACCTGAGAGTGGGGCGTTTCCGAAATGCTCAAAGTTTGCGATCTCCAACCCATAGGTGGACAGCTGAAGACGTCCGTCATTTTGGGTGAACCTGCCACGGACTTCCAGCGCCCCAGAAGGTTTAGTGAGCAGTACTTTGGGCAGCTCCAAGACCGAATCTGCGTAAGTCAGATTAAAAGTTCCCGACATCCAACGCTCGTTGAACCAATTAAAGTTCTTGCCCTGCCCCGAGGCTGTCACACGCACTTTTCCAGCGCGATCACCTCCACCTTCCACCGTCACTCGCGTATTCACTTCTCCGCCAGTTGGAATCTCGAAAGTAAAATCAAGTCCTTTAAGAATGGCAAAAACCTGATCTGTTTCCGTTCTTCGGGCATTGACATAAAATTTGTACGCAGTTTCCGGTGACTTAAAGTCGACAAACCCATTTCCTCGCACAGGCTCCAGAGAGGGCATGAGCAGATTCTCAAAAGTTAGAAGTAGTCCCTGATAGAAGGCCTCGCCTTTTACAAACCCCAACCTCAAGTCAGCGACTTTGGTATCTTGCACTTCAAAGTCACCCGCGATGTGGGAATCCTCTCCCCGCACATCTACTTCGGCGTTTAGTTTGGCTTTTCCGCCTACATCCAAGTTGGCAATTCGCTCCAGCTGAGTGAGGGAAAGATTTTCTCCACTCACTGTGAGCTTTGAGGTGTCGTCAAAACCCACGTAGCCCTTGCTCTTCACGGTTCCCCCGAGAAGTGCGGCTTCAGCGTCAAAGTCCATTTTGTCGCGCGTAAAGGTTAAAAGGCCACGCAATGTGCCTGAGCCAAACTCGACTAGATTATTTGTTTTGGAAGGCGGCTTGGTGGGATCGTCCAAAACGACCAACTCAGAAATCTTTGTATCCAGTGCTGCCTTGAGTTCAAAGGGCTCCATGAGAGTGCCTGAGACTTTGATCTTTCCCCCAACCCCCATGGCAACTTCCGGATCGTCTACCCCAACTGCACTCAACACGCTTTGCAAAAGCAGACCATTCACGGCAAGGTCCCCGCTGACCGGAAAGTGATCGGTAAGATCTACTTGCAGCTTGGCGGCCTTAAAATCTCCGTTCGCGTACTGCATTGCCGCTTGATGAATTTCCATTCGACGTTTATCGAGGATAAACGACAGGTTGCCAGTACCAATTTCATACCCTCGATAAGCTACTTTCTCGTACGCCACCTGCCCTTTGCCCGAGTAGAGATCGGCGTTTTTGCGAATGGTACCCGAAGTAGACACTTTGCCTTCAAGCACGGGAGAACCGATGAGGGGGTATTTTCTCAAAAAAGCGAGATCCCCTTTGATGTCGTAGGATGCATTGAAGGTCTGGGGAAGCGTTTCGGACGCGCCGGGCATGCGGGATATGCCAATCAAATTGACGGAAAAATCTTCATTTTCCAGAAAACCTTTGTTCAACCGCAACGAATCTGCTGCCAAGTCCAAGTCGACGTCCACCCGGGAGAGTACCAAGGGCATCTTGTCCCAGACTGTTTCTAGATTGTCCGATTGCACCCTCACAGAGCGCTGCTGTCCGGACCCTTTTTCTACGATGACGGTCAAGCTGCGAGATCTAACCGCAAGGTCGGGAACTTTGGCTTCGATATTAAATAGCGCATCGACCACGCCCATTTTGTAGAACACCACATCAAAGCTTTTTCTCTCTACTTTGAGAGCTCCTTGAGCGCCCACCAACCCCATGGCAGCTGCATAGAACTTATCGGCATGGGGAATTTGAATCCTCGGGTGATAGAGCATGAGCTCATCGATTACAATTCGGCCAAAGAGCAATGCTAATGGTCGGAACTGAACTTTGATTTTATCTATCGAAAGAGGAGATTCTAAATGCAACTTCGCACCCGGCTTGGACTCAAGCTTGACGCGATTCAGATAAACCTTCGGCGACAGTGCTGAAAATTCGATGCTCTCCATTTCCAAAGAAACACCAAACTCGGCCAAAACCAGTTGGAGCTCCGCAACCACACGTTTTTGAACAGGGCTACTTCCCAAAACCAGATGCAGAAGTCCATAAAGACCTAGCAAGAAGAGAAATAAAATGACGATAGCTCTTCGCATCTGACTAACTCTTCTCTGCTTCCTTTTTTCCCACTGCGTCCTCAATGCGGACCTTTAGTTGACGTAAATCACGGTATTCTGGTGCCAGATTTTCGAGTTCCTCAGCCTGCAGCAGCGCTTTGCGCAAGTCGCCGAGTCGCAAGTACACTTGCACCAATTTGTATCGGGACTCCCTCTCGACTTCCTCCGACCTCTGGGGGCTTCGAAGTGAGTTTTGAAAGGCATCGAGTGCCGCCAATGAGTTGCCATTCACCAACGCAATGTCTCCCAGCAAAACTTGAGCCTCAGGAAACAGAGATTCTGTTTCCGATATTTTCTGCAGCTGGTGAGAAGCCTCGGCGTGCAATCCCATTTCAAAATACGCTATCCCCATATCCATATGAGCGCGCGCGTCCCCAGCTAGCACCGCTTCGCTTCGACGACGAAACTCGTTCAGAAGGGGGGCAATCTCTGCTGCCGGGTCTTCCACCAGAACACCTATTTCTTTTTCGAGTTCCTCGATCAAGTTCCGTAGAGGCTTTTCGACGATTTCGAAGTCTTCTTCTTTTATGGAAATCAGGCCTGGCTCACGCGCTCTGAGAAGCAGCAGAATATTATCCAGATCAATCTTCCCGTCCCGAAACCGACCCAGGTGAATGAGGCGATCGGACTTGCCGGCGGTGCGAAGCGCAGATTCGAGTTCGGCCAGCACTTCTTCCGTCCCCATTTTCCCTTGAAGAGCGTCTAGCAGGACTTCTACCGCGTCCTCGACCTTGTTCTGCTGCAAAAGCGAGCGCGCTCTGCCTAAATAGGCCTCCGCTCCGGTTCGATCCAACTGTAAAACCCCATCAAAGAAAATCTGGCGAAGCCTGGGATGATCTTTCAAAACGGATTCCACAACCCCTCGGTAGTGCTCAACCTTACCTTTGGAAACAGCCAGACTGGTAAACTCTTCCATCGCACTGTCAGCTGCGCTCGAGTCCCCGGAGACTTCCAAACTCAAAGCTTCGTGGAGACGCAGGCGGATGAGTTTAGGGGCAAGGCGTATCGCTTTTTTGATAAGCTTAATCGATTGTTCATGCTTACCGCGCTTGCGCAGATAGGCACTCAGCGAAGCGTAGGCCATCGCGGCAGCTTTAGTTTCTCCCGCCTGCTCGGCTTGACGGGCCTTTTCGAGAACTTCTTTTGGGTGAAAGCCTGCCACGCATTCTCCGAATGAAAGCCCTACTCACCAAGCCCCATTCGCCGACGCGTGAAAGACTACTTCACTTTTTCGACGTATTGCCCAGTGCGGGTATCGATCTTCAGCCAGTCATCTTGCTTAATATGGTACGGCACCGAAATCGTGAGTCCCGTTGATAGAGTGGCTGGTTTGCCCCCCCCGCTCACGGTATCTCCTTTGATGGCCGGTTCACAGTAAGTCACCTGGAGATTGACGAAGTTAGGGATTTCCACAGCAATCGGGCGATTTCGGAAATACAAAACCTCAATTTCCAGGTTTTCGATGAGAAAATTCTTATTGTCTCCAACGGAGGATTCTTCCAACAAAGCCTGCTCGTAACTATCGAGATCGAGAAACTGGTACCCGCTGCCGTCTTTGTACAGGTACTGCATGCGCTTAGTCTCGAGTTCTGGTTCGCCCACTCGTTCGCCGGATTTGAACGTTTTGTCCAAAACGTTGTTATTCACCAGGTTTTTTATCCGAGTGCGCACGAACGCGTTGCCCTTACCGGGCTTCACATGCTGAAACTCCAGAATCTGAAACGGCACGCCGTCCAATTCGATGTAGACACCTTTTTTAAATTCATTAGTCGAAATCATGCGGTTTATCTCTCTCAACTCACTAAGAAATTCAAGTAAAGTCGCGAGCTTTTTGTACAACCGCACGTAGAAGCGCGATTTTTCGATTGCGATCAAGCGATCCTGGGTCGACGCCCAAGCGAGTCCGACACAGCTGTATCTTCTTCTGAACTTCTGTTACTGGCGTGAGTTTTTCAAAAATGCGCAGCGCCTTATCAAACTGCCCTTGCGAAAAGTACAGGTCACCCAGGGTTTCAGTGGTGATTTCCCGTTTTCGGGTGTCTTTTTCCTGTTCAAAAATCTGGCTGACGTGTTCGATTTTGAACGCTTCGTCATCAACCGTGCTCTCAGAATCAAAGCTCAGGGGCTGTAGCGCGGCGTCCGACGGGGCACTAAGATTCGATAAAGCGCTTGGCTCCGTCAAAACCTCCGGAAACTCATTCGCCCATAGCGGAGGAATCTCCTGCTCAAAGTCCTGGAACGTATTTTCCGTTGGCAAAAACACGGCAGCGCCGTTTTCTAGCTCACGCACTTTTTCGGCAAGGGCAACATCCTGAGGAGCAAGAACAAGCGCCATTTTATAGCAGTGCAGTGCCGCACCGGTGTTTTTGAGTCCGAAGTAAACATCGCCTAAGAGACGCTGCCCCAAGAGGTTCTCTGGAACAGCGCGGACCACCCTTTCCAGTTCCGTGCGCGCTTCCTGCAATTGGTTCTTGGCCAGATAACATTTGGCGAGCACGATCCGCCCTCCGTGGAAATCTGGGTGGTGCTCCAAACCCTCCAAACATATCGACACCGCTTCGTCCAAACGCGAGAGGCGGCGGTAAGCGTCTGCGAGTGGAGCAAAAACCCGGCTCGTAGGGTCTTCTTGAAAACGCCGCAGGTACTCCCGAAAATACGGGGGCTGTTGATCTTCGATTTGACCCAGGGCTTCTCGGATTCGGTTAGGCCGTAAAACTTTTTCCATTATGTTCTTAATTTCACCGGGAAATCAGGCGAAAATCAATGGATGGCGCATCATTTCATAAAACTTCCTCCTTTTTTTTGACTCACCGCCCTGCGCACCGCATAAACCAACGCGCAACATCCCCAGAGCCCCACCAAAAGCTCGACCCACCCCGGACGAAAAACGCAGAAATACCCCCATCCGAACCACGCTTCCCCCAATGAGTGAGCGGCGACGAAAAACTGCCACACCCCTTCGAGCAGCCCCGCCGGCATCCGCCCTCCAGGAAGGGGCAAAACCGAAACACCTAGTAAAAAGCCCAACGGAACCCAAACAAACCCCCAGGCCCAGCCTAAAAGGAGTCCGTTGAGAGCCGAGTGCAGAGCGACTTTTCCAAAAAAAAATGCCGCTATAGGTAAACACATAATGGGGACAGCAAAGGTAAGTGCGATGAAGGCTCTAAGGCCATTTCCGGCTTCGGCGTCTCCCACCCAGGCGCATAGCAAAAGCGTCGCGAACGCGCTTAGTAAAAAGGAATCGGAAGCTACTTTTGCCGGATTTCCGACAATACTTACTGCTAATGTCGTCGCAGCAATCTGGAAACCCGACACACAAAATCCCCTTCGTCGTAAGCACCAGGCCACCAAGATCATAGATGCCGCGCGTAGCATAGGCTCATTATCGGGGTTCAATAGCGCCAGATAGATTGCGCTGATAGGTAAGATTCCCGTACCCAAGAGGATGAATAGCGATCGACCGCACTGACTCCTTGTTAAAAAGGGAGAGGCCATTAAGAGTCCCAGCCGAAGCAGCAACCAGAGTGAAACGACGTGCTGTCCGCTGAGTGCGAGCAAATGCAAGAGTCCTGCCTCTTGATAGAGCTGACTTAGTCGCCCAGGTAGGTCTCGGATTTCCCCTAACCAAACCGCTTTTGCCAGGGCTTTTAGTCCGGGCCAGGAAGCGAGTCTCTGATCGAATTTCTGGAGCATCCAGCGACGGAGCCGAGCACTGTACTCCGGAGCGGAGCGGTCCATGGGCCGAAGAAAAGCCCCCCTCCCGTCTTGAACAACGCCGGGATTTTGCGCTGGAAACCGACACCGAAATCCGGACTTTTCAAGCTGAGTTTGGGCCCCGAGCGTCTGTGGATGAGTTCGGCAGAACTCGCGCTCCGCATTCCAGCTTTGCCGCCAATCCCCAAGGTGAAGGAGCGTAAAAAACAGAGTAAGCAACCAAAACAGCGCGCGAGCCATGGGCGAAGTCTTGCAAAGGCCGCACCGGATTAAGCCCTTGACTCAAAAGCTTTTAATGCCCTAAATAGACGGTTTATTGAATAGGGTCATAGAGGAGTTTTCCTGTGTACGCAGTCATCCGAACCGGAAGCAAACAGTATAAAGTCGAGCCAGGCCGCGAATTATTGGTGGAAAAGCTCGCAGCAGAAGCGGGACAGCCGGTAGTGCTCTCCGACGTGCTTCTTTACGCGGAGGGAGACTCTCTTTCTGTGGGAACACCGCTTGTCGCGGTCAATGTTCATGCAACCTGCTTGGGACATGAACAAGGCCCAAAGCTCCGGACGATCAAGTACCGTCGTCGGAAAAACTACAAACGCACCATGGGGCATCGCCAGACCTACACCCGTTTGCTCATCGAAAAGTTTGAAAAGAAAGGGAACTAAAAATGGCACATAAAAAAGCAGGCGGAAGTTCTCGCAACGGCCGTGACAGTAATGGCCAGCGGCTTGGAGTGAAAGTTTTTGGCGGAGAATTTGTAGACGCTGGCAATATCATTGTTCGGCAGCGAGGGACAAAATTCCACGCTGGCCTGAACGTAGGTATCGGTCGAGATTGGACCCTTTTTGCGCTCATACCGGGGCGGGTGGAGTTCCAACGCCACGATAAATCACGCAAAAGAGTCAGCGTGATACCGCTTGCCTCCTAAAAGCCCTCTTAAATAAATCAAAAACCCTCTCGAGGGTAGCCTTCCTAATGGAATGGCTGCCCTTTTTTTCTTTTTTTAGGCTATAAGGCCAAGCGTATATGGCACTCATCGACGAAGTCATTATCCGCGCGATTGCCGGTTCTGGGGGCAATGGATGCGTGAGTTTCCGCAGGGAGAAATATGTCCCTTATGGCGGCCCGAATGGCGGCAATGGGGGCCGAGGGGGCTCTGTAATCCTCGAGGCCACACGGGACAAAACCAGCCTTTTGGACTTCAAGTACCAGCCCAAATACCAGGCCGAGCGAGGTGAGCACGGCATGGGGAGTGAAATGGACGGCCGCGGTGGCGAAGACCTGGTGCTCAAAGTCCCCTTGGGAACTTTGGTCTACGATCTCGAAACAGGAGTGCAGCTTTCAGATTTAGTCCGCCATGGCCAGACTTTTGTTTGTGCCCGCGGGGGACGTGGTGGCAGAGGCAATCGCACTTTTGCCACTTCTACAAACCGCGCTCCGCGTGTCGCCACTCCTGGCAAAGCCGGAGACACACGCGAACTCAAACTAGAGCTGCGGTTGATCGCTGATATCGGCTTGGTGGGCTTTCCCAACGCCGGAAAATCTACTCTGTTGCGGTCCGTATCAGCCGCGCGCCCTAAGGCGGCCGCTTATCCGTTTACGACGCTAGAGCCACACTTAGGCGTCGTGGAGCACAAGGACCAGGTTTTCGTGATGGCGGACTTGCCGGGACTCATCGAAGGCGCCTCGGAGGGCGCGGGTTTGGGACACCGTTTTTTAAAACACGTGGCGCGCAACCGTATGCTTTTGCACTTGGTGGACATCTCCCCAGAAACCACTGAGATCGTCTCTCAAATTGGAATTATTCGAAAAGAACTGGTGGAGTACGATCCTAAAATGGCGACTCTTCCAGAGGTGTTGGTTTTTACCAAAATGGATTTACTCGACGAAACCGCGCAGCAAGCCAAACGCAAGGACCTACTCGAGGCGGGGCTGAATGGTTTTTTCATCAGCTCAAGTTCTCGACAGGGATTGCAGGAACTGTTGGACTATTTAGCGGAGGCAGCTCCTCATTGGAGAGAGCAAAACATTGAAGAGGCGACAGACCCGCAAGAAGATCTGGACGAGCCAGTAGAACTCGATGCGATGAGCGAACCACAGCCATCGCACCTGCAGTCATGAAATCTCCCCTGCCTGCGATCGGCCTTTTGGGGGGGACGTTCGATCCCGTTCATCAGGGCCATTTGGACCTCGCTCAGCACGCACTGAAGGCTCTCCAACTAGATCGAGTGCTTTTTGTTCCTGCCGCACAGAACCCACTCAAACCGGCCGCTGCGACCGCCGGCGCGCAACAACGCGTGCAGATGCTCCAGCTTGCGCTGGAAGAACGCCAGGACCCAGCATTGTCGATCGAAGATTTGGAAACACGTCGCCCAGGCCCGAGCTACGCGGTGGATACGCTTGAGGAGTTGGCGGCACGCGAGCCCGCTAGGTGGGTGTGGATTTTAGGAAGTGAAGTTTTTCGCACCCTGCCTCGGTGGAAATCCCCTGAAAAAATTCTCGCGCTTGCCGAAATGGCTGTGATTACCCGTCCTGGGGAATCCCCGGCGAATATCGAGGCTGTATTGAGCGAAATCCCGCCCGGTAAACGGCTTGCGATCCATTTTCTGGAGCACCCGACGTTTGGCGTGTCTTCGACTGAAATACGCCACAAGCTGGAATCGCTTTCTCCCTTAGAAAGGCGGAGCGACCTGCCCCCCCTACCCGGGCTCCAACGCAGCGTGTGGCTATTTATTAAAGAAAATCGGCTCTATAGCCGTTAGTTCAGGTGTGGGGTGAATCGATGAGCGCCAAACGCCATCCAGAAGGAAAACGTGCCAAACAAGACCTCTTGAGCGAGATCTTGGATTTTGGAGAAGACACTTCCCAAGAAACAACCCCGGCTTTTTCCGAAAAAATCCGCAAAGTTAAGGCTCAGATCGACGAGCTCCAAGAACGCATCACCCGCCTGACCCAACGCACCCGATGAACTAATGCGCGCCTAAGACAACGGGTTGTGTTATGAACCGTCGCCATGGCAACCACCGAACGCCGCGCTGTTGTTCTGCTCTCTGGAGGATTGGACTCCTCGGTAGCGATGGCCCTAGCCATTGCGGACGGAGTGAAGATCTGTCGCGCCATTACGTTTGATTACGGCCAGCGGGCCGCTAGCCGCGAGATCCAAAAAGCGAGTTTGATCGCACGCCATTACAACGTGCTGCACTCTGTGATCCCTTTGCCGTGGTTTCGTGAGCTTTGGTCTGGAGGCGCTCTCCTCACGGAGAGTGAGGCGCTCCCCCAACCGAGCCTATCTGACCTGAGTGACAAGGGCCTGTGCGCCCAGTCTGCGAGTCGGGTTTGGGTACCCAATCGTAACGGAGTATTTTTGGAAATCGCATCGGGCATTGCCGAGTCGCGCGGTGCGGACTCGGTGCTGGTGGGTTTTAACCGTGAAGAAGCGGCAACGTTTCCGGATAATTCTACAGATTATATTGCGTCGTTGAATCAGGCGCTGGCCTATTCGACGGCAAATCAGGTCAAGATAATGTCCTCTACAGCGCAAATGGACAAACACGAGATTGTGCAAGCGGCGATGCGAGTTGGGTTTCCGCTGTCGTTGGTTTGGAGCTGTTACGACGGACATGAATTTATGTGCGGGACATGCGAGTCGTGCATGCGATTGCGCCGCGCTTTGATATCCAACCAAGCGGGGGAATTGATTGCTTTTGAACACGCAATTCGTTGAGACCCCGCTTACCTACAACGGCCAGCAGCTTCAGGCCCACTGGATTTACAAAACTTGGGGAATCAAGGGCAACGCGCTCGTTGCTTTTATTGGTCCAGCCGACGTGGCGTTGGAGTCTATGGTGGACCAAGAAGATGTCCTGAAAAAGGCGCCGATTTACAGCCCCAAGATGGTGCACTTTATAGGGGAGTGGTTCATTGACTCGCTTAATGAGGGGATTTTGCTTCAGCACCTGTTTACTTCGGAGCTTTATGAAAGCCTATGGGAGGCGGGGGTAACGGGTCTAAGCAAGCGTGGCAATGATATTTACCACCAGGGGCGCAAGGCATCGGTTTCGATTGCCACCCGGTCGGGGGTGTCTGTGCTCATGCACACGGCGGTGAATGTGGAGACGGAAGGAACCCCTATTCCTACTTCGGGATTGAGCCAGATGGGGGTAGAGCCGGTGGCATTTGCCAAAGCGTTGCTCGAGAGGTTTCGCTGCCAATCCGAGGTTTGGGCCTCGGCACGCGTAAAAGTAAGCCCCCGACTGTAGAATGCGGTTGCCAGACGGTGATTTCCTCAGCATTATCTCGGCTTTGATTCACCGCATGGCGGTTTTCAGGGTCCCCATAGTCTAGAGGCCTAGGACAACTCCCTTTCACGGAGTAGACACGGGTTCGAATCCCGTTGGGGACGCCA
>CAZTDN010000035.1:0-17883 GCA_964611895.1 uncultured Pseudobdellovibrionaceae bacterium
CAATGGTTCCCACGTTCACATGGGGCTTGTTACGTTCAAATTTTGCCTTCGACATGAAAAGTCCTCATTCTAATAACTGGAGCCCACGACGGGATTCGAACCCGTGACCTCGTCCTTACCAAGGACGTGCTCTACCTACTGAGCTACATGGGCAATCTGCTTAAGCTCAAAAAACCGTGTAACCTTGCCATGCTTAGCAGGATTAGTCACGTGTTCTTGTGGAACAATTGCTAGGCTTTCGCGGTGACGACCCACAAAACATCCCCGGACTGGAGGGATCGGTGCGGATCAGGGGAAGTGGTACGGGTGCCATCGTGCTCTAAACCCACAATAAGACCATCTAGTTCCTCGCGGACTTCGGCATCGGCAATAGTTTTTCCTACAAGAGAGGATTCGTCGGTCAGAAGAAGTTTTTCTAAACGGTAGTCTGAAAAATCTTTCTGCTCGAGCGCAGAGTTCACTGGCTGTGGGGACTCAGCTTGTTTTCGAAATCGTTCAAAGTCTTCTTCGGTTCCCAAAAGCCAAAGTCGATCTCCAGGGTGCAGGCGATCCCCCGCTCCGGGCACGGGAATCGTTGCATGTCCCCGTCTCAAAGCAACGATGTTGAGGCCATAACTTCGCCGGATATCGCTTTCCTTTAGGGTGTGCCCAGCAAAAACTGAGTTGGGGTGCACGGTGACTTTAAAGAGTCGAAGGCTCCAGGGCACGAGCGACTGTGCGCGCGTTTCTGGGGTGCCCTTGAGGTTTTCGAGAAGCTGGGATTCAAACCATTGATACGATCTTGCAAGTCTTCGGTAAAACAACAAAAACAGGACAAAGGTTATTCCCAAGGTCGCAAAAAATACGGTCGCGGACTCAAAAAACGCAGCGCTCAAGAGTCCCAGCCAGGCCACCGTAAAGAACCTCGCCAGGATGCCAAAAGCTTGCCGGGGGTTTTGTTTCGAAGTCTTTGTTTTGGATTGAAAGGCAGAGAACATCCCCCAAACAAAAGGCGCTGTTCCCACGATGGCTAAGGCCCAGGCCACGACGGGGGGCAGGGAAGTCGGGAGATAACGGCTACAAAACAAGAATCCGAAGGAAACCAAAGTGGCATTCAATACGAAGCGGTATAGCGCCCAACGCGGGGCCTGGGAGGCATTGAAGACGTGCATTCGAGTTGCGTGCCTGGCCAGGCGGTTTTTCCAACGCTCGGGGATGGCGGTCTCCAGGGCATCGGCCACGGGCTGAGAAACCTGAATGAGAAGCGGCGTGGTGAAAGTCGTTAAGGTTGAAACGGCGGCCGCAATCGGAAAGAGCAGTGGATTAGTGACTTTAAGCTGCGCACCCAAGGCTGCCAAAATAAAAGAGAACTCGCCGATTTGACCCAAACTAAACCCCGCCTGGACACTAGACCGAACGCTTTGGCCCGAAAGAAGGGAAAAACTCGTAACGCACAGGATTTTTCCGCAGATGACGACCGCAGTCAGCGTAAGGATGAGCTGCCATTGCTCCAGAATAACCTGAGGATTCGCGAGCATCCCCACAGAAACAAAAAACACGGCGCCAAAAAGATCGCGCAGAGGCCTCATCAGATCTTCGATTCGGGCCCCCTCGCGGGTTTCCGCCAGGATCGATCCCATCATAAAGGCACCCAATGCGGGGGAGTATCCCAGTTTGGTGGCCGCAACGACTAAGAGCAGGCACAGACCGAGGGAGAGCACGGTCCAGGTTTCATTATCCATCCACCGGCCCATCCGACGCACCAATAGTGGTACTAAGAAATAGCCGATCAAAAACCAGCTACCCACGACAAAAATCAGTTGCAGCAACGACAGAGCGATGCCCCAGCTCCATATCGTATTGTTCACTGCCGCAAGCGAAAGCCCTGCCAACAGCAGAATAGCAACCAAGTCTTCTACGATAAGAATGCCAAAAACGCGTTCAGCAAACTCCCTATGCTGGAGTCCTCGTTCCTGAAATGCTTTGAAAATGATCGTTGTGGAAGAAATCGAAAGCACCCCGGCCAAAAACACAGAGTCAAACAGACCCCACTGCAGCAGCCTGCCCGTCGCAAACCCGATCACTAGCATGCTTGCAACTTCGCTCAGTGCGGTAAAGGAGGAGGCACGGCCTACTCGCGCGAGCTTGTGAAAAGAGAAATCCAACCCCAGCGAGAACATCACAAAGATAACCCCGAGCTCGCCCCAGGTTTGAATGTTCGGCAGATCAGTAATGAGTGGGAAAGGCGGGGTGTGGGGGCCGACAATGAATCCCGCGACAAGGTAACCCAGCACTACGGGCTGGTTGATTTTGCGAAAGATGAAAGTCGTTATTCCCGCGATGGCGAGAATAAACGCTAGGTCTTGAATGAGTGGTGCAAGGTGCAATGCGGACTCTCCCGGGTTAGCTCGCAGTTTATACGAACTAACCCGGTTTTCACTAGCACCTTTGGCCGGATGCCTTATCCCTGGTTGCGCCTGTACGTGCGCTTGTCCGGATCAACACGAAACTCGGCAACGCTTTTTGGGGGAATGGTCCAAAACCCGAGCATTTGCCCCATCGCACTCTCTTCGTCGATTATTCCCTTGAGGTAGACAGGAAAATCGATCTGCTGTTTGAGAAACGGGCGCGTGTACATATGATTTATTCCAAATCGAGGCCCGTTCGATGTGTTGTAGCCCGTGCGGTGCAGGAGAAGAGAATCCCAGAAAAAGACCGACCCAGCCGGCGCGCAAAGATCAATAGAGTTTTTCTGTATGAAAGAATGGCTTGGAAAATCGATCAGTTTGTGTGTGCCGGCAACCGCTTGGGTCGCGCCGGTTTCGGTGGTGAAGTCGGTGATGCACCAAAAGGCGTTCACTGAAAGAGGCTTGGTTGCGACAAAGTCTTTGGCAAAGTCTCGATGAAAGGCCGTCTGAAAATGCTTGGTATGGGGAAAGGCCGCGCTGGCATTTTGCAGGTTCAAAATCGCCGT
Organism: uncultured Pseudobdellovibrionaceae bacterium; assembly: GCA_964611895.1. Taxonomy (GTDB): domain Bacteria; phylum Bdellovibrionota; class FAC87; order UBA2466; family UBA2466; genus JAIEOG01. The sequence goes on from CAZTDN010000035.1 coordinate 2,954, forward strand.
TTTTCCCAAGATCGAATGGATTACTTCTAGAATTCTCGGGTGCATGACCATCTCACGGAAGATCGGGTCCTCTACAAGTAGGCCGCGGTGCGTGCCGTGCTCTCCGAGCTCGATCAAGCGCTGTTTCCCAAATTCAGCCTCCTGCTTTTCCCAAAGGACCTTGAGTTTTGCCTCGATGGCACTAGCTTCCTCTTTGCTGATGACATTCTTCATGATGGTAAACCCATGAATGTCGAGGTTCTCGAGGTGCTGTTCGAGTTCGGTGGAAGCGTTTTTCTGTTTGAATCCTGGGTAAGTACGATAGGTATCGATAGTCATTTCCATTTTTAGATCTCCTCCTGTATCAGAAATAAAGGGCGTCCCTTTGCCTGGTCGAAAATTTTTCCGATGTAAATCCCCACGATCCCGAGCGATAACAGGATGAGGCTCGTTGAAGTCAGAATGGCCACCATGACAGATGCCCAACCCTCTTTGTATCCGGATACGTAGTAGCTAATGACGAGGTACGCTATGGCCGCAAGCGAGCAAAGCAACGAGCCAAACCCGATCTTTACTGAGAGATAGAGCAGCTTGTCAGATTGAGAAGTGATTCCATCAATCGCGTGAATAAACAAACGCCGGTAGCTATAAGAGCTCTTCCCCGCAAAACGAGGTGCGTGCTTGATTTCAATGTATTGAGTCGAGAACCCAAGCCAACGCAGCACCATAAGGTAGTGGCGATGATAGTCCTTCATCTGGAGGTAGGCATTTACAACCTTGCGGCTGAGCAGGGAATAAGTTCCAATGTCGCCCCGCACTTCCACTTGGGTTGAGTTGCGTAGTGAATTAAAAACTGAGCGAAAAAGAAACGACACGAGGTTTCGCATGGGCCCATGCGCGCGATTTGTCTTGGTGGTAAGGACGACATCCGCGCCCTGTTGGGCTGCCTCATAGAGGTGCGGTAGGTACTTCGGGTCGTCTTGCAAATCGCAATCCATCAGGACTACGTATTGCCCTCGGCACGCATGCAGCCCAGCTGTTATTGCCTGGTGTTGGCCAAAGTTTCTGCTCAAACGGATGCCGCGCACGAAAGGATGGGCAGCACATGCTTTTCGAATTTGTGACCAGCTTTGATCTTGGCTGCCGTCGTCAATGAGTACTATTTCGAAATGAGGAGTGATTGCCCTTGCCTCCTCGGCAACGCGTTCTACGAGTTCGAAAATGCAATCTTGCGCGTTATATACGGGGCTCATTATCGAAAGAACGGGCATTTTTTCACTCATTTTTCCTCCCAAGTCGCCAGCCCGAAGCCCGTTCGGCCATAACCATTTCCGCAATATAGAAGGTACCGGTGCTGATTCTGACTAAAGACAAAGGGGTAGCTGACCGACTCGCTATCCCACCCCGAGGCTGAGGTTTGAATTCCCGCACGATCGTCGAGCCGAACCCAATTTTTTCCGTCCTCGGATTCCGCGTATCCCAAGCGGTACTCCTTTTGACGACGGGAAAACCACATTTTAAAGCGGCCCTCCTCTTTAAGTACGCACGGTCGACTGACCCCCCAGTCTCCGGATTGAAGGTCGATTGCGGTGTGGTTGGACGGAGTCCAATGAACGCCATCGGGGCTAGAGGCGTGCTTGATCACGTGGCGCATTTCTCCGTGTAAGCGCCCCCATTCTAAGTGCGAGCCGTACCACATATGCCAGGTGCCCGAGTCTTCTAGCACCCAAGGGTACGACAGACAGTACGGATCCACCGAACTACGATCGAGAATGGGCGCCGGAGAAAATTTTTCAAATGGTGCTCCATTCTGACTAATCGCAAGTCCGATGCTGTTTCGAAAAGGAACTGTCTGGCCGAGGTTCCAACCCAGGTAGTACAAGAACCGCAAGTCTCCCTTTTGCACAATGCAGCCCATCGACAGCCCGCTGTCGTCAAAAGCGCCTCGTGGTCCTGGAGAGAGGGTAGGGGCGGATGCAATGTTCTTCGGTCGTGTCGGATCGGTAAGCTCAAGATCTAAAGTTGCAATACTTGATCGATTGAAAGCATCTCGAGTGCTGAAATAAATTCGTGCCGCGTTTTCACTCAGCTTTTCGGCGACCGGATTGGACGCATGGGACACCATCCAGGAGGAATCGTTGTGTGGCGCAAAAACTAGGCCCTGCTTATTCCACGGCATAGATTAAATCTTCTTGATCTCGTCACTCGTAATGCCAAGACACTCAGAGCGAGGGGCTCGATATACTTGTTTGGGTTGCGTGTCCTTTATCAGGATCGCTCCCGCCCCCACCATGGTGGCTTCCCCCAAAGTAATGTGATCACGCAGCGTGGCGTTTACTCCGATAAAACAGTGGCTGTTTATCTTCACTCCGCCCGAGATTACGACGTGTGAAGTGATAAAGCAGTGGTCCCCTATCTGGGCGTGGTGGCCAATGTGGTTGCCACTCCAAAGTGTAACGTTATTCCCAATTCGAGAAAAAGGCTGGAGGGTGTTGTCTTCAAGGATGAAACAGTTGTCTCCGATTTCGCTCGTGAGCCGAGTGCACTGCGGGCTGATATAGCTCACCAGCTTGTAGCCCATTGATTTCATCTCATGGTACTTTTCTTCGCGAAAGCGGTTCATACGGGCATAACTCACCGCTACAAATGCATCATACGTTTCGGGGGAATAGGTGCTGGTGAGTTTGGATCTGGGAACCAGGGGCAGGTTGCAGAAAGTTTCTGCGGTGGTGTACGCGTCGTCTACACTAAACGCGCAGACTTCGTACTTTCCCTGTTTAGAGAAATAAAAGTGTGCCAGTTGTGCGATCTCTCCCGCGCCAAAGATGACAATTTTTTTCATGGGTCCTTTCGTACTAAAAGTGTGAACTCGAAAAGGCCATAGTCATGCAGCAACGCAACATTTCGAGCAAAGCGCTGCTTGCAAAAGTCGAAATAGTACGAGGGGTCCGCATAAAAAAGATCGGGACGCATGCGATCTGCATCGGAGTAGCTCGTGAGCATATTGAAAGCAAAGCCTCGCTTGCTCAATCGGTCCATCTCCAAGAGTACCGTTTCGATGTACCGTTTCCAGGTGTGGTCATCATGTCCTAGTCGCACATTAAAAATGCCACTCGCGACACTAAAGTCCGAAGTGGGAAGATCTGCCGACTTTGTATGAAAATAGATATTGGGGCGACCTAAGAATTTTTTTTGTGCGGTACGAATCATTGCGGGAGAAATATCTGCTCCGTGGTACTCAAATGTCTCGTTTCGATTTTGCAAGGTTTCTGCAAGGCACCCCAATCCACAACCGATGTCATTGATCGAGAAACTACCGGGACTACGGCGAATTTGGAGCAGCTGTTCAAAACGAAGTTTTTGCGAATCCTTGTCCTTCCAATCTACTCCCTGGGGCACGGGGCCGTGGGTTTCGAGCTTGTTCGAGTAGTATCTTTCCACATTCCCCAGTAACTGGCTCATGGTATCAGGGGTCATTTTTTTTCCTCGTGCAAAAAGGACTTCATATACCGCGTAGCGGCTGGACCTTCGTTGAAAAGCAGATCGAGTATCGAAACTCCATGTTCAAAGGGGGGGTGACTCTGATGGTATTGGGGATAGTTTGAATAGTCGAAAAAACTTACCTGTATTTTCTTTTTTTCAAATTCCAACGGGTCCAAATAGCTAGCTGCAGCCGGTCCAGAAATGTAATGTGTGGCTTCGGCTTGCTCACAGAGGCTTACCAGTTGTTGGTTCTTGGCGTCCTTATGGAATGCATAGTTCATAGAAAAGCTCAGCTTCGTCCGAATTCCGAGCAGCTGGCACACAGCCTGAATAAAGGCGAAGTTGATCTCGCTTAAGAAAACCGTTCCGGGATTTCGATAGAGCGGTTCAAAGATTTCCCTATAAGACCGAAAGTAGGGCGCGCGTCCGTAATTCGCTTGAAGAGTAGTCCAGTGTTTTTCACCCCAGTTTGCCTGAGAGATTTTTGCGTCTTTAACGAGCTGAAAACGCTGCCCCTTGACTTCGATCGGGATCGTCAGCCAGTGGAGGCCCTGTGGGGTCTTAAGTAGGTTTCGGTTGCGCCAGTCGCGCTTTGTATATTGCACATCATCATAAAGGATGAATTCATCCACCGAGTGGATGAGATCGAAGTAACCCTTCCACGGAATGTAATTGGATTGGACGATAGCGACTTTTTTGGTTGAATGCGGGCCCACTTACCCAGCCTTTCGTCCAGTGTGACTAAATGCGTTTACTGCCTCGATGACACGATCCTGGTCTGAAACCGTCAAATCGTTATAGAAAGGAAAGCGAATAAGACAGCTGCTCACTTGTTCGGTTACCGGACAATCTCCGGTTTTCCCCCCGGATTTGGATCCCATTTCAGAATTGTGTAATGGCTGGTAATGAAAAACGGCATTAATATTGTTTTGTTTTAGATGCGCAATCAGGGCATCGCGCAGTGTTGGACTGGGTAGGACTGCATAGAATAGATGGTAGGAAGGGGTGCACTCCCTCGGAACAAGGGGTAGGTGAACTCCCTCTCGCGATGCCCAGTCCCTCAGGCCTTTTTCATAGCGATCCCAAACCGCTTTGCGTTTATCTTGAATGGTTTGCCAGCTTTCAAGCTGCGCAAAGAGGAAAGCCGCCAGAATGTCGGAAGGGAGATAGCTTGAGCCGATATCTACCCAGCTGTATTTGTCCACTTGTCCTCGAAAAAAACGGCTGCGGTTAGTACCTTTTTCGCGCAAGATCTCGGCTCTCTCCACGTAGCCAGTGTCGTTGATGAGAAGGGCTCCGCCCTCTCCGCAGCTAAAGTTTTTCGTTTCGTGGAAGCTTTGGGTTCCAAACGCTCCAAATGTACCGAGTGGCTTGCCTCGGTATGCACCAAAAAGACCATGCGCATTATCTTCGACGATCGCGACGCTGTGCTCTTGTGCGATAGCGCATATGGTATCCATCTCACAACCAATGCCTGCATAGTGCACGGGCACGATGGCTTTTGTTTTTGAAGTGATTTTCGATTCCAAGAGGTTTTCGTCTAGGTTGAGAGTGTCTCGACGAATGTCGATGAACACTAATTTGGCGCCGCGCAATGCAAAGGCATTCGCTGTGGAAACAAAAGTAAAAGACGGTATGATGACTTCATCACCGGGTTGAACGCTCAGCAGTAGGGCAGCCATTTCCAACGCGTGTGTGCACGATGTGGTTAACAGGGCCTTAGGTGTGCCCGTTACTCTTTCTAAAAACGCGTGGCATTTTTTGGTGAAAGGGCCATCTCCAGACGCATGGTTATCCCGAAGCGCATTCTGAATGTAGGAAAACTCCGAACCAGCAAAAAAAGGGCGGTTGAACGGAATGTGGCCTTCCATGTTCTCCCCTATTGCGTTTGCGTTATCGTGGTACTGGTCAGTTACTTAAGAATCTATCTAGGAATTGATTTTACGGACGAAGCCCTCTATAGCGCAATCCCTTATCGCTTTGTTTTAGGAGATAGGCCCTTTGTCGATGAGTGGAATTTGACGCAGGCCAGCGCGCTTTTCACTTTTCCGCTATTTTATCTTTTTTCTTTGTTCTCCCCCGACGGTGAGTGGTGGATGCTCTTCGCTCGCCATCTTGGGTTCTTTTTGAGTGTTGTGGTTGCGGGTGTGCTCTATCGCACGTTTGCTTCAGTAATGGCACCCCGCGCACTGATGATAGCATGCACTGCGGCGATAGCTTTCGTCCCTTATGGGTTGTTAGGCATCGGGTACAACGCGCTGGGCAGTGCGTTTTTTACTCTGGGAATTTGCGCGGGGTGGAACCGAGAGCGCAAAGCGGATCGCTCTATTTGGCTGGCGGGCGTTTGCCATGGGGTCGCCGTTTGCGCGTACCCTACTTTGATTCTGGCGTGCCTTGTGTATGCAGCATGTTTTGCCACAAGGCGGTCACCAATTCGACTGATTGGCATGTATGTCTTGGGTGGATTAAGTACGCTGGTCGGTGTTGCAGTTCTCTATCGTCTTGATCCCAGAGCGCTTTGGGATTCGATTCGGTATGTGTCAGAAGCGGGAGCCAATTCAGAACACGATTGGGGAATGCAAAAACTCTGGGTTCTCGCGGTCGACTTTTGGAACGCTTTGCGATCCAAGGGACTCTTAGCATTCCACCTTTCTTTTTGGGCCTGGGCGGTTTTTTACAAAAAGAGACGAGTTGTTGCGCATCTCGTGCTCCTTCTCCCTTTTACCTTTTTTTATTGCAATCGAGCCGTCCTGGGTGGGGACGGCGTGATGGGCTTTTTGAGGTATTTTGCTTTTCTCGCACCGTTCGCTTTCGTTTTATTACCTACGAAGAGTCGATCGTGGCCGCTGTTGGTCAGGGTTTGGTTGCCAGTCATCGCCGCCGGTTGCGTGATGGCCTGGAGCAGCAATATGAAGCTAGAAGCTTTTGCTGTCCCCATTCTCCCGGCAGTTTTCGTGGCTTTGTTTTACTTGGGGGAGTTTTTCGACAGAGCTGATGGTCGGCGTGAGGTGTTGGCAGGCCTAGTGGTCCTTGTTGTTCTATATAGTCGGTTGACCGTTTATATGGATGATCCTCTTCGCCATCTTCGGGAAAGGATTCCCCAAGGTGTGTACCGAGGGCTTTTTACTACGGCTCTAAAGAAGTCTTATTTAGAGTCCATTACGCAAGACGTACGTTTGTTCGGGGCGGGCGCTACGAGTATCGTGTTCCAGCCACATTTTCCAGCGGGGTATTTGCTTTCGAAACTGCGTCCGGCAGCGCCTTCGGTATGGGGAAGCTGTCCCACCGCTCTCTCGGATAAGTGTCGGGAGTATTTCGCGACCAGAGCGGGAGAACGGGCCATCGTCGTGACGATGCAGAAACTTGTCTATGCGACAGATCGGTACTATTCAGTGCGCCCAGATCCTGCTCCCCTTCTCTGGGGGGATCGGCAGGTGAGGGAGCTGCATCGAACTCCGAACTACATTTTCTATGAGACCCTTCCAAAGGCAATCAATGTCAGTCCAAGATCGGTACGGTAGAAGCACCGTTGTATCCAAAACAAAGGCCGTAGAGTTACGCTGTTAAGAAAGAGCCTAAAGAAAGCAGGAAATACAGTTTTAAATGGAATTTTTCGGATGCCGCTTGTTTGTGTTTGGGTGAGAGAAGTTTGATTGAGTTTTTGCTTTTCCTGGGAATTGCGGACCAAGAAGCAGCTTAAGCTGAACAACAGGTTTGCGACCGGAACAGAAACAGACCAGACTTCAACCTGTTGAAGGCCACATTTGCGGAGTAAAGTTTCGAGCTGTTTTTTTTCGTACCTTCGAAGGTGTCCCACTGTCTCATCTTCAAAGGACCAACGGTCCATGCGACCCGGAACTCCGATGATAACGTGCCCTCCTGGTCGCGTGACAGAGATAAGCTTTTTAACAAACCCAACATCATCTTCTACGTGCTCCATGACCATCATGCTTAGAGCGATGTCCGCGTTGCGTTCTGGGATTGGCATGGTTTCGAAGTCAGCGTGAAGAAGGTGGAACTGTCGACTCTTCAAGTAAGACTGAAGTCTTGTCCGGGCTTCTTCGACGGCAGTAGCAGAGAAATCCACGCCAGATCCGTGGTACCCCTTACCACATAAAAACTGTGCAAGCTCTCCATTGCCCACGCCGACTTCAAGGAAAGTTTTTCCGCCAACGCGTGAAAAAATTTCAAGCAAGGCTTGGTTTTGGCAAAAACTGCCTGGCGGTGGAATTTCGATCATCCGAAGGAACATGTAGAAATTATATGCGAACTGCACTGGATTAATCTATTGAAGAGAACAGTGGCACTGATAGAATAGCCGTTAGATTCGCCTTTTCTTTGATCTTCTTACAGCAAACTAAACAAACTAAATGCCAGCATTGGCGAAGGAGCGGCTTTATATGTGGCAGCGTCTTTCTATTGTGTTCGTGGTTGGGTGTGGGAGCGTTTTTGGGGGCGGTATACAACCTTTTTTGATCAATGGGCGAAATGTGCCAGCAAGCGATTTTAAAGAAGTCGTGAAGCTCAGCACTTCCACCGGATTTTGTACAGCGACCATTGTGGGGTCGCACGTCATTGTCACTGCGGCTCACTGTGGAAAAGACGGGGACATCGCAAAGTTCTCTTATGAGGGAGTTGACTACAAAGCAACACTGACCCGAAGTCCTCTCTACCCGAAAGAGGATCATGATCTGGCATTGGGCTTGGTCACAGAGGAAATTGAAAAGGTGTCTCCTGTTTCGATTGGAGGAAAGGCAAAGGTCGGCTCGGAGCTGACTCTGATGGGGTATGGGTGCACTGAGCCCATAAAAGAAAAACAGGATCCTCAAGACGAGGATGAAGACAAACAAGACCAAGATCCGGATCAGGAAGAAGACCAAGACGATCCCTGGTGGTGGTGGAGCGCTGCTGTGTCAGTGCTGCGGCAGGGCGAGACTAAGGTGGTAAAAATGTCCGAATTTGACATGGTATCGAAAATGGCGGGGGGCAGTGCTCTCTGTTATGGCGATTCTGGTGGGCCTGCGTTTGTGAAATCGGGCAGCGAGTACCAGCTTTTGGGGGTCAATTCCAAGGGCAATATCAAAGATACCAATTACAACCTGCGGTTGGATCTGAAAGAAAGTCAGGAGTTCCTGAGTGACTTTGCGAAATCAAACAAAGTTGAAATCTGCGGAGTGACCAAGACCTGTTCGTAAGACGCGCTTTGTTCCTACCGAGGGAGGGATTACACTAGTAGCATCTAACAATTAAAGAGGTTTTGATGCACTGGGTAATTCCAGCTCTCGGTGGGTGGTATTTGGTGGCGTCGGTCAGTGTTCTTGCGGCGGTCGGTGCCGATTGTGACGAGGAAAAAGCAGCGCTTTCTCGTGCGGCGGATTTTGAAAAAGTTCGAGAGCAAGTTATCCAGGCGTGCGATAGCTATTGGGGCCACGTTCCCGTCGAGACCCAGCTAAAACTTCAAGGAACGCTTGAAAATTATCGCCGGGCGAAGGCGAAGAACCGCGAGTTGGCGGTGAAGAACAAGGCTCCACGGGAGAGGGAACCGATCGTGAGTTACCCTTTTCGGGATTTCGATGCTTATTGCGATGCAGTTAGACGAAAGGATTCTGTGTTCCTAGAGAGGGTTGCTGCTGACTCCGCGAAAAAATGCCTATCTTCCTCTGAACTGCAACTCGCTGGGCTACTCCGAATTCAGTCAACGCTTTTGCCCCGCACGATAAAGGACCTGGAGGAAGAAACAATCGTCCCGCCGAAATTGGAGGGACTGGGGCCCTATCCCGAAAAAGCATCAAACGTGGGACCCGCTCGAGACGAAAGCAAGGGAGTAGTGGGGCACGGGGTCGCTCCAGGTCACGTTCGCGAGGTGCCGTTTAATCTTCCTCGGCAACCATTTTCTCCCCGCTTTCGAATGCAGCCAAAAACTGTGAAGCCACCCCCCGCAAACTCGGGAACCCATTGAGGCCCGGGGCGGAGGGCCGGCGGCGAAAAGAGGAACCGCCGAGACGGAAGGTCCCGGCGGTTTGGTTGAGGTCTTCCTGCAGGGGGGTTAGAGTGCGAATCGCATTCCTACTGTCGCTAGGAAATCTGTTCCTGCTCTCAACTCCAAGTTCAAGTCCATGTCCTTTTCCAGGTTGATCAGGACTCCGGTTTTGAGCAGCATCGCCACCCCTACGCTTGGGCCAAAGCCGCCTAAGTTGATCGACGGGCCCAGTGATAAACCCACTGTAGGTGTGGCGATTCCGCCTGTGGGGATGAGCGCCATGGCACTGGCTTGGGGGATGACGCTCATTCCAAGACCTCCGAACCAGAACACCACGTCGAGTTCCGCGCCGACATAGATCGGAAACTTCTTGTTGTACACGCGGCCCATTACGCTTCCGTTCACTCCCGGGATCGAGACACCCGCCTGGATTCTCCAGTCTGAAATACCCGACAAACCAGAATGCTTGGCTTGCAATCGGGAGCCTGGACGGCTTGCAGCTTGCCCAGTACTTGCTAAAGCCAAAAGGGCGACTAGTGCGAATCGGTATACCGTAGTGTGCGTGTTCATTTCTTTTTCTCCTTCTCTTCTTCTCAAAAAGTTTTTTACTGAGTCATAAGCGGCAGTGCACAGCTGTAGTAATTGGAAACCGCGCTGGACTTGCCAGCTAGCAGCTCGCTTTCGTAGATGCGCGCGCAATCTTCGACTGTTTGTGCTTTGGCCCGGCCGCAGGCGGCAAGCAGAGTCACTGTTAGAATCAATACCAGGATCGACATTGCAGCTTTTAGTATTTCGATGAACGGTGCGTAAGTACTCATTTTCTTCTCCTCAAGCGGAACCTATTTCGTGGTTCCTTGCCCGAGTTCCTATTTCACAAAGGATGCCAACTCACTTAGAGGAGAAGTTCCGTCGAATAGAGCGAAAAAGGAGGGGGGAAGAAGCACTTCTGTTCAAAACTGATTTGTCGAATGTGAGAATGAAAAAAAACGGTCGTTTCGGGCACACCGAAATCGACCGTTTGAAGGATTGGACTGGAGCGAGAACTATATTCCGCAATACGGAATATACTGCGATCGCCCATTTCGACGATTGTGAATCATCCCATAGACCCCGGTTCCCGGGGGACAGGCCGGGATGACCTCGATAGTGAGATCTCTTCCTCGACGGCAATCCAGTCGGTAGGTACCTTCTTGGTCCGCAATGAGTGTGTTCACCTTGGGGTTACATTTTTCAATCGCTTCTTGGACGACCGTGTTCATGGGCATGCGCGCCATGTGCTCCACTGTGTCCGCAAAAGCTGGTTTGGGGCTAAGGAAGACGAGGGCCAGAAATAGGGCTGTTGAGTACCGCATACGTACCACCTTTCAACTCCTTCATTGTGCGCTCAGATTGTGAAGCAATTGTGTGGCCTGGGGAACTATCCGAGTCGTTAGGGTTTTTGCCATACTTCGAGTACGAATCCCTGCCGGGAAGAAACGCTTTCGGCCAGTCGGTAGTTCGCTCGGAGTATGTCTCTGAGGGCGAGGTCGCACGAGGGGCGGGGCTGACCTGCTCGGACGAGCATGCCTAGCGCAGTTGGTTTGGTCCCTTCTAAGTAGCGGCGAAAGTATTCCTGCTGGCGTTGGGGTGGTAGGAGGCAGAAAGCTTTTGCGGGGTAGGCGCCCCGTATGGGGAAAAACTGCATTGACCCCAGAAACGCGTCGTCGAGTACAAAGTGTGGGTCGAATACTGCTAAAGGCCGATCAAGCGTTTTTAGGGAGTCCTGGGGGATCAGTCGTTGTCCTTGCTGTCGCATGACCTGGTGAGCATCGCCCAGTCCACCAGGGGCGGTGATTCTTTTCGAAAGCTCCAACCACCGTTGAGGCTTGCTGGCTGACACCAGAAATGCTGAGCAAACGAACGCAAAACCCACGCTACGAATCCCTTGCAGCACGAACTTATTGCTTCCCGAGTACAAGCCCACGAACCCCACCCAAACCGGAAACCATAGCGCGGCTAGATTGCAAACATTTGAGGGGTGACTGCGCGGGATCAAATAACTCAAAGTCGAGAGCATAAAGCCCAGGCAAGCGAGCCCTGGGGGAAGCAGGTTTCGGTTTTCCTTCAGTAAGGCGACCGTGCTTGCCAAGAGCGCAATCAGCGCAGTGACAGCACCCAGCCGATTAAGGGGTACGTGAGCGAATCCGGCTTGGTAGATGCGTGCATATTCCACGAAGGCTTGCCAATCAGTGTGCAGACCTTTGTGGTGCATCCAGATCTCTATCGCAGCCAAAACGGTGAGAGCGAGCCCCAGGGTTCCGCACACCAATGCGGCTCCCCTTCTTAAAAGGCGCCGGGGATTGAAACGTTCTTCTAATCCTATCCCCCAAAAATAAAAACCGAGCACCGCTGCGGTATAGACGGCGCTTTCTATCGACCAAATAATTCCCAGGGTGGCAATGCAGGCTTGTCCAGCAATTCGACGCCGGCTCGGCGTGCCCGGTTTTAGCAGGGTGAGAACTAACCACATGGCCCAAAGGAATCGGTAGGCTCCAGTACTAGGGAATTCCAGGACCCCAAGGGAGTCGGATCGCATTCCAGGCATCCAAAAAACGAATAGGAAAGTCAGTAAGCCCGCTTTCCACGCAGAAGATTGGAGTAGGGGACTGGTTCTAAATACTCCATAGACCAAGGCGCTATTGAGGAGCAAAGTGACTGCAAAAACGGCATGAAAAGACTGCACTTCGTTAAGTGGAATCCAAGAAGGAAGTGCGATGCTCAGCCAACCATACTGGCTGGGTACATCGTAGAGCAAAGTGCCTCCGTGCTTAACCGACCAGATCGGCCCCGTGTAAAAGCTCCAATGGTGGTGGGCGGTGGGGGTCGAGTAAAAACCGGGCAGCCTTACGAAGAGTAAAGGGCAAATCAAGAGTGCCCAGTCCAATACGCCCCACTGAGCTGGTGTTTTAGTCGTCTGGCGCCACAACCGAGAGGCAAAAATGGCAATCCAGGGGAGCGCAATGAAAGAGGAAGCGTATTTTAGCTGTAGGAACGCAAGGGGTTTGTCACTGTCATTCAATTTGAAGACGAGCGCACACGCCAAAACAGCTGCGAGCGAAAGTTTAGATTCTGCGGTGGCCCACCGGGAGAAGTACGCGATCGCTCCCCAGTCCAGTCCTACCGCCAAAAGAGCGGCAAAAACCGCCAATGCGTGGGACGGAAGCAGGCTGTCTGCTTGCTGGCCAATGACGACCAGTTGCCAAAGAAGAAGATGGACAAAGAAGCCGTATCCCAAAATGGTCGTAATTCGCTCAAGCGCTTTTGGAATGGAAAAGCTGGACACGGCCCAATAACCTGCAGCCAGCACTAAATAAAATACCCCGTCACCGATTTCGGACGTAGGACCAAAAAGGTTCCCGATTAAATGTCCAACCCAAGCTAATCCGATCAGAGACATAAAACGCGAAGGTTTCATCGTGGAGGGCATGAGTTTCGAATTTTGGAGCGTTCGTCCCACTTGCTGCTAGGGTACACAGTCATCATTTTCGCAGACTGAAACTTTATCCGCGCGAAATTCATGGAAGACCCAGCCAATTCCGGATCCCCCTATGTTCGCTAAGCTTCCCCGAATGCAGAAGTTAATATTTTTCTTTAGTCGTTCACGGATGCGCCGTAACAAGTCACGGCACTCCGAGGCAGGGATGGTATGTCTTAGGCCATAGGTATGCCTGTCCGTATTCTTGATGAAGTCAATGGTAAGTTCGGCTTTGGGGCCCTCTGTTTCATGGACACCCATATCTTCGCAATAAATCTTGCGTATTTTCGACTTGTCAGAGCATACCCAGAAAACGGTCCGCAAACCCAATCGATCTTTCAGTTGGTCTCGATGCTTAAAGACCGGATCTTCCCCTCCCGGTTCACTTCGCGCGGCCAGTAAAGCAGGTGAAAAAACAAGGGCGAGGAGGAGCATGTTCTTACTCATTTTGGTCACCCTCCAGCTTCTTCAAAAAATCTCGAAAGGTATGCATGCCTTTTTGCGGGTGCTTGGGATTCCTTAAAACTCTTCTCAGATAGTCCTTGTATTCCGACACCGCTTCTTCCCACGATGCTTCTCGCTTCAGTCTTCGACCTGCAAGTTCACGTTTTCGAAACAACCAACGTATTCCGGCAGCTATATTCAGGCTGGGCTCAAATATTTCGCTAGAATCAAATTCAAACAGATGCTCTTTCAGTTCGTCCCTCGCACCATTCAAGGCCCAAAGCGTTTGGGGCATCAACTGCATGAGGCCACGAGCTGTATTCTTTTTTTCTTTTCCAGCACTGGTGTTGAAGGAAGACTCAGATGCGATGAGCGCCTTTACCACACGAGGGTCGAGGGGGGAGCTTGGTTTTAAGACCTGATTCCAGTACTCAGTCCATCCATTGATTAGTTTATCGAACTCGTTACCTTTCTTTCCAAAATCCAAGTTCTTGCCTAAAGGAACGGGAGGCTCAGGGAAAAACTCCACCATGTCTTTTGCTTCAAAAGCCGTAATCACATTTCGAGTGGTTGTCTGACTTTGTCTGCAATGATCTCTTCTTAAGTGACTTCTTACAGGTCTGCCGTCTCGTAAATGCCCTTGGATGGTGGCCATTCGCACATAGTGCTCGCCGGGAGGGCATATCTTCCAGGGGTGAACCGGTTCATCAAACTTGGCAACCGCTTTTTCTAGAGCCAATTCCAATACTGGAAGATCGTTGGTAATCGTTTTCCAGATGATAGAGGGACTGACGCCAAAATATTCGTGAACGAGGATGTTTCGCATGGCCGAAATTTCTCGCCACGGAATCCCAGGTATCTGTTTGCGTACCATGGCAGGTATTCGGCTAGAGGCATCCCCCAAAATTTGAAAGTTCCGAATGCACGCGTCCAGTTTTTCAGGGTTTTTAAAGAGTTCGGTTTCTGAGTTTAGTCCGGAGCAGTAGGCGCGAATCTTCTTGATCGCATCTTTCATATCGGAAAGACGGGTTTTCCATGGTCTATGCCGCACGAATTGCGTCTCTTTCAACCTCTTCTCTCAGGGGGGATTTCAATGCATCCGCAGTGATCAGATCCACTTTTCTTTTGAGAAGGTTTTCCAAAAAAAACTTCAGACGAATGAGCCCAAACAGAGTCACTTCCGTGGAAGAGAACTCAACCAAAAGATCGATATCACTTTTGGGATTTCCTTCTTTTCGAGCGAAGGAACCGAAGATGTAGAGAGCTTGAACATGATGCTCTTCTTTTAGTGATGCGGTATTTTTTTGAATTACTTCTAGGACCTGTTCGAGAGTCATTCAAAACCTCAAAATATTTCAACCTATGAAATTATTACCGGAATGTCTTCTTTCTTGCATGCATTTTATCCAATGCCGGGTTGGAGGTTCATCGATGGTCCCACATGTATTCCCTTGTTTGGCTCTACATCGTTAAAGGGGCTCTTCTCCCTGGGTAGTGGGTAAACGGGCATGTTCCCGATTCTTTAGGTAA
>CAZTDN010000036.1:0-11629 GCA_964611895.1 uncultured Pseudobdellovibrionaceae bacterium
CTATGCTATGGCAGATCCCGGCCCGCGAGCAAATCTGCAGAAGTTTGAGCAGGAAATTGGGGTCCTTCTGGAGAATGCAAAGCGCCAAGGCATGGAGAAACTTAGGCTTGAGCCCCTTATTTCCAAATTGCTCCAGATCGCTGCCGGAAATGATCTGCGTATTCCCAATCGCTATGTGATGATGATCCGTAGCTGCCTGGTCGCCGAGGGGCTCGCGCGTTCATTGCACCCCCAGATTTCGATTTTCAAAACCGCCACACCTATTGTGGCCAAGAGTTTGATGCGGTCTTACAATCCGCTGATTTTTTTTAGACGTAGGTGAGTCTTCGCATTAGAATACGAGGTGGGGGCCTCCTATCCAAATGAACCCATCTCCAATTGAAAAGAGGTTTAGGTGAATACCTATTCATGGTTCAGTGGTGCGCTGCGCGTGGGATTGGTTGGCTTTTTCATCCTCGCTTTGCCTGTCTTGGCAGAAAAAGCAAAAACTTCTAAAGCCAGTCCTCCACCTAAAGCCGATGAGGCAAGTTTTCTGTACATGAAGGGGCGCCAACTTGTTTTGGACGGTGAGTATGAAAAGGCAACCCCTATTCTAGAAAAAGCGCTGGCTGGGGATCCGGAGAACGCGTTTATCAACCACCAGTTGGGTGACCTGTATCTGCGTGCGGGTAAGGTCGAACAAGCAGAGAGCTTGGCGCGCAAGGCCGTTCTCAAAGAGCCAAATAACGTCGAGTACCTGGCAACATTGGGGGGCGCTCTGGCCGCAGGGAGAAAGTTTGAAGAGGCAAAGCAGCAGTATGCGCGTATTGCCGAGTTGGATCCAACCAATCCCAAGTCGCCACTGTTGATTGGAATTCTTGAGGCCGAAGGCGGAGATCTGGATGCGGGTATCCGGACGCTTTCAAAAGCGATTGACGATAGCGAAGATAATTTTATGGCCTACTTTTATCGGGCCAAGATTTACCTCGAGCTTGAAAAGCTGGATAAGGCCAAAGCCGATCTCGCCAAATGCCAGGCAATGCGCCCTAGTTTTGTTGAGGCGGGGACGGCGCTCGGACTCCTGCACGAGCGCTTGGGAGAAGAGGAAGAAGCTATTCAGGCCTATGGACAGATTCGAGGCAATGGCCGCTTCCGAAAACGTCTGGCCCAGCTCTATCTCCAACGCAGTGAGTTTGATAAGGCTCTGTCCGAGTTGTTGGAGTACGAACAAATCGAACCCGATGACTATACTTCAAAAGTAAAAGTGGGTTTGCTGTTCTTTGAACTCAAACGGTTCGACGAAGCGAAAGAGCGTTTTGGCTCCATTCTCAAAGACCATCCCGAAGCCGATAATGTCCGCTTCTATCTCGCAGCAGTACACGAAGAAGTTAAAGAGTATAGTAGTGCACTGAAACACTTTCAAAAAGTAACGAAAGACTCGAGTTTTTATAAAGAAGCCGTGTTGCATGTTGGTTTCATCTTCCGTGCTCTAGGCAAGAAAGAAGAGGGCATTGCGTTTGCCAAGAAGCAGATTAAGTCCTCACCCGATGCCGTCGAGTTCTACGATATGCTCGCTTCTTTCTTGGAGAGCAGCAAGAAGTACGCAGAAGCGATGGAGACTCTGAATCAGGGACTCAAGAGATTCCCTGCAGACGAAAAGCTCCTCTATTTTCAAGGAGCTTTGCATGAACGCATGGGCAATCGTGCTAAAGCCATTGAGAATATGAAAACAATTCTCTCGTCGAATCCCAAAAATGCCCACGCTTTGAATTTCATCGGTTACACGTACACTGAGTCTGGAGAAAACCTAGAGGAAGCAGAAGAAAAAATTCGCCAAGCCATCGCGCTTCGTCCTGGAGATGGTTTTATCGAGGATTCTCTGGGGTGGCTGCTTTTCAAACGAGGCAAAGTGGATGAAGCGCTTGAGCATTTGGAAAAAGCCGCCAAGTTACAGCCAGAAGAGGCTATCATCCACGAGCACTTGGGCGATGTTTATTTTGAGAAGAAGCAATTTACTTTGGCTGCCCAAAGCTACCAAAATGCGAAAAAGCTCAGTTCGGGAAAAGATGCCGATCAGGTAAAAAAGATTGATTCCAAAATTGCAAAATTACCCGTGGAACTCAGGGCGCCGAGCGAAGTAAGTAAGAAAAATTAATCACTCAAATAGCCCGCTGAGGGCACTCAGAACGATTCCAATCAAGAAGCAAACTAAGCGCGGAATTTTTTCCTTGTTCTCTCGATGCAGCTCAGGGAGTAAGTCGCACGCACCGATATAGACAAAACTTCCCGCCGAAAGCGCTAGCAACGATCCCGTGACGCTGGGGAGGTGTTCGATCTCCAGGATGCCCAGCGACAAACCCAGGCCGATTGGGCCCGATAGAGAGACTCCCACTACGAAGAGTAGAATTTGCCGAGGACTTCGCTTTGCGAGTCGCAAAATGGAAGTCAGCGCAAAACCTGCGGGTAGTTTGTGAGAAAGTATCGCGAGCAGTATCAGGGGTGCGAGGCCGCTGATGTAGAGGGTAGAACCCAGCGCAAACCCTTCAAGCAACCCATGTACTGTTAGGCCCGCAAACGCCGCTACTCCAACAGTGTGGTAGTGGCACCCGTGCTCTTCACACGCGTGCACCATTACAAAGCGCTCCAAAATGAGCAAGAGTACGAATCCGCCCATCAACCAGTAGCCAAACTCATTTGGCGCCAGCGCTGCGGCTTCGGGGATCATGTGAATAAAAGCCATGCCCAGCAAAAGACCAGCTCCAAAGCTGATAGCGAGTTTCAGTTTTTTTTCGCTTTTCGCCGAGATAAACAGAGGCAGAAGCCCCCCCGCCAAAGATGCCAAGAAGATCAGCAGGGCGTACAAACCAGCTTTTAAGATCATATTGCGCGCTCGGGGGTTAAGAGAGTTTCTATCTGTTTCACTCTTTGATTCAGAGCCGTTTCTGCAAAAAACGCTCGGGCTAGGGGATCAGCGGTCGGTGGGGTAGCCAAAAACAAATGCCTGCAGGAAAAAGGCGCTTGATACGGGGCCCAGTCGGCGCGAGATTCCATTCGGCGATAAGCACCTGCGAGAAACAGCGGGTTTTGGGTAAGTTTTGCAGTTTGGGCATCAAGCAGTGATTCGTCGCAGGATGCCTTTAAGACATAAGCCGGAAAAAGTGTGATGGGGTAGAGGATCGCCTGTCGCAAGACCCGATGGAGAATGAGCGGCTCTTCGGGGCGCCGCATAGAATTTTTTTTGGAAAGCACCGCCTTGTCTAATACTTCAAAAAACTGGCAAAGCCAGGACTCATTATAGATTTCAAAAGTCTGTGCTTTGCACAGAACTCGACAAAGGACTGCGGCAAGCTGTCCGCGAGTGAGTTTTTCCAGCAGTCCGCGCGTTACCACCAGTCGGATGGCATGCCTCGAGAATCCAAATGCCCCAGCATTCAACCCATTGGACTCAATGATCATCAATTGGGGGGTGGGAATGCGAAGGCGTCGGCAGTATTCTCGCACAAGCCCATGGGCGATGGGGGCTTCGGCTAGGGTTAGGGGCTTGGCTTGGAGTTTGCGCGCAATGCGTTCGGTCGCATTCCAGCGCATGCCAATAGCAAGGATCGATGCAACGAGTACACCGGCGATCAGCCCCTGCGAGCCCCAAATGAGGCCGAGGGGAACGGCCAAACATAAGACGGTAAAGGAAAAGAAGGCCAGCCAGCGCAGTAAAACCAAGATTCGCATTCGGGCCCTTTCTCTTTGACACTGGTACCCAGTTTCGGATTTTATCCAAAGGGTCTAGGAAAGGCTAGTCAGAGCTCATGTCGCACAAGTCATTAATGGAGGCGCCTATCGTTTTTCGTGCGGACCCAGTCACGCACGAACATATTCAAGCCTTCGCTGGTGCCACTTCCTCGGAGCACTTTCAAGGGACACCCTTGACATTTCCGACGGTGTATCGCGCGGCAGAGTTCAAATGGATGGACCGTCTGAAAATCGACCTGCGCGGGTTGTTGCACACGGATCAAGAATATGAATACCTCGCTCCTTTGAGAGCTGGAGACGTGCCTACGGTTTCCACACGAGTGACCGATTTTCGGGAGCGTCGTGGAATTACGCTAGTCGTTTTGGAATCCGAAGTTCGATGTGAGGAAAAACTGGTCCTGATTGCTCGCTCATCCTTTGTCGTACGGTCTTCAGACGGGGGAACGGGAGCATGAGTTGGCAGGCTGGACAGGCGTTGAAGACGCTTACCAAACCACCCTTTACGGCGCAGCAGCTTAAGGACTACGCCGCCGCGTCTTATGATCACAATCCGATTCACTTAGAAGAGGGTTTTGCTCAAGAAGCTGGGTTCCCTTCGGTTATCGTGCACGGGATGCTTTCGATGGCTTTTCTCGGAGATCATTTGCAGTTCAATTTTCCCCCTGGCCAGTACCGCGTGGCCAAACTTAAAGCACGCTTTCGCAAAGTGACTTTTCCAGGCGACATCTTAAGCTGCGAGGGCAAGATCAAGCGGGTGGATCCCGACGGCTGCATCCTGGTTACTCTGCTGACCCGAAATCAGCGGGGTGAGGTCACGACCGATGGCGAAGCAGAAGTGTATTTAAATTAGATGGTTAGAGCACACAGAGGGAGGCCTCTTTCCTTTGGGTGACGCGACGTGCTATAGGGGTCCTAATGACTCGTCGAAACCATTTAGTCCTTGTCCGTTGTGGCGCTTCGGAACTAGGTCACATTTCTAGAATGGGTCTTTGGCGCCGGTTTCCTCAAACCTCCTCTAGAAAAGTGGCTTTTTTCCTTTTTGCCAAAGCACTTTTGATCGCGACGTTGCTTTATTTCGTTTTCGCTTAGATCAAACGCCAAACGGCGCGGCCGCCGTCTAGTTCCAAACGCTCGGTGCAGATGCGCTTGAGAACCTGAACGTAGGTGGCATGCTCTACCGGGAGTAGCCTGTGGATAAGGGAGTTCTCATCGTCACCGGGCAGAATATCAATTGAGCTTTGGGCCAGAATGGGCCCATCGTCGAGGCCTTCAGTCACCAAATGCACAGTGCAGCCGGTTTTGGTTACGCCCGCCTGAAGGGCTTGTCTTTGAGCATCGAGCCCGGGGAAATCCGGAAGCAGCGAAGGGTGAATGTTGAGAATTCGTCCTCGCCAGCGCTGAACAATAGGTTTTCCTAGCATCAACATATATCCCGCAAGACAGATCCAGTCGGGTTGGTAGGTCGCGATTTCTTTTTCCAGAGCGATTTCGTAGGCGGGTCTGTCCCATTTTCCGAGAGGAGTTTGAAACTTCCGTTTTCCTAGTACAGATACCGGGATTCCCAGCTCGCGTGCAGATTGCAGGACGGGGGCATCGTCCTTGTTACAAATCAAACCTACAGGGATCGCCTGGGGGATGTCTTTGTTCAGAATCGCTTTAGCCAGTGCCGAGAAGTTGCTGCCCCTGCCCGAAGCCAGAAAAAGAATGCGGTTCAGTTTCATTCCCAAAGCACTTCGGGTTCGTTGGTCTGCGAGGCACCAGCCTCAATGATGCCGGTTTTCCAAGCAGAGATCCCTTTTTCTTGGGCGACCTGTATCAGGGTCTGCGACTGCGCTTCAGTGCACACTGCGAGCATGCCCACTCCACAATTAAATGTGGAGAGCATTTCTGTCGTCGATATTTGCGCGGTTTCTTGGATCCAATTAAAAAGAGGGGGGAACTTCCAAGCCGTTATCCGAGCGCGCACCCCCCGGGGCAACACACGGGGTAGGTTTTCGAACAAGCCACCACCGGTAAGGTGGGCTGCTGCATGGAGCTCTCGGCTCCAGTGCTGAGAATCCCTTCCCAAGGATTTAAACAGGGGCACATAGATCGTCGTGGGTTCGAGCAAGGTTTCTTTCCACGAGCGGGTCGAAAAAGGAGTTTGGTCTTCGGGTTGCAAATTAGCGCGTTCGACAAGTTTACGTACGAGGGAGTAGCCGTTCGAGTGCAGGCCGGAGGAAGCCAGTGCGACAAGTGTGTCCCCGACTTGCACCCGTTCCGCACCTAGAATGTTCTCGCGGTCGGCCATGCCGACACAGAAACCCGCCAAGTCAAAATCGTCTCCCGAGTAAAGTCCAGGCATCTCCGCGGTTTCTCCACCTGCCAACGAACACTCAGAAAATTCGCAGGCTTTCTGGATGCTGTGCAAGAGAGTGGTGAGTTGTTTGCTGTCGAGTTTTCCGCAGGCGTAGTAGTCCAAAAACAGCAGTGGGTTGGCCCCTACGCAGAGCAGGTCATTTACGTTCATGGCGACTAAGTCGGCTCCCAAGCCCTCCAGAAGCCCCCAATCGGCCGCTAGTTTGGCTTTGGTTCCAACTCCATCACAACAGGTGACTAGGACGGGATCTGGGTATTTTTGAACCAAGTCTTTGAGAGAGTAGCAGGAGGCGAAAGGGCCTATACCGCTCAAGAGAGCCTTGTCTCGGGGGCGGGTTTTGAGGTGTTGGCCAAAATCTTTGAGGATATTGGCGGCCTTTTCCGGATCGACTCCCGATTGGCGGTAATTAATGCTATTCAAGCCTAGTGTCTCCTGGCGTGGGGGGCTTCAGGCCCGGCATCTTAGCCTGGCTTGCAAAGATTTCAATCCTTTAGCGAGCCGGATTCGACGTTTTCCCTTGACGCCACACGCTGTGGTTTTTAGATTGTCCGCTTTACGGAGACGACCGTGCAGAACTCGATTATCGAAAAGATCAATAAAGCCCAGGAAAAGAAGCGCCCCAGTTTTCAGGTGGGCGATAAAGTCAGTGTTTCCGTACGGTTAAAAGAAGGCGACAAAGAGCGTATCCAGATTTTTCGCGGAGTGGTGGTAGTAAAGCAGCCTAAATCTGGACAAGGGCCTGGAGCGACCTTCACGGTCCGTAAGATCTCCGCTGGGGTAGGGGTGGAGCGAATTTTCCCCATCCATTCGCCAGTTATCGAAAAAATCGAAGTCGAATCGTCTAGCGATGTGCGGCGTTCTCGTTTGTATTTCTTGCGCCGCCTGACCGGCAAAAAAGCCCGATTGAAAGAGTCTGAGCGCTTTGGCGATGCGATTGCGGTGGAAACTCCTGCGGTGACCCCGGAAGACGTGGCTCCCGCGGCCGAGGCCCCGACAGCTTAAAAACTCATTAAATTTCCCATTCGTCGGTTTTTCAACTTGTCCCACACCAAGACGGAATTTGAACAAGAGTGCTTTGCCCTAGGGCACCGCTTTGTTGCGGGCGTTGACGAAGTGGGTATGGGTTGCCTTGCGGGCCCCGTGATTGCGGCTGCAGTTCTATTGCACCCAGAAGACATTCCCTCTGGAATAGACGATTCCAAAAAACTCACCCCCAAAAAGCGTGAGGCTCTAGACTTGCTTATTCGAGAAAAAGCGCTGTGTTTTTCTATTGGTGAGGCGAGTGTGGAGGAGATCGACTCGTTGAACATTTTCCATGCTGCCAAACTAGCCATGGTCCGAGCGGTGCAAGGTTTGGCTCAAGCTCCTGATTTTCTTTTGGTGGATGGAAAATTTCCTCTGCCAATGAAACTTCCTCAAAAATGCATCGTAAAGGGGGACTCGCTTTCGGTCTCCATTGGTGCGGCATCCATTCTGGCGAAAGTGCATCGAGACCGTTTGATGCGGGAGATGGACTCTGCCTATCCTGGCTACTCTTTTGCAGATCACAAAGGGTATGGCAGCGTGGTTCACCGAAAGGCGCTTCAAGAAAAAGGCAGCACGCCAATCCACCGAAAGAGTTTCTCGTGGACGCCAGTATGAGGCCTTTGCGGCGGCGGTAGCGCAGGGGATGGGTTACCGGGTGTTGGCGAAGAATTTTCGCCTAGGACACTTGGAAGGGGATCTGCTTCTTCAGGCGCCGAAACAGTTGCTCTTGTGGGAAGTTCGAGGGCGTTCTGGAAAGTCCTATCCACCGTCTCAGTCGATAACTAGACGAAAGTTGCAAAACTTGCGGACTCTCGCCCGGACGGTGCATGCGGTCAGTCGACAAACAGTGCGTGTGCAGCTTTTCGAATGGCGTGGCTCGATTCAGAGCCACGAATGGAGGTTGTTTGATATCGAACTGGAGTAGTCAGTTCGCGATGGTTTTGCGGCGCCTTGGCTTCTCGAGTAACTGCTCGATGGTGGTAAAGCTCGCCATGGCCTGGCTTTCGTCGTCGAAGATTTGAAAGGGGTTCCGAGCGGTCTGTAGGGCGCGGAACATTTTGGTGAATTCCGAAGACAGGTTGCACAGCTTTGGTTTTGCGGGAGCGGTGTTGAGTTTTTTTACGGCCTTGATGAATTGGCTGATTCCGCTGGAGCCGACAAAGCGAAGCTTTGCGAGGTTGAAGATAACTTGGCTGGACCTTGCGTCCTGAAGCAGATCCCAAGCTGTTTCCTGAAAAACCCGGGTGGCTTCGAAGTCAAGATGCCCTTCTAGGTCCACGACGGTGATATCCCCTTGGCGACGAGTCTGAATTTTCATGGAATTTCTCCCCTAAAGGCTAGGCTTTCATTATAGCTTAAGTATGAACCAATCAGAACTCTACGTCGTTGCCACGCCGCTCGGGAATAAGGGAGATATCACGCTTCGCGCCATGGAGTGCTTGCGTGAGGCTAAATGGATCTTTGCCGAGGACACTCGAGAAACACTTAAGCTGCTCGAATTATGTGCGATTCCGGCTGCGGGCAAGAGGTTGCACTCATATGCTAACCATAATTTAAAAAAGGCGACTGCAATCGCGGTGGAAAAACTACAAGCCGGGGAATCGATCGTTTTGGTGACCGATCGGGGGACCCCGGGGGTTTCGGATCCGGGTGCGTTGTTGGTAGCTGCCGCCCGCGAAGCCGGTGTGAAAATAGTCCCTGTACCGGGAGCATCGGCAGTGACCGCGTTGGTGTCGGTCAGCGGATGCAAAGAGAGTGGGTTTGTTTTCTGGGGTTTTTTTCCAAGAGAAAGCAAAGCTCAGCAGGAGCTTTTTAAAAGAATCCAGGGGATGGGGTTGCCAGTGTGTTTTTATGAGTCCGCGCGCCGAATCCGCGAGACGGCGGGTATTTTAAAGGAGGCATTTCCGACGGGAAGGATACTGATTGGCCGTGAGATGACCAAGCATTTTGAGCAGCTGGAATGGTTTGATTTAGCCGATTTGGACTTGGGGCGTCTTCCAGAACAAGGCGAGTATACATTCTTGCTAGAGCCCGGAGAGTTCGACGCATTGCCTGACTGGGCAGAACAAGTGCGGTGGCGCGCGGCTTCGGACCGGGATTGGTCAAAGTTTGTGGCGGAACGACACGGAACCACCGCAAAAGAAGTGTATAACGCATTGCAAAAACTCAAGTTTGACCACGCATCAAGGGAATAAGGGGGAACTCCGATAAGTGAAGGGTGAAACCTACACACTTTCTGCTTCTGAGTGTATTGCTCGAGGTCTCAGCCTGGGCGGCTAATGGCGCGATTGTGCACGCGGCGCGCCGATTGAGAATGTCTTACACCGAACCCCTCCCGGCAAAAGAGTTTCATGTCAATTTGGGCGTTCGACACGGAGTGAAGGTCGGAGATCAGCTCACTGTAATGCGTAATAGGACGATATTGGACTATGTCGGCGACTCGAACATTCACGTGACGCAGATTCCACTCGGCACGCTTGAGGTGATCGCTGTCGCTGATTCGGCCTGCATTGCTTTGGAACGCAGCGTGGAAAAAACGGCGACGCTTGCTGTTATTGCGTACCCCAGCTTTATGGTGGGGGATGAGGTTTTGGCTAAAACCGGTTTGCCTTTGAGTTCCCCTATTCCTTAAAATGAAATTAGGCGGGATGCAAAACACACTTCTACTCAATGCTGGCTATGAGCCCCTACGCATCATTGGATGGCAGCGCGCTTTTGTCTTACTTTTTCAAGGTAAAGTAGAAATTCTAGAAGAATATTCGGTGTCCATTCGCACGCCGAGCCGAGAGTTCGTGGTACCTGCAGTGGTGCGTCTAAATCGCTGGGTGAACCTAAAGCGGCAATCTCCGATCATTCGCTTTTCAAGAGCCAATGTGTATTTACGCGATGAGCACCGGTGTCAGTACTGCTCTGTAAAGTTCACTGAGCGCGAGCTCACTCTGGACCATGTGCTGCCTGTGGTCAGAGGGGGACGTAAAACCTGGGAGAATATCGTTGCGGCGTGCATGCGGTGCAACCAACGCAAGAGTGACCGTCGTCCGGAAGAAGTGGGCATGAAACTGCTCCGCTTGCCTCAGGCTCCTAAAATGCTTCCTGGAATGTCGGTAGCGGTGCGGACTAAAGGGCACCCAGACATCTGGGAGCCATACCTGCGACTGGCATTGCCTAACCAATCGACGTCAAAAGGCTCTTAATCCTGTCTTTGGGCTGATTGCCCACGAGCTCGTTCACTTTTTTGCCATTCTGAAACAAGATCAAGGTCGGAATTCCCCGGATGCCGAACTGCTGCGCGATGGCGCGAGATTCGTCGACATTTACCTTAGCGAAGCGAACCTTTCCCTGAAACTCCTGTGCCAGTTCCTCGATGACCGGGGCGAGCGCACGGCACGGGTGGCACCATTCTGCCCAGAAATCCACCAGGATTGGAGTGGCGTCTTTTTCAACGCTAGCGCTAAAAGTAGTTTCATTCAGTGGTGTGACTAAGTTTCCCATCGGTACCCTCGCAAGACAAAGACCGATTATTACTAACGTGTGACTTCCCAGTCAATCGGGGCGTGTCCCCATTTCTGCAGCAAGGCGTTAGCTTTGGAAAATGGCTTGCTCCCAAAAAAACCATTGAACGCTGACAGCGGGGATGGGTGTGCAGATTCGATGATGGCGTGTTGCCGGCCGGTGATGAGTAACTTTTTCTTTCGCGCCGGGCCTCCCCAAAGAATGAAGACAAGAGGTTCTTGGCGCTGGTTGAGCAGAGTGATTATGCGATCGGTAAAGACCTCCCATCCCCGATCTTTGTGCGAGTGAGCTTGGCTCTGGCGGACGGTGAGCACGGTATTGAGGAGTAAAACCCCCTGTTCCACCCAATGCGAGAGTTCAGACGCGTGGGGGTCGACTTTTTTGCCGAGGTCATTTTCGATTTCTTTAAAAATATTCTTCAGACTGGGGGGTTTGGGTTTTAGTTCGTTAGGAACCGCAAAACTCAAGCCGACTGCTTGCCCCGCTCCGTGGTAAGGGTCCTGGCCTAGGATAACCACTCGTACGCGATCGTAGTCCAAGGCCTGAAGCGCGCGTAGGATGCGATCTTGCGATGGGAAAATCTGCTGACCGTGGCGGTATTCGGATCTCAAAAACAGGGTTAGTTTGTGAAAGTACTCTTCAGACGCTTCTTCTTCGAGAAGCGCCTTCCAATGGGGCGGCAGATTTTGGGGGAAGCGTGTTCCCGTTTGAAGTTCACCCATTCCGGCTAGTTATAACGCGGAATTTAGCGAATGCACGTGATAGATTTGCACACGTCTTGGCCGACTTTGATGTTCTTGGCCTTTTCGAAACACTCTAAGGTGCTACCGTTTACTTTCATATCGGCGACACAGCTCGTTTGCTTGTTGGAACCTGAGTCCTTCGTGTGAGCGGAAGCTCGGGCGTACCCGCCGGCTCGGCAGTATTTGTCTGCCAGAGATTGGCTGCAAAATTGGATTAGGCATGCTCCGCATCGAGGAGGCTGTTCGGTAACTTCTTCGTAGA
>CAZTDN010000036.1:11729-15787 GCA_964611895.1 uncultured Pseudobdellovibrionaceae bacterium
GGGAGTACCTGTCCAACGTAGAGATGATTTATTGCGACCAATGGTTCAAATTCTTTTGTCTGCCCGCTAGCCGTTATCAGGTGCTTGGTAGTGTAGGTGGGCGTCACTGGTTCCAAAATCTGCGCACCGCTGACGGAGCCTGTCACATTCATGGTTACTGAAACCTTTTGTCCGAGAGTAATGGATTTTGCGGACGACGTGAGCGTGCAACCCGGCGCTTGGGACACGGTAACCGGAGTCACCAAGGTCAAAGTGTTGGTGCTTGTGGGGTTGGCAGCGTCAGCCAGAGTGACCTTTACGTTGAGCTCCCCGGTGTTTTGAACCTTTGCGGTGATCGGTGAAACCGATCCAGAGTTCGGTGTAGCAGAGATAAAAACCGGGCTGTTGTTCTGATCCACAGCCGCGACACCTCGAATGGTGAAATTGCACTGGCTATCCGACGTGGTCCCACTGTTGGTGATGCCCAGTTGGAACTGAGCGCTGTTTTGCCAGGGGTTGAGCACCACGTTGTTGGGCATGGCGCTGAGTGCGCAGCCTGCAAGCGCCGTGGAAGCAGTGCCTCCCACATTGAAAGTCGTTGGGGAATAAAGAGTGATTTGCGTGCCGCTGGAGGTGGATACTAGTACGGATTCAACCACTGAGTTTTGAGCGGTCGAATAGGTAGTCGTAAAAGTCGTAGTTTGGCTAAAACCTGTTCCGCCGACAATGACTCCGTTGCGAGTGGCAGTATAAGAGCCAGCACAGGACATGGTGATCGTCCACACCACCGATTGGTTCAGTGCAACGTTGAGTGTGCCGGAAGCTGGGGTGGCGGGAGAGAGCAATGTGAGTGTGCCAGTGGGATTGGTGCATGCCGAGGCACTGTTGTTGTTATTGTTGTTGTTCGTGTAGCTATCGTAGGCCAGCGGTGAGGTTTGCGTGCACGCAGTGAGAAATGCGGTCAGCGCAAAGGCGAAGAGCTTAGTGTGTTTGTGGTTCATACCCCATCCCCTTTAGATCGTGTGACACTTTGAATAGAAGCAAAAGGCGTTCCGAGAATCCTGCCCGGGCCCATAAACGCGGGGACAGACCACCGAAGTACCTGGTTTATCTACCGAATCGCAAAGCGGTTTCTAGGATCTGTCGAGTTTTTGAACACCCGAGAACCCCCTAAACAAGCGACGAAGTTTTGGACGAACGCCTGAATCTTAGGCAGTTGTTCTCACTACCAATCGGTCGGGAGGTGTTCTGACTCTCGCGTTAAACTTCTCGGTTTCGCTTAAAGCTTTGCCCGTCTGAGACGTAATTGCGGTGCGATTTTTTCTTGGAAAGCGCTTGACGCGGTTTTGAGGGGCGGGAGTTCGTTGTTCGATAATCCGGTCGGAAAATACGGTGAGGTGCGCGACATTGAGCGCTAGTTTCACCAATGCAGGCAAAGGTTCATTTTTCTCGTTTCCCATTTTCCTCGCACTTCACGGCCACTTCTATCGACTTAAAAAAACCATGGTAGGGTCTTTGTTGAAAGGCCTCCAAACCAGACGGAGTGGCCCAGGAAAAAAAGCGCATGGCGCTACCTGCAGAGTTAGAACATGCTGTTTACTTGCGCGATCAAGGCCAGTGTGCGTTCGAGCACTTGAGATATGGCCGGTGTGAGAGTCGGGTATGGTTGCAAGTGCATCACCGGGTACCTGTAAGCCGCGGAGGACAGAACCGTCTAGAAAACCTGCAGACACTTTGCACCGCGCATCATCGGATGCAGCACAAAAAGCACCCGTCTGAGACGGGTAAACTGTCGGGAGTAAAATCGAAAAGGTAGCGCGTACCGGAGTCGCAGCTAGTGCGTAATCGGTTTAATCTTATTCGGAAGAATTTTCGTTGCTAGTGTTTACGATTTGGTTCTCAGTCGCCGGGGCTCGAATAGCGTAGTTTTCTGGATTGGCAAGTAGGTCGATGCTGTTTTTCCTAAGTTTATCAATATCAAGATTTCTAATGGCTTTCGCTGTTTCATGAACATTTGAAATAAGGTCAGAAATAATTGCACGGTTGGCGATGGCGGCTAGAGCTACAGTAGGTTCTTTGTACCCCTCCATTTCTCGGGTGAGGTAGCGGATATCTTCTGTGCTCGATGCGGTGTAGAGCCGCAGATTCGTCCTCCAAGTCCCCTCTCGGAGCAAGTCGATGCTGCTCTGTTCGTACTTCCAGGTACCGTCGGATTTTTTGCCGTGTAACCACGCGGCTTCGACATTGCCCGTGCGCAGCGCAAAGTCTCCCCAACCCGGGAACCCGGTATCGAGTTCTTTAGTCTTGCCTTCGTGCACGAGCTGAGAAAAGCGAGTCAAGCGAGCTGCACCACCGCCCTCCCGCTTCCACTCGTCTGCAAATCCCTGGCGGAAGTTGCGCATGTCAGCTGAGAGGCCGTTTTCGACCGCTCTGTTAATCGGAAAACTCTGCCCGGTTTTGAGGTGTTCGCTCAAATAGGCTGCTTCGCGCAGTGTAGAGGTGAGGGTGACGGCCTTATTATTGTCCGATTGCCCGGTCAAGGCTTGGGCCAACGCGCCTCGCTTAGAGAGGGTTGGCAGTAACTCACCCGCGAGTTTTCCGGCGCCTTGATAGTCTTTTGCATCGAGCTTTTGCTGCATTTCTTCAAGCCGCACCGCAATCGCAGCTTTGCTGGCGCCTTTAACACCGGCTCCTTCAAATTCGCCTAAAAGCGCTTTGTGCTTTTCAGCCAGGCCCTTGAGCTTGTCCGTGATCGCGTCGTCCAAGACTTTATTTGGCGTTCGGCTTTTGTTGGTCTCCATGTCGGCGACATAGTTCTTGAGACCCGCGATATTCTTTTTGGCGTAGTATTCGGCCAGGGCTTGGGCGTTGGATTTTTTGTCGGGATCAGTTTTCGCCCCAGTCAGAGCATTTAGCTCGTTTAGGTCGCCATTTTTAAGAGCATCGGCGAGCTCAGGGTGCCTTTTTAGTTCTCCTTCAATGTCGGAAGCGCTGGTGAGTTTTTTTTGAATACTGGATAATGCCTTCTCGTTTGTCTTGATGGGATCGGGGGTCTCAAGGCCTTTTTTGACTGCGTCAGCCACTGCCTTTGGATCGGGATAGCGGGCAGAGAGAGAGGCGAGGTCTGGTACGTTGGTTGAATGCGTAGCGTTGGCAAAAGTCGGGAGTCCCCACACTCCAGCCAATAGCACCCAATAAACAAAAACCTTCATAACCCCCCTGAAACTGCAAAACCAGTTCCAGCCGGGGGAAAAAACGCTGGCGATAATCATCCAGAGTTTCGATAGGTTGGCCGTACACCCTTTGGCCCAGGATTGTGAAAAACGCCTAACCCCACCACCTGTGTTCAAAGAGTATGCACTGCCGACCAGCGGGGCCTGCGTTTACCAGAGATCGAGGCGTTTTTCAGCGGGGACGTACATCGCATCGTTCGCGGTGCAGCTATACGCTTCGTAAAACCCGGGCTGGTGCACCAATGGTCCGTTCACGCGTTTTTCGGTTTGCGCGTGCACGTCCTGTCGGTATCGACGCTCGAGTTCCTTGGGTCGGGTGACGCCACACCAGACACGCGCGAACTGAAGGAAAAAAGCTTTTTTGTCTTCTATCGTCCCGACGCCTTCTGGAAAGGCGGCTTCATACGCAAACCGTAACCCCGACGCATCAGCAATGTTTTCTCCCAGGGTGAGTGTGCCGTACTTGGGATTAATCTCCTTGGGAACGTACGCGTCGAACTGATCCACCAAGATCTGCGTGCGAGACTGGAACTGTTTTTTGTCACTCTCGGGCATCCACGGCGCAATGACTCCATTGGCGTCGTATTTGGAGCCGTTGTTATCAAACCCATGACCCAGCTCATGGCCTACGACCATGCCCACCGCACCAAAGTTTGCGGCGTCGCTCAGTTCCGGATCAAAAAAAGGCGGCTGCAATATCCCCATCGGCATGACGAACTTGTTGTCCGAGGGTTGGTAGTACGCATTGATAGTCAACGAGGACATGCTCCACCGACTCCAGTCGCGCTTGTGTTTGAGCTGTTCAAACATTTTTTCCTGCGCTTTGGCACGGCGCAAATGCGCGTT
>CAZTDN010000037.1:0-15488 GCA_964611895.1 uncultured Pseudobdellovibrionaceae bacterium
TTCGCCGACAAAAAATGGATCGTGTCGGCGGATCTTCCTAGCGGCCTTTGTGCAGATACCGGCAACCCTAAGCCTCTTGCCATTCGCGCGTCAGAAACAGTGGCATTGGGATTTTATAAACGCGGACTGGTCACGGGGCAGGCGGCGGACTTCGTGGGAGAACTCTCGCGCAGTAGCATCCAAATCCCTGCTGGCATTTCCTCTCCTGGTTGGGAGAGTTTTTTGTATGAACGAGAAGATGCCATGCGACTCCCCCCACGCCCCAAGAACAGCCATAAAGGCTCCTTCGGCAAGGTTTCGGTGATCGCAGGCCCTGCTGAAAAAGAAGGCGCGGCCGCGCTTTCGTCTTTGGCGGCGTTGCGCAGTGGCGCTGGTCTTGTCACAGTATTCGCTCCCGATTTCAGCAGCCTGAGGGCTCGTCTTGCTCCGGAAATCATGAGTGAAAACCTGGACCGCTTTACGCCGGGGATGCCTGATTTTGAAAGTGTTGTGGTGATTGGTCCGGGACTGGAAATGGGCTCTGCGGCTTGGAAAACCCTTCAAGAGTGTCTCGATTCTAAGGTCTCGCTGGTTCTCGATGCCGATGCTCTGAATCTCATGGCAGCCAACGAAAAAGCTGCACTACCGTTGCTCAGCAAGCGGTTGAGTATCCCGACGGTAATTACCCCGCACCCCAAAGAGGCTGCACGTCTGCTTGGCACCAGTGTGGAAGCCATTCAAGCTGACCGCTACGCCGCGGCTCGAGCGCTCGCAGAAAAATGGCAGTGCGCCGTATTGCTCAAGGGAGCAGGCACGATTTGCACTGCACCCAAACTACCACTCCTCGTGGTGCGCGCCGGCGATTCTGGGCTGGCAAAAGGGGGGACAGGCGATGTCTTGGCGGGACTGATAGCGGGATTTTTGGCGCAAGGGATGACTGTCGCCCAGTCTTTGCCATTAGGCGCCTATGTGCATGGCGCAGCCTCTGAGCTCCAGACCGCGCGGCTAGGACACTCTCGATCCACTTTGGCTTCTGAAGTAACCAGCGCTATTGCCGACGTCCTCGGGGAGCTTGAATGCCGAGTGAGGTAGTAGAAACCCTGGAAGCGCTCTACGCGTTTGCCAATCGTTTCTTGGACGCTCACCCGGAAGGTGGCGTCTTTGGGCTGGAGGGTGCCCTCGCGGCGGGCAAAACAACGTTTGTACGCGCAGTCATTCAGGCGGTTGCTAACCGATCCGGCAAAACACCACCACGCGTGATTAGCCCGACTTACCCCATACACCAGTTTTATGACGGCAATCCTACGGTCGATCATTTCGATCTGTATCGACTGGAAAATCCGACTTCAGCGGATCTGCTGGAAACCGGGTATTTCGAAGCGCTGGAACGAGCGCAGTCAAACCGGGGTTTTGTCTTTGTCGAGTGGCCAGAACGACTGCCTCGAGCCCAAGCCATTTCCCAGGTCCTCCGGTTCAAACAATCACAACCCCGCGAGGTTTTTTTCTAATGGGCGGGGTTTCCTTTTGGGTTTCGTGGGTCGCCAAGCCAGGGTTGAATAGGCTTACGGAGTGTCGCATAAGTAAAATTATGTGGTACGGTAGCTTGAGTTGCTCTCAAGCGCAAAACTCTCGACTTTAAGTTTTTTGTATTAATTGATAGTTTTTCGACCATGGCTTGTGAGCAATGCAGTGGGGGGAAACTTGGGTGGAGCTATGATACTGTTACCAAACGATTAAAATCCGGCACGACCTGTAGTGGGAGTACTTTTAACAGTTTGCCCTGTACCGACGGCACCGGGTCCACTTGCCCATCTATGTGCGCCGGATGTGGTGGGATTTACTATACCATTGATGGTTCGGGAGTCATCACCTGCTACACGAACGTTTCCTGCGGGTCCGTTTGCTCCACTGTGGACGAATTAGGCGCCCTTGGAAATTCCGCCCGCTTCCCTTGGATGTATCTATTGATTGTTCCGGTTTTGGTATTGGTTTGCACCTGGCTGCTGAAACTCCGCAAAACCAGATTAACACTCGGCGTCATAGCGGCTTTATGCTCCTCAATGCAGATCCAGGCTGCACCACCCGATCTGAATTCGCTAATCCAAAAAGAAAAGAAACTCATCTCCGAGTTTCGAGCACTACCCAACGGTGGGTATTCCGCCGCCTCGGCTGCCTCCCAGCTCAAGGCTGGCAAGGCGGAAGCCCTGGAGAAACACCGCGCCGTTGATGCAAAGTGGCTGGCCTTTCACAATCATTACGACGAATTCACCCATGCAAAACTCGCTTTTTTGCTGGATCGCTACCTCAGAATGGCACAATCGGCTTTGCAACACCTCCCCAAAGACCGTGTGCTTGAACAACATTTTGCAAACCTAGTAACGGCAGCGGATAACTTTAACAAAGTCGTCTCCCTCAAGCCGATCGAGATAGGCGACGCCTCTCGCCTAAGCGACTCTAGGCATTTTGCAGAAGAACTAGTACTTTTTTGGGACCGATTTGCAAAGATTCAGTGGAGATGGCGGGATTTGCCTGCCCACTGGGAACAGAAAATCCGCCGATTAAGAAATGTTTTTCACTATGCCTTGGTCTTTGGGCCGCACTATGTTCAAGCCAAACGACGCTTAGATGCCGGTGCTCCACTCCTGGAATTCATGGCACCGCTCTTCCAGAGTTACTTGAATCGACTGGGATACAATCAAAGCTTTCGCCAAGGAGGAAATCTCCACGAGCCGTTGGCAGACGGTACGGTGCGAATTTTTGCTCCCAACCACATTCACGGCGTTCTCGATGCTGCAATGACTTGCGCCCTCCCGCTCGACCAAGGCACCGTGATGAACGCACCGACGTTTTGGGCAAGTCCAGCTATTGCTAAATCGCTTCAAAACCACCCTGAGTTTACCTGCGTTTCAAATGGCACCTCGGGGCTAGTAGCCATTTCCCAAATGTTAAAGAAGGTTAAGGACGGCACTCTCAAGCGACTTTTCATCCAGGCGGAAGGGAGTCTTTCCACTGGCCTCGCCTATGAAGTGCGCCGCCCCGCCCAAAACTTTGTTCAAATCCTTTCTAAAATTCGCGCGCAAGGCGTTGGAATTGAACTCATTCCCATCAGTCTCCCCAGGCACTACCGGCCCTTTCAAGATATTTCCCATACAAGCCCGTCCCAGCTGCTGATAGATGTGCACGAGCCCGTAGGCCCTGCCGTCGTCGAGTTGCTGCTCGACTCCGGAGATCCTCAAATGCTTTCGCGCCTCTTACGCCAATTCTGGATAGATTCCTTTAGCCGGGATAGTTCCTACACAGACCGGCCCTTGGGGAGTCCACGCATGCAATCCTTAGTAAATCTGCTCGATACCTACATCGCCCAACGCTCCCCCTGCGCCGCAGAGCTATTGGAAACTCTTCTCTAACCCTGCTAAACGCGGTGAGTTTGCTTCGGCTCCCCACCGATGCGATAATTATTGAATGAAACGTTTCACCTGGTGTGTGCTTGCGTTTTGCCTGTCGTCGTATACTTCAGCCTTTAGCCCCCTCCCCGAAACGCTAGTTCCCTTTGATATTTTTGATAACGATGCATCCACTCGAAAAGAGGCTGTCGCAGAAGATCTGCGCTGGACTGTGAATGTTTCCGGCTGCTCGGGGTCCATGCTATCGCCCACCTATGTCCTGAGTGCGCACCACTGCGGCATGCGCAAGGGGCAGAAGCTCACCTCGGGCGGGTGTTTGTTATTAGGGTGTAAGGACGACCTGACCGTGGTGAGGATTGTGGAGCAGTATAGTGACTTCGATAGCGACATCGCCGAAGTGACTTGGTCGCGCAAAGACAGTCGGTGGAAACAGCGTTATTCTCCCCGAGTTCAAACCTCTGCAGATGAGTTGACCCTGGGAAAGGATAGCACAGCCACTAAACTGTTTACTGTTGGCTTCCCAGGTGACAAAAAAGTGCCCACCATTGCCGAAGGGTTTGCAAAGAGCCGCAGCGGCAATTTCCTCAACTATAATATCGGTACCATTAATGGAAACTCCGGGGGCGCGGTCTGGAAAGCGGATGACTTTACCCTCGTTAGTCAAACCAATCACGGACCACATGCTCTAGGACAGCCTGGTTGGAATGGAAACGACCCCGAAGACTCCAACGCCTGGAATGGAGGTCCTCAAATCGACCTGCTCTACAAAAAGAGCAAAACGCTCCAGACAGTCTACCCCGACGGAGAAAATTTGAATGTGAGCTTTGAAGGGTACTTGATCTACGACAGCGTATTACCCGAAGAAGACTCCCCCTGACTCTAAACCCGCCTAGTGCATCGTGTGCCAGGGAGGGGTTTTGCCTTTCACCCCTCGAACCCAAGGACGCGAAGCAGGGGCATCCCCTTCTCCCGTAGCAATAAATACTTTTTCAAAGCCAGCGCGTGCAATATGCCGGGCAGCATCATCGCCTTTTTCTTCGCCCTCATCAGGACCAAGATTTCTATCGACGTAGACAGGCGTTTCCCGATCTAAGCTATCTGCCGCTTGTAAAAACTCTCTCACTGAGTAAAACCCGCGATAGCTTTTTTGCGCTTCTTTGGCGGAGAGTTCCCAACTCATGTGTACCAGCGGATCATCGTCCACCAAGACCGCATCTAACACCCCTTGCAAGCGTTTGATTTTCACCGGCACCCACCCCCCAAGGCTTTTCGGAAGTAGACGGATACCGTAGCGATCGCAGTCTTGACGTACCTGCTCTTCATCAAAACGCCCGGTCACCAAAATAGAACGCTCGGTTAAGTACAAAGAACGAATTAGCTCGATCCCATTCTCTGAGGCACCCATGATTTCATAGTCGCACAAGAACAAGAGCGTCGACATCAACCGCTGATTTTGAGTGCACCAATGGCGTAGCGACGCCGTATCTGAAAAATGTTCCACAAAAACGGGCGCCCCCGATCGCGTAATCGCTTCGGCGAAACGTTGCTCCCAGACCAAATGAATACTGGGATCGTCATCCAAAATGAGAACCGTAGTCCCTTGAGCCACTTCAACAACAGGCACAAACCATTTTGGCGGAGAAACCAGAGGCAGCTCTATGCTCACGGTGGTTCCAACGCCTTCAGACGATTCAATTTTGAGCGTTCCATTCCAGCGCGAAACGGAGGAACGCGCATGGGACAAGCCCAAACCATGCCCCTGCGCCTTGCCAAAGGTTCCACCCGACTCCTGGAGTGCCTTCAACGTGGCAGCGCTCATTCCACAGCCATTATCCTTCACTTCAACTCGAACACGGTCGCCGTCTTGGGCAATCTCCAGCCGCACTACCCCAGCCTCTCCTATGGCCTCAACTGCATTGTTGATAAGATTTGAAAGTACGGTCTTAAATCCCTGCGGCTGCACTAGCGCAAAAAGTCCATGCGCACTTTCTGTAATTTCCGACTCCAGTTTGACCTGAGGTCTTGGCCGCAGCAGAACCTGCTTTTCGGTCACTATTTCATCAATAAGGCTCGCCACTGAGTGCGCACTGAATGTCCCCAAATCTCCCTGCGCATTCAAATTGGCGCTCTCCACTGCGGAATCCAATGCGAGCGACCGCTTGCTCCGCTCAAGGACATTATTCGCAATGTCCCGAATGCGGTTCAACGCACCTCGAATAATCAGGCGTTTTTGCTCCGGCATCTGAGGCAGAGAATCCAGAATCATATCCAGCGCCGCCAGCGGCGAACGTATGTCATGGGCGACCTGGCGAGCAACAGCAACCATAGCGGCGCTTTTTTCGTTTTCTTTGAGCTTTTTATACAACTCGACGAGCGACAGAATAAACTCTCGAATTTCCCCCGACGCCGCAATCGTTTCGGAGTGCACGTCTTTGCCGGCATTGCATTGCTCAAAAACCCGTCGCAATTCCAGAAAGGGGACATAAATGTGCTTTCGAATAAAGCGGGAGGAAAACAAAATCACAAAGCAAAACAAAACACCCGACAAGGATAGCAGCAATAAATTAGACCGATACGGTACGTAGACACTTTCGATGTAATGCGGGTCAAGCCGAGCGTAGACAACCAGCGCGTCCGAAGGTAGGTGCGCAAAATCCGGGATCACAGCTTCTTCGGTAGAAATCGGCACCTTGAGCTCAGAGACCGGGACAACTCTCAAATCCGACAGAGAGAAGACTTTCTGATGCGAACCCAGTTCTTTTTGAAGCGTTTCATCCAACCCCAGCTGCTTCCAAGTGCGCCATTTTTCCTGCTGCTCGTTAACACTCAAAATAACTTTTGCGCGCTCTTTTTTAAGCGCCTGACGAAACGTATCACGGGTAATCCAGAAGTAAGAAAGGCCCAAACCCAGAACACCGAGCAAAACGGCAGATAACTGGGCAATGGTGAGACTACGAAGAAGTTTATACTTGCGCGCTCTCATTTTTTTGCAGGCTTTTCCAACCCAACCTGGGTAAACCGAGTAAACTTCAACCCACGGCTCGTGGCATGGCCGCCGTTAGGCCCAAAACAAAGCTGGGTCTTGCCGATTACTGTGAAGCAGGGATCTTCTTTAAAGGCTTTGATTACGGATTCTCGAGTCAACTCCCCTTTGACCCGTTTTACGGTTTGGCCCATGACCAGACCCAAGTTGTACCCAATCACACTCTCGAAGTTCCCTTTCATTCCATAGAGCTTTTGCATTTGAGCATCGAGTTCCTTCATCTCCGGGGCACCCGGCACCCAACCCGTCGCAATATAGAATGGTTGCGTGTGCACAAACCGCGCTAAGATGCCGGGGTCTGCTCCTCCAAAAGCCACCGTGGGGAGCGCTACCTGGGCGTTCTGTAGCTGATTCATCAGCACAACCAGGTCGTCAGGATAAAGCGTAAAATACAGGTAGTCGTACTCACCGCGTTTTAGCTTTGCCAACTCTTCCTCCGGCAAGGCCATGCTGTCGTTGAGTTGTACGATATCTAGCTTAAGGCCTGGAACAGGCTCCCGTTTGAGCTGATTTTCCTGATTTACACTGAACACGGAGGAGCGGTTCACGACGACCATTCCGCGCTTTGCGGGAAACAT
The DNA here is from genome assembly GCA_964611895.1 of uncultured Pseudobdellovibrionaceae bacterium. Lineage (GTDB taxonomy): Bacteria > Bdellovibrionota > FAC87 > UBA2466 > UBA2466 > JAIEOG01. The sequence goes on from CAZTDN010000037.1 coordinate 7,005, forward strand.
TTTCTGAATAAACTGGCAAAGCTCAGTAACCAGCTTGTCCAAAGAGGCACCAGTGGAGTAGACCAGCGGGCCTTTCTCCGACAGGGCTGTGTGCGAAGCGGCTCCAAACACCGCTAGCAGGCCGTTTTTCTTGGCGACATCGGCGGCCAAAAGCGCATCGTGGCTCACGGGGAACCCAATAACCGCCACCACTCCGGCATCCACCAGCGCGGTGGCACTGAGGGTGGCCCCCTGGATCGATTTATCGTTGTTTTGTTTTACCAAAAGCAGGTTTTGTGCCCGCTCGCGCCCGAGGATTTTTTGAAAACCGAGCTCAAATCCCCTAAAGACATTTTCCTGAAATACAGAAGAGATAACTGCTGTAGACGAGCCGTAGCCAATCTTACCCCTTCCAGACGAAGGTGTATCGATTGCAAAAACCAAGGTCCCAAAAAGGACCGCTAATATAAGAGCTGGTAAACGCATCCCACCGACTGCCTTTTAGGTTCTTTGGGAGTGCTTCTAGCACAAAAGAAGGGCCGACTAATATTTTTTGTATTTGTCGTTATAGGGAAGCAGAGCCAGATGCCGAGCCCGCTTGATGGAAACCGTCAACTGACGCTGTTGCTTAGCCGACAAGCGGGTTACTCGACCAGGCATCACTTTGCCGACTTCAGTAACGTAGTTGCGCAATATCAAAGGGTTTTTATAGTCAAACAGAAACCCAGGAGGAAGTTTAGCCCGATCCATCCCTGGAAACCGACGACGTCCCCCGGCATCCCCGCCACCGTTACGGCCGCCGCGGTCATCACCACGATCCATGCCTCGATCTCCGCCACGGGAATCGCGTTTGTCTTTCATTTTTTCGTCGCTCGGTTTCATACTTTCTCCAAAAACGTCAAGACTCTGCCATACTTTGGCCGCTGAGTCGACCCTCTTTTAAGGGCGCCCGGGCCCGCTATTCGATAGGAACCAGAATCACTTCTCCATTGGATTTAGCTTCCGGATGCAAATAGCGCAAGCTAAGTCTGCTTGCCTTTCGCTCGACGCCTTTGCACGGAGCAAAAGGGATAAGGACTTGAAACGGCAATAGAACCGAGTGGACCCTTTCATCCAACAAAGGGGTACCTGGAGCAAAGCAGTTCAGGCTTTCAACCAGCCGCAACTGATTCCGCAGCGTCGTCCCGTAGCGCAGTTCCCGGTTGCCCGACCGTAAAATCACCCCACCCGCGGCAATCGCACCACTCACACCCAGCGCGACCAAGTAGAGGCGCCCAGCACGTTGCCACCATTTGGACTGCCGAGTGTGCTCCAGCGAGGATTGTCCCCAAACCAAAAACCCCCAAAAAACGAACCAGACCCCATTGTAATAGTGCGGGTGACTCACCAGCCCCTGGGAAGTCAGCAGCGCCATTTGGCCCGCCAGCACAAAGCAGTAAAATGCACCTACCATTTGCTCAAACTCCCAGAGGTGAATTGCCCGTACGACGCTCAGGCCTATCCCGAAAAATGTCGGAATAAAGGCATAGAAACTTAGGCCGATGGACACCAACGCTACCCACGAAGTCCAGCTCCCCCAGAACCACCCCCACCCAAGAAAATATTCCAGGGCCAAGGAGGTAAAGGTACGCGCACCCAGGAGAGAGAAAAAAAACGAGGCAGTCCTCCATCCAATCCCCCCGCTTCCGTTTGGAAGAGACCGGAGATGAGAAAAGTACGGCCAAATCGCCAAACCCGAACCCAATGCCAAAACCGCCACCCACGCACTATTCGCGCGCAACCAAGCGCGCTTAAACCAAACTAAGTGCAGAACCATCGCGCCCACTAAGGGAAGAGCCATTAGATGCACCAGCACCGCCAAAACCGCCAAAAACCAAGCACATGCCAGAGAACGTAAACGCGCGTTTCGTAAGAACCAAAGATACGAAACCAACGAAAGACTGGAAAGCGGGAGCAAAAATGAATTATCCCAAAGATCACGCGAAGCAAACCAAAGGTAGGGACTCAAGAAAGGCACAATCCCCCAGACTTTGGGTACACGGGGGAACAGTCGGAGAAAGCTCACCACCGACACTGTCATCCCTGCTGTGATCAAAAAGCTTTTGGCTAAAGCCACCCAAAACAAAGACGGTAGCAAGGCCAACGCCAACTGGTAAAAGAGTAGCGGCAGCGGCCCGTAATCAATCCCTTTCGAACCCTGCAAACCATGACTCGGGACAACCCCTTGGCTATTATTCTCCAGTGCCTGTGCGATAAGCATCGGCTCATCATGCACAAAGGGTATTTCCAACGGAAAAAGGAACCGCGACGCTACAGCCACTAGAAATAAGATCCGCACCAGCACCGGTTTACTTTCAACTCCACGTCGCGGCTGTCAACCGTCTGTTTCTTTTGTATTGATCCCGTTGTGCCAATCCGTTATCTGGTCGCCTTCATGCGGGTTTTGAATTTATACGTTTTGGCGACTTTGTGGTTGGCCTCTCAAGCGACCCAAGGCGCCCCACTACCCTACCCACCTGAAGCCGGGTTTTTGAAACAAGGGCCTGAGTTAACCTGCCCCGAGCAAACACTCAGAGTTACCACCCTGCGCAAACTGGTCTATGGACCGACTGGGAGATTTTTAGCCAAGTTTTTTTTCGCCCCTAAACCGTTTCAAAAAATCAAACCTGACCCGGAAGCCTTGACCACTATTGCCGATCGCGAGGACTTTTTCATTCGCACCGAAAAAAGTGGGCTCAATTTATTTGCACGACACTACACCCCCAAGGGCCAACGCAATGGTCGAGCAGTCGCGATCTATCACCCCGTGGGATACCATGGCGGTCACATGTGGCGCCGAGTGCTATTCCTCGCCAGAGCGGGATTTGAAGTGTTTACGATTGACCTCGCCGGAAGTGGAAAAAGTGACCACCATGAATTCAAATTGGGCATGGGAGATCAGATTTTAGACGATGTGGTCTCGTCAGTAAAAGCGATCCGAACGCGCGCTCCTCACTTGCCCCTTGGCGTCCTGACGCTCTCCCTATCAACGTTTGCGGGAACCTTGGCCTTTCCCTTCATCGACGGGCACGTAAAAGCGATGGTGTTCGAGAATGGCCCTGCTCAGGACATCCCCCTGACGATTCGACGATTTATCGACGATCAGTTGAGAAAGATAGCCTTAGGGCCATTTCGCCCATTTACTTTTTTTGAGTCCGCTTTTTTTCGATGGGTAGATCCGCAAGCTAAGAACCACATTGGCGAAGAATTCACCCGAGCTATTTTGGACAGGCTCCGCATTCCCGCATGGCCCGTTACCCATGGTCACCCGATCGAAGCGCCCGTACTAGCTATTTCCAGCGGCCTAGATCCGATTGTCCCGCCCGACCAACAAGACGCCGCACTTCAGAGTCTTCACCAAAGCTTCGGATTTTCAACGTATCACTTCCCCGAAGCCAAGCACCTCAACCTTTGCTCGGATAAAGGGCCGTTCTTGGAAGAATACACGCGAGTGATTACCGAGTTTTTCGAGAAACACCTCACCCCTTAAACAGGGCCGGCCTCGAGTACTTTAGGATCGCGAATCCCATCGGAAAACTTTTTGAAGTTTTCTTTGAACAGAGACGAAAGTTTTCGAGCCATCTGATCGTATTCTGTCGTGTTTTTCCAAGTATTCCGCGGCTTCAAGATCTCCGATGGAACACCCGGGACTTGTGTAGGAACCTCTAAACCGAAAACCGGATCCGTTTCGTAATTCAGAGAATCCATTTCTCCAGAGTGAATCGCATCGATCAAGGCACGCGTATAAGAGAGCTTCATCCGGCTTCCCACGCCGTACGGCCCACCTGTCCAGCCGGTATTTATCAACCACGCAGAGCAGCCGTTTTGCCGCATTCGGTCCGCAAGCAGCTCCGCGTATTTATTCGGGTGCCAAACCATAAAAGCCGCTCCAAAGCAGGCCGAAAAAGTGGCCTCGGGTTCTTTGACACCGACTTCAGTGCCGGCCACCTTCGCCGTGTACCCGCTGATAAAATGGTACATTGCTTGCTCGGGATTCAGTCGACTAATGGGAGGCAAGACGCCAAACGCATCAGCGGTCAAAAAGACAATATTCTTAGGATTTTTCCCCACGCAGGGGACTTTTACATTCTCGATGTACTCAATCGGATAACTAGCGCGCGTGTTTTCCGTGATCGCGGCGCTTTCATAGTTCACCACGCGCGAGCTCGGGTCGACGACCACATTCTCCAACAGGGAGCCGTACCGAATGGCCCTAAAAATCTCGGGTTCGGATTTTTCCGTCAAACCAATACACTTGGCGTAACATCCCCCTTCGATATTAAACACTCCCTGATCTGTCCAACAATGCTCGTCGTCTCCGATGAGCTTGCGGCGGGGATCGGCAGAAAGGGTCGTCTTGCCGGTACCGGACAAGCCAAAAAACAGCGATACATCTCCCTTGTGTCCCTCGTTTGCGGAACAGTGCATGGAAAGGATCCCTTTTTTGGGCATGAGGTAGTTCATGACCGTAAACACGCCTTTTTTCATCTCTCCCGCGTATTCGGTTCCCAAAATAACGATTTGCCGCTGCTCAAAACAGAAATCGACGCTCGTTTTCGACGTCATGTAAGAGGTCAGCCGATTGGCCGGAAAATGCCCCGCATTGAAAATGACGTAGTCAGGATTTCCAAAAGTCTCAAGCTGCTGCGGGGTGGGACGAATGAGCATGTTATGCATGAACAACGCGTGATAGGGACGAGAGCAAATAACCCGCACTTTGATTTGGTACTCTGGGTCCCAACCAGCAAACCCATCGATGACATAGAGCTGCCGACGGGTATTTAAATAATCTATCGCGCGCTCTCGGTTTACTTGAAAGGTATGCTCATCCAGCTTGATGTTTACGGTACCCCACCAAACGTCCGAAGCACTATCAGGGTGATCGACAATACGTTTGTCTTTGGGGCTTCGACCCGTTTTCTCGCCTGAGTAGGCTACTAATGCACCTGTATTCGTAATTACAGAACCGGGATCAAAGCGAATCGCTTCTTCGTACAAAAAACCGGGGTCCGGATTGCAAAAGACATTTGGAACATTGATGTCGTAGACACCGAGATTGACTTTGCGCGCCATGTTGCCTCCTCAAGTTCCCAAACATTGTTCATAACAAAACCTAAACAAAAGCAAAAGCCTTGGCGCACTGTGCGCTGCGGCATTTTTCACGGGGCGCCGACTTTGTCTCGCGCTGCTATACTAAAAATTCTTCAAAAACTTCCCGATGAGGTCTCCATGCGGTCCCTACTCACCCTGGTCATTTTTGCTAGCTCCCTCGCTGGGGCCTGGAACTTGCCCGAGGACGCCGAACTTCCTCCAACCGTCGAGGAACACCCCCTGAACCTGGAAGTAGCCCCGCTGATTCAGGGAGCGGAGAAATCGTGGGTATTTTCCAAACGTAGCGGCCCAGATTGGATTCAAGTCACCGAAGCCGGAAGAGTCCACGGCAACCCTCCCGAAGGAAGCTATGGAACCTATCGACTAAAAATAAAAGTGACTGACGGAAAGGAGTCCGACTCCTTTCGCATGCGAGGCGTAGTGGTACAAAAAAATTACGCGCCCAGCATCGAGCCGGTAACGCTCAACGCGAAAGAAAGAAGCCCTTTGACCGCTTCTTTAGCGCGTCATGTACTCGACCGAAACCCGGGAGACTCTCTCACCTTCCAACTTAAGAGGCCGTCGGAATGGTATGAGTTGACTGCGGACGGCGTGTTTTCTGCTACCCCCCAGTTTAAACAAATCGGAACTCATTCAATCGAGTTTACTGTTTCAGATGGCAAAGCCACTTCCGAAGGAACCCTAAAACTTACGGTACTCCGAGACCCCCGTCCCCCGGTCTGGGTTCAAGAGCTTCCCCGGGTTCGGAGCAAAACGCGAGAAACGGTGTCGCTCAACGTTGCTCAATCCGCGCAAGATCGCGACGGGCTCGCTCTCACCTTCAGTAAGCGGCGCGGACCGGATTGGTTAAAGGTCTCAGCTTCGGGAGAAGTTTCAGGAACCCCTGAGGATAGAGATGCGGGCGAGCGAGAAGCCATTCTACAAGTGCGAAACGATGTTCTCACTGCAGAACACCGGCTCATTCTCTCCATTGAAAAAAAGAACTACCCCCCCGTACTGAATGCTCCTCTGACATTGCAGCTCCCAGAAAGAGAGAGCCGAACAATCACCTTGGGAAAAAATGGAAACGTGACTGATGCGGACGCAGAGCGCTTAGCTTTTGAAAGCCAGAACCTTCCCAGCTGGGCAACCCTAAGCCCTTGGGGAGATTTGAAACTCACACCCACCTTTGGAGACATCGGAACCAAGACTTTTACTATTAAAGTCCGGGACCACGAAAGTGCAGTCGATTTGCCCTGCACTCTGACCGTTGTACGCAACCCGCGGCCACCCGTATGGAATTTGATCCCGGCCTTTGCGCAGCTAAGTCGCGAGCCTTTCAAAGCGACCATCGCGGGATACGCGCAAGATGCGGACAAACTGCCGCTGCGCTTTTCCAAAATCGCAGGGCCGCCTTGGATCAGCGTTTCCCCATCCGGGGAGCTCTCCGGAACCCCCTCCGATGCCGACACTGGCGATAACACGGTAACAGTCGCCGCAGCCAATGATGTGCTGAGCGCCACCACTAAACTGACCATACGAATTACAAAGAAAAACTACCCCCCCATCCTGGCCCATTCATTTGAGGGCACGGTCAAAGAACGTCACACCATACGACTCTCTCTGAAAGAATCGGGATCTGTCACAGATCCCGATCAAGAAAAACTTGTTTACACACAAAAAAGCCCACTGCCCCCTTGGCTCACTCTAGGTCCTGATGGAACACTGACCGCTACCCCAGCCTACAAAGACATCGGTATGCACCGCCTGTCAGTCCTTGTGAAGGATCGTCAAGAATCTGTGGAGTTGCCCATTGCCCTCACGGTCCAGCGCGTACCTCGTGGGCCTCAGTGGACGGCCGAAAAAATACAGTTTGAAACGCTTACCCGGGAGCCTTTCAACGCAAGTATTAAAGGAAAAGCAAGCGACCTAGACGCAAAAACCTTCACCTATTCCAAACTCCAGGGCCCAGAATGGTTGCAGGTTTCACCTCAGGGTGAACTTAGCGGCCAACCTCAGGATGCCGACGCCGGAAAATACGAAGTAGTCCTTCAGGCCCATAATGGCGAGCTCGGCTCACCCAAAAAAGTATCTCTTCTGGTAAAGATGAAGAACCATGCACCTATAGTGAGAGCGATGGATTGGAAGTGCAAAGAGAGGGAAGTCTGCCGACTCCGATTGTCTGATCCTGTCTACGTTGAAGATAGTGACAAAGACACTTTGGCCTTTACTCTAACGACTCCGGTAAAATGGGCGACTTTGCTTCCCAACGGAAAATTGGAACTCCACCCGCAGTTTGCGGACATCGGAAAACACCGCTTGTCATTTTCAGTCTCGGATGGACTGCTAACCGTCCCAGCCATGGCGCAGGTGGAAATTGAACGAAATCCTCGGCCTCCGGTTTGGAGCCAAAACCGCATTGTGTTTTCGGTAAAAGCACGAGAAACGATCAAGAAAAGCCTTCACCCGTTCGTACAAGACTTAGATGGCCTGGCCATTCAGTTTATCAAAGTAGGTGGCCCCGATTGGATAAAGCTCACTTCGCAAGGAGAAATTCAAGCTGACCCCACTGACTCCCAGGTGGGAAATCATTTCATTCTGGTCGAAGCAGCGAACGATTTAAGTCGCTCAAAAACCAAAGTACACCTCGATGTCCTCTTTAAAAACCACGCTCCTCAATGGTCCAAGTCGAATCTCCGCCTAGGAACCGTACGTGCCGGAGAAAGTTTGAAAACAACGGTTCGCAACCTAGCCTCGGACACCGATCCGGATCCGCTCAGTTTTGAAAAAGTCCGTGGACCAGATTGGGCCAAAGTGTCCGCAGATGGAAAAGTAACTATTTCCCCTCCGCTGAGAGAAACCGGCACTGCGAAAGTAACCATCCGCGTGCGCGATCCCGAAAATGAAACTGCCGAAATCACCGCGGAAGTGGACGTTGCCAAAGAGGTGCCCACTCCTTCGCTGAAAGAAAACCTAACGCTGCCCGTAGCTTATTCGGGAGAACTTTTCACATTTCATTTAACCAAGCTATTTGGGCATGCGCCTTATACCTACCGACTACTCGAAGGCCCAACCTGGCTTAAACTTGCCCCAGCAGGGGAGATGAGCGGCGTCCCGCGAGAGAAACAGGAGTTTAAGATCGTCCTGGAGGTTGTCAGTCCCAACGGTGAGCAGTCCCGTTTCGCGGGCAAAGGCAAAGTGGAATAAGGCCGCCAGGTTTCTTATTGACGCATCTGTGCCCCTTCCAAGATGTACCCTATTTTGGCAGGCTGACCAGCCTCACCACGTGGCCCATCCTCACCCTCTTTTCCTTTTTTACCGGGTAAACCCGCCGGAAAACCTGCGCCCCCACGCTCGTCCCGGGCACCTTTTCCC
>CAZTDN010000038.1:0-13092 GCA_964611895.1 uncultured Pseudobdellovibrionaceae bacterium
GTGGCCCTGCCTTATTTTTTTTCAGATGATTCCCCTCGACCTACTGTATCGCTTTATGCCCGTTTTCGGGATTACCACCACGTATTGCGGGACAAGGCGGACAAAGTCGCTCGCGAAATTTTTCCCTTGGGAACCTATCGCGTCGTTGTGGATAGTGCGCCGATACTGGAAAAGGCCTTGGCTGCGCGAACGACACGCGGGTTTATCGGGAAAAATACTCTCTACATTCATCCAGAAAAAGGGAGCTACTTGCTTCTGGGTGAGATTTTGAACCAATCCGAACTCGATCCCGATTCACCCCGTCCGCTAGATTTAAGCCGGAAGACTCGCGATGGGGGATGTGGCCCCTGCCGTCTCTGCCAGGGCGCGTGTCCCACCGGGGCTTTGGATGAAGCTTACTCTCTGGATGCCTCAAAATGTCTTAGTTATTGGACAATCGAACAGCGAGGGACGATCCCCGAAGCTTTTTGGCCCTGGCTCAAGGACTATTATTTTGGATGTGATCACTGTCAGACCGCCTGTCCCTACAATAAAAAAGCGCAGCCGCATCCGGCCGATTGGAAACCGAGGGCGCTTCCCCCCTTAGACAAAGTGGCGACACTTTCGCAAGCCGAATACGAGGGCTGGTTTGGAGGCACCCCATTGACTCGAGCAAAGCGGTCCGGATTGCGCCGCAACGCTTTGATCGCAATGGCAGTTACTCGGCACCCGGAGTTGGAAAAAGTGCTTCCCCTGGCGGAATCAGACACAGAAGAAATGCTGCGAGAAACCGCTAGGCAAATTCGCGCTTGGGTCTCTAATATAGGCCCGTGACAAAAGAGAACCGCACCCTTTTCATCGTGTTTTTTACCATTCTTATGGACCTCATCGGCTTTGGGGTGATCATTCCGATTTCCCCGTTTTTCGCAGAGTCGTTGGGAGCCTCTCCCGCCCTAATCACCCTTTTGGGGGCCATTTTTTCCCTGACCCAGTTTGTGTTTGCTCCGTTCTGGGGGAGGCTCTCCGATAGGTGGGGGCGGCGTCCTGTGATTTTGGTCAGCATAGCGATAGCGACTATGGGCTATGGCATTTTTGCGAATGCGCAGAGCTATTGGATGCTGTTTGTGGCGCGAGTGATTTCAGGTTTTGGCACTGCGAATTTTGGAGCGGCTCAGGCGATCATCGCTGATTGCACTCCACCGGAGCGCAGGGCGCGCGGAATGGGAATCCTCGGGGCGGCCTTCGGACTGGGCTTTACCTTGGGGCCTGCCTTGGGCGGGTTCCTGGGGCAGTGGGGCATGCGGACTCCTATTTACGCGGCGGCGGTTTTGTCGATAATTAATTGGTGTCTCGCTTTTGCTTTCTTACCCGAGACTCGAGTCAAAACAGACGCGGTTGCTCGAGCGGGGTCCCCGTTCAAAGCGATTCTGCAATTGGGTCAGCAGCGCAATATGCGCCGCCTTTTGTGGATTTTCTTTGTGTACTCATGCGCATTTTCCATGATGGAGCAGGTGTTGGGCCTTTACATCGAAAAAATCTGGGTGGGTGCAGCGCCTTTGCACCCTGGAGACTCGGCTGGAAAAGCCTCATTGCTTACGGCGGTTTCGCTTATGCTGGTGGGAGTGACGTCGATCATTATCCAAGGAGGGCTCATCGGAAGACTCGTTGCGCGTTTCGGAGAAAAGAGCCTGGTTGTCTCTGGGTGCGCCATAGTCGGTCTTGGACTGCTATTGGTTCCGGTGTCTGGCAGTATCTCCAGTTTTGGATTTTTTCTTTTAACAATGGTGCTCTTGGCGTCGGGGAGCAGTATTGCCAATCCTTCAGCATCGAGTTTGCTCTCTCGTGCCACTGGCGCTCAGCACCAAGGTCATGTGATGGGGGTGGGCCAATCTCTTGGGGCTTTGGGAAGAGTGGTGGGGCCTGCGGCCGCGGGAAGTTTTTTTCAAACCTGGGCACCGCTCCCGTTTGTGTTAGGGGGCGTGATGATATTGGTTTGTGCGGGAATGGCGTCGAGGTTTCGCCCCGTGGATTCTAGAAACAGTGGCTCAGCACCCGCGCCTGGCCCGTGACCATCGTTGTTGTGTAGTTGATGGCCCCGCACTCACTGCCGGTGAATTCAATGGTCTCTTCAAGCGTAGGGCTCTTGAGGTTGCGATCGTATTCGACGTGCACGGTGCCACTCATTGGCCAACAGCAGTTGGAGTCTGAATAAACCAAAGGTGAAGTTACTGTCAGCACGCCGATCGATTCACTTAAGTTGTGCTGTACTCTTAGGGTTGCTCCGGTGGAAACCGTATTGCCGTTAACAACGATATCGCCGTCAAAACTAGCCGTGGTGTCATTGGCAAAACTTCCATAAGAGACACTGGTGCCGTTGAAACTAATCGGAGGCCCTACTGCAAAGAGTGAATCGCCCGTTTTTACTGTATTGATTGTGTGATCCCATTTGCGAGCGGCATCGGGTTCGGTGCCTGCGAGGAGAGAAGGATCTAAAGCGCTGAGGTTGGATATGACGGCGGTGCTATATTGCACCCCAATCGCATGGACTCCTTTGACATCGATACGGCGACGGGAAGTGGTTTCGAAAGTGACTTCTACTCCACCGATTCGATCGTCCTGCCAGCCGCTATTGTAGGAGCCGTATACATAAGTCGTAATGCCGTCGCGCCCCACTCGGACATTGTTCTGGTCACCACTGGCGGACTCTCCCCAGTCTCGAACAACGGTTTCCCCCACTAAGTTCGTAAGGGTAGTGGAATCGAAACCCCCTGATAATGCATTCGCGCAATCACCCGCGCTGGGAAATTCATAGGAGACATACGTATGCCAAAGCCCGGCACGGTCGGCAGTGGAGGATTGGCAGTTGGGGAAATAGACTTTTAACGTGGAACCTGAACACGAGCCCCCAGTGATGGCGGGGCAGTCTGGAGGTGCAGCGACTGCAAATGCTTCTGGAATGGGATTCAGCAGATCTAGCAGTTTTTCAACAGATCGGGCACGCTGGGGCGGGGCTGTGGCGATGACTCCCGTGTTTTGAGTGCCCAAAATTGCTCCGCCAAGAACACCTAATGCGGGTTCTGCGTCGATGTTGCTCCCAGGAATTTCTGAGCACGCCGAAATAAAAATGACGGTAAGCGTTAGAATGAATGTAAGTTTCTTACACATGCCGTTTCTCTTTTCGGTGTTTTCACGGTAGATCTAAAACCAGCAACCACCCGTGACGGAGCGCAACAAAATATGACGCGTCCGATTTGTAGACTTTTCCTTTCAATTATATCTGTTCTTTCTGCAGTTGCGTCTGCAGAAAGCGAGCTGAAGCCAAAATGGGAAATAACGCAGGGTCTCAAGAACCCCGAGTCCGTTTATTTCGACTCGGGAACCCAAACCCTGTTTATTTCGAACGTTGCTGGGGAAGGGACGCGCGCAGATTCTACGGGTTGGATCACCAAGGCCTCTTTGGACGGCAAAGTCGTGCAGGAAAAGTGGATTTCGGGACTCAATGCTCCTAAAGGAATGCGCGCGCATGCAGGGTTTCTCTGGGTAAGTGATATTCAATACCTGCTAAAGATCGACATCAAAAAAGGCGCTGTCGTCGGACGGGTCTTTGTTCCCAGCGCGCGGTTTTTGAATGATGTCGCCATTGGAAATGAGGGCGAAGTATACGTCTCGGACACACTCACCAGTCGCATTTATCTCTACCGTGAGCCGGTCATGAGTGTTTTTGCACAGGGCGATTCCTTTGAATCCCCCAACGGTCTCTTGGTCAAGGACGGCAAGCTCTGGGTAGCAGCCTGGGGTTTGACGAGTGATTTTTCAAACACTACCAAAGGGCGCTTTTACTCTATCAATCTCAAAACTCTAGCCAAAGAGCCGGTCACGCCCGAACCAGTGGGCAATTTGGATGGGCTGGAATGGATGGGCAATGATGCTTTTTTGATCTCGGATTGGGTCGCCGGACGGGTCTATCGTATTGGCCTATCGGGAACGATTTCACCGGTGCTTTCGGGTTTCAAAGGGTCAGCGGATATTGCTTGGGTCCCAGAATCAAACTTGATCGTAGTGCCTCGAATGGGAGAAGATCGAGTGAGTGCCTACACTTTGAATTCGGGGCCGAAGTAGAATGCTTCTTGAAGAATTCAAGCTCTGGCGGCTGCGCCTGCAGCGCTTGGCGCAAACTTTGCGCGACCAAGGAGTAACAAATCTTAAACAATTTACTGTTTGGGTAAGTTCGGTCGATGTCTCTAGTCAGATAATCGCTTATTTACGTTATAACTCGGGACTGCAGGGGATTGTTTATTGGGTTGCCGCCATTGGGGTGGGGTTTTTCGCTGTAGCCTACACGAGCCTTTTCGACACCGTCTTTCGCCTGCCTGTTTACGTGCTAGAGGTTTCCCCTTGGGGCTTATTTCTTCTGTCACCACTTGCGTTCTTATTGTCGTGGTGGTTGGTAAAGCGGTTCGCACCGGGAGCGGCAGGTGGTGGTATTCCTGAAGTCATGGTGTCGATTGAAGTCGACAGCCAAACGGCAGCCCATTGGTCGGGCTGGAAAGCCGGTCTGACAAAGTTTTTTTCGTCTCTGGCCTGTGTTGCGGGAGGAGGAGCCATTGGGAGAGAAGGCCCTACTATCCAAATCGCAGCGAGTATTTTTTATGCTATCGGCATGCCGTTACGGCGTATTTGGCCGTCTCTCAGCCACCAATCGCTCTTGGTAGCAGGTGGCTCCGCGGGAATCGCGGCAGCTTTCAATACACCGCTGGGAGGGATTGTTTTTGCTGTTGAGGAACTCTCCCAGCAGCACTTTAACCGATTTAAAACGTTTTTGATTTCCGCAGTCATTGTGGCCGGGTTGGTTTCGCAGTGGTTGCTCGGGCCTTATTTATATTTGGGATACCCGAAGCTTGCCGAGATCGGATTCAGTGCCTTGCCATGGGCTTTGGTCGTAGGACTTGTGAGTGGGTTAGCTGGTGCATTTTTCGGCAAAGGGATTGCCTGGGTGAATCGTAAAACCCGATGGCTGCGCACTCCCGCAAGGGTGCGCGTTGCCCTGGTGGTAGGTTTGTGTACTGCCCTAGGCGGGTGGCTGGGTAGCTCCGAAGCCATTGGGAGTGGGAGTGGTTTGGTAGTTCGGCTCTTGTTCGACGACGTGGATCGCTCCGTGACGTGGGCGGTGGTTTTGGGGCGGTGGGTGGAACCCATCATTGCGGCCGCCGCTGGGGGCGCAACGGGGATTTTTGGCCCCTCCCTCTCGGCGGGAGCTGCCATCGGGGCGAAGTTTGCAGAGCTTGTTGCTTCTCCCTATCCGAATCTTTCAATTTTAGTAGGCATGGCAGCGTTTTTGAGTGGCGTCACTCGGGCACCTTTTACGGCGTTTGTTTTGGTTTTGGAGATGACCGATAGGCATTCGGCGATCTTTCCGCTCATGATGGCTTCGCTTGCTGCAACTCTGGTAGCTAAGTTTGTCGACGCTAAATCGTGCTACGAGCACCGCTGCAACGCCTATTTGGTTGAAATAGAAGCTTCACAAAAGCGAAATTCTTAACGAAGCATACTCGGCAAGCCACCTCATGACTTTGCGCCGAACAGCCGAATCGGCAAACTGGAGCTTCTTGGGGTCCAAAGCAGAGCACTTGACTCCACCGCAAGCAGCTTCCATGTTTTTTTCAAACTCTGCGGCAAGTTTTTCTTTTTCCTCTGAGCCCCAGTCAATTCCTTCGGAAGTGTCGCCCTTAGAAAGTGCGGCGATGATTCCAGTCCGAACTTCTTTGGGATAAAAGTAAGTCGGAAGCCGTAGCTGGATTTTTTTGGTGGTAGGCAACGGGGTTGTCGCGGCTCCGGGACCTCGAGCTAGTGCCGAGAGCGTAACTCCTTCCAGCGAGTCCAGTGAAGCCTCTCCAACGACGGGAGGATTGAGTTTTTCAGCCGCGGCTTTGGCGGCAGCGATTTCAGCCTCCGTAAGTGGGATCTCCACCTCCGTGCTTACAAAATCCGCACCTGATTTCGTAAAGAGATAATGTTGGGCGCGTTGGAAAATCAGCGTTGAGAGAGCATCGCCAGCGGCAGTGCCGGCGACTTTCCAACGAGCAGGAATCTTTTTGAGTCGATCGACATCAGCCTTCCCAATAGCCTGTGGAAGCTTTGAGGTTAAGTTTCGCGCGCTTTTCAAAATAGTGTCTACGTCTTCTTTGGAGAACAAGAACGGCTGCCCCCCTTCGTTTACGCCCACCAAGTAAGCCGGGTTTTGTAGCAGGGTTTGGGTCCGAGTGAGAAACTCTTGGTACTCGGCCGCTGTGGGGATCGAGAAAAACTTTTCCCAACCGCCGATAGACTGAATTTGTGCTTCCACGGACTTGAGTTCTTCCGTGTCCATTTCATCTCGAAAGAGCTCCGCCGAAGCTGGAAACAAACGCTCCATTTCTAGGGAGCGCGTTCTTTCTGTGTAACTTTCCAGTAAAGATTGAGAGCCGTTGGTGAGTAGTTTTGCAAAAAAATCCACATCCAGTTGTACCGACGCGGTGGGAGTTCGTTCTTCCCAGTACGCTGGCGCTGCAGCGCCGATGAACTTTTCCATCACGAGGTAGGGAAGATTGCTCACCAAAGAGGCGGCATTTGCACTGGCAAAGGCGATGGGTGAACTCCCCGAGTCGCCTTGGCGGCAGTCGAGATACTGACGCATTCCGGTATCAGTGCAAAACAGTGGAACCTCCTCTCGACGCGGGTCTTTGCCGAAATAGAGCATTTCAACTGCAATTCTATCGTAATCAGCAATGGGCGTTTTTGAGGTTCGAATGCGGTGTCCAAATAAAACGTCGTCAAAAAATGGAAGGTAATCCATCACGGAAGAAGTAACTTCAACATCGGGAGCAACCAGATCCTTGGCCAGGTAATCGGCAAAGTGTTCATGGCGTTTTGCAGCCGGAAAGTTTTTGGCGGACAGACTTCCGGCAAAATTGTGGCGCAACCCAAGAATGTGGCCCACTTCATGGGCGACTACTGCGCGGACATAGTCCTGGCTAGTTCGGAGAACGGCGGCGTCGTCGGCTTTGGACGCGAGCAGCTCCATCAGGCCATCGGAAGAAGACGTTGCGGTGTGCAGGTTGCAGAGCCGGTCTTGCTCAAACCCAGCTAAGCTAAAGCTTCCGTGCGACTGTGGAGGGAGGCCACCTCTCCTCAAGAGTTTGCGGACTTCGTTTTTCGAGTTGAACGCAAAGGTACTAGTAATGAACGCTTGAGCATGGAGTACTTCTCCTGTTCGAGGGTCCATTTGAGCGTCAGCATAGGCGCTCCCCGCGCTGTCGTAGTTTACCCACTGAATAATATTGAGCAGTGGATCGGGGGCAGAACTTCCCGCGGGTGCTTCGATGGCTTCGATCTGCGGCAAAATACTTTTCCAATACAGAATGCCGTCCCGAACTGCCTGTTTGTAGGCTTCTGGAGTGTTGGCAGATATGGCCAGTCGGATGGGTTTGGAGATGTCGAACTTAGAAGCGTAAGCATGGCTGCGGCCGTCGAGCGCTAGTTTAGGGGAAACGCCAAAAAAGCCCGCTCGTTGAAAGTCCGACGCAGGTGAAGGGGTGAAACCAGGGGTGGGTTGGTAAGGGCTTAAAAGGTAGCGCGCTTCGATGGGAGCCAATGAGGTGCCAAAAAGGCCAGAAATACTGACTTGGCCCACCTGGCGAATCAAAAGCTGGTTCGGCGTGACGACCCGAACTTCTTCGAGGTAGCTCGAACGGACATCAGCCGATTGAAAGTCAGGTTGGTAGTTCTTGCCCGAGGCATCGTGTGCCGTCCAATCTCGGGACAGGAGGATGAGCCGCATTCCGGCGTTAAAATCAAAAGAGACGGTTTCTGCCGTCTGTTCTTCAATGGGAAAGGTTGCGAGCAAGAGGTTTTGCGGCAAGTCCTGCGTGAGACTATGTCCGTTGGTCGCCTCAAATAGCAGGACTCGAGAACCGCTTGGACGAAATGCCACGACTCGGCTGCGCAACCCATGGCTCATTGCTGCCACAGGCTGTTCGATCAAGCTGGACTGAAGTAAGAACTCTTTGTCGAATGCCGACTTGGCAATCGTCAGCAAAGTCTCGCCAGACTTCGCGCTCCGGGAGGTTGAAAAAGAATCCGTGATCTCTACTGCCGCCCGAACCTCGGGCTTTGAGACATTGGCCTGCTGAGCACACCCAATAAGTAGAACGGACAGACTAGAAACAAACCCAAACCAAAGCATCCCCAAACCCCCACGAAAATATGCCTGACTTCGGTTTTAACTCTTGGCGTTGAACTGTCAATGTTAAGATAGGCACAGCACTTTCTTTATGGATAATCTCACCCATACTTTAGTCGGTATCGCCCTTGCGGAGGTTTTATATCAGCGTTCTCCTTCTGTGAGGCGCCCACGAGTGTCTCAACGTGTTCGCAAGGCGTTCTGGATCGTCTCGGCCGTTGCCGGGAATCTGCCCGATCTGGACATTGCGTATGCGGGGATTCTTCTACCCGGCCGGCTAGGTTACCTTTTGCATCATCGGGGGCACACGCACACAGTGGCCGTTGGCCTGTTGCTTGGCGCCTTTGTGGGGTGGCTCGCCCAGAAATGGAGTCGTCACACTCAACCGTCTTTCGCCTCTTGGGATCTACGTGCGCTTTGGGCGTTAGCACTGGCCGGACCGGTTGTGCATTTGGTTTTGGACGGACTTAATAGTTATGGAACGCATCCATTTTGGCCCGTTGTGAATCGTTGGTTTTACGGAGACACACTTTTTATCGTAGAGCCATTGGTTTGGGTCAGTCTTTTTCCCGTGGTTTACTTCGCATCGGCCGGCAGGCGATGGCGATGGGCCGGAGAGGCGTTTGTAGTTGCATTGCTGACAGCACTTGTTCTGGTGCCAATGGTGAAATGGTACTCGGCTATCGGCGTCATCGCTCTGGGCGCGGGGACCGGTTTGCTCAGTCGGATGCTCCCCCCACGTGCGAGGGCGGAGTTTTGCCTTGGGCTATTTTTGTGTGTGGTGCTGGTGTTTGGGATCTGTTCTTGGAAAGCACGTTCAGAGGTGACGCAGAGACAGGAGCTAGTTTCCCCTTCGGCCAAACTGCAGGATTTGATTCTATCGCCCATGCCTGCAAATCCCTTTTGCTGGGCAGTGATTACAGTCGAGACGTTTTCAAATGGAAGCCGGTATCGTCTTAAACGCGGGCGGTATAGTTTGGCCCCAGCATGGATTGTGGCTGGAGAGTGCCCTGTTTTTTCCTCCGCGACGAGCACGGCGTACCTGACTCCTGTGGGGGGAAATTGGGGGAGCGATTTTGAGTGGGAAGGACAGTACGTGGCCGATGTTCAGGATTTCAAGGAATATGCGGACTATGCCTGCGGCTGGAAGGCGTTTCTGCGCTTTTCCCGAGCGCCCTTTCTACAAGAAGAGAAAGAAAAAATCTGGGCAGGGGACTTGCGCTACGATCACGAGCCTGGCCTGGGGTTTTCCGAGTTGGAAGTTCCGGAAGACCAGGGGCTGTGTTCTGAGTGGCTTCCGGGATGGGTTCCACCCCTGAAAAGCATTTTCTATTGATTTCAGTGGCTATTCGAAAAGTAAGCGCGTTCCAAACCGCCTTTGAATACGATTTCCGAAATGTCCTTGCGCATCCGAGAAGGCCGAATCAAACCGGGCTTCGGGTGACCAATTACAAAAAATGAATACGGTTCGAAATCGCTCGGCACAAGCTCGCAGGCCTTGGCCCGGTCAAAGCCCGCCATGAAGCGCATTCCCAACCCCAGGTCCTGAGCCCGCAAGGACGCTAGTTGGCATGCAGATCCGAGGTCGTAGCCGTGGTGGCGGTTGAGTGCCCCGGTCTTGGTGAAGGTTTTTTTTGCGAGCGCAATACCGAGTACCCAAGCTTCTTTGGCAAAAGCGTTGCCATCATCCAGCAGCGACTCCAGTTCGAGCCGTTTAGCGGAGCCGTCTTTCAATGTGATCAAAAAACGCCAAGGCTGCTCGTTGAAGCAAGAGTGCGCTGCGAGAGCTGCTGAAAAAATCTCTCTGAGGTCCGAGTCCGAGACCGGGGAGGAAATGTACTCGCGAGGACTCCAACGCTCTGCAATAAGCTCGTGTAATTTCATTAGTCTCTCCTTGGATTGGTCGTGATATCATTTTCTCGGGCATCGTATAAGCACCTTTTTCTTGGGGGTTCGTGTGAACTGGTCTGGAAGGCGAGTGGTGGTCACGGGGGGTGCGGGCTTTTTGGGTACTTACGTCGTAGAAAAACTGCGCGCCAAAGGTGCTACCGTTACTGTCCCCCGTTCCAAAGAATACGATCTTCGAGAATCCACAGCAGTTTCGCGTCTGTTGGACCAGAGCAAACCGGAGTTTATTTTTCATCTCGCTGCTGTGGTGGGTGGAATCGGTGCAAATCAGAAAAACCCAGGTTCGTTTTTCTACGATAATGCGGTGATGGGACTCCAGCTGATGGAACAAGCTCGGCGGCGAGGGGTTAAAAAATTTATCGGTATCGGAACGATCTGTGCGTACCCCAAGTTTACGCCCGTTCCGTTTCGAGAGGACGATCTCTGGAATGGATACCCTGAAGAGACCAACGCTCCATATGGATTGGCCAAAAAAATGTTGCTGGTCCAGTCTCAGGCGTATCGAAGCCAGTATGGTTTCAATTCCATCTACCTATTGCCAGTAAACCTTTTTGGTCCGCGCGACAATTTTGATCTCGAAACATCGCATGTCATTCCGGCGCTAATTCGAAAATGCGTCGAAGCAATCCAAAACAAGGCGCCTGAAATCGTTCTGTGGGGAGATGGTTCAGCGACTCGTGAATTTTTGTATGTGGAAGACGCGGCCCAAGCGATTGTTCAAGCGGCGGAGCTTTATGACTCTTCCGACCCGGTAAATCTGGGAACGGGAAAAGAAATTTCGATTTCCGATTTGGCCCACGCCGTGTGCGCTACCACTGGGTTTCGTGGCCGACTGCGCTGGGACATTTCCAAGCCCAATGGGCAACCCCGTCGTTGCGTCGACAACTCTCGTGCCGAAGCGCGTTTTGGGTTCGAGGCCAGCTGGAGCCTGGAACAAGGTTTGCGCCGCACAGTGGACTGGTACTTACAAACCCTCAAAGACTCCGATCTGCTGCTAAACGCGGCGACTGGCCCGACTGCCTCGCTACCCAGCGCGACCACCGTGTGATAGCCCTTGGGCACTATGATTTCGTATTTCAGATTAGGCTCCGTGTTTGGTTTTCTTGCGGTTGTCCTGGGTGCATTCGGGGCACACGCCTTGAAAGATGCGCTTACCCCCACTGACGCGGAAATTTATCGGACTGCAACACAATACCTAATGTTCCACGCTTTGGTTCTCCTCACCGTGGGGCAGCTTCAGAAAAAGCGAAATACGGTTTGGTTGCGTCGCGCGGGATTTTGTTTTGCTTTGGGGAGCGTGGTGTTTTGCGGGACTTTGATCGCGTTGGTGTTAACGCAGATGCGTTGGCTCGGAGCCATCACTCCGCTGGGCGGGGTGATGCTTTTGCTGGGGTGGGCTTCGCTGGTGTTTTCCCGAGAGTAGAATGCAGGGGTATGCCCTGAGCACAAAGCGGGCACTTTTCGGCGGGCCAGCTATCTAGAGCTAGGGTCACCAGAGAAAAAAGTGAAGGGGCTCCAATCTGGGAAGCCGAGATATTTCCTCTATTGCACAAGGCAGCGACAGAGACGACTTCGGCTCCAAGCTCTGTAGCCAATGCCACGACTTTTTTCACCGAGCCTCCCGTCGTTAAAATATCTTCAGCAATCAAGGTGCGGCGGCCTTGAATCAGTCTTTCATAACCTCGCTTCAGTACAAAGCCCTGGGGGGAGTCCGTTTTTTCGGCATAAACTGCCAGTACTGTGCGCCCGGTGAGTGCGTTCAAATGGTGGGCGATCCATTGGGTGAGAACAATCCCACCCATCGCAGGAGCGAGAACGACTTCAATCGATTGCGAAGCGTAATGGACTGCAATGATCCGGCAAAGTCGAGAGATGGTTTTGGGATTGGGGTAGAGCGCGTCCTTGTTGACATAAGCGCTCCCATGAAGCCCGGATGTATAAACCAAGTGGCTATTGGTAAGAATGGCTCCACATTCCTGGAACGTCGCAAGCGCCTGAGGATCACTCAAGTGGACGCCTCCTGAATCTCGGATAGGATTTTCTTAACTGCATCTATCGGCGATCCTACTCCAAGAGGAGGCCGCGTAATCGGTCTACCGATGACAAGGTAATCGGCTCCGGCACGAATGGCCTCTGAGGGGGTCATGACGCGTTTCTGATCTTCGGAGTGATACCAGCTGGGACGAATCCCTGGGCAGATTTTTTTCAGGGATTTAAAGCGGGGATCTTTTCCTAAAGCTTCGAGTTCTTGCGCTGAACAGACGATTCCGTCGAGCTGAGCTTCGGCGGCGTCCTGCGCGAACTTAAGCACCTTTTCCAAGGGAGGTTCCCCAAAAACATGTGAGCAAGTGGCCTCGTCAAATGAGGTCAGAACAGTCACCGCATAGCATTCAGCGGAGCCTTTGTTTTCGCCCGCAAGCCGAAGGGCTTCCGAGCCGGCCGATGCGTGTACCGTAAAAAGCTTCGCTCCGATGCTCCCCACGGTGCGGGCCGCCGCTGCGACGGTATTCGGGATATCATTGAACTTCGCATCAAAAAATACCTGGCCCCCTAATCGCTGGACGTGTTGCACGACGGTGGGCGCTCCGACCGCCGTTAAGACTTCGAGGCCGATTTTAAAAAAACCTACATGAGGGGCCAGCGCCTCGACCAAAGGGGTCAGGCGCGCGAGCGAATCCACATCTAGAGCAACAATGAGGCGGTGTTTGGGGTCCATAGGTAGACTGTTCATACCGTGGGATACGGTATCTGCCAACCGGGATTGTCGTTGCCGGGGGGAACGGGCTTGAGTAGAAAAGTCCCATGCTTAAAGAAGGGGACAAGGCTCCCGGGTTTTCTGTGGCCTCTACCGGGGGAAATCTCGCCTTGAGTGATTTCAAGGGCAAGATAGTGGTGTTGTATTTTTACCCGAAAGACATGACCTCGGGCTGTACCGCCGAGGCCTGCGATTTTCGCGATAATCTTTCTCTTCTGAAAAAGAAAAAAGC
>CAZTDN010000039.1:0-12111 GCA_964611895.1 uncultured Pseudobdellovibrionaceae bacterium
TCCATCAACATGTGCCCTTGATTACGCGCTGGCTCGCCGAAAAAATCGCTGTATTGATTTTGGGAATAAAAAACCTTTACGCTCCTTCGGGTACTGAATCTCCTCTCCACGGGGGAAGGTGGGCCATGCCCACCGAACCCGACGCACGGTGGGTGCACTTGCTTCGCCGGCAGATATTTGCGCCCATTCGCCGGTCCACCCGCTCCAAAGCCGCCTGACCAAACCAGTGCAACCTATTGAACTAATAAGATAATTCACCGGAACTGCTTTGCGTTATTCCGATGGGCCCCTCATTGCTTTAGGCACATCTTTATGTTAGTTCCTAGTGCCTATGGCCAATAAAAAAGATCGGGGCACCGGAACCCCCGACCCTCAATCCAAGCAGCGGAAGTCTAGCCTCAAAAAGCTCCCCCCTTTTTCTCAAAAAAATGGGGTGTGGACATGGGTTTTGCTTGGTGTGGGACTACTGCTTTTGCTTTCTGTCATTGCACGCCCCGAACTCACTTCCAAAGAGATTCCCTATAGCGAATTCAAAGATCGTGTAAAAGCAGGCGAGATCAAACGGGTGGTTTTGTCGGAGACTATTGCCAAAGGGTACACCGACACAGCCGCCGCCACGGCACCCCTTTCTAGAACTGCCGCGCCCGCGACATTTTTTGTGACGATGTTGGTGAACGATCCCGAACTCACCAAGTTGTTAGACGAGCGCAAAATCCAATATGAGCAAGAAAACACCTTGGTAAAAGACTTTTTCTGGCACTGGGTAATGCCTTTTGCTCTCTTGCTGCTGTTGTGGCGAGTTTTGTTTTCGAGAGCTTTCAAAATGGGCCCCGGCGCTGGCATCATGAGTTTTGGAAAAAACCGTGCGCGTTTGGTTGTCGACGATTCTAAAAAGGTTACTTTTTCGGATGTGGCCGGAGTTGAAGAGGCTAAAGAAGAGTTAGCTGAGATTATTGAATTCTTAAAGACGCCGCAGAAGTTTCGCGCCATCGGCGGAAAAATCCCTAAAGGCATCTTGTTGGTCGGCCCCCCAGGCACAGGAAAAACATTGTTGGCTCGAGCCGTTGCAGGTGAGGCTGAGGTGCCGTTTTTTAGTTTGAGTGGCTCTGAGTTTGTTGAAATGTTTGTTGGGGTAGGGGCAGCTCGAGTGAGAGATCTTTTTGCTCAAGCGGTGGATAAATCGCCCTGTATTATTTTTATCGACGAATTGGATGCTATTGGGAAAGTCCGCAGTGCTGTGTCCCCCATGGGCGGTCATGACGAGCGCGAACAGACGTTGAACCAGTTGCTTGTCGAGATGGATGGTTTTGACACGCGTACTGGTGTCATCATCATGGCCGCGACCAATCGGCCGGAGACGTTGGATCCGGCACTGTTAAGGGCGGGACGCTTTGATCGGCAGGTGTTGGTAGATCGGCCCGATGTGATTGGCCGAGAGGCTATTTTGCGCATTCACGCTAAGAACGTGAAAATCAGCGCTTCATTGGACCTCAAAAAAGTCGCAGCCCGGACCCCCGGGTTTGTCGGCGCCGATTTGGCCAACGTGGTGAATGAGGCGGCACTTCTTGCTGTGCGTAAGGGCAAAGAAGAAGTGGGTATGTTGGATTTTGATGAGGCGATCGATCGTGTGATTGCTGGGCTGCAAAAAAAGACCCGCCTTATCAATGTGAAAGAAAAGCGGATCGTGGCTCACCACGAAATGGGACACGCTTTGGTCACGTACTACACCGAAGGCGCCGATCCGGTGCACAAGATTTCGGTCATTCCTCGTGGTTTTGGGGCTTTAGGATACACCATGGCTCTGCCCAAAGAGGACCGATACCTCATGACTCAGCCCGAGCTGCTGGCTCGGATCGATATTTTGTTTGGTGGTCGTGTGGCCGAACAAGTGGTTTTTGGCGAAGTCTCCACAGGTGCTCAGGACGATCTGCAAAAAGCGACCGACATCGCAAAACGCATGGTGATGGAATACGGGATGAGTGAGGTCTGTGGAGCTCGGACGTTCTCGAACGAAAGGTCGTCTTTTATTCAGGCGCCGTCGGGACCGATAGCTGGACGGGAGTTTAGCGACTCCACAGCAGAGACCATCGATCAAGAAGTGAAAAAGATTTTGGACCTGTCCTACGAGAGAGTTCGTAAATTGATCCACAGCAAAAAAGACATGCTGGTTCGATTTGCATCGGTTCTTACTGAAAAAGAAGTGCTCGAAGGAAAAGATTTAGAAGACATGATTCGTGAGTATGAAAACCCGCAGGTGGTACAGGCCGTTGAAGATGTTCCTCCCGCGATGGTGGAGCCGCCGGCCGCAGTGCCCCCGGAACAAACACTTTAAGGAGTAAAAATGGCAGCAAACGAAATGAAACGTAAATACTTAGACAGCCGAACTTGCGATCGGTACTTGAAAAAAGGCCTGCTTTCCCAAAAGGAATACGATGCCCACCTAAAGGCCTTGCCCGACGATGAAGCGGTTTCCACCTTTGTGGAAATGGATGTGCACGATACAGAGCTCTCTTCAGACGACGATTCTTCTGCTGATACTGAGGAGTAAGGGTGAACGATAATTTTCCCATGGCGCGAGAAGGCGTCCCTTACTTGCTGGTAACCCTAGCAGTAGGTGCGCTCTTCGCCGTGGGTGGATTTTGGCTCCTCTCACTCGTTTTCTTTGTTTTAGCTTCTTACGTTGTTTTTTTCTTTCGAAATCCAGAGCGCCTGAGTCCTGCGGGAGTGGATCAAATTGCGTGCCCTGCGGACGGGAAAGTGGTTTTTGTTGGTCCGAGTGTGGAAAAGGAATTTCTGCAGGAGGAACGGATAAAAATCAGCGTTTTTATGTCGCTGTTTGATGTGCACATCAACCGATCTCCATTGAATGCCTCTGTCCGAAACATCCGCCACCGGAAAGGGCGTTTTTTGGCGGCTTTTGACGATCGAGCGTCAGAAGAAAATGAACGTAATACGGTTCTGCTGGAAACAGATCAGGGAGACACCATGGTCTTGGTGCAGATCGCGGGTCTCGTTGCACGGCGGATCATCTGTTACCCCGCCATCGGTAGTTTTTTGATCAAAGGGCAACGCTTTGGCTTGATTCAATTTGGCTCGAGAGTGGACATCTATCTGCCCAAAAATGCAGTCCCTCAAGTCAAAACCGGCGATCGAGTCGTCGGTGGCGAAACCCTTTTGGCTACCTTCCAGCGAAGGGCATGAAGTTGAAGCGCAATCGACACGCCTATATTTTTGTTCTGCCCAGTTTGTTTACGACGGGGAACCTTTTTTGTGGGTTTTATTCCGTCTTGCGATCCATCCACGGGGATTTTAAATCCGCTGCGTTATTGATTCTGGCGGCTGGAATTTTTGACGTTCTCGATGGGCGCGTGGCGCGCATGACACGCAGCCAAACCCGTTTCGGACTGGAGTACGATTCGATTTCGGACGTGGTTTCCTTTGGGATGGCCCCAGCACTGATGGCTTACCTCTGGGCGTTGCGCCCTTACGGACGGGTGGGAGCTGCTGCTTCGTTCTTGTACGTGGCGTGCGGAGCGCTTCGTTTGGCGAGGTTTAACACCATTTCAGAAGACTCTCC
The DNA here is from genome assembly GCA_964611895.1 of uncultured Pseudobdellovibrionaceae bacterium. Lineage (GTDB taxonomy): Bacteria > Bdellovibrionota > FAC87 > UBA2466 > UBA2466 > JAIEOG01. Next base: position 3,578 of record CAZTDN010000039.1, read on the forward strand.
CAAAAGCTATTTTGTGGGCCTGCCTTCGCCGGCAGCCGCGATTTTCTTGGCTTCTTTGGCCATCGCCTACCCTGACCTGCAGTTTTCGCACCCGGATATCCTTTTGCTCGTTTCGCTTCCATGTTTGGGCGTACTCATGGTGAGCAATATTCGGTATCGCAGCGTCAAAGACTTTGATCTCCGCCACCGGCGCCGGTTTTTTATGTTGGTATTTTTGGTATTTGGGATTGCTTTTGTGATTATTGAGCCCGAAATCGGGGTCTTGAGTTTGATGACCTATTATGTTTTTTGGGGGCCCGTGCGCGAGATCCTATCGTGGTTTCGTCGAAGGCCCGGTTTACGGTCGGGAGGGACCTAGTGTTCAGGCATTTAGAAAAAATTCAAACAGTAGCTCTAGTGGGCGCCACCGGCTTGGTGGGGCAGGAGTTTCTGGAGATTCTGGCTGAGAACCGAATCAAGTTCCCGAAGCTAAGGCTTTTTGCATCGGAAGACTCCGCGGGCGATTACCTTGAGGTCGGCGAATACAGTGGGCAGGTCGAAGTATTGGGCCCAAACAGTTTTGAAGGGGTAGACGTCGCTTTTTTCAGTGTGCCCATGGACATTACCCGAAAGTTTGTTCCTAAAGCTGTCGAGGCAGGGGCGCTGGTAATCGACGATTCTAGCGCCTACCGCATGATTCCAGATGTGCCCTTGGTAGTTCCACAAGTGAACGGGGACAGGCTCACCGGATTTCGGGGCAAAGTCATTGCGACGCCGAACTGCACGGTGACCCCACTTGCGATGAGTCTCAAACCTTTGGTTGATAATTTTGGCGTGGAGCGGGTGGTGGTCTCGACCTACCAATCGGTGTCGGGCGCGGGCAAGCGTGCCTATGACGAACTAGCTCACCAAACTGCATCCTTGCTCAATGGGGGCAACGAAGAGCCAGAAGTTTTCCCCCACCCAATCGCTTTTAATTGTCTGCCACTTGTGGGCTCTGTCGACGAAGAAGGCGTTTCGGAAGAAGAGCGCAAAGTAGAACAAGAGCTTAAGAAGATCTTGGGCTTGCCGGAACTTGGCGTGTCCGCAAGCTCTGTGCGCGTTCCCACTTTTTGTGGGCATGGGTTAACAGTAAACGTACAGCTAAAAGAGGGTTTCGAAAGCATCGCACAGGTGCGAGAGCTCATGGACGCATTTCCGGGACTCAAAGTCTTGGATAACCCGTCAGGAAATATCTACCCCACCAATCGCGAGGCATCGGGTTCGGACGCTACCTTTGTCGGCCGGTTGCGTCGGGATGAGTCGATACCTTTTGGGCTCAACTACTGGGTGATCACGGATAACTTGCGTAAGGGCGCGGCTCTAAACGTCCTCGAGTGTCTGGATGTCCTTTATAGTGCACGGTGAACGTCAAGCTACTCATAGAGTACGATGGAAAAGATTTCTGCGGCTGGCAGCGGCAGCCGAACGGGCCTTCCATACAAGCCGCGATTGAAGATATTCTTTCCCAAACCCACGGGCGCAAGACAACACTCTACGGGGCAAGTCGCACCGATAGTGGCGTGCACGCGCGCGGTCAGGTAGCGACTTTCTTCACGGACGGGGGCAAAGCGCCAGGCCAATGGACTTCGATTCTGAATTACCACCTGCCCCGGACTATCCGCGTGCTGTGTTCTGAGCAGGTCGCTGCGGACTTTAATCCACAGAAAGATGCTATCGCCAAAGAATATGAGTACGTGATTCTCAATCGAAAGCACGCTAGCAGTTTGAATCCGAGGGCGTACTTCGTACCAGACTCACTGCATTGGGGCAGGGTGCGAGAAGCGATGCCGAGCTTTCTGGGAACGCATGACTTTGTCGCGTTTCAAGGTGCCAAAGCCGAGCTTAAGACAACTGTCCGTACAATTACCGATTTTGGCTTGTATGACCGCGGGGACGGTTTTTTTGCGTTCCGGGTGCGGGGAGATGGCTTTTTAAAACAAATGGTTCGAACGCTTGTTGGAACGTTAGTTGAGATTGGGCGAGGAAAGCGCGATATTGGGGACGTCAGCCGAATCCTGCAAAGTCGGGATCGGCGTCAGGCAGGGCACACAGCCCCAGCTTGTGGGTTAACACTAGTCCGGGTGTACTACCCGGGGGAGTGAGACATGGAACGTAGGAATATTCGTAACCATTTGAAATGGTTCATTATTCCATCTTTCCTAATCCACGTTGTCTGGTTGCGCCCCGCTCTTAGACTAGCTTCCGTGGAGCAATCCCCTGATGTTACCTCTCCCATTGAACTGGCAGTTGTAGAAAACCAACGTGCCGATAACCCTACCTTCAACCGCACCAAGGCACGATTCGGAGCGGAGTTCAGTCAGAGAGTCGCCCAGGAAACTCGTGCTTCGAGGAGTGGGCGATTTTCGCAGCAACCATCCCTACCCTTGGAAGCACTGGCATTGGGAGACCTTCTTCCGCCCGCAGCAACTCCGAATCGGCTGCCTTCCGATATCAAAGCAGGAAACGAAACCCTGTTGAACAGCGACGCTGTTTCTTTTGCCTCTTTCATGAGACGAGTAACCGACGAAATCTACCAGGATTGGGTCGACAACGCTTCGCGAGCCGTCACCGAAATCGTTCTGGAAGGCCAGCATCTTTCTGCCAATGTGTACATTACCAAGCTCGCCATTTCCATGGACGGCGCGGGGCGTGTGGTTGCCATTGAAACACTACGCAGTTCGGGCATCCCTGAACTCGATCAGGCACCGCAACGGGCATTCTGGGATCGGAGTACTTTTCCCAATCCACCGCAACAAATGGTCAAAGCTGATGGCTCTATTCAGTTTGTTTATGAGTTTTACTTCGAATACAAAACGTCTTCGTTTCGCGCTATTCCGTGGGCGATTTAAAGCTGAAGCCGCAAGGTTTGTCTTTGAGGACGATATTGCGATCGCGGATATCCGCCGGGGTAATGGGAAAGACCCGACAGATGTTCGGGCGATTTTCGTAGACGGTGCATAAGTGGGTTTTTGCATCCCAGTGCGGGCACCGGAACAGCAGATTGCAGCTCGCTCCGCAGCTCACGCACCCTCCTGAGAGGCCGTACTTTTTTCTCAGGTTTTCGGCGTAGCCCGGCGAGAGCGAAAGCACGAAACGCCGCAGTTTTCCCCAAATGAGCGCTCTACCGTCACGGCTCGCAATTCCTCGACGCGAAAACAGCGCAACTCTGAAGAAAGGTACGCTGCGTTCGAACACATGCCAGACTTGAATAAGTAGACGTGGCACTTAGACCGACCTCAAATCCGAAGATAAGATTTCCAAAAAGGCCACAAACACAGCCGCAATCAAAGGCCCGAGAATGATACCGACCGGTCCCAAAACGGAAACGGCCCCAAAAGCGCTCACAAGCCCCAAGAGAGGGTGCATCTCGCCGTGGCCTTTGAGCACCCAAGGGCGAATGAGATTGTCCGCAAATCCCACGGCCACTCCAGCAATCAAAATAGCGATAGCGCCACCGACGTGGTGGTTGCCCAAATGGAAAAGTATGCCGCCCACGATCAGTGGAGTGGTGCCGACGAGCGGGATGAGTCCTAAAATCACGCCGATAAAACCCCACAGCACGGCGTTGGGAACTTGTGTCGCCGCAAAAAAGATCGCCACTAAAATTCCTTGGGCGAGAGCTCCGGCAAGCATGCTGAGCACCACACCGCGGCAGGTATCGGAAAAAGCGTTAAAGAGCTGCTGAGATTTTTCGGCGGGAAGTGGAGAGATTTTTTCTAAAAAACTCGCAAATTTCACTCCGTCCAAAATAAAAAAGAAACTCGAAATGATCACGATCGAAACACCGAGCAAGATCCCGGGCAATTGTCCCACCACTGAGGCCAGAAGCTGAGAGGCTTTTTCCAAGATTGTCTGCAAGAGCGATAGACTCTGCTCCTGTACCCAAGCCCGATCGACGGGGATCCATGTCGGGATTTGGTGCACAAACTGAATCACTTTGGGGTGCTCGGTCAGGTTTTGCAGATCCGAAAGACTGGGGATTTTGAGATCATGCAGTAGGTCGCGTAGCTGGTACACGACACCAATGCCCAAGAACGTCAAAGGGACCAGAATCAGGAGCGTGATTCCTCCTGTGACCACAATGGCGGACAATACTGGCGGGAGCAGTCGAGTCAGGCGTCGGTGGACAGGTTGGCACAGAATCGCCACGACAGCCCCCATCGCGAGCGCAATCAAGAATGGCGCCATAGTATAGAGAAAAAGCGCAGTCAGCCCCAACCCGAGCACGATTTGGCCTAGTAGGCGCCATTGGTTTACCGAAGTGAGCATCCGGTGACTATAGCTTGCACGCCCTATTTATGCTACTTCAGGGCCATGGGAAATGTGGATGAGCTCCCTATAGGCGTATTCGATTCAGGTTTGGGCGGTTTGACCGTTCTCAAGGCGCTGCGCCGCCGCTTGCCCTATGAAAACTACATCTACCTCGGTGACATGGCTCGGCTGCCCTACGGCTCCAAATCCCAATCCGTTGTGAAAGAGTACACCCGAGAGTGCCTGCAGTTTTTGGTGGAACAAAAGGTCAAGGCCATCGTGGTTGCATGCAATACCGCAAGTGCGATGGCGCTACCGGAACTGCAGTCGGAATTCCCTGTGCCTTTGTTCGGGGTGATTGAACCCGGAGTTCAAGCCGGCCTTCGTTCGCGGAAAAACCCTGAAAAAATTCTGGTGTTAGCTACCCAGAGCACGGTACGGAGCGAAGCCTACCTAAAAGCGTTTTCAAGTGCAGATCCCCGTGTGGAAGTCGAGCAACGAGCTTGTCCGTTGCTGGTGTCCTTGGCCGAAGAAGGTTGGTTTGATCATGAACTGACTTCGGCGGTAATGGAACGCTACCTTTCCGACGTGGAGTGGGAACAGGTGCGAACCGTCGTGTTGGGATGCACCCACTTTCCACTTTTGGAAAAGAGCTTTCGGCGCGTTTTGCCTGTTGGAGTTGCGCTGGTGCACGGTGGGCCACTCTTAGCAGAGCAAGTCGCACAGGTCTTGAAAGAGAAAAATATTCTGGGTGTTTCGGGAAGTGCGCGAGTGCGCCTTTTGACCACGGACAAAGTCGGTGTACGCTTGCCTTTATTGGAAGACTGGATAGGGACTCTCGAAGAAATGAAAGTCGTTCATATTGGTACAGCGGGTCGAATGGTGTGACGGCGCGCATATTCGCTCTTTGCATTGCAGCTACGGTTTGCGCGAGCTCTCTTTGGGCAGAAGTCTCGGCGCACTTTTCCTCCTATAGCGGCGCCTATGAAAACATCGAAAAGCTCGAAGCTTTGGGTTGCGCTTATCCGACGTTTCGAGCTCTTGGGCCACAAACATCGGCAGATTTGCGTTCTGCCTTAGATTGGGACCCTGCGACCCCTTCTTGCCACGCACCCGAATGGTTACTGGATGAGCGGCAGTTGCTCGTTCAGCCAAAAACCCCAGTGGAAATTCGAGTGGATGGGTTTTCAGCGGTGGATGATCGGGTGACATTGCCAGGATTGCCCGCAACGCTTTGGCCTCTATTTGCCCAGAGGCAGAACCGCCTTGCTTTTAGTGGACTGAGTCTCTCCCATGAAGCCACACTCGCCGGGCAGGCAGGTGGCCAGACCTGGGGCTATGCGGGCTCGGTAACTCCCGGGTTTTTCTGGGGGGTGGACCAAGGGAATGTGGGGGGCCGGTTTTACCTCCAAGAAGGGCACATCAAAATCGGTTACGGTTTTTCGGAACTAAGTTTTGGCCGTTACGCTCGCCGCTTTGGTGATACCAAACACGGAAGCTTGCTCTATTCCGGAGCGACCGCTCCGATCGATGTCCTCGAATTTGCGTTGCGTCCCTATGTGATGGACGGTTGGCTTTCACATTTGGGACCGGTGAGCGTTCGGACATGGCTGGGCAATCAAGGCGATAGTGGTACGGTGCGCGGCACTCGCCTATGGGGCGTGGAGCTAGGCATGCGCCCCTTCCAGTGGTGGGAAGTCGCTGTGGCTGAAGTGTTCCAGTTCGGCGGTGTGGGAGTTTCTCCATTGAGCTGGGGCGAAGCTCTCACTCTGCCCTTGGGTGGCGGGTTTGGGAATCTCGGCGGGCGACGTCATTTTTCTCTGGCAGTGAACAATGGTTTTTGGGTGCACCGGCGTTTTGCCAAAGTGTATGGGCAGGCGCTCTGGAACCGGTTGGGCGAGGGAGTCGTTCCCCCTTTTTCGTACCAAGTGGGGGCATGGTTTCCGGATATCTCCCGATGGGATTTGCGCATCGAGTTTGCCCGGACCGCTGCAGAGAGCTACCAACACCCCGTTTGGACTCAAGGGCTAACCTACGCAGGTTCCACGATGGGGCATCCGCTTGGGCCCGATGGAGAAGGGGTTTATTTGGACGTGGGATTGCCACCCCTTTGGACTTGGTGGCACGGGGAGCTGGGCGCTTTGTACGAACGTCGCCGACTGAATCCGGGGGCCGGGCAGGGGACTGAAACACGGTGGGGGGCTTCTCTGGGAATGGAACGGCGTTGGGGGTTGAACAATTTTGGACTTAAACTAGCCTACCATCAAATCAATGGTGCTCAGTTCAACCCTGGCTTAGGCAAGCAGGTGTTCGGGGCGGCACTGATCTACCGGTATACGTTTCTGTACTAAGTAAAAAAGGGTTTCTGCCGTCGGGCAGAAACCCTTTTTAAAAGTGCTAAACGTTCTATCGAAACGATTAACGTTTAGAGAACTGGAAGCGCTTACGTGCGCCTTTTTGGCCGTATTTCTTACGCTCTTTCATTCGAGGGTCACGAGTGAGCAGCCCGTCTTTCTTGAGCGTTCCGCGAAGGGCCGCGTCGACTTTGAGCAAGCAACGGCTAATACCGTGAGAAATCGCACCCGCTTGGGCCGCGATGCCACCGCCATCCACCAGAGTGTCGACGCTGAAGTCACGGGTTTTTTCCGTGAGCATCAAGGGACGCAACACGGCAGCGCGCAGTGTATCCCGTGGGAAATACTCTTCGATGGGACGGCCATTTACTTTAATGGAACCGTCACCACCCGGAAGCAATCGCACACGCGCAATTGCTGTTTTTCGTCGTCCGGTTGCGTTCAACATTTCGTTCGCCATTCTTTATTCCGCCTTGGTGTAAGTTATTGAGCGAGTTTTACTGGCTCAGGTTGCTGCGCAGTGTGAGGGTGAACTGTCCCCGCATACACTTTCAACTTGCTGAACCAGTGACGGCCCATATGGCCCTTGGGCAGCATGCGCCAGACCGCTTTTTCGATGAGACGCTCAGGATGATTTTCCCGAATGTACTCGGCGCTGTAGGTCTTGATTCCACCCGGGAAGCCCGTGTGGTGTTGATAAACTTTGTCTTTCCATTTATTGCCCGTCATCGCGACTTTTTCGGCGTTGATCACCACCACAAAATCGCCGGTGTCTGCAGACCGGGTGTAGGAAGGTTTGTCTTTGCCCATCAACGCAGTCGCAAGATAGGTTGCCAGGCGGCCTAAAGTTTGGCCGTTGGCATCTACTAGACGCCATTTTGGTGTGATGTCCCCTGGCTTTGCGAAAAAGGTCTTTTCCATGAGAGGGGCGCGCTTCACAGCGGACTTTGTCGCTTTTTTAGCGGGCTTGTCCTTGGGCTCCGAGGCCTTTTTGGCCTGTAATTCCGATGTCTTTGGAGCTTTTGCCTCTTTGGCGGCGGTCTTTTTGGTGGCCGGTTTTTCCGGGGTTTTTGCTTCTTTGGGTTTCTTCGTAGTGGCCATGCTTCCTCAAAACTAAATGCAATTGAACCCCGCTAGTTACTAAAACGAGCTCAATAAAGTCAATGAGTTTATCGGGTTCGGAGGATTGGTTTAGGGATTGCGGAAAAGGGCTCGAAAGGCCTCTTTGGCCTTTTCGGCTTCGGCGTTGGAGTTTTCTTTGGTGTCGGAGCTCGCGCGAAACTCAAAAAAAGGACACTCGTTAGGGCCTGAGCGGTCAGAGAGCCAAGGGCTGTTGGACTCCTGGCACTGGTGGCTTACGGACTCATCGTAATTTGTGCAGTTTTTGCAGGAATGGATGTCACTACCGCACCCGGGGCAGAGCTGGTGCTTGCGTTGAGTCTCAGCGGACAAAGATAAACTGCAGTAGTGACAACGCCACATCGAGTTACCCCTGCTCTTCTTAAATCCGTTTGAGAACCAGATTCATTATCGCATTCCCGTTTCAATCGGCGCAAGAATTTTGCATGTTCGGGTTTTGTTGAAGTTTGAAGACTACCCTGTACAATTGCTCGGATATCAAACACTTCGGAGATTTCACGCCATGATGAACGCCTGGGTTGGAAAAAAACAAAACCGTCGAGTGGCGGTGGTTGCGGCGGCAAGAACCCCTTTCGCCAAAGCGGGTACGGCTTTAAAGGATTGCTCGGCCGTGCATCTGGGGGTTGCTGCGGCGCGCGAAGCGATTGCCAGGTTTGACTCAGATCCCGCTGAGATCGACGAAGTCGTTTTTGGAAACGCGGGCACGCCCGCCGACGCCGCCAACATTAGCCGCGTTATCGCCTTGAGGTCTGGGGTTCCGGAGTCGAC
>CAZTDN010000039.1:12121-12825 GCA_964611895.1 uncultured Pseudobdellovibrionaceae bacterium
AGGTTGCATCAAACTCGGCGCGGGACTAGCGGACACAATGCTTGTCGGGGGCTCTGAAAGCATGAGCAATCTCCCCCTCATCTTCAATAAAGAGATGACGGAGTTTTTCGGCAAACTTAACGCAGCCCGTACCTCGGGCGCAAAAATGTCTACCATGGCGTCATTTCGTCCCGAAATGCTCAAGCCCGTGATTGCGGTGATGGAAGGATTAACCGATCCGATATCGGGTTTGAATATGGGGCAGACCGCCGAAGTGCTGGCGCGCGATTTTGGGATTACTCGAACTGAGCAAGATCTGTTTGCGTTGAGATCGCACCAGCGAGCGATCGAGGCCCAAAAAGCGGGCCGCTTTGATACGGAGATCGTTCCGCTCGCCGTGGAGCCGAAGTATTCTGAGATTGTCACCAAAGACAGCGGAGCTCGCGATGGTCAGAGCATGGAGGCGTTGGGAAAATTGCGGCCTTTTTTCGATCGAGAAAACGGCACCATCACGCCAGGAAACGCTTGCCCCATTACCGACGGAGCGGGAGCGGTTGTCTTGATGAACGAAGACAAGGCACGCAGCGAAGGAAGGGCTATCTTGGGCACTATTTCAGGTTTTGCCTTTACGGGCTGTGAACCTAAGCGCATGGGGATGGGGCCGATCTATTCCACCTCGAAAGTTTTGAAAGAGATGAACTTAGACCTCAAAGAATTTGATCTTG
>CAZTDN010000040.1:0-12291 GCA_964611895.1 uncultured Pseudobdellovibrionaceae bacterium
CGATAAAAACCGTATTGTTTTCAATTCGCTGGACTTTGCTCCCGGCGATACGGAAGAAGTGACGATTTCTTATTCTAAATAGCGCGCGATGCCAGAGTGCATTCTCGCTTGCCCGAAAAACCCGATCGAGTGGGAACTTCAAAACCGCGTTTTTTAAGAACGCGCTTTAAGTCACCTGTAGCTGCGTAGGTAGCAAAAATCGTTTTTTCAGCACACGCCTCATCCAAAAATTCTCCCAGTAGAGGCTCGGACCAAAGTTCAGCAGACGTGTGCGCACTAAAGGCGTCGAACAGAATGCAAGTATATCGATGAGGCCATGCGATCTTTGATGTCAGTGCTCCCTCAAGGGCCCATTGGCCACTGGAATTCCATTCCATCAACACCCCGCGGATGACTGATGCAGGCAAATCAAACTGCTGAGAGAACTCACCGACTATACAGGAATACGCTTTTTCGAACTCTGCAGAAAGGCTCTTTCCTTCGACCCAGCTTTGGAAACTCTGGCGCAAAAACGCATCGGATTCAAAGCTAGTTACTCGAAACTGATTGGCCTTCCCCGTGCGGGCAGCGTGTGCAGCAAGCAAGATTTCCAAGTACCCAAGACCTGTCCCCACACAGACATACTCCGTCGGCAAACGATGTGTTGAGACCATCTCCACGGCCGGGCCGTAGACGTGCAGGGTCTCCGAAAAAGCGCCATCCCGGGAATGCATCCACTCGCCCTCTTTGCTCAGACTGAGTGTGGGGCTAGAGTCTGCAGTGCAGTGAAAAAAGTACGCAGTTGGGTTTTGCACGGAGTGAGATATAGCATGAGGCGATGGAAACGCAGCTCCCGTTCGAGCCCATTAGCGAGCGCTACCGTAGCATTATTGGAACCCGAGTTCAGAAGATTCCAGTGACGGTAGCTGGCGACTGTCCTAACCGCCGCGGTTTAAAAGGAATGCAGACGTGTATTTTTTGCGATGAGTGGGGCTCTGCGGCCTACCCTGAGCAGCGGGTTATGGAACTCAAAACCCAAATCGAGTCCAAGCGGTCGCTATTGGGGGATCGGTACCGAAGCACGGCGTTTTTGGTTTATTTTCAGGCCTATACGAGCAGCTTTCAGGCTGTGAGTCGTTTGCGCCTGCACTTTGAAACGGCACTCTCCTTTCCAGAGGTGCGGGGCCTGGTGGTGGGAACTCGGCCGGACTGTGTGCCACCAGCCCTCATTGCCCTATGCGAAGAAGTTCGGGATCGAAGCTTTGTTTCAATTGAACTGGGAGTGCAGAGTTTTTTTGACGAGCAGCTGCGGTTTTTGCGGCGCGGGCATTCTGCGCAAGATGCGGTGGACTGCATCGAGCGGATCAAAGCCAAGGCCAAGGTGGACTTGGGAATCCATTTGATCTTTGGACTTCCGGGGGAGACCGACGAGCAGATAGTGGAAACGGCGCGTTTGGTCTCGAGCCTGCCCATCGACCACGTCAAATTGCACAATCTCCACGTACTCAAGAAGACCCCTCTGGAAGACTTATTTCGTGCAGGCGGATTTTGCCCTTTAAGCCTGGAAAACTATGCCGATCGAGTAGCGCTTTTCTTAAGCCACTTGCCCCGTAGAATCGCCGTAGACCGATTGGCCGCAGTGTCCTCACGTTGGGATGAACTTGTGGCCCCGGACTGGACCCGACACAAGATGAAAAGTTACCAGTTTATTGTGGACCGCATGCGGGAGAGGGGGATTTCGCAAGGCCAGCACTCACCTGCAGAGGCAGTTGTTATTTGAAGGTTTTAGTGTATTCTCGCGTGCTTTAGGCGCCAGTAGCTCAGTTGGATAGAGTATCAGACTACGAATCTGAGGGTCAGAGGTTCGAATCCTCTCTGGCGCGCCATTTTCAACCCTCAACTCAATAACTTAAACAGCCCTCCTTTCTTTCGTTCGTATTTGCATGGTCATTTTTTGGAAATAATTGAACGAGTTTTGCCATGTTTTCTAACGCTGTTCCCTTGCCATGGATATACCGTGCCGTTGTACTGGACGAGATGTGACCAATTAAAATGCACCAATTTAGAACGGGGCGAGCTGAGATACACATTTCATTTACTAAGCTCTTTCAAAAGGAATTCTGCTGAGGAGTTTGGCCTACAGGCAAGCAAAATATCCTCCAACGATCGCCGCATCCCCAAGTACCAATTTCCCCGATAGCCAGTAAGCAGCTCTTTTTGTAGCGACTGAATAAAGTTTATAGCACGCTTTTTTTGTTCGGTACTATTAGCATAATCTTTAATGACCTGAAGATGATAGGCACCGATCTGTCTTCCGCGAAGATTCTCGATGCCCCATGCAAAAACATCATCGTTTTCTGATTTAAGAGCCCGGTAGGCTAGCCGCGAAAAAGCGTATTCATCCACTTTATTCTTCTTGCTAAGTAACCCCGTTGTCAAAATGGGAAACTGCTCCTCACGATTTAAAAGGGAGACCAGTTTGTAGACTTCGAAGTCCTTGATCGCGCCATCCTCGGCCGCTCGTTCAGCCAGCCGCTTTAACTCTTTCCCCCAAGCTTCATCAGAATAAATAGTCATTATCGCTTTTAAGTTTGGGTTAACTTTCGCGTGTTGCATCAGTTCCGAAGACGGCTTTTCCAAGTCCACTCTTAATACGCGCATAAGATGATCCGGATCCATCGTGTTCGGTACTTGCTGGTAATTAGACCAAATACGATGCGTCGTATCGTGTCCAAATTTTAAATTCTCAATAGCCCATAGGTCGGACGGGCCAGGAAATGACTCCGACAGCTTCGCTTTTCTGATCACCTGAAGATCGTCCCAAAGTTCATTTGCGTGGCAGATATTGTCTTTGTCAGCTGCACTCATTAAGTTAATTCGAAAGGGATACATTGGCTCTCCATCGTCATTTTGTATGGAGAGGAAATTTTTTAAACTTGGTAAGGCAGAATGGGCTTTGCAGGCATTAATGTGAACGTCGATTCTTAATTTGCTCCCATTTTTAATCTGATGCAGAGGCCAAAAAATGGAATAGAAAATTTCTCCATAACCGATTTCCCCAAATTTTTCATGAGTCAAGTGTTCAAGAGAGCCATGCGAATCAATGAAGATAAGTAGACGAGGTGATCTTTTAGATTCTAACTGGGGGATGAGCTTAACAATGGAGTCCTGAAGGTTTTTCAGAATTTTTAGTTTTGCATCAGGAGAAATTCTTAAACATTGGCCCTCAGGAACTGGATAGACCGATTCCCTTCCGCCGCAGATACGAGTCTTGAAATCCGTTTCGTCGGTTAAAAACGAATTATGACGGTCATTATAATCCACGAAAATGGAGAACGTATCGCCATCAATCGGTCGAGTCGAAGCCTGAACTCGGATTTCATGACGACTCGCAGGTTCTCCCCCGTGGGAAAGCGGCGAATAAAGACTTAGGCATAAAACTAATGAGAAAATTCTATGAAGCATCATTCCACTATTCCCTCCGTCTCCCATTTCTCTCGTAGCGTTGCCGTCGCCTGTTCATAGGAGTCGAAATATCGGCTTTCACGGCTTTCACGCCTTTCACCACCGATTCCATACTTCCCCTTGCCATAAAACTGCCGCAGTCCAGATTTGGGTAAGCATTCCCTGTCGCTGAATATATAAATAAAGTAGAAAAGGAAAAAATAATAACCGGGCGTAGTTGTTCGGCAAAGACCGTGGGTCTTATGAGAAGTTTTGTACCAGTATTTTTTCTTTTCGGTCCTAACATGCTAAATGATCCAACCTCACTCATTGTAGCAAGGGCGATGCCGCCTCAGTCGTGTATTCCGACAAGTTCATTATGAAAAACAATGGATTTTCATGCCTGAGGACAGAGAGAACGTTTAGGAAGTGTATTCAGCCAGTGCCGACTGCCAAATTGGTCACCGAAATGTCAGAAAGGTAGCAACGAGGATAGATAAAATGTCCCACCTCTCATGGACATTTTTTGGTCATTACTCTTTGGAAATAACTGGAAACAACCAAGACGCTAGCCCTGTGTAACCCCTATATTTATTGGTTTTTCTTAGTTTCGCTCTTGGCCTTTGAAGACTTTCTTAGACTACGAATCTGAGGGTCAGAGGTTCGAATCCTCTCTGGCGCGCCATTTCTCCCCAAAACGTACTATGGCGAACAGAGCTAGAAAAAGCTCTTGCTTTGCGTCGGTTGAATTGCATAGCTACGAGTGTCATCCAACTAAACGAGGGCATGCACTTGGTACTCGCGCTTGGTACCGGAATTCTCATCCTCACAACAATCTCCGCATTCTTACTTCTAAAAACTAAAGCCCAGGCCGCTCAATTACTGCGAGAGCGTGCATTTTTGTTTGAAGTCGCCGACAACCTTCCCGTCGGTCTTTTCTGCAAAGATCTTCAAAAGGAGGGTCGAATTATTCTCTGGAACAAAAAGGCCGAGGAAAGCTCTGGCCTCAGCCGAGATTTTGTCATTGGCAAGACGGTGCACGATCTGTTTCCAAAAGAAATCGCCGATCGATGCCTGGAAAATGACAAAAAGGCGCTTAGGCAAAAAGGTCTCACGATTCCAAAAGAAAATTTCATTCTGCCAAACGGAAAAACCGTGTTCGTGAATACAAGACTTTTCCCGTCTTCCTATCAAAATGGAAGAGAAGCTTCGCTCCTCTTTGGATCGGCGGAGGACATCTCCCTACTCATGGTGAAACAGGAAGAACTGCACCTGGCTCAGGAAAAGCTCAAAGAGCGCGTTTTTGCTAAAACCGCTGAACTCTCCGCACTCGCAGAGTCAATTCCCCAATTGGTCTTTGCAACCAGCGCACAAGGAGAAGGAATCTACTTCAACCAACGCTGGACGGATTACACGGGCTACAAAGCCGGAGATCCCGTCACCTGGGAAGAAGTCATTCACTCAGAGGATGTCGGAGCGGCCAAACAAGCCTGGGAGGAATGTCTGCGCACAGAGACCCTGTTTGAAGTGGAATATCGTTTAAAAAATAGAGAGGGAAAGTTCCACTGGTTTTTGGTCCGAGCCCTTCCCATAAAAGATTCCACCGGTAAAGTGACCAAGTGGATTGGCACTTGCACCGACATCGACTTGCACAAGGAAACCGAAAAACGCCTTGCTCAAAGTGAGGCAAGCTTTAGACAGCTCGCCGACTCCATGCCCCAAATCGTGTGGACAGCTCATCCTGACGGCGAAATAGATTACTACAATGCCAAGTGGCGTGAGTTCACCGCAAACTCCCCCGAGGTCACGCAGATGCGGGACTGGCTCTCTCTCATCGCGGATGAGGAGCGAGATAAGGTCGAGCGGACTTGGGAAAAGAGCCTGAAGTCCGGTGCCCCTCTCCAAACTGAGTGCAGACTATGGGACAACAAGACAGCAGCCTATCGCTGGCACTTGATACGCGCCCTACCCATTCGATCGAAGGCGGGAAAAGTTCTCCGCTGGTTTGGAACCTGTACTGACATCGACCAACAGAAAAATGCCGAGTTAGAACAGAACAAGTTCGTCTCCCTCATTGAGAATAGCTCGGACTTTATCGGAATCTGTGATCTGAACCAAAAAGTAGTCTACGTGAACAAAGCGGGACTGAAAATGGTCGGGCTAGCAGCTTACCCTGAAACGACGGTGCCCCAATATTTTGATAAAGAGAGCTATGCTTTGATATCCAAATCTGTCATTCCCACAGCTCTTAAGACAGGAAAATGGGAAGGAGAACTACACTTCTATAACTCCAAAACCCATGAAACAACGCCGGTGTGGATGAATTCATTTCCCATTGTGGACACCGTCACTGGAGCTCCTATTGGTGTCGCTACCGTCAGCCGAAACGTGGCGGATAGAAAACGAGCAGAAGAAGACCGCATTCAAGCTCTAGGGCGAGAACAAGCAGCTTTAGACGCATCAAAAATGAAATCAGCTTTTTTGGCAACGATGAGCCACGAAATCCGCACGCCTCTCAACGGAATTATTGGAATGGCGGGTTTGCTCATGCGCACCGAATTAGATCGCCGCCAGTTGGAGTTCTGTTCGACCATAAAAAGTTCGTCTGAAGTGTTGCTGAATATAGTCAACGACATTTTAGACCTGTCGAAAGTTGAAGCCGGAAAACTCTCCCTGGAAAAAATTGACTGCGATTTGCTCGGACTCTTGGATGAAGTTGCAGCCTCGTTTAAGGTTTCGGCGGTCGCGAAAGGGCTCGTTTTTAAGACTTCGTTTCCGCAGCAACCCCTGCGAGTGCGCATGGATCCTACTCGTTTTAAGCAAGTATTGAACAACCTCCTTTCGAACGCGATTAAGTTTACCGAGAAGGGCAAAGTACGATTTGCAGTAAGAGTAAAGGAGACGGGAGCGAACTCCCTCACCATCTCGACCACTATTTCAGACACGGGGATAGGAATGGACAGCAACGCGAAAGCCCGTCTCTTTCAGAGTTTTTCTCAGGCTGATTCTTCTACTTCGAGAAAATATGGTGGGACTGGTCTGGGGCTTGCTATCTCCAAGAAAATCGTAGAGCTGATGCAAGGAGAAATACACGTCAATTCTGCGTTGAACAAAGGGACTAGCTTCTCCTTTAACATTCAGGCCGACAAAAGCCCGGTCGATTTCCTTGAGACGAAACGCTCTGAACCCCTTCTTCTCCGAAGGGGGCGCATCTTAATTGTGGAAGACAATCCCGTTAATCAGAGGTTGATGGAGATTCTTTTGGAAGAATTAAAGCAGGAAACTGTCAGTGTTGGAAATGGAAAGCAGGCGATCGATAGACTGAATGAAGAAAGATTCGATCTCATTTTGATGGATTGCCAAATGCCAGAAATGGATGGATTTGAAGCCACTCAAATCATTCGCGCTTCCAGAAAGAAGCATCTCAGGGACATCCCCATTATTGCGTTGACCGCTGATGCGTTTAAGGCCCACCGAGAGAAGTGCTTTTCGGTTGGAATGAACGGCTACCTATGTAAACCATTCAAGAGATCCGACCTGATCGCATTATTAGATCGATGGCTTCCGGGAAATCACACAAAGAAAAACCGCCTACCTGAGAGGCTTGGTCCCGCTCGCAAGAAAGACTCGGGAGAAAATCGTCTGAGTTGCTGACCCGGTCTCGATCAGGTGCATGAGCAAGAGCAACGCTCTGCACGGCTGCCAGAGCACGTAACGCACACTACTAAACAAACTAAGGCCCCACGGGACTGGGCCTAGCTCTCGCGCCGCAATCTCTTTCAGCCCCGCAAGCGCCATTAAGTCGCGCAACAAGCTCGGCGTAAAACAGACTTCGTGCGTGAAATCACCGTACCGAACGGTGCCAACCCAAGGACTGCTGCCGTTGGGCGTTTGGAGGATGAGTCTGCCGCCTGGCTTGAGGGCCCCGACGCAAGCTTCTAAAAAGGGAAGGACCTCTTCCTTAGAAAAGTGTTCGATAATGTCAATGGCAGTGATTAAGTCGAACCGCGCTTCGTTGCGCACCAAAAACGCAATGGCATTTTGCATCTCCACCGGAACACCCACCTGAGTCGCGATCGCCACCTGCTCAGGGCTGATGTCCACTCCACGCAAATTTGTAAACCCGCGCTCCTTCAAAAAGAAAAGCAGCTGCCCACTTCCACAGGCTACATCCAGAATGGCAGCTTCTTTTTTCTCAGGAAGCCACCCTCGCAATCGATGCGGAAGCGCGCGCGCCCAGCGCCGTGCGATAGCTGGGTCGAATTTCACCGGCTGGTGTTTGAAAGCACTGTTGTACGCGAGGTACAGAGGCTTGCGGTAGTTCAAGGGCACCTCTAACGCTTATCGGCAAGGCGATTGGGGTGTTTTAGCTAAAGACCTAATTCAATTGTGGAAATACCAGCACAAAGTTGATTTTGCCTTCCGAACCCGGTAGGTTGCGCGGCGATGGAAGAGACGAGTAATTGGATGAAGCAAGCCATTGCGCTTGCAGAGCAAGCTTCCACACAGGGTGAAGTACCTGTGGGTGCAGTATTGGTGCACGAAGGCAGGGCCATCGGATCCGGGGCGAATCGACGCGAACAAACCGGGCGCACCCTTGCTCACGCGGAGATTTTGGCGCTGGAAGACTACTCCACCCGAACCGGCCAGTGGAGGGTCCCCCCCGGAAGCACGCTGTACGTGACGGTAGAACCTTGTTTGATGTGCACTGGAGCTCTGATCTGGGCGCGAGTAGACGAAATTCAGTTTGGATGTCCCGACCCAAAAAATGCGGGACTGCTTTCCATCGCCGACTTGATCGAAACTGGTCGTTTCGACCATAGGTTTAAGAAAATAGATTCTAGTTTATATAGGAATGATTGCGCTCGGTTAATGAAAGACTTTTTCAGGCAACGGAGGCAATCTGGGGTTGATAGTAGCGTGGGGGTTCCGATTAACGGGTTGATTGGGCGGCCCGGAGCTTGCGAGAAACCAACCCCTCACACAACCCAACATCTTTCGAATTGACCTCTGAAGCGCAGAGAGACGTCAAAGAGCTTCCAACGCGCTTTTCAACAAGCGATCGTCCCTGCACCTTGGCCGGGGTCATGTCGATTTGGTCCGCATAGGCAGAGATTCGACTGAGTTGGCCACCAATGCTCGAATCTTCGTCACCAACGGAGCCCTCGCTTGAGTAGGATTCTCCTGGATCTCCCGAACTGGAGTAGCCAACATCCCTTAAGAAAGTATATCCCCCCGGCGCGGGTCCCGATGCCATGCCGTCGTCTAGACGAAAGACATCATCAGACAGCGAAGAACTCGGAGAGACAAAGCCGCCCACACCGCCACCAAAGCCAAAACCACCCATGCCGCCCACACCGGCCATCCCCTGCCCCATCATGGGAGGCATTGTTCCCATGCCACCGAGTGCCATCGACGCCAGACCGGAGTCCTGGATGGGAGAGAGAGCGGGGCCCATCTTCGGGGCTGGATCGACTGGGACATTGTTTAGCGCATCCAAAAGGCTCTCTTTTGAGGGCGAGGGCGATTTCGGTTTGTCGTCCTCCTCTGGAACAAGCGGGGGCTTGCTTTTGCTTACGTAATCCGATCCTGAACCTGGTTTTTTGTCCTCAGGTTTTTTATCCTCGTTTTTATCTTTGGAGTCAGGCGCCTGCATCTGTGGATATCCGCCTCCACCAAAACGATTGCGATCCCTGCCATTGCGATCTGCTTCGCGATTAGCATCGCGTTTGCGGTCGTCGCCGCGATCGCGCCCAGCAGCAGCCAGAGGGGCCGGCGGAGGGAGAACCGGGTTTTGAAGCGGGCGAACATCTGCGCCGGCATTGGCTTCTTTATCCCCACCCATGAATTCTTTGAGCAGCGCTAAAGTCGCGAGATCGATCCCCCCGGCGCCTGCTGCTTGGGGTTCGGCGGCTGCTTGCGCGCCTTGAGGGTTCACTGGTGCCTTTAATTCCTGGAGGACTTTGCGCATGGCCTGGGTAAGTTCTTTACCGGGCTCGCCGTTCACTTTGGCTAGGGTTTCTCCAAAAAGTTTCTTGAGATCCTCGACCTGACCCGGCTTGAAGAGGTCTTTGTTCTGACCACTGAGCTGGTTTAGCGCATTGGCAAACTCGCCTTGTCCGACACGGGGAGTGTTGCGAAACACGCGTTCGAGCATTTCCAACGCGCGTGGATCGAGATCCGCCTCTTTGAGTCCTTCGACCAGCTTATCTTCCCGGGTGCGACCGGGCGTATTCTGCCCGACTGCAGCCGGGGCATCGTCCTCAAAAACCAAGTGATTGGGTACCGGTTCCGCCAAAATGGAGGCAGTCCCTAGGCAAAGGGCTAGCCCTAAAGTCCATTGGAACTGGGTTTTGGCGCCGGTCTTCAAACTTAAGGTCCTCCCTAGACGGCTTACAATAAGAGTTTGCAAGTCTGAGACCCTCGTACCCGCAGTGTAGACTGAAAGTGCCCTCGCACGGGCACCATGGGAGAGGCGTTTTTGGGACGTAATTTGCTAAACGGTGTGGAAAATTAGACACTCGGTCCGGGCTATGCTACTTTTTCGGCCTTCTTAGGAGAGATGGCCGAGTGGTTGAAGGCGCACGCCTGGAAAGCGTGTAAGGTGTAACAGCCTTCGAGGGTTCGAATCCCTCTCTCTCCGCCAGTAAAAAAAGGCCCGCGCAAGCGGGTTTTTTTTTACTGGCGGAGTTTGAGATAGGAAACGCGTGAGCGTTTCGACTCGAAGAGGGGTTCGAACGGGCGCAAGGTCACGCGCGACTCCGAGTGGACGAAAGCTTTCTAGGTGACCGCGCCCCGGCCTGGAGGCGCCCCCAAGGGGCGACCGGAAGGCGAATCCCTCTCTCTCCGCCACTCACTTCGTAACTAAGCGGAATAACCGATTTTCTATTTTCGATTCTCGTCCGTGCAAGCACTTGCAAGCAGTCTCGCGGGTTTTTTCCCCTCCAAGCTTTTTTCCCAATGCCGGTGAGCGACATCAGTGAGCGCGGAGGCTTTTCGTTTTGCATAAATGAGGGTCGTCTTCATATCCGAGTTACCCAATAGCTGCTGGGCCACGGGCAGCTCTCCCGCCTCGTTATAAACGCGACGGCAGCCACCATGACGCAGCACATGGGTTCCCCGGTAGGGAAGCCCGGACTTGATGAACGCCCGGTTATAAGACCCTGCAATCAGGCTAAACGCGATTGGCTCGCCATTCAGACTAAAGACCATCCCCTTCTTCCCTTCTGTGTACCCATCCACCAAAGAATGGAAGGACTCAGGGAAAACGGGCTGTTCTTTCATCCCCTCATTAGCCCCGGAGTTCTTAAACCCGTCTTTGACATAGGGTTGAGCCCCGGTCTTATGAGGGTAGCAAACCGATCGAACAATCTTCAGCCGCGAGTTCTGAGGCCGTGCCCATTCAAGATGGACATCCTCCCAGAACAACCCCGCAGCTTCCGAGATCCGAAGCGCTTGGTAATACTGCACAGTAGCAAGAGCAGCTAAGACGCGACCGTTTTTGAGGCGTTGGAGTTCATCTCGAAATCGGAAAAATTCCTCTTCCGAAATGTCCTTTGCGACTTTTCTCGGCCCGTGCACCACATACATCGCTTCACGGTGCCGTCGTTTGATGGGGAACCGAAACTCCGTGTCGTCATGGTAATCGAGGTAGTACTTCAATACCGTGGACAGGAGACTCAGCTCATGATCAAACGAGCGACGCGTTTTCGCGGTGGGTGACTTTGAAACGCCCTCCCTCAATCCGTCCAGCCAAATATCCACCTGTTTAGGGGTGATATCGCGGACGGGTATGTGGAAGAGTCTTCCAAAGTGCAGCCGGATGATTTTCTCGTATTGAATCTTGGTACCTTCCGCGAGCTGGGTAAACCGCCGTCGTCGCCACTCATCGAGAACTTCTCGAAAGAGAGGCCCGCCGGCCGACTCCATCATCGCTTCGATAGCCGAGACCTTATCCGCCCCTTCTTGCCACTGCCGCGCTTCTTCTAGAGTCGCGAAGGTTGCATAGGTGCGTTTACGATTCCCGGATGCATCGGATCCGTACCGAGCCGCGTAGTAGATGCCTCCGTTTTGCGGAACCAAATACTCCTGCTGCTCTTCATTCCACACCCATAGGCGACTGATTCGCGCGTAGCGCGGAACAGCCGTATAGATGCGGGCTTTTCCTTTGTAGTGTTTCGGATTGAACTTAATTGTCATGGTCGTCTCCTTTTTTGGAGCCAAGCCACGACTTCCCGCACTCGAAACCTTACAGCGCGCCCAATCTTGAGATAGGGCAAGCCCTCCTCGGCCATGAGCTTACTGATGAAGCTAGGCGAAAGAGCCAACCGATTGGCTAGTTCTTTCTTACCTAGCAAAGCCTCGAATGCTCTATCCAGATCCGCCGGATTTTCAAAGACCACAGCCGTCGGAACGGCTCGATAATCGTCACGCATACTATTTGCTCCAACCCCCAATTGGCAATTTCGGCAAGAACGCCCGGATCGAGGTGTTGTTTCGGGCCCCTTCACCAGAGGATGAGGGGCCTGAAAGAACACTTCGCGCTATTGTTGAGTGAACTTGTCCATCTTCTTTAGCTCTTCATCGCCCATCACAAGCCAAGTTTCCTCAGGCCTTACCGAGCGAACAGAACTCCAGATAGCGATCCACAAACTGCGTTCCATCTGACCGACCAAGCATCGATAATAGTTTTTCGAAAACCCCTTCGGTAGCAACGTTCCGTATATCGTCTGCCTCATGCTGATTGCTTTTCTGATTCTTGTTTGCACCTGTGACCTCTGCTTTCGTTTCAACTTTTCTAATTGGATTTTTTCTTCGTTCATTGATGTACCTTTCTGTTTATTTCACCGCCCAACCGGCGCTGACCAC
>CAZTDN010000041.1:0-8648 GCA_964611895.1 uncultured Pseudobdellovibrionaceae bacterium
GTGAATTTTTCAAATACCAGGCCCGTTCTCAGCTCCGTCTCCATCCTGAAACCGTTAGGGCCTCGTTGGGACATATAAGCGCCGGACTGGAAATACATATCCACCGTCCCTTCAGTCACCGATTCGAGTGTGCCGTGCAGCTCCATTTCCATGTTTTGAGCAAAATCCGTCCCTCCGTTACCAGAGGCCCAAATGCGCATCGTTCCGTAGAGGTCTGCGCTCTTAATCTGAGAAAGCTCCTCAAACTCCGAGTCTTTGGCTTGGTACTTTAGGCTGAACATTCCAGACATCCCAGTCGTCTGACCTTCGGGCACGACCATTTTGGCCTCGAGCGAAATAGGGCAGTCCTCTCCAAGAACCACAATATTGTAACCACTCAGGGTCATCGTCGCTCCCCCGGAATGGACTTGGGGAATGGTCGACTGGATCACGCAATCACCCTTTGTCTTTGCTTCTCTGAGTATCTGCGCCATCCTCGAGGTCTCGGGCGATCGCTTTGAACTGGAACTAGAAGCAACAGTCTGCTCCGCCGAGTCGTCTTGAACGGCTTGTATAGAATTTCCAATCGAAGCCATCGCTGCTTTAAACCGGTGTTCCTGCTGCGTGCTCAGGGGCTGGATGTTTCGTCCACAACCCGCTGCCACCAATACCAAACAAAGCGTTCCAAAGAGGCGAACCATTTTTTTCTCCTATGCAAATAAGTTCGTCTCCCGCTTTTGCAAAATAGAAGCCGCCTTTTTTTACGCGTGGCCTGAGTGCGTTATGACAAGTTTGTCTGAAAAAACGCGCCAAACCTGGCATACTGCGCCCATGGATTTGAAAGAATTCCAAGTACCCGGCACGGATTCCGCCTCCCGGCACCCCTGGGAGCTCGCCCGAGCCGACGTCGTCGAGTCTCTGCTGCGAAAGTCGCACGACCGCGGCTGGCACGATGTGCAGGTTTTGGATTTCGGGTGTGGGGACGCTTTTTTGGTGAATGACCTCGTCCAGCGTCTCCAAGCGCAGAGTGCTTTCGCAGTGGATTCGGCCTTTACTCCGGCAGTGCGAGAACAGATTCAACGCAAAGTCGGTCCCAACGTGAAGCTTTTCGATTCAATGGAAGCTGTCGCGAGATCGGGCGAACAGGTGTCTGTTGTCTTGATGCTTGACGTGATCGAGCATTGCAAAAACGACATTGAAGTACTGCAAGAAGTGGTTCAGAGCCCCAGCGTTTCAACGGGGGCTCTTTTTCTGATTACCGTACCTGCCTACCAGTCCCTGTTTTCTCAGCACGATGTGTTTCTGGGACACCACCGTCGGTACCATCTCGGACAGTTGAAGGAGACTGCCCGAGCTGTAGGCTTGAGTATTCTAGACGGGAGCTATTTTTTTTCGTCCTTGCTCCTGCCGCGAAGCGCGCAAGTCGCACTGGAAAAGATGGGTCTATCCCCGTCCTCGCCTCAGGGACTGGGCGGGCATCGATCCCAGCCGTTTTTGGACGGCTTGATTCGAAAAACTCTCTGGGCCGACTACAGCCTTAATCAGGCCATGAACTCCATTGGCATTCGGATGCCGGGTCTGTCGTGCTACGTCGTAGCCAGAAAAACCGCGAACTAAATTCCTTTGATCGGGTTAAACATCTTAAACTGATCGGCGGTCAGTTTTTCGGAATCCAAGAAGTATTCTTCTTCCAACTTGCCGTTCCCGGCGCGCAACGCTGATTGGAGTTTGCCCGTGTAGTCTGCGAATTTAAGGGCAAACTCGTACTCCGAAGAGGCCGAAGCAACGCCTTCTTCAGTTGAAAGGGCCTTGAGGAACATTTTTACTTCGCAGCCTATTTTCCCCAGAGTCGCAGAGTGGATAGAACCTTGCTGATTCCACTTCGCATCCATTTCAAAACCCTGGGTTTGCAGAATCAGTGTGCCTTGGACGTCAATTTTATCTATGTCGAGGATGTCACGTATTTCTTGAGTCCTGGCTTCGTAATGTAGTGTGTACGAAAGCTTCGTCGCCACCCCCTCAGGTTGCGCTTTGAGTTTGAAATCCAATGCGACGGGGCACTCGGGCCCCGTAACGATAAACTCAACATCCTGAACAGGCGGTGCTTCGATAAATTTTGCCCCGGGACCTGCCAGAAAAAGATCAAAGGGGTAGATATTGGGAACCTGGCACTTGCCTGCGCTGGTGGCTTTGTCCATCAGCGCCGACATCTCTTCGACATCTTGATCCAGTTCGCCACCCGTTACGCTAGCGTTGGGGCCAGACGCGACCTGGGTGTTTCCCCCGTGCCTTTGGCCAGCGATCTGTAGGCTCGCAACCAGTTTCCCAACATTCAGCAAAGTAGAAACAAACTTGTCCTGCTGCGAACCGCTCTGGGTTCGGACATTACTGCCGCAACCCGCAAGGACTGCCAGGAAAAAAAAGCCGAAAAAGTGAAAACCCCTTGGATTCATAACTCTCCCCCCATCCCCAGCGGAGAGTAACATGAGCCCTCAAGGGTGCGAAAGCCCCAGTTATTTCGAAGACGTTTTGCTGCGAAGCTCGGCAAACTGGAAGTTGGTCTGAGCGGCACCACTGCCGATATCGAGATCGATGGGCTGTGTAAAGAACGGTGCGCCGTATACAAAGGTATGGAACTCGCCGTTTTCCCCGCACGGATCAATTCCTGATGGAAGGCTCCTGAGAAACTGGGCGTCGTATTTTTTGCCCGCAAAATCGGCAGGAAGTTTTCGGGTGTCGACGCAGATAACCACCGTTTCAAACCCCAGTTCTACCATTTCTTTGGAAAGGGCTCTTGTGTCCTGGCCCCACAAAGGAAAAACAGCGGTCATTCCAAACTTGCGCAGCATTTCCTCACGGTAGCGGCGTATGTTTTCAACATACACATCGGCAAAAATTACGTGCGTCACACCCTGGGCTTTCCACGGAAGCAAAGCCTCTTCCCAGCGCTTTTCATAAACTGCATTTGGGCACGGTACAGGCATCGGGATTTTCTGAAGCGGAAGCTTGGCCGCTTTGGCTTGTTTTTCAAGCAGCGCTTCGGGCACCCCGTTGACGCTCACCCGGCCTAAGTTTTCGGCGACCGTAGTGAGCAAGGAGACGACTTCAAAGTCTCCCTGTGAAAAACTCCGATAGAGTGCCAGGGCACCATCTTTTCCTGACGACCATGCCATTAAGGCCTTAGTCCGGCTCGAATTTTTTCCCATACTTAAATAATACGGGACAATGCGGTCCCTCCAAAGCGGAAGTTTGCTTCACGGGCCCTTCTCATGTACTTTTTTGCGGCAATGAAACCCGTCAAACCGGAAGTCCATTTTCCCTCCCTCGAAGAAGGCGTTCTAGCGTTTTGGAAGAAGAACCAGATCGTCGAAAAAGGGCTGTCAGCCAATCAAGGCAAAGAGCCGTTTGTTTTTTATGATGGCCCTCCCTTTGCGACCGGCTTGCCGCACTATGGGCACATTCTCCCAGGAACGCTCAAAGACATTGTTCCCCGGTATTGGGTAATGAAAGGCAAGTACGTTGAGCGTCGGTGGGGATGGGATTGCCATGGTGTTCCGGTGGAGTTCGAGCTGGAAAAAGAGCTTGGACTCAATGGATTGGCGGATGTCCAAAAAATGGGTATTGCGAACTTTAACGAAAGCTGCCGCAAGATCGTTCAAAGGTTCACGAAAGAGTGGGAAGAAGTCATCACACGCACGGGCCGTTGGGCGGACTTCAAAAACGCCTATCGCACCATGGACCCAAACTACATGGAAGCCGTGTGGTGGATTACCCAACAACTCTGGGACAAAGGTCTGATTTACGAAGGGCATCGAGTGATGCCTTACTCCTGGCGGATTAGCACTCCATTGTCCAACTTTGAAGCTGGGCTAAACTATAAAGAAGTTCAGGATCCAGCAGTAACCGCCCGTTTCCGAGTGCCTGCGCAGAATCTAAACGTCTTGGCGTGGACAACAACGCCTTGGACGTTGCCCGCAAACCTCGCGCTGGCTGTTGGAAAAGAAATCGCCTACGTCAAGCTGACAGCAGATGGTTTCCCCGGAGAAGCTTTTCTGATTGCCGAAGATCGAGTGCAGGCATACTTCGAAGGCAAAAACCCCAAAGTGCTTGCTACCTACAAAGGCAGCGATCTTCTTGGGTGGGAATACGAGCCGCTTTTCTCACACTTTGCCGATCGCAGAAAACAAGGCGCGTTTAGGATCTATGCCGGGGATCATGTCACCGCGACAGATGGAACTGGCGTAGTACACACGGCGCCTGCCCATGGGGAGGAAGACTACGCTGTGTGTGCAAAGGCTGGGATTGACCTGGTTGATGCTACCGATGCGGAAGGGAAGTTTACCGCGGCGGTGCCCGAATATGCGGGGGTCCTGTTTAAAGATGCCGATAAGCTGATAGTCCGTGATCTAAAGGCCCGCGGTTTGATTTTCCGGCACGATACCTATACGCATAACTATCCTTTTTGTTGGCGCAGTGACACGCCGTTGATGAATAAAGCGATTTCCACTTGGTTTGTGAAAATCGATCCGATTAAGGCGCAGCTCATTGAGAACAATCGGACGACCCGGTGGGTTCCTGAACATTTGCGCGATGGCCGGTTTGGAAACTGGCTGGAAAACGCACGGGATTGGAATATCAGTCGCAATCGTTTTTGGGGGACGCCATTGCCACTGTGGCGCTCTGAAGACAAAAAGGAAACCCTCTGTATCGGCTCGGTGGAAGAACTGTACAAACTCAGTGGCAAAAGAGTCACCGATTTGCACAAGCACTTTGTGGACGATATTACTTTTAATTCCCCCCATACCGGCAAGCTCATGCGCCGGATCCCTGAAGTGTTTGATTGCTGGTTTGAGAGTGGGTCCATGCCTTACGCTCAGCAGCACTATCCTTTTGCCGAACGTTTTCGGAATTCACCAGCGGCTTTTGAAGGGAATTACCCCGCGGACTTTATTGCCGAGGGGATCGATCAAACTCGGGGCTGGTTTTATACTCTATCCGTTTTGTCGACGGCGCTATTCAATCGCGCCCCATTTAAAAATGTTATTGTGAACGGGCTTGTGCTTGCCGAAGACGGCAAGAAAATGAGCAAACGGCTTAAGAATTACCCAGAGCCTCAGCAGGTGTTGGGGGAGTACGGTGCCGATGCTTTGAGAGCTTATCTGATGAGTTCTCCGGCTGCGCATGCGGAAGACTTGCGCTTTTCAGAGGCAGGAGTCAGAGAAATCGTGCGTTCGGTTTTGCTGCCTTTTTGGAACTCCTATAGTTTTTTTGTGACTTATGCCCAAGCGGACGGTTGGGATCCGAGTCAGTTCAAGCCAGAGGATCTTGATAACCTCGAGAATGACCTCGATCGTTGGGTTCTCTCCAAGCTGCAGAGTCTGATCCAGTCTTACGAAACCAAGATGACAGAGTACCGCCTGTCCGAGGTGATTCCCGAAGTCATTGCATTCATCGATGGATTGACCAACTGGTACATACGTCTGAATCGTCGCCGTTTTTGGTCGGACGAAAAAAGCGCTGGAAAAACCCAGGCCTATTCTACGCTCTATTTCGTGTTGCTGGAGTTCACCAAGACGCTCGCGCCTATCCTGCCGTTTATTACCGAAGAGGTTTTCCAAAACCTCAAGCCTCAAGCTGATAAAACCGAGAGCGTCCATTTGAGTCAGTTCCCGGAGTTTCAGTCGGCTTGGATAAATCCCCAGTTGGAACAGGAGATGACACTAATAGAAACGGCCGTATCGATGGGGCGCAACTGTCGTAATGCGCACAAACTCAAAACGCGCATGCCCCTAAAGGAAATGAAAATCATCACTCGCAATCCGACCGATAAACAAGCAATTGAACGATTTCAGTCCCTCATCGCCCAGGAGCTAAACGTGAAAAACGTTACGTTTAGTGCTGAAGAATCAAAGTTTGTGACGTTGAGTGCCAAGGCCAATGCAAAAGTATTGGGGCCTCGTCTGGGCCAGAAAATGAAAACCATTCTTCAACAGGTGAGAGATCTGGCTCCAGAGTCGGTCGTTCAATTTGAGAAGAATGGTTCGATCGAGTTGAGCGGAGAAAAGATACTTTTGTCAGATGTGACAATCGAGCGCCAACCTAAGCAATCGGGAGCCATGGCTACCAGTGGCTCAGTAACAGTCTGGCTCGATTCGACTTTAGACGAGGCACTGATTTCTGAGGGTAACGCGCGAGAGTTTGTGAATCGAGTTCAAAAACTGCGCAAAGACTCCGGGTTTGAAATCACAGATCGCATCGCATTGCGTTACTATACTTCCGATGCGGTTTTGGCAGCTGCCGTTTCAACGCACCGAGACTACATTGCCGCCCAAGTGTTGGCCGTACAAATCAGCCCCTGTTTAGAAAAAGATTCCGAATGGAACCTTGAGCAAGATATTGAAGGATCGATGCTACGACTCTGGATTCAACGCGCTGGGTCTTGAGGGCGGCGATTTCTGAAGTGCTCGTGATAGCGGTGGAAAAACCGTTCCCAACCTTCTACTCTAGAGGGTGGGTATGTCTATCCAGTCAATTTCGAATTTTTGGGGTCGTTTGCGGAAGAATACCGATGGCGTCCGATCGGACTTGCTGTTTGCGGTATCTCTTTCGAACTTGCTTGCGGTAAAAGACTGGGCATTTTTAGATTGGGCGCTGCGCTCAAATTACCCTCAATACCCACTCCGCTTGGGTGATGGACTCTTCTTTCTCACTTTGATCGGGATTTTATCCACTGGTTTTTTCCTGCTTTTAAGAATGAGCCAGCGGCGCGGTTACGGACGCGCGGCCTTGATGTTTGCGTTTAGTCTTTTGCTTCTGCTGCCCATCAACTTTCTTCGGGTTCACTACAATGCCTCGGTTTTGTACCCGATTATCTCGATGAAGTGGTGGGTAGATCATATCGGCAAGCCGGCGTGTGTCGTGCTGGTGATTGGTTTGGCGTTGGGACTTATTGCGGCATTTCGTCGTTATCCCAACTCTTATTCACGGCTAATTCGCGGATTTGTGCTTTGCGGCTTTCCTTTTGTTTTTCTCACCTTCGGATCGGTTGGCCTAGAGTATATCAAGCAAATTGGGCATGAGCGCACTACGCATTGGGAGAATACGGACAAAATGCACGCTACGTCCCCGTTGCGGGTGGTGTGGCTGGTTTTTGACGAGTGGGACTATTCGCTGACTTTTGTGAATAGAGCAGAGACACTGTTCTTGCCCGAAATAGATCAATTGCGGCGGGAGAGTTTTTTTGCGACCCAGGCCTACTCTCCCCATATCCATACGCACGCATCCATCCCAGCATACGCACTAGCGCAAAAGCTGACTGAGTTTTGTCGTCGATCGGATAACGATATCGACGTAAGGACCAACGTCCTGAAAAGTCGGGTGAGACTGAGTGAACAAGAGACAGTGTTTTCTCGACTGGCAGACCTGGGAAAATCGGTTTCTGTCACAGGTTGGTACCATCCCTATTGTGACATGTTGCCCGCCAAGAAGTTTGCGACCTGCGACACGGAGATGTATTACGAGTACGGTCAGCCCGGGAAACTGGGTGCGAGATTGGGTTCGGTCATGAGTCGCATCTGGAATCCATTCGAGAAAGCTCCGCCTGCCCATCTCAATTCTTATGATAATTTGCGTGAGCTTGCTCTTCGGCGCTCTTCGGATGAGAACTTAGATTTCGTGTACGCGCACCTTTCGGTACCTCATTTGCCTGGAATTTACCGAAGAAGAATAGGTAAGGTGGTCCGAGATCGACCACAGCACGACGACCGAGATGAAAAAGATATCTACTTTTCTAATCTAGCACTCGCAAGTAGAACCTTGGGTGAGATTATCAGCGAGATGAAACTAAAGGGCGTGTGGAACCAAACCATCTTGCTCGTGACATCCGATCACGCGCTACATGGTTGGCGATGGGATGGTGATACACCGCGCGATTCCAGAGTCCCCTTTTTGGTGCGAATCCCAGGGGTACCGGCTTCCGAGTTTTCAAAACCGTTTAACACGGTCATTAGTGGTTTGTTGTTAGAAGAGTTGTTATTGGGAAAAACGAAGCCAAAAGACTTTGCGCACCGAATCGGTGAGCTCACCCGAAATGAGCCGTATCACACCACGACGCCAGAAGACTCTTGTCCCGTCCCGGCCAGCGGAATCACTTCAAGCAAATAGAGGACTCGTGTGGAGTTTTCGATGGGGTGTTTTTGGATTAATTTGAATTTCCCTTCAAGGCATTTTTCAAAATACTGCTGCGTAAAAAAAGAATAATCGCGTCCCCGGCTCAATGCTTGAAAACCCTTGTCTATTGGGGGGACATACTCGATAACGCACCACCCGCGTGTGAGCTGGGCAAAAAGCCGCAAAATTTCCTCACAGGGAATTCCCTCAGTTACCAGAAGGTGGTGTAGAGCGGCCAGGACCAAGACTCCGTCGAAAGTTTTTCGGCTGCGGTCCAGAAACGAAAGAGTTTCCTGGTTCTGCCATCCGGCCGCGGGAGTGGGGCGTGCCAAGTTGACAATCAGTGGCAGAATGTCTGTTTCCGATGCCGCCGATTTTTCCCACAGCTGGCCAACGACCTGAGGGTCGGAATCGATGGCGACGACCTGATGTCCATGACGCGCGGCCATAAAGCTAAAATGTCCGGTGTTGCAGCCGATATCGAGAACTTTCCCGGGAGC
>CAZTDN010000041.1:8748-11823 GCA_964611895.1 uncultured Pseudobdellovibrionaceae bacterium
AGTAGGTCGCAGAGCAAAGGACGAGTTCCACGAAAGAGAATGTTGTAAGGCGTCGCGTCTTTCAGCGTAAGTCCTTCAGGCAGAAGTTCTTTGCAGAGTTCAAGAGTAAAAAGCCCCGCCTGATGGAGAGCCGGGGCGCTCCATTCCGTCGGATAAGATGGAAACCAAACTCGAGGGTGTTCCAGGACTAAGCCTGTCTCGCCGGCACCGAATCGCAGCTTAGGCCAGAGGGCAGGGGGAATCTCTTGAACGGGCACGGCTTGCCAGGCAACGAGCTTTCCCTGCTTGGCGAGGTCTTGAACTCTGCTGCGCTGAAGGGCATCGAGAATTTCTGGAGTGAATGATTGATGAATAACCCTCAACAGGCGGTCATTTAGAGCGATGAGTTGGCCGTGAGGATCGCGGAGTGAGAGGGTGGAACTTGAACTCACTTCATTGCCTTAAATTTGCGAAACACACCGGTGAAAAATGCCCAGATTTTTTTGAACTGAAACAGAATCCCCGCCGCAAAGGCGAGTTGCAACTGGAGCAAAAGAGAGCTGGTGCCTGGATCAATGTAGCCCCAAGCTGCTGGGCACACTAGATTCAGGATTGCTAAAACCATGATGTAGCGGGTCATAAGTTTCGCCTGGTTTTGGTTGAGACCTTTATTCTAGGAGACTTGAGCACAAAAAGAAAGAAACGCAGCGCAGTTTAGCTATCGTTCAAAGGAAAGGCCCATCTCTCCGAGCTCTTTTACCAGCATTTCTTGTTCGTGTGGTAGCAAGAGCATTCGCCCCGGTTTGGCTCGCTGGAGGTCGATTTCGCGTCGGTGGGATATATCGAAAAGGGTCTGGTACCCCGCCTCCTTGAGCGCTGCAGCAACTTGCTTTGAAAAAAACATATCCACCCCAATGTGACCAAGTGTGACTTCCATGACCTGGGGGCCGCGAGAATCCGCATCGCCATAGACTTGAGGAATGTATTCGGAGCCGTTGAGGTGGGTTCCACGAGCTTCGGCAAATTCCGCGAACAGGCTTTGTTGAACAAGTGCGGGGAGCGAGGTCTCTCTAACTTTTTTGAAGAGCAGTTCCCACTTTGAGCGCTGGTTTTTCTCTGAGTCGGTTTTCATCCACTGACGAAGATCTTCGGGCCGCATGTCGCGCGCGTCACTCTGTAAAAGCTGATACCGTAGACGCTGGGTTTCTTCCATGAGCTGAGTGAGCTGGGCTTCTTTTCTTAGCA
This sequence comes from uncultured Pseudobdellovibrionaceae bacterium, assembly GCA_964611895.1. Classification (GTDB taxonomy): domain Bacteria; phylum Bdellovibrionota; class FAC87; order UBA2466; family UBA2466; genus JAIEOG01. The sequence continues at coordinate 9,973 of CAZTDN010000041.1, forward strand.
GTTGAAATCGACATTTCTCTAATGCGGCACCTACCAGCGGATTGGTAGCCGAAGCGTTGATCCATGCGCCGGGAAAAAAAAGAAAACCTAGCCCAATAATGAGTCCGAAGGATTTCAACTTGCCTCCAGTATATCCTAAGATTCGGCTGTAAGCGCATTCCCCCGAAGCATCGCGCGTCACGTTGGAGGAAGAGGGAGTTCAGCGCTCCTCTTTCAACTTGCGAAAGCAAGCTGCTAGTTGGTATGGTTCGCTCCAACGGCGCCACGCAGTGGCGCCAGGAAATGTAGTCACCAACCTTAAGGGAAACGCGCTTTTGTTTCGCTGCATAGAATCCACGAAAAATGTTCCTCAAGTTTAGTTTACCAAGGCTGCTAAAATGGGTGGCGCTGGTCTGCGCCGTTGTCCTTGCTCTGCGAGGGCAAGGTGCCCACGGCGTTGTTCTGCTTTGCGCCACTTTTATTCCGCTTGGGGCCTTAGTGGTTTCGTCTTCCCATCGGAGAGAGTTTCTCCATCGGAGGCGCGCCGAGTTTGGTCATCTAAAATCTGGTCGATGGGACTTCCCATCCTTTCGTTCCGCGTTTCATCTGATATTTATCCCCGCACTGGTGCTCTATCTGATCAATGGTCGGGGAATTCTACTGTCCTCTTATGACAATTATGGGGTCAATTTGACGGCGATATCCTTACTAGAAAGGCAGTCGAGTAACGTTGCGCCTTATCTCGAGCAGAGCCGGGAACCATTGCCTTATTCCTTTCGGACGACTTCTCAGGGAGTGTATTCGAATTACCCAGCGGGAATGCTTCCGTTTGCGTTGGGTGTCTTTGCGCTGTCCAAAGTCGCTGGCGGCGATGTTGGGAAGAATCAGTGGCGACTCGCAAAGCTTTCTGCTTCGTTAATGGCAGCGCTTGCGCTCACGCTTTTGTTTTTTGTTTTGTCGGTCTTGGCCGGGGCGTTACCGGCACTTTGGGTGACAGGTTTTCTAGGGTTGTCGAGCGCGCTGTTCACTGTCGTTAGTCAGGGGCTCTGGTCCAATGGCGGTGTTTTGTTTTGGGAAGTGGTTTTTCTGTTTTTGGGTTGCAGCCCGATTTTTCAGTCGAGTTCTCTGGTTCCAGTTCTACAGGGGATGGCCCTGGCGAATATGTTGAGTTGTCGCCTTACGGCAGTGCTCTTTATGATCCCGCTGCTGGCGTTTTCGGTCTGGGTATCCTTAAGAAAAACTCTACTTGTTTTGATCTCCATGGGACTCTTTTTTGTTCCTTGGGCCTGGTATTACCATTCAATTTACGGAAGTATTTTTGGTCCTCAGCAGGCCCAATCAAATGGCTTTGTGTTCTCGTTGGTGCATTTTGGTCAGGGAGCTCTGGGACTTTTGTTTAGCCCAGCTCGTGGTTTTTTTGTTTATCAACCGTGGGCGCTGCTTGTGTTTGCCTTGGTCTTTTTGAGGCCAAGTTCTCAGTTTTTGCCGCAAACGATATCGTGGTTGGGGCTAACTAAGGCGAGATCTCCACAATGGTTTACGGTCGCATTGTCGGTGAGCATTTTAGTCCACTTTTGTGTGACTGCACTTTGGTCGGACTGGGCGGGAGGGTGGTGTTGGGGACCTCGACTTTTGACGGAGATTACTCCGGCGGTCAGCGTGCTTTGCGCTTGGAGTATCAAGCCACTCTCTGAAAAGAATGCAGCTGGCTTTCGAAGGCTTGCGATCTGTCTTGGCGCTTTTGGGTTTTTGATCCATGCGGTTGGAGCGTTTGGTCCCGGCATTCGGTGGTTTGATTCTCATTATTCGAGCGACATGGGGGTTTGGCTGCAGAATCAATGGAATGTTCTGGATTCGCCGCTATTTTTCCGG
>CAZTDN010000042.1:0-10747 GCA_964611895.1 uncultured Pseudobdellovibrionaceae bacterium
TTTTACGCAGTCTTTTGGGAAGTTTCAACTGCTCCAGTTTTCGGGGCTAGGGTCAATCGCTATCCGTAGTTTCGTGCAAATCGATATGGAGATCAAACTCAAAACTAGAATTTGCAAAATAGGACATCAACAATCGCGACTCCTCGGCTTTGCTCTCGCTCTTGAACTCTCGATTGGGATTTTCCATCACGGGATTAAGTCGATTCACCGTTTCATAGGACCACGGACTCACACAAGGGACGACGACAAAATCAAACCACTCCGCGTAGCCCCCCACATGTTTCTCCAAAAACAAGAGCGCCCCCTTTACCCCACTAGTTTCGTAACCGTGCACTCCCCCTGTAACCAACACCGTCTTTTTCTCACCCCGACACGCGCCTACCCGAACTGCATAGAGAAGAAACCGTTCTGGATCGAGAGTCAGCGCTCCGTACGGCTCTATGGTAAGCGCACTGCCGCGGCGTCGCTGCAGATCCTGCAACGGCTGTAGGACATCCTCTGCGTAAAAACGCTGCACGCGCTGTTTGGTGAACCAAACAAGTTTTCTCTCGGGTCCCCATGCGGGAAGCTGGGCTTGGGTAGGATTGCGCATCTATTTTTCTCCCAAAAAATCTGTGTTTCCCATGCCAAAACACGCAAGATACTATCGAGTCAATTGATAAACCTACCCGAGGGGATGATGATAAAAAAGTGCGAAGGTTCCTGTCTTTGTAAATCTGTGACATTTGAACTTTCTGGCGAACTCAAAGGATTTTATCTTTGCCACTGCTCGCGTTGTCGCAAGGAAACGGGATCGGCTCACGCCGCAAATCTCTTTTGCGCTGGTGGCACTCTCCGTTGGATCTCGGGTGAAGATCTCGTCAAAACCTATTCCGTTCCCACAACGCGATTTAGCACTGCGTTTTGCTCCAAGTGTGGCAGCTCGCTTCCCGTTGGCGGAACCTCTAGCCGGATGAAAATCCCCGCAGGCTGCCTGGACACCGCAGTTGAACTCACCCCAAACGCGCACATCTTTTATGAAAGCCGCGCCAATTGGGACAACGACCTGGATAAGGTAGCTAGACACGCTGAGTTACCGCCACGATAAGTAGACTGACTTAGTCCAATAGGGCTAGTTTGGTCCAACTTACCGACGACAAATCTGTTTTTTTTCTTGTGACTTTTTTTCGGCGCTGAAATACTACTATTTCACCTAGGAGATCGAACACCCATGAGCCAAAACCCGATCAATCGTCGACATTTCCTCCTCTCTGCTTTAGGTGCCGCGCTAGCAACACTCCCGTTGAGCTCACGAACCGGGTTTGCTGCAGATGCCAAAGTCTCCGAGTCCGATCCATTGGCGAGCGCACTGGGCTATAAACACGACGCATCCAAAGTGGACTCCAAAAAATTTCCCCAGCTCGCTAAACCAGAACTCAAAGGCCAAAACTGTGCCAGCTGCGCCCTCTTCACTCCGGGCGCAGGCGGCCTGGGAAGTTGCGCCATCATTAAAACAGGTCTGGTGACTGCCAAGGGCATGTGCGCTTCTTGGGTCAAAAAAGCCTAAACCTTTAACTCGAAAGCCTTTCGTTTATGAACACTTCCGATAAATTGGTGAAGTTTCACCTGAACGCTGCCGCCTGTTGGTTGGTTTTTGGAATGCTTGCGGGGCTATCACTAGCCTACCGCCTCATTTCGCCTTCTGCGGCGGAGTTCCTTGAGACAGTCTCCTGGCTCAACTTTGGGCGTGTGCGCATGTTTCACACTCACGTCGCCATCTTTGGTTGGCTCTCCAATGGGTTCTTGGCTTTTTCCTATTACGCTTCTCCTCGAATGGTTGGGCAAACGCTCTTTCTCCCCCAGCTAGCCTGGACCAATCGCTGGATCATGCAACTCGCCCTGATAGTTGGCTCGGCGTCGATTCTCGCAGGGCATGCCGAAGGGGTTGAGTACGCGGAACCACCGTGGTTTGCGGATTTGATTTTTGCTGTGGCGTTTGTCTTTGCGCTGGTTTGCATATTAGGCACCTTGCTCAAAGATCGCTTGAGCAACCTCTATGTCTCCGGATGGTATCTCGCTCTGGGGTTCGTCTTTACGACTTTGAACTTCGTCATGGCGAACACGATCGTCGCTCACATCGCCCCTGGCGCGGCGGGTGCCGCACTCGAAGGCCTGTGGATCCACAACGCCGTTGGACTTTGGGTGACTCCCATGGGCGCCGCGATCGTTTACTACCTACTCCCCCTCATGGTGGGCAAACCTATCGCGAGCCATAAACTCTCGCTGATCGGTTTTTGGACCTTGGCCCTGCTCTATCCCCTGGGCGGAAGCCATCACTACTTCTATAGCCCAGTGCCTTGGTGGCTACAGGTCATTGCGGTCCCACTCACCAGTGCGTTGATATTTGTCGTTTATACGGTGGTTTATAACTTCTTTGCCACCATGAAGGGCCAGTGGTCCCTCATTACGAGCAATATCGGGCTACGGTTTCTTACGTTTGGGATTTTTTCCTACATCATGACCTGCACCCAAGGGCCCTTTCACGCGCTGTTTTCAGTACAGCGCGTAGTGCATTTTACCGATTGGATTGTTGCCCATGCGCATTTGGCTCTCTTTGGTGTGTTTTCCTGGTGGCTCTACGCCTTTATTTACTTTGTCTGGCCCAAGCTCACTGGCCGCACATTTTCTCGCAAACTTTCAGAATGGCATTTTTGGCTGACAGTCATCGGGTTCTTTTTCCTGTACTACATCCCCGATACCATCGCCGGGCTAATGCAGGGTTTTTCTTGGCTGCGCGGCCTGCCGTTCATCGACTCACTCACCGTATCGCAACCATTTTGGATCCCTCGCGCGATTTCGGGAGTCGTGCTGTTAGTAGGTTTTGCGCTGCTTTTAATCAATATGTACGGACCGTCGACACCCGAGGCAAAGAATGAGTAAGAACAATTATTACGAACGGCCTGTCTTCTTGATGCTCGCGGCCGGGGTTGGTTTTTTTCTACTTTCTTTTGTAGGCATGGGACTAGCTCCCTGGACATCGCTCAAGAATGTCACCCAACAGGCCCAGAGTCAGTCCAATCCCTATTACACAGACGGCAAAATTAACTCCGTAGGCCGAGGGCGCAAGCTGTATATTCAAGAAGGGTGCTGGCACTGCCACTCACAGTTCGTTCGTCCTGTTGCAGGTGAGCCTTTTCGCTACGGCCCATTCAGCCAGGCCTGGGAAAGTCGCTTTGACATCCCCCAGCTCTTTGGAACGCGTCGTGTAGGACCCGACCTAAGCCGCGAAGCCGGAAGACACTCCGACGATTGGCACTTTGCGCATCTCTACAACCCACGTTCAACGACACCGCAGTCGATCATGCCTTCTTATCGTTGGTTTTTCAAAGACACCAGCAAAGGCCCAGAACCCACTCAAGATGCGGTTGATCTCGTGGCGTACCTACAGCAGCTTGGTGGGCACTATAAAGAGGACATACAAAAAATAGTTTACCCGAGACTCTTTAAAGTCACCGGAGCCCCAGTAGAGACCCAAGAAGCTCTAGATCGGGGGGCACAGCTCTTTGCCGAAAACTGCTCTGGCTGTCACGGGGCTCGCGCCGATGGACAGGGCACCGCCAAAAAGTTTCTCAAACCCGCAGCCCCCAGCTTCACGCGGCGCTTTGTTTCCACCTCTGAAGTTTATTCCATCCTCAACCGAGGGGTTTTGGGAAGCGCCATGCCCTCCTTTCGTGAAATGCCCGCGCAAGACCTGTGGGCCATTTCCGAATACATTTCCAAGGTCGGTTCAAGCGCGCGCGAAACGACGTGGCAGTACCTCGAAAAACACAAGTCTCTTCTCCCAAAAGGTGCGGCAATCTACTCGGCGAAGTGTGTGACCTGTCATGGAGCCAAAGGCGCGGGCGATGGCGTAGCTGCCGCTGCGTTGAATCCTCGACCCAAAGACTTTACCCGCCGAGCATTCGAGCCGGAGATGTTTGCAGAAATTCTATCCAAGGGCGTAGAAGGGTCCTCGATGGTTCCGTTTCCGATGTCCCAGGAAGATCTCACTGCTCTTACGGCGTATGTGGCGAGCTTTTATGACGGTGCCCTGTGAGTCTTCGGACGATCTCATACGGCGTTTTGGGAAGCTGGCTCCTTAGTCGAACAACCTACGCTTGCCCGTTTTGCGATGCGGGCGCAGTGGACGCAGCGGCGTTTATTTTGACGGTTCTTCTGCCCTTTGCGTTCTCCATGGCGTTTATTCTTTTGGCGGTACGTCGCATATACAAAAACAGTTCGCAACATACCCCTCCTCCGGAAAGGAATATTTCATGAGCGCTCAAGACAACCACCCAGGCCGCCCTCAAATCGCCGATGGCAAGATCCCGCTGTGGATTATCGTGATGTGGATTCTAGGCATCACCTGGATCGTGGTCTACATCTACCAAGGGCTGCAACAGCCTCCCCAGCTCTGGTAATTTCTCCCTCAAAGGAAAAAATATTCGATGCCTTTGCCCTTCCAGGCTTCCACCGAGGCGATACTAGCCTGCGCAGTGTCCGGATTCAGCGCTACGTAAACTACCCCTACTTCCTCGTCTTTCGTCGCTGGGTCCAAGATCTCTTTGTCCAGCAGAGTTTTGCCCCATTTATGAGGATCGCGGTCGAAAAAGCCCACTACTTTTTCTGGGTTTTGCAACTGCGAAGCCAAAAACGCTCCATAAAAACCCGCACCGTAAACCCCCACTTTTGACTCAGACCGTCGGTCGCCCTCGAAACGCCGCACCCGTTCCCCGATCGTACTCCAATAATGCGCAATCCCCTGCACCTGCGATCGGATCTGCGCCACCTGCGCACCGGAGACACTCGGGCTGGATTCGACTCGGCCCTTGCGCGCAACAACAATGATCCCGCCCTCGTGCGAATGCGCATCTACCTCGACTGCTTCGAAGCCCGTAGCTTTAAGCAAGTACTCCAACGAAGTCAGCGAAAAATGATTGATATGATCGACCACTATCATCTCCGCCCGATTTGAAAAAAGATTGGGGACGATAAAATAAAACAAACCTTCAGGTTTCAATAGAGCGTGAATGCGCTCTAAATCCGCCACCGGAGCCGAAACATGCTCCAAGGAAAAAAAACTCGTTATCAAATCAAACTTACCGTTCCAGTCTTCAGGGATTTCAAACACAGCGCCGCATTCTGGCGGGGATATTTTTTCCCAAAAGGGTCGGTACCCGGGACTCACATCAAAAAAATGGGGTTGAAGCGCCGGCACGTGGGAGCGCAATTTACCCAATACCGCCCCCTTTCCACACCCAAAATCCAAGATCAGGGGTCGCTGGATCAAATCGACTTTGCTCAAGAGCACCGCAACTTCATGATCAAAACGAAATACCGGCTTACCATCTCGGATCTGGTACAGCTCATCCTCTTCCGCACTGCCCAAAAGCAAATCGTACGATTCTGCGTAATATTGTTTTAAATCTTCTATCTCTTGAGTCTGAACATGCCCGCACTTTTCGCAAAAATACACCCGAGTATCCGACGGTAAGAACCTTCTCAGAGTCGTAATCGAACGCCCATTTACCGTCTGGTAAACCGGAGCTCCAAACGCTGTTTGACAAACGTTGCACTGAATCGATTTAGAGAACATTTTGCACCTGGTCCTTTTCCCACCGTACGTATTCCAACGCATTATGAAAAGCTGGAGTCGAAGGCACTGCACCTAGTGGTTCAGACTTCCAACCCAAATGTTTTTTAAGAAAGCGCCAAGGATAGTGCAGACCCAACGCCTTTCCTGCTACTCGCCACAAGGCTGTTCGAGGGGCGCGATCTTTTCGCAACTCTTCCCGGATTTCTGCACGAACCGCTGCTGGTTGTTTATAGTAAGCCTGCTTCCAAGCTTTGACTTGCGCCCTGGCTTTCAATCCCTGACCCTGAGCTATCCGGATATCCCGCCACGACTCCACGAAAAGCTGGCGCGGACTTACCGGAATTCGGTCCAACCGACCCCCCACCAAGTGGGCCATTCGAATGTACTCATGGTACAAAGCTGAGCTCAAGATGCGGGCCTTGATCGGGGTGTGCTGATAAAAGACTTCGTCCCCCTCTGCCCCAAAGTCTTTTTTCAAATGCCCCTGGTCGCGCTCTCCCCAAAGATAAATTCTCCCATGGCTGTGTTTACAGCTTCCGTACACTGTTAAACAATCATTGATGTTCAAGATCTCATCCGCAAATCGCAGCTGAAGAAACGCCATTGTATAGTCAGGAGAGTACGGAGGACAAAGCCTACCCGCAGCACTTTGGAGAATTTGTGCTTTGAGATCACGGTGCAAACAGGAGTTTAGTCCTCGCGGCAAGGTCGTCTCAAAATACCCTCGAGGCAAAGTCATGAAAAACTGGATCACTTCGTCACTGCTGTACAAACGGCATGCCCCATCTAAATGGCCCCAGTTCACTACAGGCGGATCCAATAGATCGTTAAAGAGGTCTTGAGGCCAGCTCACCACTTTAGCTGGATGTTTTTGAAGAGCCGCGTGAATGGTCGCCAAAGCTCGGGGCTTGAGAACGGATTTGTCTTCCAACAAGAGCTGGTAGGTTCCGTTTGCAGCAGCAAAAGCAGACTCCCAGTTGTCCGCCATGTTCAAGCCACCGGTCCGGACGACCCGTATGCGTGGGTCAGAATACCTCTCCAACGCACGCACCGTGTCAGATGTGTCATCATTGTCGGCAATGATTATTTCGAAATCTCCAAATGTTTGATCGAGTACACTCTGAACTGCGTACCCGACCAAAAAAGGCCGGTTTTTAGTCGGAATGACCACACTGAAGTAAGGCATTTCATGAACTCTAACGCACACCCCACCCCCGAACAAGGCTCAGCGCCCTGTTAAAGGGTAGACGCTTTTTGGGGTTGGCTTTCGTTCCGCTGTGCTCGAAACTGCACCTATGCCGCGCTTTAAAACCCGACAAAGCACGCTCCGCAGACACCTGCTAGCAGACAGAGTGACAGCCTATTGCCTCATCACTTTGACTAGTATCGCGGCAGCGACGGCATTGTCCTTTCTGCGAATGCCGCTCATCCCGTTTGTGCTGGCCGTTTTTCTGACTTATATCGTCACACCCATGGTGGATTTTTTTCAGAGTCGCCTCCAACTCCCTCGGTGGCTCGCTCTGGGTTCTGCTTTCTCCGTGACACTTCTCAGCCTTGGTTTGATGGGTTTGTTCGTGCTGACGAATTTTCAAACGCTTTTGACCAATGCGGATGTTTATCAAATTCGCCTGTTTCAACTCGCAGACGAGCTATCAGTCTGGGCGCAGCGTTACCATATCCCCATTGATCGCGCTTCGATTTTGGAATCCATCCGTCAGATCCCCGTTTTTGCAACCCTGTCTTCGGCAGCAGGACAACTCGTCAATGTCCTAACATCGGGTTTTTTGGTGATTGTTTTTCTCTTCTTTTTGGTGATGGGAATCGATCCGACTTTCCGTCGAACTGGAATTTACGCTGAAATCGACCTGAAAATCCGGGGCTATATATCCACCAAAGTCGCCACTTCCGCCATTACCGGCGTGCTAGTCGGCGTTACGCTCGCCATACTGGGAGTGGACCTGGCATTTATGTTTGGCCTGCTTACCTTTTTTCTGAATTTCATCCCTACCATCGGTGCCGTCATTGCGACTTTGCTGCCACTACCCATCGCGATTTTGCAATTCAACACCCCGGCAAAGTGGCTCTTGGTCTTGCTCATCCCTGGCGCGATTCAAGGCATCATTGGAAATCTCGTAGAGCCCAAACTACTCAGTGATAGTTTGGACCTTCACCCAGCGGCAGTATTATTGGCGCTGACCTTTTGGGGGATTATCTGGGGACCTATTGGGATGTTCTTGGCGGTCCCTATTGTCGTGGTTTTGAAAATAGCCATGGCTCGAATCCCAACAACCTATCCGTTTGCGGAACTATTGGCGGGAAGATTGCCCGTGTCCAAGCGCGATTCGAATTGATCTCAGATATAGAACGAAAAAAAAGCCAGTGCGGAGAACACCATCATCACAGCCCCGCTGGCGCGCAAATAAGTCGGTAATGCGCGGGCCTTTGGAATCCAGCGATTTGGCAAATAGGGAAACAGCAAGAGTAGCACGCCCTTGATCCCCATCGCCCAGCCCGCAATCGTGATAAAGAGCGAAAATCGCGGCGACCAACTGTTATGAAAGGACAGGATGACCATGGCCGCAGGGAGAATAAACAAGGCTATCGGAATGCCGGAATATTCTTTCTCCGCAAGACTTCGATAGAACTGGGTCCATTCCTTCGTGCTTGCCAAGTACGAAGACCCAATCAAAAAGAAGAAAAGCGAAAAGAATATCCCGACTTCATTAAACACGCTTGCTCCTAGCCCACTAATCCAACGAAACCCAAACCGACTTCACCTGGGAATAAAGCTCGATGGCGTACTGCCCCAGCTCGCGCCCGAAACCGCTTTCTTTGTACCCGCCGAACGGGCTTGCGGCATCAAAACAATTATAACAGTTCACCCAGATCGTACCTGCCTTGATGGTACGCGCAAGCTGGTGGACTTTTTTCACATCCCGAGTCCACACCCCGGCAGACAGTCCGTAGCGCGTGTTGTTCGCCCGAGGAACAATTTCCTCCATTGACCCAAAGCTCGTTGCAGCGACCACAGGACCAAAGATTTCTTCTCGATAGATCGTCAAATCATCCTTTGCCGAATCAAACACTGTTGGTTTGAGAAAGTATCCTTTGGAAAATGCAGGAGCGCCACCGGTGACCAGAGTGGCCCCCTCGCGCTTTCCGCTTTCTATAAAGCCCAGAATTTTATCAAACTGCTCCTTCGAGACCTGGGCACCCATTTGGGTTCTACTGTCCAAGGGATCTCCCACCACGAGTTTTTCGGCATGCGTTTTGAGTCTATCCAAAAACTCGTCGTGGATCGCTTCCTGGAGAAAGAGGCGGGAGCCTGCACAGCAAACCTCTCCTTGGTTGAAAAAGATCCCCTTTAGTGCGCCTTGAACCGCCGCATCCAAGTCGGCGTCCGCAAAGACGATATTGGGAGCTTTACCACCTAGCTCCAAAGAAACCCGCTTGAGATTGCTCTGCGCGGCCATTTGCATGATGCGTTTGCCAACCTCAGTCGAACCGGTAAACGCCACTTTATCGACATCCATGTGCTTGCAGAGCGCCGCTCCGGCGGTGGGTCCAAAGCCAGGAAGAATATTCACCACACCAGGCGGGAGACCAGCTTCAAGCAAAAGTTCTCCCAAACGCAAAGCCGAAAGCGGTGTTTGCTCCGCGGGTTTCAATACCACCGTACACCCCATCGCAAGAGCGGGTCCCAGTTTCCACGCAGCCATCAACAGCGGAAAGTTCCAGGGAATAATTTGAGCCACCACCCCCGTCGGTTCTCGCAAAGTATAGTTAAAGTAATTTCCATTCACGGGAAGAGTTTCACCGTGAATCTTGTCGGCAAGACCAGCGTAGTACCGAAATGTCTCTATCGACAGAGGCAGATCCGCATGGAGGGTTTCGGACACGGGCTTTCCATTGTTCAAAGTCTCTAGCTCTGCCAGTTCGGATTTATGGGTTTCGAGCAGATCGGCGATACGGTACAAAAATCTTCCCCGCTCCCGGGCAGAAAACCTCGACCAAGGGCCGGATTCAAAGGCTCTTCGCGCACCCGAAACCGCAACGTCCACGTCTGCCGCATCGGCTTCGGCGACTTGCGCGAGCTCCAGCTCCGTCGCGGGGTTAATTACCGAGAAAGTCTTGCCGCTTCGGGCGTTCACCCACTCGTTATTGATCAATAGTTTAGTTTGGTACTTCATTGCCTGCCCTCCCGGTGCTTGGGGGAACCGTCCCTTATGTCTGCCATTCTTGTCAAACACCTCTGGCACGGCGCTTGACCATGCGTGTCACAGGCGCAAATCCGCCCTGCTGCAACCTGGTATGAAACTTGAAATGCTCTACTCTTGAGTTCAATCAGGGGAGAGAATGATGATGAAAACCGCTTTTTTCTTACTGCCGATTTATCTGGGACTGGCAGCCTGCGCCTCGACAGGCCCACGCGAGATGGAACTGATATTAAACAACCGGACCGACGATGCTCGCGAACGAATTGGCGTTCACGAAGACAAAGTAATCATTCAAAAACACGTTTACCTTGAAGAGCAGCTTTGGGAACTCAAAGCCGAAGTAGACGAATTGCAGCGGACGCTCTACGGAAAGTCACGTCAAGATGCGGGCGGTTTATGGGCAAAGCTCAAAGAGTGCCGCACACGCACCGCCGACCCGAGAATTGGAGGCATGGGGCGATCCGAGGCTATGGAACCCTGGGCGAATATAACCAAACAGGACGAAGCGTTTTTTTATCGCGTAGATGAAAGAACCCACAGTCTGACAGGGGTTACCGAAGAAATGCTGGACGAACGCATGCAACGTTACCAAACACACAAGCGACTACTCATGCAACGGTTCGACGAGCTAAACGATAAGCTCGACGCATGCGAAGAAAAATACGCTCTTGCCCTCGTGCAACACGGCTTGAATCCCGACGATACGCGCGCCAAGGGAGAGTGGGTGGAAGGACCCCAAGGCTACCGTGTCTGGCAAATGCGCCGCACGCCAACCACAGACCCCGAGGAACTCATGCGTCGGAAAGAACAAAAGGTACGCGGTTACTTTTGACAAAAGGTACGCGGTTACTTTTGACAAAGAGTACGCGGTTACTTTTCGCTAATCCCCGCGGCCTTACTGTTCACCCGTCTGAGA
>CAZTDN010000043.1:0-9593 GCA_964611895.1 uncultured Pseudobdellovibrionaceae bacterium
CCGGGCACCCTGGGTACCCTCCTGTGGGAGAAGCGCTTCAGTGGTTGATGCTGGGGCGGTTGGCTATTCTTTACCTGCTCGGTCTGGTGGGCGTGGTACAGCAGGTGCTGTTATCGTCTGATGGCGGACCGGGTGTTGTGGTGTCGTACTCCCTGCTGTGTGTTGCGTTCGCATTTAATGGATTTGCCGCCTTATCGTCTAAACATGCCAAGGGCTGGGCACAGCCGCTCGCGCATATTCTCTTCGATGCCCTGTTGATCTCTGTCTGGATATTTTATTCCGCGGGTAGAGAGAATCTTTATTCATTGCTGTACTTGGTTCAGATCTTGTACGTCGCACTGGTGCTGTATCAGCGTGCTGCACTGGTCTGTGCAGTAGCTGCCGCGGTGGGTTTTGGAGTGGTTTTATTCCTGCAGCCCCCCCAGGGTGTGGTGTTGATGTGGACTTTGAATGTAGCGCTCTTTCTCGCGCTGGGGTTTGTCGGCGGGTATTTGAGTGAAGAGCTGCACCGGACGAGCGTGCGTACGGTCAAGCTAGAAGAACAATTGCGGCAGAACGCAAAGCTCGCGGCGGTTGGGCAGCTTGCTGCTGGGATAGCCCATGAGATTCGCAACCCGTTGGCGGGAATGAGCGCGAGTATAGAAATGCTGCGTTCGTCGCTGCCTAGAGAAAGCGTCACCGGCGAGAATCAGAAACTGATGGACATTGCGTTGCGTGAGATCGACCGACTCAACCAGTTGATCTCGGAGTTTTTAGATTACGTAAAGCCGACGAAGCTGACGTTTGAGGTGGTGGACATCCCACACCAGATATCCGAAGTGCTTTTTGCGCTTAGACACCCCGAAAAGCCGGGTTTTATCCGATCGCTCAAGGGCAATATTCCTGTTCGAGCAGACATCGAATTGAAAGAACAGTACGAATCGGGGTTACAAGCTTTGACGAGCTCGCAGAAGTTTCGCCAAGTGCTGTGGAATTTGGTGACCAATGCGGTTCAGGCGATGGACAAACCGGGGACGATTTCCGTGGGGTGTCGCAAAGACTCTGGGCGATGGGCGTTGGTTTGGGTCGAGGACGAGGGGTTGGGCATGGACGAGAAAACTCTATCCCACTTGTACGAGCCGTTTTTTACGACCAAGGAGAAAGGGACCGGGTTGGGGCTCGCCACCGCGTATAAGATCGTTGAGGCGTTGGGTGGACAAATTCGAGTGGACTCCAAGGTCGGTAAGGGCACGCGATTCGAGATACTTTTGCCGTTGGCTTGATTGGGGAAAAATGCGTTTTATTTGCGCCTGTATTTTTTTTGTTTCAGCGGTAGCCGGGGCGGAAGTCGTTGAAGACGAGCTGCCGGTTCCTCAACCCACGCCTTTGCTCAATCTCGGCCTTCGGCTGGATTCGGCGTATAACGTCGGCGGCGCGGTTTCCCAGGGGTTTTCGCTTCCGTCGATGAGGCTGACCGCATGGGGGCAAGCGAACGAGAATCTGGCGTATCGGCTTTCGGTTGGGCAGGCAAAGGAGTTTTCTTCGGCTCTTTTGCCGTTGCTGATGCCTGTTCAGGCGTACGTTGAGCTGTCTACACAATCGGGCCCAGAGTGGACTGGCCCCTCAAAGCTGATCCTCCGCCTGGGACTTTTCTCGCCTACCTTTAATCCTTGGTGGACACCGGATTTAGCAGATATCACTTTGCCGGATTTTGGCGAAGCACATAAAGCGCTGTTTCTGTCTCGAGAGTTGGGTGCGGAGGCTGTTTGGGAGCCCTGGGGGAGTCGGCTGGCTTTTTATGGGGGGGCGTTTAACGGCACAGGCCTCATGGGGGCCAACACGAATAACTCTCGTGCCTTTACTTTTGGAATGCGGACACGGCTTCCGATCGGCTGGGCGCAGTGGGAGTTGGGGGTGAGTGGTTCGTTGCGTGAGCAGGCGGATCCCGGAAACGTCAATTTTCGATCGGACGGTGTGTGGAATCTATATTCGAGTTTGGAGTTTGACGGGTCGCCCTTGCGGTTTACAGGGGAGCTTTTTGGCGGGAGTCTGAACGACAGCACCCGCTCGGCAAAGCCTTTTGGCGGGGCGGGGAGTGTTACGATACCTTTGTTTTCAGGAGTTCGCTTTTTTCTTCGTGCGGAGTGGCTGCGCAATACGGGGACGGGGAACGGCATGCTTCGGCACGGGCAGTTTGGCCCGGTTTTCGACTTACACAAAACGCTTCAGGCCTATGTTTTTTATCAATACCTCGAAAACAGCAGCGCGCCAGAAAACCTGGGTTGGGTGCGCGTTCGCCTCATTCTTTAGCTCTACTTGCATTCTGAATCATAAGAAAATAAGTTAAATGCCTTCACGCCGCCGTGGTGAAATTGGCAGACACGCTGGTCTTAGAAGCCAGTGGGGAAACCCGTGGGGGTTCAAGTCCCTCCGGCGGCAGATCTTAATTTTAAATCACCAATCAAATCAGCTGGTTACCTTTTACCCCGCCATGGATTTGGTGGGAGTTATGGGAGTAGAAGTCTTCTTCGTAAAACATCGAAGAGAAGCTACAAGACTTTCCGAAGGAACGCGGAAAACCTAGGGAAGTTTCCAAACTAGCTTCGTATTTTCAAGTTTGTAAGGTGAACCGCCCCCCCCGGTTTTAAAGCAGCTATACCCTTCTATGACCTTGGAGCTCAGCTGAGACAGGTCCAAAGTGATGAGAGCGTTCCGAAGAAGTTCTTTGGGAATCTCGAGACTCGGCGCTCCACCCATCCCGTAAATCAGGTAATCATTGGCGCGAGGTTCTGTAGTCCAGATATAGCTCCAATCACTCGCTGGCCCCGCCGACTGCATGGCTTGGTTACTTCTCCAAGAAAGTTGACCGGTTGTAAAAGAGACAGTCGTTTGCGTGTCCGCCGTGAGATCATATTGCCGATCCGCAATGGTCGCGAACTCGGTGAAATGGAAACTTTTGCCATCGGCCGTGAACGGATCGTGCGAAGGGAAATCCGCTTGGAAAGCTAAGCCAGGGGAATTCGTTATGCTCGTTTCCTTGGTTACTGATCCAGTTTTCACATCCACGATCGATATCACGTTGTAGGAGTCCACCGGGTTCCTATAAACGCCCCGAAATAGGAAGAGGCGGTTGGAGTCATTCGGATCAAAGAAGGCTTTGGTGATCGTTTCATCAGCTGTCAGAACAAAGTCGACAGACTTGAAAGCCCTCGACATGAAGCCGTTATAGAGGAAGACCGAGTTACCCGCGATCTCTGCGCGATATCGCATATCATCCGAGTAAACAGTCCACTTAGAGTCTACCTTCGCAGGCGAAAAGAGAACACTACCGGTGCTTGTATCGATTACATAGTGAGAGCCTACGGAACCTTCCGTTTGAAATTCAAGATAGGGTTGTGATCGGTGAAACAGGAGAGAGCTCCGTACTCGGATTCGTTTGTCTGTCTCAGTGTGGAGGATTGTCGTGGCGTCTTTGTCTCGAATGGAAAGACTTCCGTCTTTGATATCGATATTGCTTTTCCCGTCCGGCGTTACCAAAACGCAACCATCCTCAAACGTAAGTTTGGTTTCTGAATCGACGGGAACTGCAGCATGGCCCAGAATCGAAAACGTCACTGCAAAAACAATGTGTATAGCCCTGTTCGTCATAGGCCCTCCCTTTGGACAGATAGAATAAGGCGTAAACAATACTTAGTCTATAAAAATATACGAACGCCTCCAGATCCAAAGACGTTGATGAGAGGATTGGGGTGACGGTTAGGACTTATAACGCACCATTTTGAAGAAACGCTCAGCTATAGGTATCATTATCACATTGGCTGCGGAAAATTTTGGGCCTCTGACGTGCTAACAGAGATGCGATAGTTCCTGTTGCAGCAGTTAGATCCCAATTCATTTGCCACTTCTCCCTCGTCTGGTTAAAAATGCAGTCTCAGGAGACGAGGAACGATGGCCTGCGAGCTTTGTATCGACGCAAAAATAGATGCCAAATACGATACGGTGACAGGAATATTGCACTTATCCAACACCTGCGTGAGTCCCCTGACGAATAACCCTTGCACAGTAAACACGGGGTATAACTGCGCTTCGATGTGCTCTGGCTGCGGTGGGAGCTATTACTTTACTACGAATGGCTCTGGGGTAGTGAGCTGTTTCACCAACGCCGGCTGCACTTCGTCGTGTGTCACGGTGGATGAACTCGGCGCCTCCCGGGCGCCATTGGCTTTTTGGGGGATCACACTCGTGCTGCTGGTCGTCGGCTTGGCGGTTTTTACCGGTCGAAGATCTTTGGGCAGAGGGTAGGACGCCTCTTAGAAGTGGTTGTCTACCAAGATGCAGCGCGGCACAATCCGCGTATCTTGCCGCTCGCCACTTTTCCCGTTGGCCGATAAAATAACCCGATGCTCGCGGACCGAAGAAATACGGTGATTTTTTTGGCGTTGGCAGCGCTGTTTTATGGGGTGGCTGTGCTGCCCTCGGTCTTCTTTCGTCACGACGACTGGTGGATCTTAGGCAATAGCGTGGCGCACTTGCCCCACGATTGGGCCTATCTATGGAAGCCCAGTCTCTACTACGCAGATCATGAAATCGCCTGGTTTTTTCGGCCTGGTTTCAAACTCCTGGTCTGGATTTTTTATTCCGTTTTTGGACTTCAATACAGTCTGTGGATTTTATCCTTGCTTGCGGGCTTCTTAGTCTCGGTTTGGCTGGGATTTTTGACTGTCGCCCGGATCTCCGGTGAGACTCGAAATGGTTTTTGGTTTGTTGTAGCCATGCTTTGCTCGCTCACTCTCCACTTTGGCAGCGTTGCCTGGGTAGGAGAGGGGCTCATGAACGTACCCCAAGCCTTGTTCTTGATCTCGAGTTTGTTTACCTTTGTTTGCTCCTGGCCTGTGGCGAGTTGGGTGTTTTTCGCTTTGGCACTTTGCTTTAAAGAATCCAGCCTCTTTCACTGCGCTTTTCTCGGCGCGATCGTCGTCGCCGAACCCTATTTCAATCGCCGGCCGACGCCACAGCGGATGCGTAGCCTTGCACCATTTGCGGTGATCGCACTCGGCTACCTGTTCGTCCGCCTGGGCCGCATGCCCTATAACCCGAGTTATATCCCGACCTACACCTGGGAGCGTCTCCTCCAGTCTGGAGTCGCCGTGTTAGGGCCCGTACTCCTGCCTCTAATTGCCTGGTTAGGCGTTCTGGCGTTTTACCGCGTGGAAGGTAAAAGCGCTTACCTTAAGCAGCTCCTTTCTCGATGGCTTTACTTGCCGTTCTTGGCTCTCTCCACTGCGCTTTACCTGGGACAGGATTTTTTCTCTCCCGGATGGCTGTTAGTGGTGGGATATTTCTGTGTTCTGGCAGTGGCCCTTGTGCCGTTGCCCAAGCACTTGGCGCCTTCGTCCCTTTGGGTGTTTTCGATTGTGTTGCTTTTCATTTCGTCCATTCCGCTCGTCGTTCGACTGCAATCATTAGGTTGGTGGGAATGGCATGCCACTCAAAAAGAAGTCTACCACCAATTGCAAAAAGCCCCTCCGGATACCAGTGAGCTCATTGTGCGTTCTTGCGAAAACCCCCAGTACCCGTCGGTGACGTTCGAACGAGTGGTCGCAAATAGCGAGGGCTTGCGCCAAATGTGGTACTTGTTGCACGGTAAAAAAATTCACGCCGGAATCGTCCCTTGTGCCTACCCCACATCGGCTGTCCCCAAGTCTGGGGCGTGGTTTGTGGAGTGGCGTTTGGGCTCTCCATTGCGCTTTCCACTCCTTGTAGAATAAATGCCAAAACCCGCGTAAAGTGGTCTTCACTTTCATGGAGGTGCGGGAGTGAAGATCGCTTTTGTTTACAATTTAAAAAGAGACAAGTCGATCGAGCAGGCCGAGTTCGACACACCCGAAACGATCTCCGCAATTCATGGCGCTCTGGCTTCTGCTGGACATGACGTGATTGATCTTGAAATGCCTGCTGCCGCTCACCTCTCGGAATGGATGCGACGCCTCACCGATCTTAAGCCCGATATCGTCTTCAACACCGCTGAAGGGTACCACGGTATTGGCCGAGAGAGTCTGGGGCCGACATTTTTTGAGCAGTTGCAACTTCCCTATGTAGGGTCTGGCCCCTACGGGTGTTTTTTGACCTTGGATAAGTTTCTCACCAAGCAAATGGTCGCTACACGAGGTGTTCCTGTCATCGAGGGGTATTTTATCAACACGGTAGATGACTTGAGATCTGTTGCAAGCGAGCTAGTGTACCCCGTTTTTGTAAAACCCAATTACGAAGGGTCTAGCAAAGGCATTACGGCCAGATCGGTTTGTCGCGACTCTGATTCGTTTTTGAGCTATGCCGCCGAGTGCTTGCAGCTTTTCCCATTGGGCATTCTGGTGGAGCGCTTTGTTTTGGGCAGAGACATTGCTGTTCCCTATATCGCTGGGTTGGGCGATGGAGGAGTGCTGGAGCCCTTAGAGTATGTCCTGCAGTCCAAACAGGGTGTGGGGGACAATGTTTACGACTATGACCTTAAGAATAGCGACGGAGACTACGTCTCGGTGCGCTGCCCCGCGGAGCTGGAACCTGCCACTAGGACAGCGTTAATAGACATGATGAAGCGCATTGTTCCCGTGACGGGTGCGGTGGATTTTGCTCGTGCTGATTTTCGCATTACTCCAGAAGGAGAGATTTATTTTTTGGAGTTAAACGCGCTTCCCAGTTTGCAACCCGATGCAGGTCTATTTGAAGCGACCAAAGCGTTGGGATTGGATTACAACCAAACCATCCTCAAGGTACTGGCGGCAGCGACTTCGCGGTGGAAACGTCAGGGAAAAAACCTCAAGTCGCCACGTCGAATTATCACGTCCAAAATGCCCAAGGTAGCTTTGGTATATAACCTCAAACGCAAAGCGCCCGGAGATCCGGGGTATGAAACTGAGGCAGAATTTGATTCTCAGTCTACCGTGGACGCCATTGCCCAAGTCCTTCATAAAAAGGTCGGTCGTGTGTTGTGCATTGAAGCCAATAAAACACTCGCCGAAAATCTCAAAGCCGCCAACATCGAGGTCGTTTTCAATATTGCCGAGGGTTCCAACAAGCGAGCACGCGAAGCCCAGGTCCCTGCCATTTGTGATTTGCTCGGCATTGAGCACACTGGCAGTGATGCGACTTGTCTTGCGATCACGCTCGACAAAGCCATTACCAAAAAACTCCTCAGTCAAGATGGGGTACTGACACCTGCGTATCGTCTGTATCAGGGCGGCAAAGGTGTAGAGCCCGGACTGCACTTTCCAGTCATCGTGAAGCCTAACCACGAGGGAACCTCCAAAGGAATAGGCGGCAAGTCTGTCGTGTCTTCGCAAGCGGAGCTCGAACAAGTCGCTCAAGAGCTTTGGAAGACCTACCATGAGCCGGTGCTTTGTGAAGAGTACATTGAAGGCAGAGAGCTGACCGTTGGCGTTTTGGGGAATACGACACTCCGTCTGCTCGGACCCATGGAAATCGTGTTCCTGAGTGATGCAGGAAAGTACCCAGTCTATTCTTTTGAGGCAAAGAACCTGCCTATTACCCAGAACAATATTTTCAAGCTCGATTGCCCGGCCGTTTTGGGAAAAGAAATGGATCGAAAAATCGCCGCCTTTGCGCGCAAGGTGTTTCGATCGCTGGGGTGTAGAGATGTAGCTCGGATCGATTTTAAAATCGATGCCAAAGGGGGCATATATTTTCTCGAAATCAATCCGCTGCCGGGGCTGACTCCGAGCTTTAGTGACTTGGTGGTCATGGCGGAACGATCAGGGATGGAGTTTGAAGGCCTCATCACACGCATTCTTACGCCTGCGTTGCAGCGCTGGCGCAATGCGGGTAAGTTGCGATCCTCATGAACTTATACGAACGCTATCGAGAAGAAGCCAAGTCGCGGTGCCGGCTGCGCGATCTGGGGGTGTCCATTGGCAACGGCACGCCTGGACCATTCAATTCGATCACCGATGTTCCCGGAGTCAAAGTAGGCCATACTACCCTGATCGAAGGTTCTGGCCGCCGAAAGCCGGGCAATGGGCCGGTGCGAACGGGTGTGACGGTCATCATGCCCAATGACGATATTTATGGGCGCAAACTCATCAGCGGGGGTTTTATTCTGAGTGGAGCAGGCGAGGTTTCTGGGTTTACCCAGCTTTCGGAGTGGGGGTTGATCGAAACTCCCATTGCTCTGACCAACACAATGTCGGTCGGGCGGGTGAGCGATAGCGTCGTGAAGTGGATGGCGCAGAAGTACCCGCAGATCCGAGACCAACAAGAAGTCATTATCCCTGTGGTGGGAGAATGCGATGATAGTTTCCTGAACGACGCGGTTGGGTTGCACATCAAGCCACAGCACGTGTTCAGTGCGCTCGATGGGGCCACCAGCGGAGTCGTGGAAGAAGGCGCAGTCGGCGCCGGCACAGGAATGATTTGCTGTGATTTCAAGGCGGGAATTGGCACTTCGAGTCGGTTGCTCAATCTGGGTGGCAAGACGTTTACCTTGGGCGTGTTGGTGTGTTCCAACTTTGGCATCATGGAAGACTTGAGGATGGATGGTTACCCCGTAGGGCGTCTTTTAATGCCGTCGCAGGGAAAGTATTCGAGACGGGTTTTGAATTACGGATCTATTATTGCGGTAGTGGGAACGGATTTGCCGTTGAGTGCGCAGCAGATGAACCGTGTTTGTCGACGAGCGGCATTGGGAATTGGCCGCGTGGGGAGTTATGGGGCACATGGGAGCGGCGAAATTATCATTGGTTTTTCGACGGCCAATGAAGTGCCCCACCGAGCGCCCGATCTCCAGGCGACCGTGAGAATGATGCGCGACAGTTCGCTAGACCCGGTTTACAAAAGCGTGATCGAAACCACCGAAGAAGCCATCTTGAATAGCTTGACCGGCGCGGTGGATATGGAGGGGGCGGGGGGCAATCGCGTGCCGGCGATGAAGCTCTCGCTTTTGAAAGGCCTGCTCGAGCACTACCAATCCGTCCAACGCCTAGTGGGTGTTTAGATCGTTTTGCCAGGTACGTGGCTACCTTTTGGACTAGCGACAAGACTCTCCTCATGGAAACTGTTCTAGGTCCCGAGCCCGGTTTACGTCTGAGACGGGTGCTTTTTGTGTTGCATCCGGTGATGAGCGGTACAAAGTGTCTGCAGATTCTTTAGGGTGTTCTGCCCTCCGCGGCTTACGGGCAGCCGGTGATGCACTTGCAACCACAATCGGCTCTCGCACCGGCCAAAGCGCAAGTGCTCGAACGAACACTGTCCTCGATCGCGCAGGTGAACAGCGTGTTCTAACTTTGCAGGCAGAGCGATGCGTTTTTTCTCCTGGGAGGATACGCTGGGTTCGGAGGCCACTTCAGAACGTTTCACTGACTCCGGCTTCGCTTTTGCTAGCACCCTCTGCGCTTTGACCAACGGATCTTGTTTCTTCTGCCAGTCCTGCAACACCGCCTTGATTGTCTCGCCGAGTCCCAGGTGCCGCGCCTTCTTCTGCCCCAGTATCTCCTGCGCTCGTCGCAACAGCTCTGCCGTCTCTCGATCCAAAGTACAGGTCAGTCCTGTGTTGTCGGCACTCAAAGGCTTGAGCCGATCCGGGGACGAGCCTTGCGGCGCTA
>CAZTDN010000044.1:0-9327 GCA_964611895.1 uncultured Pseudobdellovibrionaceae bacterium
ATGTTTCCGGTTTGGCAAAGTTCCTATTATGCTCCTTTTGCGGTAGGTGGAGTCGGGCTCCTCACCGTCGCTATTTCCACCGTGGTGGGGCATGCCCAGTCCAACATTAAGGGACAGATTGCCTACGCGTCCTCCGCGCAGGTGGGATTGATTTTTGTCGAGCTGGCCTTTGGTTGGCGGTATTTTGCGTTGTTTCACCTAACCGCGAATGGGCTTTTGCGATGTTTTCAATTGCTCGTTTCTCCCTCGATCATCGCATTTGTTTTGCGATGGCAAGGCCGAGGAGGTGGCCGAGTTCACACTGTCGCGTCCCGATTGGCAGCAAGATTTCCTCGTTATTGGACAGATTCAATTTATGTTTTTTGCCTGAACGAGGGTTATTTGGAATCGCTCGCACGCCTTCCGTTTCGGCCTGGTTTTGAGTTCATGGATCGTTGCAAACCCTTTAGTGTTTGGAATGCCGGTGCTTTCATGGCAAGTGTGCTGCCGGTGTGTGTTTGGCTACTCGACCCCAGTGCACTTACTGGCGCCTTGCTCGTTCTCGCGAGCAATTTTGTGGGCTGGTGTTTGGGTCGATTCGCACTGATGCGGTTGGAGCGGCTTTCGCCAGGGACGACACTCAACGAGTACCACGGGCTGGTTCGACGCGATCCGTTGGCGGCCGCATGTTTGTTTGTTGGGTTCTTGTTTCTCGCCGGATTCCCTTTGAGCCCGGGGTTTCTGGGGGCGGACTTGCTCTTGCATGCATCGGTGGAGATTGGAGTTTGGTCCACTCTGTTGTTGGCACTGGTATTTGTGTTGACCGGCTTGACCTTGGCCCGCGTTTTTGTGCGAGTTTCATTTGGTGGGCATTTAAAGTATCCCATGCGGTGGAGTTGGGAGAGTTCCTCCGGTGCGGCAGAAGCTGTGTTATGATTCGGACCCTGGGGGGAATGCATGGGGGGTCTGTTATTTTTTGTAATGGCTTGTGGCGCTGCCTCAGCTGCTCCTTCTGGCATTAAAGTAGCAGTGCATCCTCAAACCGTCCCTCAGGGACAAGCAGCACTAATCACTGTTTCCTCTCCCACTCCCTTGACCGAACTCCAGGGCCGTTTTCATGAGCAAAATATTGCATTTTGGGAATGCGGGAAGAAGCTTTGCGGTATTGTTGCAGTTCAAGTCAACGAAACCCCAGGTCCAAAAGATCTTATTTTGGAATGGAAGACTGAAAAACAAAATGAACTGAAAACCAGCTTCCGAGTAAAAAAAGGCACTTTTAAGGTTAATAAACTCAAAGTAGAGCCCAAGATAACCAAGCCTTCTGCGGAAGATCAAACGCGAATTGCTCAGGACAAAAAAGACATCGAAGCTGCCTACTTGGAGCCAGAACGCAAGGCGCTCTGGTCTGGGGCCTTTGTGCTTCCAACCACGGGCGAGAAGACGAGCGGTTTTGGAAATCAGAGAACGTATAACGGTGAAGTGAAGAGCATCCACTTCGGAGTGGATCTCAGAGCGAACACACAAACTCCGATTTATGCAACAAATGCGGGCAAGGTGGTCTTGGCAAAAGAGTTTTTTATGGCTGGGAATATGGTGCTGCTGGATCACGGCATGGGCGTTTACTCAAGTTATGCGCATTTGAGCGTTCTGTCTGTGCAGGCGGGGCAGCTTGTGGCGAAGGGCGATAAAATTGGAATGGCCGGAGCTACAGGCAGAGCAACTGGCCCGCACTTGCATTGGGGTATGCGGGTGAACTCCGTCGCCGTCGACCCGCACTCGCTAGTTCGGGCCCTGAATAGAATGCAGTGAACTAGCAGATCGGTAAGCCTGCAAGTTCCATGACTTTCAGAGCGTTCGTGGTGGGGCAGGGACCCGGGGCAAGTCGGTACGAAAAGGTCATTCTATCCCCTTCGATATCTTCTTTAAAATGGCAGCAACGAATCGATGCATTGTCTTCGGCTAGTTGGGAGAGCTCCAAATCATGGGTGGTTATCAACCCACAGGAAGTGGTCTTGGCAAGGCGTCGGATAAAGGCGCGGCTTCCGATCAGTCGCTCGCGGTTGTTGGTGCCTCGGAAGACTTCATCTATTAAGTACAGCGTGGCATGGCCTGCCTCGGCCTGATTTAGAATTCGGGTGAGCTGCTTCACTTCTGCATAAAAAGAGGAAAGCCCATCTTCGAGCGAATCGTTTAGTCGCAGCGAGGTAGCAAGATCGAGTGATTGAAACTCAAAACTCTCTGCGCAGGTCACCGAACCGGCTTTGGCGAGGAGTAAATTGACTCCCAAAGCCCTCAAAAAAGTACTTTTTCCGGACATGTTAGAGCCAGTCACAATAAAGCACTTCTGCTCGGGATTGAGTTCAAGGTCGTTAGCAATGCGTTTGTGATCCGGGATGAGTGGGTGCGAAAGACCGCGGGCCCGGATACTGAACGCGGAGTTCTGAACCGGATGGGCGAAAACGTACTGCGGGTAGCAGGCTCTGAACTCAGCGAGAGAGACAAAAGCCTCGAATTCCGCCAGCGTATCCAACCAAACCGGAAGTTCTTTCTCAATGCGCAGTCGCAGAGATTCCAGCCGAAGGGTCCAAAAAAAATCCCAGGGCACCGCTAAATTGACTCCCAGATGCAGGAGTGGGTTTTGCCGCACTCCGAGGTAACCCACGACTCGACTTGTTTTCGCTAGGAGCGAGAGCGAGTTGCGCTGAGCTCGAAAGGGGGCCAGCAGTGTATGGAGTTCCGCGCTTTTGGTTGCTGCGATTTTCTCAAGCACATGGGTCAAAGCAGAAAACTTTGCCAGAGAAGAATCGATTGAAAGACCATATCCATAGGCTTGTACAATCTGCACATGGCGGCGAATCAATCGATAGCCCCCAAAGAGGGTGAGCCCAGCGAAGAGGAAGTAGGGACGAGTTTCGCTTAGAGCAAACCATACAAACGATCCGATAAAAACAGCTTGAAGAAAGGCGATGAGAAAAAAAGCTCGAATCGCATGGGTGGAGTGCAAGGGATTGGCGATGAGTCGGAGCAGGCTATCTGACTCAATGGCTCCAGACATAAGCCCATCCGTCACCAGAAAACGGCGTCTCAGCGTTCGCAACCGGTGTAGCTGATCGCAAACCTTCTGTCGGCGCAAGATTTCGGATATGGAGGTTCCATTGCTATCAAAAAGGGAAATCAGTTTCAGCATCCCTGCCGTAGAGACCGTGTAATTGAATAGGCGCAAGAGAGCTTGCCCAGAGAGTAAGTCTAGATCGGAAAAATACCGCGGTAGGCTCGGCAGAGCGGGGATGGGCGGCAGGGCTGGAATATTTGCCCAGTCGAGAGTTTGAATGGCTTCGAACTTCTGAGCGAGTTCGAGTCTCTGCCGAAATCGCGCCTGGGTGGCTCGCACCTTGTTTTGAACGAAAACCAAGTAGGCGAAGACCGCTGCGCCGATAGCCGTTAAAGTTTGGGTCCAGGAAGCTCCTAGCAGCAAGAACGCGCCTGCGGTCGTCAAAAAAACACCGATACGCCATTGGGAGATTTTTTCGTTTCGCTTTTCGAGTAGGGAGATGCGTCGTTTGAGCCGAGCGGATTGGGTGTTTAAAAAAACCATCGCGGCGATTGTACCACCTATCGTAAGATGACGAAATGAACTCCAAAGGCCCACTATTTTTCGAGACTCGCGAACGAATCACTACGGTGTACTTTAACCAACCAGAACGCTACAACCCGTTTGATCTGGCTACTTCGGAGTTGTTTAGAAAAACGGTTCAAACCCTCAAAAAAGAGGATTCGGATGTGGTTATCCTCACCGGTAAGGGCAAGGCTTTTTCCGCGGGTGCAGATTTGAAATTCTTAGAGTCCTGCACGCGGCAGCCGGAAGCCAAAGTACGCCAGACGCTCAAGCGCCTGTATTCGAATTTTCTCAGTGTAAGAGACCTGCCCCAAGTAACTATCGCCAAAGTGAACGGTGCGGTGGCGGGAGGTAGGCTAGGAATTGTTTGGGCCTGTGATTTTAGAACAGTTCTCGCCTCGGCAAAGTTTGCGTTTAATTTTGTTAAAATTGGGCTGAGTCCCGGGATGGGGATTCTCTATATGACGACCAAGCTTCTAGGAGAAGCAAGGGCGCGAGAGCTCTGGCTTAGGGGACGTACGGAACCTGGCGAAAAGATCGCGACTTGGGGTGGGGCCTGTGAGGTCGCGGCGACCCAAGAAGAACTGGATCGTGTGACTTGGGCGCTAGCGCAGGAGCTGCGTGCTAATTCCAAGCTAGGAATGCAGTACATTAAAAAAGAACTAAAGTGGAAAGATAAGATCGACGATTTCTTGGCGTTTAATTGCCTTCACCAGGCTAAATGCCTTAAGGGACCTGAGGCCAAGGAAGGTTTGCGCGCGATTCAAGAAAAGCGCGCGCCGGATTTCCTGGTGCTGAGAAGCAAGTAAAATTTACAGGGTTTTGCCGAGGCTTTTCTCAATTGTCTGCCAAACGTCTTTGCGACGAGAGATTTCGCTGTGTGGCCCCCAGTCAAACACGATTTCGTGGTCTTCGCTGGCTTCGGCAATGCTAGAAGAAGTTAGCCAGCTATCTTCGGTTTGGTAGAAATTAATCCAAGTCCCCACGCGCTTTCGGATAGCTTTGTTGTCTAGATCAGTAGGGGCGCTATGGCATTCACTCGCGCCGAAGATCACACCCGAAGCGGTGCAGTCGGGGCCGATGGGGTCCATGGTAACGATGCCTTTAATCTGAGTTTTGGAATCTAGATTTTCGGCTAGGTGCATTGCCATCCAACCGCCATAGGAATGCCCAATCAGGTAGACGTCCAATCCGGTATTGGCCTTTACCAGGTCTTCGATTTCGAGTTGGATTTTGTCGGTATCGCCGGTTCGATCGGTGCTGGGACTATCTGAAAGCACATATTCCGCTTCTCCATCGGGCGGCGCATCGGAGTTCAGGCAAGAGTGGAGAGTGAGGATTTCCAGGTCTTTGTTTGCGGAGATGAAGCTCTTCGCCATTTTGTCGAAGTGGTGGGCAATGGGTATGTCCGACGCGCGGGTGGTTGAGCGCAGGGCATTTTTGCAGGACTGGTAGCCGCCCATAACAACAAACAGTGTTTTTTTCGTCGCGGGAGCACTGGAAGAAAGACTGCAGAACCAAATACTACTCGAAAGCACGAGTCGGTAAAGAATACCCATGGGGTCTCCTTGGTCTTACATTCTGTATCGCTCCATTCTCGGGTTAGGTCTAATCGAAAGCCAAGGCGCGGTCGGTCAATCTGAGGTGACCAAAATTGGCGCGGTGTTCAGACCTTCTCAAAGTGCTGGAGAAGTCCGGTGGAAATCTAGCTTGAAATCAAGTGGCACCCGATTTGCTTTGTTTGTGCGTGGGAGACTCTTGGTCTGCGCACTAGGAGTATTCGCTTAGGAGTAAATATGCGGTCGTTCTTATATGCTGTAGCAGTGTTAGCGCTAGTCGGGTGTGGTGCGAATAACTATACCGGCACTTTTTATAGTCAGTGGTCGAGCGCTTTGTACGGTTCTTACTCGACAAGCAACTACGAGCGCATTGTGTTTACGCTTTCTCAATCCGGAAATTACGTCACGGGCACCTTCACTGGCGAAAACTCCAAAGTAACCGGTCAGTTCACTGGCATGGCGAATGGAGACCAGCTTACAAACTTTACTATGCTGATTAGTCAATCGACGTCGGGTTGCAGTCAGTTCACGGGATCCGGTTCGTACAATAATCGCACTATGTTGCTCAACTACTCTGCAAATTGTGCTGGAAGTGGTGGTTTTGGCAATTCAGGGACGATTACTGCTGTCCGCGCCAACTGAGTTGAATTTCTCCGCAACGAGATAAGAAGCCGGAATATTAGTAAACAGCCGCGTCCTGCGGTTGTAATGGCAAGCAAGACAACTCACCGGCGCGGGGCCTTTAATAGTTTTTCCAGACCGTGTGTAAAATAGAGAAGCAGCATCGAGTTTTCCATCCGAACCGTACGCAAAAAAATCCCAATCTTTAGAGTTCTGCCTTTTGATGGCCATCTCAGTTTCTCTTACGGGGGCTAGGGCTGGGTCGGTTTCTTCGGTTTCCACGATGGACAGACCTTCAAGTCCGGAGCTGTTTCTCGATCGGTAAATGATTCTGGGTTTTCCTTTTACTTTGGAGTTCGGGATTCGACGGATCATCCAGTTTCCGCTCTGACTCATCTGCCACCGGTGAGTCGGGGGGTGCTCAAACTTTTCCTTGTCCAGACCCACCAGGGTCCAAAGCTCTTCTCGGGTTTCAGGAATGTCGATAGACGGCTTGGTTGGCGGGTAGGGGAGTTTTGGGTCCTGAGTAGAAGTTCGATGTTTATAAGCTGTGTAGGTTTCGGCAGCATTTTTGTTGGAGCCGCTGAGGTGGATCGCAGCGTCTTCAAGAAACTGTCCAGTGGAGGTGTTGAACCACGCAGTGAGCAGCACCGTACTCTGACATATTTTCCCCACCCAATCCAAAAACCTACCCCGTGCTTTAGTGAATCTGGCCGCACTTTCGAAGTGGCTCAGACTCCAGCAACTCAATAGCCATTTGGGCGAACGAACCAACCATAGAATAAAACGCTTCTTTGGTCAGTCGGACACGTTGGTCACCCAAGTGCAGCTCGAGAACGGCTTGGCTTGGGTCCACGGACTCCAAGAAAAAGGATGGGATGTCCTGGACGCTATAGCATCGTTCCTGAGTTGAATTGTCCATGTACACAAACTAACAAAACTGAGAATCATTCTCAAGTTCAATTTCGACTGGTTTGGGAAGAGTTCTTATGTCAGATTGCGTTGCATGAATTCCAACCCACCAGGCCCGCTTTTCCCTTGTGGCCGCCCGCAGAAAAGCCGAAAGTTACGGCCGTTGTCCAGTAACCAGAAAGCGCATTTGATCGAAAAGCTTGAGCGGTTTCAGTCATCGAAAAAACTGAATCGAAGCCAAACCCGCCAAAAGGTTCTCAATGTGGTTTTGGAGCTCGCAGACCATTTTAGTGGACCCGAACTCGTCAAAAAAGTGCGCAAGACCCACCCAGAGATTGGCCCAGCGACGGTGTACCGGTGTCTCCCAGTGCTTTTGGAGGCTGGCGTTTTGCGAGATAGTCTAACCGACAAAGCGGGGCAGTCCGTATATGAAGTGCAACGCAATGAGCACCATGATCATGTTGTGTGTCTGGACTGCCGCGCCATATTAGAGTTTCATGAAGTGGGGATTGAATCCCTGCAAGAAAAAGTGCTTGCGCGGCTTGGCTTTCAGGAAGTCCACCACTCGCATGTGGTTTATGCGCACTGTCAGTATCGAAAGGCCAAGTCTTGAGTCGGGGTTTTTCGGGAGTAGTTTACGAGCCGGGATTTGT
This sequence comes from uncultured Pseudobdellovibrionaceae bacterium, assembly GCA_964611895.1. Taxonomy (GTDB): domain Bacteria; phylum Bdellovibrionota; class FAC87; order UBA2466; family UBA2466; genus JAIEOG01. Next base: position 7,341 of record CAZTDN010000044.1, read on the forward strand.
TTCGGCGGCGGATCGCTCGGAGATTGTGCGTTGGACGCAAACCATTCACCCGATTTGGGAAAAACGCTATTCTGCTCACCACCCAGCACCCGCGGGAAAAGAGGGGCGCAGTCTATTGCGTCCCGTGTATTGGCTGGGAAATTGGCAGTTTGCTTGCTTGGGATATTATCACCCGCCTCGGGGGACGCGTTTTCGTTGTGTTCAGGCTGAAGCCTTCCCTCCAGTATTCCAGCGACTTGTGGCACGGATAGAGCGGGGAATTCGTCGGGACTATCCCCCGTCTTTCATCCCTCGGGGTTGGCACTTGAATACTTGTTTGGTCAATTTGTACGGCATGCGAGAAGTAGACGGAAAAAGCGTGGATACTGCACGAGTGGGCGAACACAAGGACTTTGAACCTGGACCGGTTGCGAGTCTTTCTTTTGGGGATAGGGCGTTGTTTCAGTTTGTGTCGAGTCGTGGCAAGGGGCACCCGAGTTCGGTGATTTTGCAGCAGTGGTTGGAAGATTGCTCACTTCAAGTGTTTGCGGGGCCTCGTTGGAAAGATCAGCTGTTTCACCGGGTCCAGCGAGTGGAAAAAAAGAAGCCTCCTTTTGCGCTGGATGTGCAGGGATTTGTTACCCGACGGATCAACTTCACTTTTCGGTATGTACCGGATAAAGACATTGTTCCCTTTTCCAAGCTTCCGAAAGAAGACGCAGAAGATGTGGCGGAGTACATGAGAGAGCTGGCGCAGTATTCTCCTTTTTTCAAAAAGGCATTGTCCACTTCGAGGGTCAGCTCATGAGAGAGCCCGCCGATGCCGGCCGCCCATCCACTTGGATACGCTTTCGACCTGCGCTTTGTAAGGGGTGCCATGCTTTGTGTTGTACGCTTCCGGTGGAGGTGTCCGTGGCCGATTTGCAAAGAATGGAGCTGATCACTCCTGAAGAGGCGACACAACCCGTACGTAAAATAGCCAAACGCTTAGTCGCAGAGAAGAAAGTGCGTTCGTTTCGGGTTCGCAGTGGGTTGTTTACGCTGGAGCAACGCACCAATGGCGATTGTATTTTTCTGGACGCCAACCGCCTGTGTACTTTGTATGACAAGCGCCCGCAGGTTTGCCGAAAATTTCCTGAGCTGGGGCCCAAGCCAGGCTATTGCCCCGAGGCGCGCAAGCGCTAAGGGACGACGGTGATCGCGTCTGGCCCATCGAGCAAGATCTGGGGATTTGCTTGGTTGGGAGAGACAACATTTCCATCACCCTCTGCACGGATTTGAATTGAGGGTTGAATCAAGCAGTTTCTCCCATCTTTCGGAGTCGTAGTGGCTTCGGACCAGATTTTATCCAGCTTTTTTCGAATTTCGCTGAAGACGTCTGGGTCTTCAAAGTTAACCAATGTGTAGTTTCGACTGAGCCCGTCGGTGTCTTTGACTTGAATAGCATAAACCCCGAATCGGATTTGCGGGCTTTTTGGAAAGTACACCAGCGAGCCTTGGAGGGTGAGTTTTTTTCCATGCTGATCTTCTACGCGATCTAAAACCTCGATCGGCGTTTTGACGCTGGAGTCTAATCCCAAGTGCACGGGGAGTTTGGGGGTTTTCTGAACTGTGTAGTGAATACGGATCTTGTCCCCTCGAAAAAGTGTTTTGCTGACGGCAGTATCTTTGACAAAAACCGGGACGACGGCATCTTTGTATTCGAGGACCAGGATTTCTCCTTCCGCGGCGACTGCATGGACCGTTGCTAGAGTGGATTTGCCTGCGAGTAAATCTTTGGGAAGATCCGCTTCGCGTTTTCGGGCGGCGACTGGAGGGGGAGTGTACGCAGCAATCGTTTTGATGCTCTCCACGATAATGTGTTTTTGGGAACTGGGATTTTTCCCGAACTTTCCAATGAGTAGCACTTCATCATGCCGAGTGGCTTTCTTGAGCTCTGCCATCACTGTTTTGTTGGCGGTCAGGAGCGAGAACTCCATATGGTCAAAAAAGTCTTTGGGATTACGGG
>CAZTDN010000045.1:0-7137 GCA_964611895.1 uncultured Pseudobdellovibrionaceae bacterium
CGCAGCCAAATAGATCGCGACTTAAATCGAGCGATTGCTCAGATCCGAAGCAATGTGGCGATTTTTCCGTCGATTTCGCTTACCACCGGACTGATGTTCTAGAAATAGACCACATCGCAATCGAGATCTTTCCATTCACCGCCCTCTTTTTTATAGGGGAGCGTTCTTCCCAGGAGTTCCAAAATGCGGAAGTCGCTTTTGCGCAGAGTGAAATAGAGCGGCTCGACAAACGCCGAGAGAAAGAGGCTAGATGCTTTCATCTTGATGACTACCGCTGGAACGCCGCCTTTGGCGACTTCTTCGACCTTCTGAAAAGTAAAACCAATAGTTTCCTTTCGAGCCAGCGCTCCATAACGAACGTCGAGAGATTTTCCTTGGAGTATGAGATCGCGGTGCTGGCTCAGGTAGGCTACGACCAGAGGACCCACCAAAAAACTCGGTTGCCAGTCTTCGGTGTTTGTTTCGATCTTTCCGTCTTTTTCTCCTGAAAAATGGAGTTTGCCATCGTGCACTTCGACCTTGAAGGTTTCCCCGGTTTGATTTTGTCGGACGGTATAGCTGTGGAGCGCGCCGTCTTTTAGAATGGTTTCCTCTTCCACCGCGGTTTTTCCGTCAGGGTACTTGAAAACCCCCAAAATATGGTGGCCGTGCGGGCCTTTTTTTTCCGTGCGCTCCCATTTAAAGAGCAGGTTCTTGCGACCGGTACCCTTTTCGAAAAGGTGGCCTTTGAGATCATATGCCAGCGCAGTCGGGGGGGTAAAAGTGCATGAAAGCAACAGGACTAAAGTAAAATATCGCGTGAACTTCATGCGAGTGAGACTAGCAGTTAGGGCACGGCCAAATCAAACCCTGACGCATTTTGCTCTCGCTTCTGGAAAAGATGGATCTGGTGTTCCGCTTCGAGGATGCGAAGGCGAGACTCTAAGGCGTGTTTCTCCTGAATGGTTCCCTTTTCCGCCAGGATTTGCAGTTCTGCATATATTTCGCGTTCGTGTTCGAGCGCCAGTTGTGCTGCTTCTCGCGCTACTCGAAACTGCAACGCTTTGGTTTTCCAAAGTTCGCGATAAGCGTCCTGAAGGAGCGGAGAGTTTTCCTTGTGGAGTCTCCAAATTCGCAGCTGTATTTGGGCTGTTTGGGCATTGAGTTTTCTTTCTTCAATCGTCTTTTGCGCTGTCTGAACAGCGAGGCGACTTTGCTTGATTTTCTTGCTGGAAAAAGCTTCGGGGTATTTGAGAATTCGGTTCAGCCGAAATTGCTCTGTGTTTAGCGTAAGTAGCGCATCGTCTTGGGACTCTTCCGCGACTAAGAGCCGATCCTGCGCTTCGGTAATCTGACTGTCTACATATACAGAGTCCGGGCTGACCATGCCAAATACAGGAAAGGTTACCCCGCTCCACGCCAAGAACAACCACGATTTGCTGCAGCGCACCCAAGCCATGGGAATATTCTACTTACTGTACAAACAAAATCCTATAGGCTTCGCGGAATGGGGGGGGAGATGGGTAAAAGAGTAGGGGTATGTCTGTTATTGGTTTCTTCCGTTCTGAGCTGGGCAAAAGTCAACGAAGAAGACCTCAAGTTCAGCAAAGACGCTCGTAAACTAAAAGACGGCACTTACATTGGCTATATCGCCATGGACGGTGAGACCGCGCGAATCCCCGCCGTGCTCGATGTTGTCCCCATCGGGCCTCAAGCCAGTGGGCGTTTTGTGGTGAGTGGCTCCAACACCACTCAAGCGATATTGCGTACCTCGTTGGGGGGCTTTCGATCTTCGGAATATGTCGCGCAGTCCTACCTGATCTTTCACCACAAAGACCTGATTCTTGACGGTGTAAAAAAAGACAACGGACCAGATACTTCCTTTGTGAATGCTGAAATCTCTGACGATGGATCCTTCTTGCGGGCCCAGGTACGCACGGTTTTTGGCGGGCCAGGAAAAGGCGTTGTTAAAATGCTTTTTCAAGATGGAACGCCTCAGGCAGAAAGTGATGCTATCGCGCTTTTTGAAGAACGGCCTTACATACCGTTGATCACAGGTGATTACTACGGCAAGTGCAATGGAGCAAAGCATATGCTCCAGTTGGAAGCATCACGCCGTTATTTGGGAGAAGAACCTCCGAGCACTCCCTTGTTTGGTTATGTCATTGGCGGTCGGTGGGGAGTTCCCCCTCCCTACAAGCGTGTACTTTACGCATTAGAGGACAACGCCCCCTACACCCAACGTGCGAGTTTTGACGATGTTTCCATTAATTTCTACAAACAGACGTTGAGAATTCCTTCGCTGAAAACTAGCTGCAAGATGGAAAGGAAATACCTCATTTGCCGCGGCGATTGCGAATTTGAAAAAAACGAACACCCGGACTCGGTTTCCCATTTGCTCTACTCCAAAGGCTGGAAAAGGGCCCAGTCAAAAAAAGAGTACATTGCACCGCCCTCGGGAAAAGACCTGACGATTCCTTTTTTGGAGTCGGAGGTCGAAGGGGACTATGTCGGTTACTTGCATCTCGAAGACGCAGACACTTATGAACGACTGCATTTCACTGTGTCTATGAACCACACGACCGCGGCTTCGGCCTTTGCGGGTAAACCTTACATCGGCATTTCTGGGAGCGTGTTTGTTTGCGCGGGGCCCATGAGTCATAGCGCATTCGTGCCCTTTCGTTTTGAACACGCAATGCTTCCGACTACCGCTATTCAGGATATGATTCTCGACGGGCAAAAAGACCCAATCATTCGCATAGCGAAGTGGACCCAAGAAGGCCTGATAGGAACTTGGTATTCTCGTTCCTATGGTCGGATTGGAAAGTTCAGCCTAAAAAAAGCCGCTGCCGACGCGGACCTGCCCGACTTGCCAGCACTCAATGCCCAGTTGGAGGGAGAGTTTCGGATGGAAAAAGCCCCAAAGCACCATGAATTTTTCCTCAACATAGCAGTGTCCACGAACAGCCGGCTCCCAGCTCCGTCGACTTTTCCATTTAATCTGGGGGGATTCCTCTTGCATAGGCGGTGGCCCCCGGCCACCGCGAATCTTTATCATGAGGAGGATCACTTGCGGATTGATACTGGTTCCTACGATCCGTTCACTCGGGTAGTTTCTTTGGACCTTCAGGGACGCCGCCGGTTTTTGGGCCGGGTCACTATGGAGGGGTTGGAGGGGTATATCTCCACCCAGGATGAGCGCGGTAGAGGGTTGGAGCCTCAGGACTACAAGCTGTTTCGTTTCATCAAATAGAACGCTGTCCTACGAAGGTTTCCAAAACCCGGGGCAAGTGCTATATGCTCCCCCATGAAAACTTTAGCAGCAGTGGCGTGGGGCGCCGGACAACCCCTTGAAATCGAAGAAATTGAGCTCGAAGCCCCCAAAGCGGGTGAGGTCTTGGTGCGCATCGTCGCATCAGGGGTGTGTCACACCGATGCGTACACATTATCGGGCGCAGACCCCGAAGGGATTTTTCCCGCTGTTTTAGGCCACGAGGGCGCTGGGGTGGTCACTGAGGTCGGGCCGGGAGTGACCTCGCTCAAGGCCGGCGATCATGTGATTCCGCTCTACACGCCAGAGTGCCGCCAATGTAAGTTTTGCCTCTCGGGCAAAACCAATCTGTGCCAGGCTATTCGTGCTACCCAGGGGAAGGGTCTGATGCCCGACGGAACTTCGAGGTTTTCTAAACACGGAAAACCGATTTTTCACTACATGGGGACTTCAACTTTTTCGCAATACACTGTCTTGCCGGAAATTGCCCTAGCCAAAATCAACCCCAAGGCTCCTTTGGAGAAAGTGTGCTTGTTGGGCTGTGGCATCACGACGGGTATCGGTGCGGTACTCAATACCGCCAAGGCTCCTGCGGGCAGTACCATCGCTGTTTTCGGATTGGGTGGAATTGGACTGAGTGTGATCCAAGGTGCGGTGATGAGCAAAGCTTCGCGCATTATTGCGATCGATATCAACGAAGAAAAGTTTGAGTTTGCTCGACAGCTCGGGGCCACTGACTGCGTAAACCCTCAAAAGCATACGGCCTCCATCCAAGAAGTGATTGTCGAAATGACGGGTGGCGGAGTGGATTATTCTTTTGAATGTGTTGGGCACACGGGCCTGATGCGTTCCGCTCTAGAGTGCTGCCATAAAGGGTGGGGTGAATCCATCATCATTGGAGTCGCGGGAGCCGGTCAGGAAATTTCGACACGACCTTTTCAGCTGGTTACCGGGCGAGTGTGGAAGGGTTCTGCTTTCGGAGGGGTAAAAGGGAGAACAGAGTTGCCAGGCTACGTTGAGAAATACCTCGCTGGCGAGATAAAGGTGGACGAAATGGTCACCCACACCATGCCGATTGCCGAGATCAACCATGCGTTTGAATTGATGAAGGCCGGTAAGAGCATTCGATCCGTAGTCACCTTTTAAGGATATATGGAACTCAAGCTAATCAATCAGAGTAAAATGCACGGTGGGTGGGTGAAATCCTATTCCCACCCGTCCAAGTCTTGTCAGAGTGAAATGCGGTTTTCAGTGTTTCTTCCACCGCAAGCAGCGGAGAAGAAAGTTCCGGTTTTGTATTGGCTTTCTGGTTTGACCTGCACCGATGAAAACTTCATGACCAAAGCTGGAGCGCAACGTGTTGCTGCTGAACTGGGATTGATTTTAGTCGCTCCGGACACCAGTCCTCGAGGACTGAACCTGCCTGGAGACAGTGAGAGCTGGGATTTTGGTGTGGGCGCCGGCTTTTATGTGAATGCTACCCAGGCTCCCTGGAGCGGTCATTACCGCATGTATGACTACATTGCCCATGAACTGCCCGAGTTGATTGAAGCTGGTTTTCCAGCGGACCCACAGCGCCAGAGTATTTCAGGGCATTCTATGGGTGGGCATGGAGCGTTGGTTATCGCTTTGAGAAATCCTGGTCGGTACGCGTCGGTTTCCGCTTTTGCGCCGATTGTGGCTCCCATGCAATGCCCTTGGGGCCAAAAAGCCTTTGCAGGTTATCTGGGCAGCGATAAAGCGCAATGGGCTTCCTACGACGCATCCGAGCTGGTGCGAAAGAGTTCTCATCGATTAGAAATATTGATCGATCAGGGAGCGGACGATAAATTTCTCACAACGCAGCTTATGCCTCAGATTTTGGTGCAGGCCTGTGCTGAAGTAAATTACCCGCTGAGATACCGAGAGCAGCCGGGGTACGATCACAGCTACTACTTTATCGCGAGTTTTATCGAAGATCACCTTCGGTACCATGCTCGCCACCTAACTCAATAGGCGCTAGCCTGTGGCACTTCTTCTTGCAGCTAAAGACATCACCAAATCATTTGGAGCGCGCCCGCTTTTTGAGAAGCTCACTTTTGCTGTGGAGTCGGGTGAACGCATTGGCTTGATCGGACCTAACGGTGCTGGAAAGTCTACTCTGCTTCGATTGATCGCGGGTTTGGATAGCGTCGACAGCGGAGAGATCTCCATGTCTAAGGGGCTGCGCATCGGTTTTCTAGAGCAAACCCCCAAAATCCCGGCGGGACTAAATGTTGACCAAGCCGTCCAAGGGGATTCGGCCGGAGAGTGGCTCTCTCGTTTGGAGCTGACTGGCTTGCTCAGCACTCCGGTGGAAAAACTTTCAGGCGGGTGGAAAAAGCGAGTGGCACTCGCGCGCGAACTCGTGCGGTCACCGGACCTTTTGCTCTTGGATGAACCGACCAACCATTTGGATATCGAGAGCATTCTTTGGCTGGAAAACTTCTTGTCCCAAGCAAGCTTTGCGACGATTACAATCACCCACGATAGGCTTTTTTTGCAAAGAGTCTCAACCCGCATTTTGGAGCTAGATAAACGTAATCCTGGAGGCATATTCAACGTCCGTGGGGACTACGCCACCTACTGCGAGCGAAAAGAGCTGCTGTTAGAAACACAGCTCAAACAAGAAGCGTCGCTTCGCAATACATTGCGTCGAGAGACGGAGTGGCTTCGTCAGGGAGCAAAAGCACGAACAACCAAGCAACAAGCCCGCATACAGGCAGCGGCCGTGCTGGCAGAACAAGTAGAAGAGCTCGAGTATCGAAATCAGTCCCGTACAGCGCGTATCGACTTTCAGTCGAGTGATCGTCAGCCAAAGCGCCTGCTCGAAGCCAAGGGAATATCTAAAGCCTACGGTGACAAAACGCTCTTTCAAGGGGTCGATGTATTTGTGGGGCCTGGCAGCCGGGTTGGCCTTCTGGGATCTAATGGCTGCGGAAAGTCGACGCTCATTCGCGTTCTTTTGGGAAAAGAGGCGCCCGACAGTGGAACGGTGTTTCGATCCGACCACTTGAAGGTGGCTTACTTCGAGCAGAACCGCGAAGAACTCGATCCTACCCAAACTCTGCGAAAAACCTTGTGTCCGTCGGGAGACGAAGTCTGCTATCGCGGAAAGATGGTCCACATTCATGGGTACCTGGATCGGTTTTTGTTTCGACGGGAGCAGGTCGATATGCTTATTGGCAAGCTCTCCGGAGGAGAACAGAGCCGAGTGGCTTTGGCGCGACTCATGCTGAAAGAAGCCAATGTTCTGGTGCTCGATGAACCTACAAACGACTTAGACGTCGAGACTTTGAATGTTCTCCAAAGCTGCTTAACTGAGTTTGATGGGGCTGTTTTGTTGGTCACCCACGATAGATATTTTTTGGACCAGGTTGCGACGCAGATATTAGCGTTTGAAGAAACACCTGCGGGCAGTGCGAAGATAGTTTCTTTTGCTGGACTGGATCAATGGGAAAAATGGCATCGAGAACGCAAGACCCTCCAACGGCAAGTTGAAAAAGCGTCCACTAGGTCGGCTCCAACGGGAAGGCGCAAGCTGAGTTACAACGAGACTCGCGAGCTTTCCCAGATGGAAACCCGAATCCAAGCTGCCGAAGAGAAACTCTCACGCCTGGAAATGGAGTCGCAAGATCCTATTCACCAAAGCAATGGCGCAAAACTCACCGAGATATTTGAAGCTATTGCGGCAACGCAAAAAGAAATCGAGAATCTCTACACCCGCTGGTCGGAACTCGACGCGCTGAGCAAGCAGAACTAGCCAGATTGCGGTATGAATGCTGCTTACGGTGTTCGATCGCCGTGGATCGTGGGTGGGGAATGCAAATCAGACATTACAAAGTCGTCATTCTAGGCGGCGGGACAGG
>CAZTDN010000046.1:0-6976 GCA_964611895.1 uncultured Pseudobdellovibrionaceae bacterium
CCACCAAAACCGCGCTCCCCGTCAACGCTCGCATGAGAGAAGACTTTCCGGCGTTCGTATAACCCACTAACGCTACACGCATCTGCTCTCTACGACGAGAACGACGATTTTCTTCATCCGAGCGAATGTGCTCTAATTCCGACTGCAAGTCCGCAATGCGATCGCGAATGCGGCGTTTGTCCAGTTCATGAGCCGTTTCACCAACCCCTTTGGCGCCAATGCCTCCGCCTTGTCTTTCGCCAGCGCCCGTAACTCTCAAACGCGGAGCCAGATAATTTAGCCGGGCAATCTCGACCTGAAGCCGCGCCTCGCGGGTTTTTGCGTGGCGATGAAAAATTTCCACGATCACGCCGGTACGATCCAAAACTTCGACCTCGAGTTCTTTTTCGAGGTTCTTGAGCTGATTCGGAGTGAGATCGCAATCGAAGATGACTTTATCCGCTCGAATCTCTCCATTCCCGTTGGTCCAGTCAGCGAGTTCTTTTAGCTTTCCAACGCCGACGACAGTAGACGCCTCGGGCGTTTTTCGCCGCTGGGTAACTTGTCCCACGACTTCATAACCCAACGTTTCCACCAAGCGTTGGAGTTCTTGGAGAGAGGCTTCAAACTCGGCATCCTCATCGGCGGGGAGTTGGACACCCACCAAAACAGCTTTATTTTTGGACACTTTTCACCCTGTGCTATAATTTCGGGACCATGAAAACCTTCGTTACCCTCTTCGGATTTGTCACCCTATTTTCTTATTCTGCCTTGGCAGAGATCGAAGTAAAGGCTGTACACGAGGTCAAACTCAACGCCTACCTAGGGACATGGAACGAGTTGTACCGCATTCCCAATAGCTTTCAGTACGACCTAGAGCAAAGTGAATATGGTCCTTGCAAAGACAGTCAGGCCAAGTACTCCCAGGTCGATACAATGCAAATCGAAGTTGAGAACACCTGCCAGCGTTACAGTCAGACCGGTCAACTCAAGGGTGAATCTGTGCGTGGGTTGGCCACCATTGTGGATGGAAGCGAGGGAGCAAAGCTTATCGTGAATTTCACTGGAATCGGTGTCTTGCGCTGGCTAGGCATTGGTGATGGCGACTATTGGGTGCTCGCTCTTGGGCCCTTGAACGCGCAAGGTCAGTACAGCTGGGCGCTGGTGGGTGAACCCACCCGCAACTACGGGTGGATATTAGCTCGCGAAGCTGTATTGCCAGAGCCAGTGGTGCGGACGATTTTTGGCGCAGCAGTCCAGAATGGTTATGAAGAATCTAGCTTTATCGCAAGCCGCCGCCCTGCCAAATAATGTCTCTAGAGGCTTAACCGCCGATCTGTTATAAAACGCCCCTCCGTGGAGGCTTTGTGAAATCGAGTTTTTACGCCGCACTTTTTGCACTGCTCTTGTCCAGCGCCGGATTCTCGGCGGTGGAGTCTTCGCTCGATCTCGACACGGAGTCTTTTGTTTCCCCGATGAATTTTGGGTTGGACCTCCAATATAGCCATGTATTCGCCCCAGGGAACTTGGGCGCGTCTCAAAAAGGCGGCAAGATAAGTTTTGAGTACATTCCCATCAAATCGATTGGGCAACTCGCGTTGGGATTGGGCCTTGCGATCACAATCGGGCCTGCGGTGGCCAATAGCCCGGTGGGCGATCTGACCTTAGCGTATCGTGCTACTTTCTCTGAACGGCAATGGGTTGTGCCTTTCGTAAAGGGGGGAGTTGCCGCAGACATTAATGCCGGGCCAGTTTACAGCCCTGCGTTGGTGTACGGCGGCGGATTGGAGTTTTGTCTGAGCGCGGTCGAGCCTATCGAAAGCAACAAGCTGGATCAGTCCGTGGGAATCAATGCCGTGTATCTCGTCACGGAATATGCGCGCGGTGAAAGCCTGCGAGCCGCGCCGCGGACGGTTTTGTTCGAAGGGATTCACGCTGGCCTTCGCTTCGAGTTTTAGTTAGTCTCTCTTCCCATGAGTAACGACGGATTAGGCCCCTTGGCCGGACTTTTAGGTATTTGGGAAGGCGATAAAGGCGACGACACAGCCCCCTCTGACGACCGCCAAACCGAAAAAAACTTTTTTAGAGAGCGGATCGTTTTTGAGCCGACTGGGATGGTGAACAACCATGAGCAAACCCTGTATGGATTGCGCTACTCAACCCGGGCATGGCGTTTGGGTGAAGCCGATCCGTTCCATGAAGAGCTGGGCTACTGGTTGTGGGACGCCGCCAATAAGCAAGTCATGCGTTGTTTTATGGTGCCGCGTGGGGTGACGGTTTTGGCTGGGGGGACTGCGGAACCGACAGCGACGAGTTTCAAACTGGCGGCCGATGTAGGTGCTCCGATCTATGGCATTTGTTCTAATCCGTTTTTAGATCGAGAATTCAAAACCGTGCGTTACGAGTTGACCCTGACGATACATGACAAGATGAGTTTTTCGTATGAAGAAGACACGCAGCTCCAGATAAAAGGCCGTCCCGGGATTTTCCACCACGTCGACAAAAACACGGTTCGACGTGTTCAATAACACGCGCGCTTGATTTCCCTCTGAGGGTATGTGACCCTTTTCTCCTCAACAAGGAGAGAACTTTGCTAAAAAAATTATTCTTAACTCTGTGCGTTGTCGGCATTATCCAATCAAGTAACGTGGCGCATGCCGCTCGCGCTGCTTCTAGTTCGCACCATGCAGATGCGGTTTATACTTTGAGCCCAGGACTCATGATGTTGGGGGGCGTGTTCGGCTTCTCCGTGAACTCTTACATCGGGATGGCGCCAATTGCTGGGCACGAGTTCTATATTGGCGGAGATGTGGGCGTGGGCTTTGCATTTCCGGGTGGGTTCCTGATGGAGATCGCTTTGCTGCCTACGGCTTGGTACCAGTTTGCGCTGCCGGAGAACAACCGGCTTCGCATTGTAACTGGGCTATCGCTTGGGCCTTCGATCTTGGTGGTTTCGGGCGGCGGTTTCTCCGTGAGTGGCGTAGCGTTCGAAGTGCTGTTTCGCCCGGGGTTTTTGTACCAGCTCAATCCTTCGACGCTTATCGGAGGCGACTTGAAGTTTGGGATTTTGGGATCCTTGTTCGTCTTCAAGCCACAAGTGAACTTTGTGTTTTCGCTTTAGCGACGACCTGAGCGAACTACCTGCTCAAAAAGCATTCGTTCGGTCCCCGGTGCATAGACCCATTCCAAATGACGCCAGACCCAGTTTTCACGACGCTGGGACGAGTCTTTTGCAGTGGACCAAGTGCCGGGGACGTTCATTCGGCTTTCCGCCCCCAGTTCGTAGATGTCTTGCATGGGCAAGATAACCAAGTTGGACTTGGACTCCATGATCTTTTGAATCTGGGCCCAGTGTTCGACTTGGGTCGCGTTTGGGTTTTGGTCTTTTAGCCACTGGGAGAGCGTGGGCATGTCGTGGTTGCCGGGATAGGCAACAGAGGCCGCTTCGACTTCGCCCTGAGGTGGACCAAACTGAGCGATGCGCATGCCGGGGATGCCGTATTTGCGGCGCAACTCATGCACGGGTTCAGGAACCGCAGCGCCGAGATCTTCGGCAATCAGAGACAGCCTGCCCAGACTGTGACGAATGCGGTGGAGCATTTCATCTCCCCGGGCCGGCAGCCACTTCCCCAGGCGGGCGTGTGGAGCGCCTGCAGCCACAGCATAAAATTCGTGCAGCCCCATGAAGTGATCTAGTCGAACGACATCGTAGAGCTGGTAGGCACGTCGAAATCGTTCCACCCAAAACGCGTAATCGTCTTCGTGCAGGTGTTCCCAGTGGTACACGGGCGTGTCCCAAAGCTGCGCGTATTGATAGTAAGAGCATGGAGGGTAACCGGAGACGAGGCTGGGGCGCAGGTGGTCGTTGAGTTGAAAGGCCCGTTGATTGGCCCAGACATCGGCGCTGGCATAGCCCACGTAGAGAGGCATATCGCCGATGATGCCGATGCCGCGTTGGTGCGCATAGGTACGCAGAGCGTTCCACTGGGTTTGCAATAAAAACTGCTCATACTCCAATTCGCCGAGCTCCAGAGGTCGACCTCGACGGTAACTGCGTACTGCTGAAGGGTGGTTCACCGCGAGAAAGTGTCCCCACCGAGAGAAATCGTAGCCGTAGTCTTCGGCCAGGGCGAGGTAGCTGGAGTGAGGTTGGAGCCAACTGGCGTTAGCCTTGCGAAAAGCTTCGAACGCTTCATGAACGCCTGCAGGAACTTTGCGCAAGGTGAATCGTCGATAGGCTTCTTGAACAGCAAGGCGCTTGATGCGTTTGGACTCGGCAAAATCAGCCCGGTCGGTGCTGCGCTTGGAGAGGTGTGAAGTAATAAAAGCAGCGTCCAAGTAACCTTCTCGTACGAGCTGCATTACGCTGAGGTAGCTGACATCGATGGCGAGTGAGCTGTGGGACTTGAAAGGAGAGCCGGTTTCGTCCATCGGGTTGAGGGGCAGGATCTGCCACCAACGCTGCCCAGTGCGTTCTAGGAAATCGACAAAATTATAGGCTTCCATGCCAAAATCCCCGCTGTGGTAACCGCCGGGAAGCGAGCTCACCGCCATCAGCACGCCCGAAGCGCGGACATTTAACGATGGAACGCGGGCATAGCGCTCGATTTCCTGGGGGCAGGTTTGAGATTGGGCCCAGGCACACGGAAAAATAGCCAAAAGGCAAAAAACGGACAGAAAGCGACTCAGAAAAAACTCCCTTTTAATGGAACGAGGGGTGGTTCTAAAGGGGTTTTAGGCAGAAAACAAGCCCCTCTTCCGGGGTCAGTTTGACACCCCACACTTGCCGGAAGATAACCGCCCGGAGCCTTTTTGGAGGGATTCTATGTTTATTCGTTTAGTCTTCGCCTGGGGAATGCTTGTGGGTAGTGGGGGGGTGGCTTGGGCTGCAAAACCTCCTGCGGGTTATGTGGAAATGAGCGGCGTACAAAAGCGGGAATACCATGCCGCCAACCGCAATCCGAACGGCAAGCCCTCGCACCTGGCGGTGAACGTGTGCATGTCCGCGCTTGCTGGGCTGGGGATGGTGTTTTCGTCTTATTCGAAGGAAACACTCAATAGCCCATCAGGTTTAGCCAATACGGCGTGGCGCAAGCTGTTTGGAAAGGCGTTGCATCGAGAGGGGGTGGTGGCTCCGGGTGAGGTAACTTTGAAAGCGCCGCTGCTGGGGCTGGAGCCGGGGACATATCCGGTGACTTATCGGTTGTCTTTGGCCAACCCGTACTCGACGCATTTGCCCGGCATGTGGTTCCGACCGGGACTGTTAGTGATGTTTCATGTCGACGGTAAGGAGGACGTGAATTGGTTCACCATGCCTCAGCGGGGGTTGGATGGATTCCCGGTGGATATCAACCCGTTTTCGGTAGACATGACTCATTGGTTGGATTTGCCGGACACGATGTTGCAGGTGATTTCATCGCTGACTTTGGGGCGGGCAGCGGCGGATGTGCTGACTCAGTATATTGATCCTCCACAGAACCAAGTTTCGGGAACGCGTGTGCGAGAAGACTCGAAGGTGGTGTTCTTGGTGCCGACCAGTGAGGCGCGGGCGGCATATGATGGCACTTGGGGAACGGGTTTTTTCGAACGCATGATGAAGATGTCGGTGGCGGAGCGGATGCCGTTGTATGAGTTGTGTGATGAAGATGATGCCATTTTGGGCAACGCGGTGATTTTGGACCGGTGGTTGTTTCCGTCGCAGGTGTGGTTTGCGCAGCACCGGGGGTTTGACACTTTTCGACCTAATTGAAAAAGGCCCCTTCGGGTGGAGGAAGGGACCTTTTTCTAGTGTGGGGGATGGGGAAGTTTAGCTTGCGGAACGCACCTCTTGGGGCTGTTCATCAATTTGTTCCGCGAAAAACTCGTCTTCAGTTTTGTTTAGGTAGACGGCATTGTTATCGCATTTATCTACCCAGCTAAGCGGAATCCAGTGGTGTGAGCCGTCTTTGGAGTCGGTGCTTGTGAGCTTGATGTGATCGCCTTCAAGCCGATCTACCGTGGCAACACGAGTACCGGATTTATTGCCGAGTTTTTCTTCAGCGCGAGCGTTTACTGAGAGACCTGGTTTGATGTTTTTCATATCTAGCATGGGGATGCTCCTTTTATTGCGTGTTTGTATGAAGGGTGGGAGAGCAAGAGGAGTGCCAAAACTCAAATGAGCCTGGGAGGGAGAAAGGGCAGAGCTTTGGCGGGGGCTCAGTGCTGCGAAGCGCGACTCAGATTGAGCGGGATGCGGCAATCCACGTACCCAGCAATTGGCCCAGGGCAACTGCGACCAAGCAGAACGCTAACGTGAGGGTGATGTAGAGACTAGCGGCGCCGATTTCAGAGCGTTTGTAGAGGGACAAGGCCTCAAAGCTGAAGGTGGAAAAGGTAGTGAAGGCGCCCAAGAACCCTACGCCAGCAAACTGGGAGATGGTGGGCAAGTAGGGGGAGTTTCGAAAGACTGCAAGCAAAAGCCCAATGGCAAAGCACCCGCTGGTATTGATGAGTAGGGTGTGGAAGGGGAACCCTGCCCCGCCGGCACTGGCTGCGGAGAGGGAGAGGCTTTGAATGCTCGTGCCGAGGGCGTGGCGAGCGAGGGCTCCGAGGGAGCCGCCGAGTGCGATCCAGAGGTATTGGGACATGGGGATATGGTAACGCGGGACGGGGCACGTGGCCAGTACGTGCTGCGCAGCGAGCGCGCTACTGCGGGGGGCGGGGCGGCCTGTGGAGGACGCTAGCCACACGGAAGCCGCCCGTCTGAGACGGGAGGATTCTGCGCTCGAATCCTTTTTTCGGTCAGGCTCGCTTCACCCCTAAATTGACAAGCTGCTTAATCACCCCTATTTTAACGGGCTATCGCAATTTATGAGGGGCGGTAGTTAAGTTGGTTATAACGCCTGCCTGTCACGCAGGAGGCCGCGGGTTCGAGTCCCGTCCGCCCCGCCATTCATCTAAATTCGGTTCTCCGGTTCTCCTCTTTTCATGGTGGGCAATGCCCCGAAAGCCTTTAGGC
>CAZTDN010000047.1:0-6269 GCA_964611895.1 uncultured Pseudobdellovibrionaceae bacterium
TCCCAGGGGTATTTGCGAATTACTTCTTCCGCGCGATGTTCGAGCTCTGCGGGATCGGTATTGGGATTGATTTCCAAAAACGGAATTCCCACAGCCTCAACTTGGCGTCTGGCGCTCCGATCGTTTCCCAGGAGCACGGCAGGTACACCACAGGCCACTGCCGCTAGAATTGCCGACGGGTGAAATCCGATAACACTTTTCGCGGATGCGAGGGCTTTGAGGTGCACTTGGGGGTGACAAGGCTCATACAAAGTGTTGCTGCCGACCCTTGCCCCCAGCGCAAACTCAGCGGGCTCTTGGACAAAGAAAAGCGCACGCTGACTCCGGTTTAGTCGACTATAAAATCGCCTCGAGAAGCGATACAAGGCAGAAGACCTTGCAAACGCCGGATCCGAAAGTCCAGGACAGTATATTTGATAAGGGCTGGTAGTAACCAGACGGTCTTCAGAAAGAAAGAGTGTTGGGCTGCCACCTAGAGAAACGGATGCGGCAGAAAGAAATTCTCGGCCTTTTTTTAAACTTGGTTCATCCAAAAAAGAAACTCCGCCTTTTTTTCCAATCATTTTTAGTTTTTCTTGAGCACCAGGCGACAGATCACTTTCCGGATCCAAGGAGACACCGATCGCAGTGACACTTGTGTTCTTTTCTAGGATCCACTCGTCCCAAAACCCGCTCTCGAGAAAGCCTGATCCCAACACAAAAAGATGTTCCAACTCGCGGGCACTCCGAGAAGTCAGCCACTCAAAGCTACAGTCCGGGAGAATCGATTCCAGTGCTTGAAGCTGAAAATACGCTTCTATCGGAGAATCCTGCTTGCCTAAGCGTGGTGCCGCGATCGCGATGCGCATGAGAATCTCCGACGAGAAAGAAGGGATAAATCGACGGGAAATAGCGTTGTTTACATTATATCCCCAAACCCCCGCTGCCCATTAGCGCGCCGGGTCACAGTCATGCCGCAAGGCCCCATGTGCTCTTGTCCACACGGGTTTATTCTTTTGGCATTCCGGGGAGGGATACATTGAAAGCGCTCATAATACTCAGTCTCATTTGGAACTCATTTCTCTGGGCTGGTTCCTGTTACGACGACCTGGCCTCGGAGTTCGGTGCGGCGACGCTCCCGCTAGAGTCTGCTGTCAAAGGGTACTGGGGCGGAAACTGTGTAACCACTTCGGAACCCGAAGCTTACTGGCCTGCTGTACTAGCGGTTAAAGACGCCAGCACCTCTCGCGGCACTACGCTGTCTTATTTTTGGGAACGCAACACAGACAGAGACCTATTTCGGAACATGAGTCCAAGCGAAGTGGAAAACTACAAGCCGGTCAAAGAGTGGTTTGCTAAGGAACAATGGAACAGCCTCAAGATCCTCTCAGGTTCACTCGCCAATGAGTATGCAACAACTTCCAGTCAAAAAATGCTCCGTGAAATTCGCTGGGAAGAGAACGACGCTAATAGTCGAATTCTAATGCGCGTTAAACGTATTACAGGCACCAAGGAAGAAACAACTCTCTACTGCGAATTCGATAAGACACTCAGCGGGTCGACACCGTCGACACCTCCCTCCGCTCCGCCTGGTGGAGGTGGAACAGCGTCCGCTAATTTTGTTTTTGGAATGACCGGTGCCGTCCGAAACCAGACATTTATCTTGAACAACCCAAGCCCCACTAGCGAAGTAGAGCGTCTACAATTTCTGAACTTGGGGATTACTCGGCTTATTTTGCAAAACATGATCATCACATTTGAAGATGGCACTACGGCCAACGGCCCCGTGATAACGCTTCCGGGTCGAGCAGGCTTTGAAATCAAACGGAACTCGCGTGCACCCAAACTGATTGAGTCGATCGAATTTCAGGTGCTCGGAAGTTCAAACCGCGGCGTTGAGGTCAGGGCGCTTGGTACGCCTTAACCAATAGGCGAGTGGACTCTGTCCAGCTATACTTGCTGGCACGCTCTCTTCCAAGCTGGGCGTATTGCTCGCGCGTGTTCGGATTGCGATACAAGCGATCGAGCGCAGAGGAGAGTTCATCCTGGCTGTTGGGATCAACCAGCAATGTGGCGCCTGACGCAACTTCCTCTAGGGCGCTCCCTTTTGAAGTAACTACGGGCGTCCCACACTGCATGGCTTCGAGCACCGGCAACCCAAACCCCTCATAAAACGACGGGTATATAAACCCCAGTGCCGCGGAGTACAGAGGAGCTAAATCCACGTCCGGGACATAGCCTAATATTTTTACGCGTTGTGCCGACAATCCAGACTCGCGAATTTTCTCGCGTATCACCACCGTCGACTCACCTAACCCGCCACACAAAACGAGATCGACATCATGGGTTTTTTCTTGGTGCACCCACTGCGCGAAAGCGGACACCAATCCATCTATGTTCTTGCGCTTATCCAGAGTGCAAACCGATAAAAAATAATTCCGACCCAAACCATAGCGAGAGCGCATGGAACGCGTCCGGGCAACGTCCTCCACGGGCTGGAAAGCCTTCGAGGCCGCCAATGGTACGACGAAAACCAGGTTTGGATCGATGTCGGCACGGTAATTACAAAGATCGGCTTTGGTACACTCTGAAATGGCAATCACCCGATCCTGAGGCATTAAACTCGCCAAAATGGTCTTGAGAAAGGCACCACCATCGTTGGAGAACCGGGGGTGTTGAATGTTGATTAAATCACATACGCTGAGATAGCGGCGCAATCCCGGAACCGAACGCGTGACTTCAGGGAGCGGGTAGAACAGAGAATGGTAGATATCAAATCCGCTAAGGTCCGTTGGTTTAAGGGGCAGTGAGTTATCGGCCAATAAACGAAGCGACTCTTTGAGAGCCCTTCGAACCGCCCGCGCCGGAACACTTATTTCCTGTTCCTTGGCCAAACTTGAAAACCAACGCCCCAAAAAACCATAAACTCGAGCGGTACTTTGGTAGGAGAGCACGGGGACATGCCTAAACTCCTCATCCTGTTCCAGGTAACGCCTGGCGTGGGTCCACATTTCGAAATTTTCTGCACCGCAAAAACTGAGATCGATAGTCGGCTGACGCGTCAGCTCTCGCGCTAAACTATCGGCCATGCGAAAAACGCCTGTTCGCCCACCAGCGCCGTACTGTGCATAGCCAAGAACCGACGTATCAAAAGCAACTTTGCAACGGTGGGATGGCGGGGCCATTTGCAAAGAATACCATATTCGCCAACCCCAGGTTCCCATCGGTGAAACAGTTTGATAGAAATAAGAATGCCGCGCATTTTGGGAATATCTGCTTATTACCATGACTCCGCGGCCTGCCTCCTAGTCGACGGCAAAATCCGCGCAGCAGCGCAGGAAGAGCGCTTTACCCGGAAACGCCACGATGCGCGTTTTCCGATAAAAGCAATTGAATACTGCCTCCAAGAAGCTCGGTGCACTTTGGGGGAGATTGACCATATTGTTTTCTATGAAAAGCCTCTTCTGAAATTCGATCGGATCATCGAAACGTACTTTCAATATGCACCCCGAGGGTTCGCCTCTTTTTTGGGCGCCATGCCGATGTGGCTCAAGGACAAACTCTTTTTGAAGCAAAGCATCCGAAAAGAGCTGGAGGCGCATTTTGGAAAAACTAAACTGTTCCCCACGATACTCTTTTCTGAACACCATCTGTCTCACGCTGCCTCGGCGTTTTACCCATCCCCTTTTGAGGACGCGGCAGTACTTTGCATGGATGGTGTGGGAGAATGGGCTACCACCTCTGCATGGAGCGGATCGGGAACGGAACTCAACCCACTCTGGGAAATCCGGTTTCCGCATTCGCTGGGTTTGCTTTACTCGGCGTTTACTTACTACACAGGTTTTAAGGTCAATTCAGGCGAGTACAAAGTGATGGGCCTCGCCCCCTACGGCCAGCCGAGGTACGTCCAGACGATTTACGATCATCTTATCGACGTAAAACCAGATGGCACTTTTCGATTGAACTTGGAGTACTTTGGTTATTGCGATGACCTCCAAATGACCAGCCCAAAGTTTGATGTGCTTTTTGGAGGACCCCGTCGAAAATCAGAGAGTCCCCTCACCCAAAAAGAAATGGACATCGCTCGATCCATTCAAGTCGTCACCGAAGAAGTCGTTTTGAAACTTGCCCACAAACTCCGATCGGAAACGGGGCATAAGAACCTCTGCCTCGCAGGCGGAGTGGCGCTGAATTGTGTTTCCAATGGACGTTTGATGCGCGAGAGCCTTTTTGAGCGGATTTGGATTCAACCTGCGGCCGGAGACGCGGGAGGGGCGGTTGGGTGTGCCCTCGTTGCATGGCACGAACACCTTGGACAGCCCAGACAGGTCACACCACGTCGAGATTCCATGGAAGGTTCCTACCTAGGTCCGAAATCTTCCAACGAAGAAGTCAGAGCTTTTTTAGATCGTGCTGGAGTGAAATACCATTTCTATCCCGACGAAACAGAGCTGCTTCGGGTTGTTGCGGCAGAACTTTCTCAGCAAAAAGTAGCGGGCTGGCACCAGGGCAGAATGGAGTTTGGGCCGCGCTCATTGGGAGCGCGTAGTATTTTAGGGGATGCGCGCTCTGCTCAAATGCAATCGACGATTAATCTCAAAGTAAAGTACCGAGAATCTTTCAGGCCCTTTGCACCTGCCGTCCTGGCCGAAAAAGTTTCCGAGTACTTTGATTTTGAAGATTCCAGCCCCTACATGCTTCAAGTAAGTACGGTAAAACAAGCAAGACGAAAACCCGTACCACCTGAACTCGAGAACCTATGGGGCATCGACTTGCTCAAAGTGCCGCGCTCCGATATCCCAGCCGTCACCCACGTGGATGGATCCGCGCGGATTCAAACCGTCCACCAGGAGACGCACCCTCGTTTTTATGGTTTGTTGCAGGAATTTGAAAAACAGACCGGGTGTGCCGTTCTGGTGAATACGTCTTTCAATGTTCGCGGTGAACCGATCGTGTGCACCCCTGAAGACTCCTACCGGTGTTTCATGCGTACTTCGATCGATATCTTAGTCCTTGAGAATTTCGTTTTGTACAAAGACGAACAGCCCCAATGGGCCGACACCGAACAGTGGAAAGAGGAATTTGCACTTGACTGAAAGAACGCTCATAGCGACCCAAGACCCTCGCCGCGTCCTGGCGGAATTGCGCCGGTTTGGGGTGGTGGTGGGCTGTGTATTCGGAGTGATTGGTTCGTATCCGCTCACACAAGGACGCGAGCCCCGCCTATGGGCGGTAGCATTGGCATTCGGCCTGCTGACCCTGGGCGTTTTCTTTCCCAAGAATCTTCGGCTCGTGCATAAAACCTGGATGACCGTGGGAGAAGCGTTGGGTTGGGTGAACACGCGACTGATTTTGGGGCTGGCGTTTTTCTTAGTCCTCACGCCCTTTGCGGTCCTGAGAAGAATTCTGGGAAAAGATCGGGCTTGGTTTTACTGGAATCCAGATGCTCCATCTTATTTGAACCGAGTTCAGAAACGTCCCAAAGATCACCTGACACGAATTTTTTAATTGAAGAGGAGAACACAATGGTTTCATTTTTCAGGGATTTTTTTCTTTTTGCGATTCAAAACAAAAAAATCTGGCTGCTGCCTTTTATGCTTGTGTTGCTTACATTTGGCGCTTTGCTTTTCTTTACGCAGGGAAGCGTAGTGGCTCCCTTTGTGTATACCTTGTTCTAAAATGCAAAATCATTTTCTTACGGATACGGCGATTTATTTGGCGAGCGCGGTTTGCGCCGTTCCGCTTTTCAAACGCTTGGGATTGGGTGCGGTGTTGGGGTACTTGGCGGCCGGCTCAGTTCTGGGCCCTTGGGGACTGGGACTAATCCACGATCCCCACCGCACGATGGAGTTTGCTGAGCTTGGAGTGGTTTTACTTCTCTTTCTGATTGGGCTTGAGCTCAAACCAAGCCGACTGTGGAACATGCGGTATGCAGTGTTTGGAATGGGCGGTGCCCAAGTTGCATTGTGCACCGCTGCCTTTGCGGCGATCGGCCGCGCTGTGGGCTTGAGCCTACCAACCGCTCTCGTGATCGGTTTTGGTTTTTCTTTGTCGTCCACGGCGTTTGCTCTGCAAATACTGGCGGAACAAAAAGGGTTAAACACATCTTACGGGCGAACAGCGTTTGCGATTTTGCTTTTTCAGGATTTGATAGCCATTCCGGTGCTAGCACTCTTGCCGTTCCTGGGAGCGGAAGCCGCATCGAGCGGATCGGGTTTTGAGGCTTTCAGAGCAGTGAGTGCGCTTGTTGCTTTGGTTATCGGGGGAAAGTACCTCATTCGACCCTTGCT
>CAZTDN010000048.1:0-2920 GCA_964611895.1 uncultured Pseudobdellovibrionaceae bacterium
TCGCTACTGCGCTAGATTGGCTTCGAAGCATCGCTGTGGCGCCGATCCAAAAAGGTCCGGTCAATCGGTAGTTCGCAGCTAATCGAAACCGATTAAAAGAGGCGCCATTGGCGGCACTGGAAGATGTCCCGCCCGTTCCACTCGTGGTCTGAGATCCCGAAGTGGCGAGGCCTAGCATTCCGTCCGCCAACATCTTGAACGTGGGGCTAAACACCGCCTCCACTCCCACTCCCACATAAAGCCCAGATGCTTGTATTCCCAAAGATGTCGTTGTTCCCGAAGCAACGTGTGTTTGGCTGGTGTTTGCCAGTCCATATCCCAGCAAAAATCGCGGGCGCCAGAGCACTTGAGAAGCAGGTACCGGCCACTCCGCTCTCAATCCAAAATAGGCACCAGAAGCTGTTACCTGGAACGTTTCTATCGGGCCGCCCGACGTAAACTGGACCTGTTGGTTGGGGCTCGTCGACAAGAACCCCTCTACTTCTCCCCCAAAATACTTTGTGAATTGAAACTCCCCACTCAGATTCAAACCTATTTGCGTCTTTAGATTCAATGTCGCGAGGGTAGAATTTGCTGTCGCATTGCTCGAAGAAAAAAGATTTACTCCGCCCCCTAAAGTGAAAAACAAGCGCTGTTGAAAGGGCGCACCCGAAGATGCCTCGGGAATAGACTGTTTGCTAACGCCCGCGCGGCGTCTCGGTGGAGCGGCGTTTGGAGAAGGGGGGCGCTTCTTTCCGTTTAAATACTCTTCCTCTGCGGAACGGGCTTCGTTTTCTTCGTAGGAGGAACCGCTATTGCTCGGTTGTCCTCCACTCTCAGGGGGAAAAGTCTCTGGAGGAAATTCCGCGCGCAAAGCACTACCGCCGAGCAGAAAGGGCAACACTATCCACAAAATAGCAATTCGAGTTTGCATGGTGCGCAACCAGAATATTCTAACAGGTCGCTGAAAATAATCAGGAAATGATTTCGCCCTAATCCAGAGTTGCCTCCGGACTAGGGCGATAAGACGTAAGCAAAAAGCGTTACGACTTGATGCGTTCTAAGATGCGTTACTAAGGATGTGAATCAAAGATGCGTTTTCAGAAGGGCTATTTAAACTTCCAACAGGGGTAGGTCGACAAGTGCAAATACGTTATGATTAGGGGGTTCTTTAAAACTTGTGATAGCGGCTGATAACACCCCGGTGACACAATCAGTGGGTTGACATTAAGCGCCAATCACGACGAACATGAGCATCAACGCGTGGCAAAACAAAGAATAACATCAAGTAGTACGGCAGAATATTTTTCTAAGAATCTCCAACAGGTGGGATTTTCCTCTCCCACAAAGGCGGTTTTAACCACTCTCAAAGAGGCCGTGGACAACTCGCTAGATGCTTGCGAAGAGGCTGAGATTCTGCCTGAAATCCGGGTAGAGATTTCAAAAGTAGGTCCGGGAACCCTCAAGAACACGGATCTCATTCGTATCCAAGTCGAAGACAATGGTCCTGGTTTGGATGCCGACGATGTGACCAAGGTTTTCGGCGAGTACTTGGCTTCGTCCAAGTTTGGGCGTGGTCGCTGCTCTCGGGGTCAACAAGGAATAGGTATTTCTGCTGCAACCACTTGGGCCCAGCTCACTAGCGCCAAGGGCGTGCAGGTGATCACCAAGACCGCTCGGATGAAGCAAGCCTTGTCTTGTGTCGTCCAAGTGGACATCAAAAACAACAAAGGCATGCTTCAAGACAAAAAGTCGGTGTCCTGGGACCGGCCAAGTGGAGTCAAAGTCGAGTTTTTTATCGATGGACGTCTCCAGCTCCAAGGCGAGGGAGGTCTTTTGACCTATCTCACCGGAACCGCCTTGGTAAACCCGCACCTGACTTTGAAATATAAGATAGGTGACGCACCCGTCGAAAAAATTGAACGCGTATCCAAAGAAGTTCCCGCGGTTCCCGATGCAACCGAGCCGCACCCGCACACCATGAAGCTGGGTGAGTTCATTGCGCACTCGCATCTTTTTGGTAAATCGACCGTTACGACATGGCTTAAGAAAGGCTTTTCACGAGTTTCCGACAATGTGCTGCAGGAACTTGTTAAAGCAGGCCTCAAGAAATCGATTTTGGAAACCTCTTTAGACAAAGTAACTGATGCGGAGTTTAAAGAAGTTTTTTCAAAACTGCAGAGCATCACTTTGATGGCTCCCAGCACACGCTCTGTCATGATCATCGGCGAAGAGGCTTTTTCAAAAAGTGTTCGACGCCTGGGTGAAGTAGACTTCTTCTCGGTAGTCACACGCAAACCGGCCATCTGTGATTTTAAGCCGGTGGCTGTTGAAGTGGCGATTGCAAGGCTCAAAAATCCATTGGCCAGAGCCGAGGGGGAAGACGATTCCCCCGCGCAAGTGCTTCGGTTTGCGAACCGAGTGCCCCTGCAGTTCGACAAAGCGGCGTGCGCTATGGTCAAAGCCATCGAGAGCGTAAACTGGCGTACCTACGGCATTCCTCAGCCCAAGAACAGCATTCCCCTCGGGCCCTATGTGATCGCCGTGAGCCTGGTTTCGCCTTTTATCAAATTTAAGAATGCTTCCAAAGAAACCGTCGATGCGAGCGATGAGCTGGTTGAAGAACTTCGCCGTGCCTTGATTCAGGCGGGCCAACGACTCTCCAGACACATTCGTCGAGAGGCGCGTGCCGAAGATCTCGAAAACAAAATTCGGCACATTGAACAGTTTTGCCCTATTTTGGTGGATTGTCTCTGCCGCATTACAAAGTCGCCTGCCAAGCGCAAAGAAAAAGCGACCGAGGGCCTCATGAAGCTATTGGGCCGGGATGTTCAGCACGCTGAAAAGCAACTTGAGGCTGCAGTGGAAGACCATCAAAAAGCCCTCAAGAAAGGCAAGATACAGCTGATCGAGGAAGAAGTAGCCGAAGAAACCGAAGGCG
>CAZTDN010000048.1:2930-6037 GCA_964611895.1 uncultured Pseudobdellovibrionaceae bacterium
CTGGTGTCGTCACGGTGGCCGGGGCGCACATCGCCGTGCTCCCGTGGCTCGATCGGGTGAGGCCTGCAAGCGACACGCGGGCGCTACCGCCCGAGGAAGAAGTCGCCGAAGAAACCGAGGGCGAAGGCGCAGCCCCCGAAGAAGTACCGGAAAAAAAGGCCGCCCCTGCAAAAGCTGCCAAAGCAGCAAAAAAAGCAAAAACACCTCGTAAGGAGAAAGCCGTATGAAGGCTTCGAGCAAAGACGACTCCATACCGCATCTATCAGAAAAGCTTTGCTTGAGGCTTTTGACAGATCTGGAAAACGCGCGCCGGCCAGTTCTCGAGGCTGTGAAGTGTTCCTTGGACAACGCCGAGTACAATTTCAAAGTCGGCTACCTGACTCCAGGTGACAAGAAAGTGCGAACCGAACTGAATGTTTCTTCAGTTCAAAAAATGTCCCGCGCTATTTTTCTGCTCGAAATCCTTCTCAGAAATCTAGAAACCGGAGCTGTAAACACCAAGCGCGAGCTTTATTATATTTCCAAAGGTGAAATCAAACATAACCCAGCTCTCAAGCCATTAGATTTTGCTGACCAGTCCGAAAGTGACTCGGTCATCGATTTTATTTGCGAAATGCTGGAGTGCTATCGTGAAGAGTTGAACTGTTTTGCAAACGATCGAGGCGGTCAGACCTACTCCCAGCAACTCGTCGTCACCGAGACTATGCCCGATGGAGAGAAAGCCGTCGTGGATCTCAGTACCCTGGGAACCAGTCCCTTTCAGCCGAAGAACCGACCTCAGAGCTTGAAGCTCAAAGCCAAAAAGCGAATTGATTTTTGTCTGGTGGTCGAATCCGAAGGTACTGCCAACACGTTTGTGGCCAACGGTTTTTGTAAAAGGCACAACTGCATTTTGATGGGCGCTCAAGGGGTTCCCAGCAACGCCGTACGCGGTTGGTGCAAACTGATCCAGGAAGAGTTGAAAATACCCATCTACTTTTTTGGGGACTTGGACGCCTACACCATTCAAAATATCTACCGAACCCTGAAAGCCGGCTCGGCAGCCAGTTTGATTCGCAATTCGGACTACTCCGCTCCCGACGTGAAGTTCCTCGGGGTACTTCCTGAAGATATCAAGAAGTACGACTTGAACGATTACCCTGTGAGAGAAACAGATATCGCCGAAGCCCGCGCTCTAAAAAAAGCCGCGGACGCCCTAAAGAACGACCCATTTTTTAAAGACAAAAAGAACAAAGGCGTCGCTCAAATGCTGGAGTGGCTGCTCAAGAATAAACGGCGCTGCGAACAACAGGCTTTTTTTACTGTCGATCCACGCGATCCGACCATGCCCGAAAAAATCATCATCGAAAAAATCAAAAAAGGGAATTTTGTCTAACCGCGTTTGAGAGCTCTTGCAAACGCCCACGCCCATAGGAGCAAACACCCAAGGGTTTTGACGATATAACCACTGGCGCGTGGGTCCCAGATCGACTTGGGCCATAGGTCCGAAAAGCTCAAGCTCACCCCAAACCCCACTACCGTTACGAAAAGGTAGCCCGCATAACGCCGCAAACCGTTTTGGTGAAGAGCGTCTCGCATCAAGAACAAATAACTCGGACCCAAGAGGACAAAGGTGGGTGATTCAGTCCGAGGATTAAACAAGAGCGCCGTTGTCGCCGCCAATGTGTACCAATTGCCCCAATCGGACCAAGCTGCAGGCCGACGCATCCAAATCAAAAGCGTCAGCGTTAGCGTAAGCAAAGTCCAACGGACATTGGCTCCGAGTCCCTTGAGTCCGAGCTGCATCAACACAGTCTGCAAATCCAGTAGGCCGCGCGTATCCATGTCACGGGTAAGCACGCGGTACCAATCATAGTGAGCTTGCAACATGCCACCCCAACCTAGCCATAGAGCTGGGACTACTATCAACGCAAGAGTCACCGCAAAGAACCCAAGCCCATACCGACGATTCCAGGGGTAAAAAAGCGGAATCGCAAAAAACACTGGCAATACTTTAAGGTTCGTCGCCAGCGCCAGTGCACCTCCGGACCGAGCGAGTCGACCCTCTCGCGCTTCGGCAAGGGCCCATAGCACCAGCCCCACCATCATCGTGTTTACTTGCTGATATCGAGTGCAAATGTCGGCCTCTATGGAGCAGAACAAGAGAGCTAGCCACATCCACCCCGAACTCTCTTTGCCAAATACAAACCAGCGAGAGATCCCTAACCAGAAAATACTCAAGCAGCACAGCGCCCAAAGCAGGGCTTGTACTGGGCTCGATCCCAAAGTGAAAATCCCATACACACCTGCAAAAAACGGAGAGTATTTAAACCAGTCGCCTCGCCCCTGAGGGGCAGTGTAGACGTTTTCTCCTGCCCAAAAGTGCGCGGCCGCTCGAGCATAAGTGTCGGTGACAATATTGGTCCCGCTTCTCCAAAGCTGAGGGGTGACGAATAGCCACGTTAGCAGGATAAAGAGTAGGGCTTGAGTTCGATGGCGGGCCATTTATTCTACGACTTTTGCAGAGAGTATTTTATCGCCTGCTTCGAGCCGGTCTGCGACATCCATCCCTTGGAAAACTTCCGCAAAAAAGGTGTACCGAGCATCGAGGTGAAAATTAGGACCTAGATTGATGAAAAACTGGCTTCCGCCAGTATCTTTGCCGCTCGTAGCAATGCCCACCGTTCCGCGTACAGGCCGACGCGGCGAAACTTCGTCACGGACCAAGTACCCAGGACCTCCATAACCGTCTCCTTTGGGATCTCCCCCCTGCGCCACAAAACCGGGTACCGTGCGATGAAAACTCAACCCGTCGTAGAATCCCTTCTTCACCAAGCGAACAAAATTTAAAGTATTTAGCGGGGCTTCTTTAAAAAAACGCATTCGGATTTCACCCCGTTGCGTTTTCAGCACGACATGAGAACGCTGCGCCCGTTCGACTTCGGCAACAGAGAATGCAAACGCGGTGGGTTTGCTATTGAGGGGAATTTTAGAGCTTTCATCTTTATCGGTTAGTGCGCGGATCGCTTCTACTGCAGCTACCACTACGGATCGTTCGCTGTCTTTAAGAGCAGTTTCAAAGACAGGCAGAAACGCATTTTGTTTCAGTGCGTTTAAAGCGTTGAGTG
>CAZTDN010000049.1:0-6031 GCA_964611895.1 uncultured Pseudobdellovibrionaceae bacterium
GACAACTGGCCGCATTCGTAGCATTGCAAAACGAAAGCCCTAACATGCCCAAGTTAGCTGTGTTTCGCCCCAGGTAGGCTTCGGATCGAAACTCCCACCCAGCAACATTGGCAGAGGCAAAGACCGAAGCGGCCCCGGAGAATACCCTCTGATTCGATGCTCTTAAACTTGCCACCAAAGCCGAAAATCCCGCTGACCAACCCTCCCCATGATACGTCTGCCGCCAGGCGACTGTAGGTAGAGCACTTAGCTCGACATCCCCTTCAGAGAAACTCGAATTTTGTCGAGGGAGTCCAATGGCAGCTGCGGACTCCCATCTACCCGACACATAGAGCGCCTGGAGCTGTAACCGCATAAAGCCAATGTCCCCCGCCTCGAAGAAATGTCCGACATAATTGTAGGTAAAGGGGGCCAAAGGGGAAATCAGATCCCATTCTTGCCCGAAAACGACTTTCAGTTCGCTGGAGGGATTAAAAATGGCTACTGCCCGCCGCAGACGAGGGTTTGCGCTCGTGGTGGGAGAGGATTTTGTAAAGTCGATAAAATCCATTTCTATTTGAGCACTGACCGTGTTCGTGGGAGTGAGGGTGAGGCCAAACCGGGATTGCGCCACCTGAAAGGTTGAACGCAAATCCGAAGGCGCTGCGGCTAGCGCGGGATTGGCTGCCGCAGAAATCGCCCCTTGATTGGGGTTGCTAAAACTTTCCGCCGCTCCCGATGCCAAACTGTAAAAAGGGAGGACAAACCCGTACCAACTCAGGGTTTTGCCAGGAGCGTCTGCAAACGCGGTACTGGGAATAATGCTCAGCGCTAAAGCCAATAAAAGGATGCAGGTTTTCACGGTAGTCGGCCTTTATCGCTTTCTCCTGGGCAATCGTCGTCCTGATAAAGGGTGTTTTGAAACGGACTTGTGTTTTTCTGAAAAAACCAGATGGAACTTCGTCCCTCGGTTTCGCCCTTCCGCTTCGATTCGCTCCAAGTGTTCCATCACAGTATGATCCACAAAACTGGCTTGAGAAAGATCGATTTCTACTGGTTGGGCGTCCAAACAGGACAAAAGTCGGGCTCTGAGCCCCATGAAACCTGTACTTACCAACGGGCCTTTAACTACAAAGGTACGTGTTCCATTGGACGAGGTTTCTTTCCAGCTCGCCGAAAACAAACGGGTTAAAGAACCGGAACGTACAAAATCCAAAGCGAGTTCGAGACACAGCCCCGCTCCCACACCAATCAGCAGATCCGATGCAAGTGTGACTATTAAAGTGGTGAGCATGACAGCAAGCTGATCCCAACCCTTTTCCCAAGCATGCGCCAGCTGTCTCGGATTTCCTAGCCGATATCCAACGACCACCAATATGCCAGCCAACGCGGACATTGGAATCTCGTGCAAAAGCGCGGGAAAAAGGACTACGAATAAGAGAAGGAAGAATCCGTGAAAGAAGTTCGACCACCGGGTCTTCGCACCATTGCTCACATTGGCTGAGCTGCGCACTATTTCTGCAATGACCGGGACAGCGCCGATAGCTCCACAAATAGCATTGCATACCCCTTTGGACCAGAGCTCCCGGTTCAAGTTGGAAGTACGATGGTACCTATCTAATTTGTCGACCGCGTAGGCGCTGAGGATGGACTCGATAGATCCTACTAAAGCGATCGTGACCGCGTGTCTCCAAAACATGCTGGTGCCAGCAAGAGAAAAACTGGGAAAGGCGAGCGCATCCTTGATGTTGTTTGGCACGTTCAGGAGAAATTTGGGCCCTACCACACTGGTACTCATAAAGATTTTTACGGTGTGCTCGTGAGCGATATCAAATATCTCCCCCAGCCCTACCCCCACAAGAACAGCCACTAAGGGTCCAGGGATTTTTTTCCAAAAACCTGATTTGAGTCGCCCCATGAACACAACGATCAGCACACTGATAAGGCCGATGAGGAATATTTCGGGATTTAGGTACTCAATCGAATGAGGAATTTCTGCTAGCAGACCAAAAATACTTTTCGCTTCGGGCGTTACACCGGCTGCAACGTGGAACTGTTTGGCAAATATCGTGACTCCGATCGCCATCATCATTCCGTGAATTACTGATGTAGGAAAGGCCAGACCCAAACTACCGAGCCTGGCCAATCCCATGACCACTTGAATCACGCCCGCAAAAAAAATGGCAGCCAACGCAGGGCGGTAGCCCGCCGCAAGGTTTCCGCCACCCAGCTCATTGACTGCTGTGAGAACTATTACTATCAGGCCCGCTGCAGGGCCATTGACGGTGACAAAACTCCCTCCCAGGACCGACCCGATGAGCCCTCCAATGACAGCGGCCAGTATTCCTGCTGTCGCTGGCATCCCCGAGGCAATGGCAATCCCCACAGAAAGCGGAAGCGCCAGCAAGAAGAGGATGAAACCTGTCCCCAGGTCCGTTCTCCAGTTTTGCTTTAGCCCCGCCAAACCGTCTTTAGGTAGTTTCATAGACTTTAAAGCCTACCAAGACCACCTGAGACCGAGATGAGTTTGGGATTAAAAATTATTAATCAGCGCGGGATTCCGTGGAAAAGTAACTCGAAAACAGGCCCCTCCCCCAGAGCGATTAGAGGAGGTGACTTTGCCCTTGTGCCACTCTGCGATGCGGCGGACAATCGCTAAGCCCAATCCCGAACCGGAGATTTCGTCCCTGGTGGATTCGGAGCGATAAAAACGCTCAAAGAGTTTTTCAAGATAGCCTTCCGCAATACCGGGACCGCGATCTTCCACACGAAGTTCCAGCCTCTCCGACGTCGCAGTCAAACTGACCCCAACGGTCTCTCCCACCGGTGAGTACTTCAACGCGTTGTCGAGCAGGTTTTCCATCAATGACCTGAGCAGTTCCGGCTCCCCTCGGAGTGAAAAGGGGCTTTCGGATGGGTCTTCGCTTTCGAGGTTGAGAGAAAACCGGACATTCTTGGATTGCGAAAGTTTTTCAAAACGAGAGATACTCTCTACCAACTTTTCGTCTAGCGCGATCCACCCCATCTGATCGTCCACCGCCTCTGCATCCATTGCTGCCAACATCAGCAGATCTTCGACCATCTTGGACAAGTAATCGATCTCCTGACTCGCACTAAGAATAAAAGCCTCTACGTCCGATTCAGTCCTTTCGCTCTTTTGCAAAAGACGCAGTTCCCCTTTCAAAATCGCCAAAGGCGTCTTGAGCTGGTGGGAGGCATCGGAAACAAACTCCTCTTGCGATTTAAAAGCTTTCTCGAGCCGTCGCAATAAACCGTTCAGAGTCACCGCCAAATCTCGTATTTCGTCCCGGCTTTCGGGAATGGGTATGGCCTCGGACAGATGTCGGGCTTCGATCTCATTGGCCTTGGCAATAATCGCTGAAACTGGAGCCATAGCCCTCCGGCTAAACCAAAACCCAAACAACGCGGCCAAACACAAGAGCAGGGGAACGGCGACCGACAGAAAGGTCAGCAACGCTTCCTTTTGGCGATCCAACAAAATATTCGGAACGGCGGCTTGAACAAAAAACGCGCCGACATCTGCGCGGCGTACGAGATGAGACACGGAACGGTACCGAGTTTCCACTCCGGCAACCAGTAGGGGAATATCGCTAAAAACTTCCTGCTCCTGGTGAGGAAGTGTCCGGCTTCCCAAACTTCGCGATCTCAACAGGACCCTACCTTTTTCATCGCTAATCTGGAGCAAAGTTTCCCCCACTGAAAAGGGCAAAATCATCTCGGTTTCTTGGGGTGCATGCGGAGAACTTTTTAGATGGGAAAGATCTATCGAATGAGAAACATCAATGACGTAGTTATACAACGCCGAATCAAACTCTTTTTGCTGAGACTTGGAAATGTAGATAAACGCAGCAGCGCTAAACAAAACAAAAAACACACCAAAAACGCCCACAAACAGCCAAACCAATTGCGCTCGAATGCCTAGGTGTGAAAACCTTCTAGGAAGTTTTTTGTAGGGCATATCCCATACCAACTACGGTTTGGATTAAGCGCTCACCGGAAGAGGACTCCAGTTTTTTGCGGAGCATGTTGACGTAAACGTCGATAACATTGCTATTGGTATCAAAGCTCGCATCCCAAACGTGCTCACTGATCGTAGCACGAGAGAGCACTCGATCGGGATTTCGCATAAAAAATTCCAACAAAGAAAACTGCTTGCTGGTCAAAGAGATGTTTAGTCCTGAACGAAACACGCGCCTCTGAACGAGGTCCATTTCCAAGTCAGCAAATACAAGCTTAGCTCCCGAGCCACTCGCGTGGGCCGCGCCACGCCGCAAGAGCGCCCTAACACGCGCCGCTAATTCATCAAACTCAAACGGTTTTACCAGGTAATCATCAGCCCCTGCATCAAGCCCGTGCACTTTGCTTTTGGTACCTGAAAGGGCAGTTACCATCAAAATAGGCCCTGAAAAACCGTCGCATCGCAACTGGCGCGCAAGATCGATCCCCGTTTTGTCGGGGAGCATGACGTCCGCAATCACCAAATCGTATTCATTCTCGCACACCAGGCACTCAGCCGCTGAAGAGGACTCCGCCAGATCTACCGAGTAGCCCAGATCGCTGAGCCCACGCTTGATAAACCCCGCCATTTTGCGTTGATCTTCGACGACAAGCAGGCGCACTGTCTACTTCCTCACTCTTCGTCCCCAGCCGCACGCGAGAAAAAGCCCTCAAACGCATCCGCCGGAGTTTTACCGTGTTCGACAATGGCAGATAGACACGGGTAGAGACGGTCGGTCGACACCAAAAGACTAAAGAAAATATCGCCAAACTGTACGGGGTTAAAAGGTTTCCCCCAGAGCTGATGTTTTCCTACCGAAAAAACGCGCCCGGCTTCATCCAAATGAAACCGAACATTCCACAGACTCTGGCCATGCACGAGATTGAGCAGTTCGTAAACCTGTGGTCTCTTGTCTGCCGGAATGGGTTCGGTAAGCGCGGTTAATACAGTAAAGCCAGAACCGTCTTCTTCGGGAGTGCAAACAGAATGCAAAACCGGGGCGTGATTTCCCTGCGTGGTATGAACATAGTCCTCGCCTTCGCGCTGGAAAGACAAGCCCAGATCCTTAAACGCATTTTCGAGAGTTTCGTTTGTCGCCGACATCGGTTCCTCTTCTTTAAACAATAACACCAGCTAAGCCCGGCCAGGGAGCATCCCATACCAATACAAGCGGGGCAAGAGGTAGCGTTTGAGCACCCACATCGTCCACCGCTCTTTGGTGGGATCCAGCGGAAGACTCGGCAAGAGTTTCCCCCCATAGCCGAATTCCGCCAGAATGACCCTCCCCTTTTGAGTCACCAGGGGACAGGAGGAATAGCCGTCATAACGCCCAATCAACGGCTCCCCCGCCAGGAAGGCCTTGAGGTTCTGAACTACGACGGGGGCCTGCTTGCGTACCGCCGCCCCTGTTTTGGAGTTCGGCACTCCTGTAACATCTCCAATCCCAAAGACAGAAGGAAAGCGTGGGTGTTGAAGCGTGTTCGGATCGACTTCCAGCCAACCAACATGCGGCCCCTGCTCAAAAGCCAAGCCGGACTCTCGCACATAGCTGTGAGCACTCATCGGGGGAACAACATGCAGAAAATCGTAGGCCATTTCCTCTACCTGTGTTCCCAGCTCGGAAGTGACTTCAAATGTGGCCTGCTTTTTTTCCGCATTTACCTTGATCAGGCGGTACCCAAACAAAGGCTGAATGTTTTTTCGACGAATCACTTCTGTTAGAGGTTTGGCAAATTCTGGAACTCCAAAAATCACCTTGCCCGCACACGCAAACACCACCTGTGTCTTTTCGCGAATCTTGCGACGACGAAACAACTCATCTGCTAAATACATGATTTTTTGTGGAGCTCCCGCGCACTTGATGGGAACAGGCGGCATGGTAAAAACCGCCCGTCCACCCGCAAAGGACTTTAAAGCAACCGCTGTCTTCTCAGCGCCGTCATACTCATAGATACTATGGATGCCACGTCTCCCCAAATTGCCCTTTAGCCCGTCAATTTTGTCAAAATCCAACTGCAGGCCCGTAGCCACCAC
>CAZTDN010000050.1:0-5733 GCA_964611895.1 uncultured Pseudobdellovibrionaceae bacterium
GGGAACCACCTTTCAACGGAAACCCTACCATGGGTTTTTTAAGTCGATAGAATGGGCCATGGCTCGTGTGAATAACTGAAAACAAGAAAAATGAATCCCCGTCCAAGACGGTGAGAATAACGCCAAAAATCACACGCCTCACGGCGTTTTCCGAAGGCGGTGTCGAACCTCAAACTTAAACCCAGAAAAACTGCGTCAAGTGCTTTTTCTAGGAAAAACCGCCCCGCACTTACGTCTCAGACGGGTGATAGTTTGAGTTCACGTGCAAAAGCGCGGCTTCCGAGCCTTAATCTAACTAAACAAAACTCACCGATGGGTGCCAAAGCTTACGCAGCTCTCCCACCAAATAAAGCGACCCCGTGATCAACAATGTATCCGTCGGAGCACACGTCGACAGGCAGGCATTCACCGCAGCAATAGGGTCTGGATAGTAAGGCGCCAAAGATTCATAACCCGCTGGCATTTTCCCCAGAAATCGCGGAACGCAAGTCAACGTCAGTTCCTTCGCATGCGTTCGCAGTCGATCCACCATCTGCCCGTGCGGCTTGTCTGGAGAAAATCCACAAAGCACATGAGGACGTTCTCCCATCCTGTCCAACGTCGCTAGCAACGAGTCTATTCCAGCCGGGTTGTGATCCCCCGACAAAACCACCCTCGGCGATAACCGCACCGTCTCCAAACGCGCCGGATTGCGAACACGCTCTATCGCCTGTCGCAACGTCTCCCTAGGCATTTCTGGGAACAAGTGCCGCACCACTTGCATCGCAGTCGCCGCATTCTGGCCCATCCCCACCCCAGGATTGCGCAGTCGGTAGCAAAGCCCCTCGACTTCAACCCGCTGACCCTCCCACGAGGTCTCCAAGTCTTTCACCACAGGGCAAAGATGCAGCGCACTCCCTGTTCGAGCGCAGTGCGCCTGCAGCCGTTCTAGGAGCTCAGGGTCCTTCAACTGGGTAAACACCGGCACTCCGGGCCGCAAAATCCCCATCTTCTCGCCTAAAATCGCAAGCAAAGTGTCTCCCAAGTACGCCTGATGATCCCAATCAATATTCGTAATCACCGTTGCTACCGGCGTTGTCACATTCGTGGCGTCTAGGCGTCCTCCCATTCCTACTTCCAGGACTAGGTACTCAATCCCCACGCGCTTAGCCCAAACAAAGCAAAGCAAAGCCATAAACTCAAAATAAGTCAGGCTGAACCTGTCGGCGATGGGTTCGAACTCCAATGCGAGGCTCTCCAACTCGTTCGCATCTATGGGGACCAGGTTGTGAAGAATGCGCTCCGTGGGGCTTTGCAAGTGGGGGGATAAAAATGTCCCGGTCTGGTACCCTGCCTGACTCAAAGCAGAACTCACAAATAGAGAAACGGAACCCTTTCCATTAGTGCCGGCAATGGCGATCGTTTGGACAGCTAGATGAGGGCTTTGAGCCGCTTTGAGTGCCTGTTCGAAGTGGTGAAGCGAATAATGAATGCGAGATTCGCCTCCAAGTCTCTCTAAAAGCGCTTCTAATTTCGGATTCAATTTCAAAAACTCCGAGTGTCGAGAGTCCATACAAAGTGAATTGAATCATTTCAACTCTTTAAGTAGGGGTGTATTCCGCCACTACACACCATTCAACGAAAGACTGAAAGTTCGACACCGCTTTTCGGATCGCTAAGTCTGCGAGAATACACTCAAAACAGCGTGCACACTCCCAGTGCCCCACTGGCAAACCCCTTGCACTAGGAGAGTGCAGGGGAAACTAAAACATTCAGGGGGAATGAATCGTGAACATCGCATCGAACATCTATAACTTCTCGGACTACCGAGATTTCCTAAAAGACCGTTACCGCCAACTCAAGTCTGCCGATCCTGTCTTTTCGTTTCGGCATTTTTCTAAACAAGCAGGCTTCGGTTCACCCAACTACTTAAAGTTGGTCATGGACGGAAAACGGAACTTGAGCGACGAAGCTATCGGCAAGTTTGCTAAAGGTCTTCGCTTGGACAACCATGAATCCGAATTTTTCCGCTACATGGTTGAGTTTAACCAGTGCGAACACCCTTCGAAGAAAAAAGTATTCGAAGCCAAGCTGCTCTACTTGCGCGAACTCTTCAAAGTCAAAACCTTGATCCCAGAGCTCTACGACTACTACCACGAGTGGTACCATGCCGCGATCCGCGAGATGGTCAAAAAGGGCCCAGTAAAGAACGATCCCGCAGTAATTGGTTCTTGCTTAGTGCCCGCTATCACGATGGAAGAAGCCAAAGGTTCTGTGGAATTGCTCATGAAGCTCGGCTTCGTGGGACAAACCAACGATGGAACACTCGTCTGCAAAGACACCGCAAAAGTCGACGAATCGAGTGTGGCGTTGGCGCAGAAAATTCACTACGAACAAATGGCAGAACTGGCGGCTCAGTCTCTCTATACTCAAGGCCCTGAAACACAGGACTTCGAGAGTGTGACGCTGAGTCTTCCGGAGAGCAAAGTCGGTGAGTTACGAATGAAAATTCGAGAACTGATCGAGATGTTGAACGCTTCAAACACTAGCAATCCCGACGATGCAGTGTTTCAGCTGAACATCCAGTTCTTCGCCTTGACCAAGGCACTCCTTGGCAAACGCGAAGACGAGAAAACTCTCTAAACTTAGTTCTGAATGGGTTTTCCCAAAGTCGAACAAACCGCCAGGGCCTCTGCCTGGCGGTTTTATTTTGGATTTTCCAGAACCAAGCTCAGTGCAATTTAAAAAAGGTCTGAAGTTTTGTGGTGCGACGCATTTTGACGGCGATGCCGAGTTCGGAAAACAGTTTTCGAACGGCTTTGTCGGCGGTTTGGCGTTGTGAGGTTTCGACTTCGAGTTCGTAAAATAAGTTATCCGACACTTTCCACTGATCCAGGTCTCCACGAAAGCGTCCGATCTGTATTGGGCTCCGCCAGGTTTCTAAGTTTCCCAAGGGCTGCACAGTTTGAATATCCAAGGAGGGGAGCAGCTTACGCAGAGCCTGTATCGGCCCCTGGCGCAGCGAGCAAATCGCCCTGCGCCCGCGGCATACCGCTCGTGCAACCGGCAAC
Organism: uncultured Pseudobdellovibrionaceae bacterium; assembly: GCA_964611895.1. Classification (GTDB taxonomy): domain Bacteria; phylum Bdellovibrionota; class FAC87; order UBA2466; family UBA2466; genus JAIEOG01. Next base: position 3,051 of record CAZTDN010000050.1, read on the forward strand.
GGGAGCCGAACTTCCCATTCCAGGCGCTCATGCCACCCCGCACGGGCTTTGGCAGGAGTGCCCTTTGGGGAATGTTTCAGAGTTAAGAATGCGTGATCCGGTTTTTGTATGCGGATACGAAGCCCGGCGCCCGCCTTTTTCAGCGAGCGCCGTGTATCATCAAAATAGACATTGATCTGGTGCTTGGGTTCGCCGAGCGCGAACTGGAGGAGTTTCCCGTACTGCTTTTGGGTAAGTGCGTATTTTAGTTCTTGTTCTAGAGGTGCTTTCAAAGGTGCGTTACTCAGGGAATTATTTTACTTTTTTTGCTCGTTTGTTCTTAAGTCCTTCGAGAGTGGCCAACATGTCAAGGCTCGTGTTCTTAGTGGGGCGAAGCGTGCGATCTTCTGCAGCCCGATGTACTGCTGGCACAGAAACTTCGTGGCTCAGTACGAGTTCACGTGCCGATTGAGAAAACGACAGGCTAAGCACCGAAAGCACACTCGCCACCATGCTCATTCCAAAAGCGATCTTCGCCCCCGGAGTGGTTCGAGCAGAACTTTGTTTCATCGACTTTTGCAAAACAGCGGCGTAATGGTCAGGCAGTTCTTTCAACAAGCTATTCACTTTATCCAGGCTCGCTACGATAGATTCGCTAGTTTGCTTGGCTGCTTCCCATTGGCGGACTACCAGGTCTTTCTCATCGGTTGTAGTTGCTACTACCGCGGCGGCGTTCGGCGCGACAGGCGCTTCCACTACGGGTACAGCTGGAGCCGGACCGGCTGCTTCGATCTGTGGTTCCACAGCGGCAACGGTTTGTTCGGCTTTTTTTCTATTTCGGCGACGTGCTGGTTTTGGCGTTTTTTCTGTCTCGTCTTCTTCCAACGCCGCAACGTCCTGCGCTTCAATTTCGTCGGGTTCTACGGCTTCTACCTCAGCGTTCAACTCGACTTCCAAAACTTCTTCAGAATCGGCTTTTTTACGTCCCATAGCGCGCACGCCCTCCGCGCTGAGGGAGGAGCAAGGCCCATGCCACGAAAACCGTGCGTATACAGCCGCAAGAAGTGACAATTTTGGGCACTTTGAGCCAAATATCGCCACTGCGGGTTGGGATTAGGGCCCTGCTTCGGGCCACACTAGAATAATCGTTTCTGTCCACTTAACGTCGACAGCTATGCTGATAAGCTGGGAGACGCGTTTGTGCGGGTAGTTTTAACGAGTGCTTTTTTGCTTCTGGTAGGTGTGGGGATTTTCTCCTCGTTTCCCAGTCACGCTTCCAATTGCCACTTTTCACGTCTGGTGCCTAAGTCCGAATTGGAATTGGAGATAGCGACCGCGCCCCAGGCGTTTGATCTCTGGAAGCACTTAGGGGTGGTGCGCGACGACTATCTGTCGCAGTGGGTATCAGCAACCTTTGGCCAAGTTTCTCTTGGGTCAAAGGCCTCTGAAATGTATGCAAACACCATTCGCAAGCACTTGGCAAAAACGAGGGGTAAGGCAATTCCCCTCTCCAAAGCCGCAAAGGCGGTCTTGATCGCCGACGAAGTGCTCTTGAACAACCTTTTGCTCGATCTCCGCGATCTAGAAAAAAGAAGAGCGCCGAGTGCAGAAATCGATGGACTTAAGAAGATCATCCTCGGTTTTTCTCGCACGGCGCTCGCACGCTATGCCGACCTGGCTAGGGCTGGTGCGGAATTTGAACCCCAAGATCGCGCACAACTTCATGGCGCTTTAGAAAAACAGTTGGCCGCCTTTTTGGAGTTTGGGGGGGAAAAATACGAAAAATCCACTCGAGAAACTAACGCGGGAAAATTTGCGCAGTTTCGGGTGTTCCCGTCCAAGACACCGCTCGGCAAGTTTGTCGCAAAGCTCGACAAAAAAGGGTACCGGTTTGCCGTTTTTCCCAAAGACGCTCTCGGGTATTTCCAGCGAGGGCATAGTTCTGGAACGGTAGATCCCCAGCGGAAATCCATCAGCTCTAGTTTGGATCAGTTGGTGACCCTGGGGCACTCTCGGCAACAACGCAAAGTCTTGTTGGATGCCGTCTCCTCCGTGGATCGGGTGCGGGCACAAGAAGGGCCCTTGTCCATTTCTTTTGAACTGAATGGAAAATCTTGGTTTGCCGGCTCGGCGACGATCTTAGGCAAGCAAATGCAACGGCTCGTGCAAGAATCCCAACTCGGTGAACCCATGGATTTAGATCACCATATTCGTGAGATGGAGACCATTCGCCAAGTTTCTATCCGTCCTGCTTTGGAACTCTCTCGGCAAGCGGCGGAGCTGACATTTCTTTTGCACCGAAACCTGCTTTTAAGTAGTTTTATCAGTAATCAGAACGCAAAGCTATTAGCTAACCCGACCACTCGGGAACAGATCGGGATTGGTGTAGTGCAGACGGGGCACGGGGAATTAGGAGTTTGGATTTCAGACGGAAACTGGAAAGTGGGCCATTTGCACCAAGGGCTAGTAGCTCAGGTTCCAGTTTCTGACGGAAAACTCGCCCACCTCAAGTCCCTGTTCTTGGAGTCACTAAAAGCGGATAACGACGGTACAACGCATAACAATGTCCTCGATGTACTGGCGGCTCTGAAGCGAAAATTTGAAGTCGCAGCGGGGGTTTTGGAGTACCTCGATCCCAAGATCGAAGCGGTGATTCAAGGAATGCATGCAATTCGAGCGGGATCGGGAGAGTCGACGGAATCTT
>CAZTDN010000051.1:0-4407 GCA_964611895.1 uncultured Pseudobdellovibrionaceae bacterium
GAAGCGGATGGCCTGATACGTGCCACGGAAAAATCTCTCGCGCGAGGCAAACACCTCGTGTCAGAGGGGGAAAATCAGGCGATTCAAAAGGCGATCGTCGAACTGCGCGCGGTTTTAAACGGGACCGATCGCGAAGCGATCAAAACAAAGATGGAAGCCTTGAATCAGTCCGCTCAGAACCTGGCAGAAAACCTACTCAACGAGGCCCTGCGAGGTGCTCTGCAAGATCGCAAGCTCGAACCTGGTAAACCCAAAACGGAGTAAATGGGATGAAATGGACTGACGTCAGAGAAATTGCTGAATTGCTGTGGGAAAAGCACCCCGAAAAAGATCCTCTGACCCTGCGTTTTACGGACCTGCACCGGATGGTCACAGAGCTGCCTGGGTTTTCAGACGATCCCAAGCATTCGAACGAAAAAATCCTGGAAGCCATCCAAATGACCTGGTTGGATGAGCGGGACTAAATCTCTGTAATCACGAGACAAAATAGACATCGGACACCCTCCCCCTAGTGCCCGTCGGCCCTTTATGCTATAAGCCGCTACTCGCAAAAAGGATTTCCCATGTTCAAACAAGTGCTTGCTGTTATGTGCGTGTTTTCGAGTTTAGCGTTGTCCGAAGTTCGCTCTCAGACTCGAGAAACACCCCTGGTGAAACTTATCCGAGAGGTCACCCCCACCGTGGCTCTGCTGACTATTACTGAAGGCTTCGGGGAAGACGCCTCCTATACTTTTGGCACCGGAATCGTGGTCCATTCCAAAGGCTATATCCTGACCAACGCCCACGTCGTTGAAGATCGTGGTGAACTCTCCGCAGAACTTTCGCTTGGCCGAGGGGGTGAAGCGCACTCCTACCCAGCGCGTGTTGTCGCCCGAAATCTGAAAAATGATCTCGCTCTCGTCCATGTGGAAATCAATCAAAGCCTGACCCCCGCTCGCGCTGGAACACTTTCGGAAGTTTTGCTGGGAGAAAGCATTGTTGCCATAGGAAACCCACTGGGTTTTGGTCATGCGGTCACTCAAGGCATTGTGAGCGCCATTCGAAAACGCCGTTCCTATACTTTTGACAAGAACAATACCGTCGTTGTGAACGGTCACCTGCAGCTCGATGCGAACATCAACACGGGCAACAGCGGTGGCCCTGTGTTCAATATGGATGGAGATTGGATCGGAACCGTTTTTGCGAAGTCCGAAGAAGGAGATGGCGTTTCTTTTGCGATTTCTGTCGACGAAGCCCGAGACACTTTAGCAAACCTTGCTTCGAGCGCTTTTCACCGACGAATCCATCTGGGCGTGCTTACCCGCGGTGTGAGGAACGAAGCTGGTGCCTCACTGGTGGTTGACCGTGTAGAGTCCGGCAGCCCTGCGGAGACTGCGGGACTCCAGGCCGGAGATCGAATTCTCACCGTGGAAGGGGTGCCCGTTCAGGATCGAGCCGACTTAGAACTCGCTCTGATTGATAAGCACCCGGGAGATAGCGTGTTAGTGCGCGTTGCGCGCGCAGATGCTAATGCTGGAGGTTCCTTGGATTTGCCGGTCACTCTCGGCAAGCTGGATCGAGAGCCCTTCCTCCCCGAAACGCTGACCATCCTCGCTCCTTTAGAACCCGGTCAGGACACTCTCAAAAGTCGGTGGGGCGTTGTCGCGCGCAACTCCGAAGTCTCCGGAATTGCACCGTACAAGAGTGGGGTGCGCTTGGTCACCGTTCAAACCTCTAGCCCTGCAAAACGCATGGGACTGCACGAAGAAGACGTCATCGTCACCGTGAACAATGTGCGAACGCCCAATTCGGATAAACTGGCCACGGTTCTTGAAAACTGGAAAACTGAAAAGAGAACAGAAATTCCGCACATTGTTTTCCTCCGAGAGGGAAAGCTTCTGTACCTAGGCGAGCTTCCTACCGAGCGAAAATAGCTCTCCCCGCGCCCCTGTGTTAGAATAGAGCTAGATCTCGTAGTTCCTTAGAACAACTCTCCAATTCAGAACTCAACCCCTTTAAAAAATGAGGCAATCATGCGTCGCCTAGCCATCGTCGGTGGTTTTTCGGCTATTGTCTGTCTCTCCGCGTCACACGCGAGAGAGATCCGTTTCCCTTCCATGCGCGGCTTAGGCCCTCGAGCGGTTGTGAATGTGAGCCGCCCAACCGCAGATTCCAGCCCGTCCCCATTTGCCCCCATTCAAGTAACTCTCCAAATGGGAGGCGTGGAACTCCGGCCTGGCACCAACGGTTTCGATACTGTTCACGTCGAGGGACTCACCCAAATGGGCGCAATTGGAAAACCTGAATTGCCAGCCACAGGAGTGATCCTGCTGGTCCCTCCCGGAATGGAACCTGAATTGAGCTATGAAGTAGTCCACCAGGAAACTATCCATGAAACCACTATCGGCCCCTGTCAGGAAAAGGCCCGGTGCAAACTGCCCACCTCGAGAACAATGTTCCGGTTGGATTCAAAAACCTATGACTCCGATCAAGCGTTTCCCCCAGCGGTTGTGAGACTAGAAGAAGTGGGAAAAATGCAGTCGCTGCGCCTGGTGCGACTGGCGATTTACCCCCTCCAAATGCAAATGAAACAAAAACGCTTACTCGCGACCACAGAACTCACTGCCCAGGTCGTGTTTCGTGGAACAGCACGACGCAACGCTGGAGTGTCTCCCAGTTTTCAAACACTCGCTCGGGAACTGGCCGCCAATGGCGAAGATATCGTTGAAGTCGCAGCCACTACTTCAGAACCCGAAACGCTGATTGTCTTTGTTGCCGATGTGCTGGAAAAAACCATTGCCCCGCTCATTGAATGGAAGAAGCAGCGTGGTTTAAATGTCGAAGTTTTCACCTACTCCAAACTGGGGAGCTCACGCGACAATGCCAAGAAAGCGCTCCAAGCTCTCTACTCCAAAGCCACCATAAAGCCGAGCTACCTTCTCATCGTTGGCAACTCAAAGACATTTCCGGGATACAACGAAAGCACTTCCAGCGGTTCGGCGGCTTCTGACTACCGTTACTCGCTTCTGGATGGAAAGGACACTGTACCCGACTTGCTGTACGGAAGACTGCTCGCGGACAGCGAAGCCGAAGCCGCCACCCAAGTCGCTCGTTGGATAGAGTATGAAAAGTCTCCCAAAGGAAGCTGGTACCCTCAGGCCTCCACCATTGCTAGCCGAGAGGGGACCAACCCTTCCGACGAAGATTATGCGAATGAAATTGCCAAAGCCCTTACCACCCACACCTACACCAAAGTCGACTCGTTTTTCGAACGAAAAAAAACGGCCACTGTTTCCAATATTCAAGATGCGGTCAGCGAAGGCAGAAGCTGGATTTCCTACTTTGGACATGGAAGCGGCACCGACTGGGCCTCGACCAACACCTATTTTGGCTTGGACGAAATTGACGAAATCGAGAACCCACGCACCCTGCCCTTTATCGTCGATGTGGCTTGTGACAATGCCTCTTGGGTAAAGCTTCCACGTTGTTTTGGAAAGGCTTGGATGACCCGAGAATCCAGCGGTGAGCCACGAGGAGCCATTGGCTACTACGGAGGATCCGTCTCCATTTCCTGGACGGAACCCGCGGTCATGAGTGTCGGAGTCGCCAAGTACCACTTTGAAAAACCGGTACACACCATGGGAGCGAGTGTTTTGGCTGGGCAGATTTACCTCTACGAAAAAATGGGCGTAAATTCTGAGACAACTGACAATCTGGAGTGGTTCAATCTGTTTGGAGATCCTTCGTTATTGCTGCGGACCAACACGCCAAAACCCTATGCCGTCGCCGATCAAATCACTACGGGCAGTGGCGATGTTCAAATCGAAGTTCGCACAACAGACGCGTTTGGAAATGGGCTTAGCGGCGTTCAGGTTACTGCATTCGCACCCAGTGGATCGCCAGTCGTCTCTTCAGTCTCGGATACGAATGGGTACGCGCTCCTAGATTGGACGGGCGTCTCCTCTGTGCCTGCCGGGGCCGTGCTAACGACGTCTGGGTACAACCTGGAAACGTATCAGTTTCCACTCCAGCCTTAGTGCTTACATTCGCTCGCTTCGAAACCTTCCATCGCCTGCAGGAAAACAGCCGCTGGCCGCGGTACGACTTTCGGAGGCACAGCGGGCGCTGGGGTCCCCGGAGCAGCGCCTTCGGGTTCGGAAACTTTTGAGATCATCATACTGAAAGTGAACTGGTAGAGCTGCAACGCTTCCTCCTCCCCTTTTTGGTTGAGGGATTCTAGGTCATGGAGCACCGCATTCTGCGCAAACATTTGAAAGAGAAAATCGGTAGTCTGACCTGAAGCGATGTGCGTCAGCTTAGCGTCAAAGTTTGCGTACACAGGATAAATTCCGAACAACATCGGGTGATCTTTGGAGAGGAATCCCTGCCGTGAAAGCTCCTTCACCGGAAATCGGGCCTCTAGCGCGT
>CAZTDN010000052.1:0-3019 GCA_964611895.1 uncultured Pseudobdellovibrionaceae bacterium
TGCGTGGTCTCGTTGGCTGTTGGGGAAATAGGTGTTCACCAGGATAAAATCCCCCAGGTCGATACTCAGCACGCGCCCCTCATTGTCAAACTCGGGGCGGCCGATTCCCAATTGCACGTCCAGAGGCGCTCTTTTCGTGTAGATAGCGACACCGCTATATCCACGCTTTTGGGCAGGGAACCAGACACTGTGGTAGCCGCGCGGGTGTACCAATCGCTCGTCCAGCTGTTCAGGTTGGGCCTTGATTTCTTGCAAGCACACAGCGTCCGGCGCTGAATCCTCCATCCAGCGCTCAAATCCTTTGGTCTGCACGGAGCGGATGCCGTTTACGTTCCAAGAAAATAACTTCATGCATCGTTCTTAGCACTCACCACACCTATCGACAATTGGATCGAGGTAGCAGAATATGGCCCGATGTTGTTTTTTCTGTTTCATCTTGCTGTGGTCCTGTGTCGGGCGGAGTCAACCTCGGGCCTGATCCCGACGTTCTCGGACTTGGATGCCAATCGAAGTCGCATCGCCGTTTCTTTACAGGTCTGGGCCAAAGGTTTTTCCGAAGTGACCGATATTGTTTTTCCCCCGGACTACGCGGATCATGTTTATGTCCTGGAAAAAAGTGGCAATCTGTTTCATGTCTCTCGGTTGCATCCGGAAAAGCGGGCGATGGTGTTGCACCTGGATGTCTCGACCGCCAGCGAACTTGGTCTGCTCGGACTGGCCTTTCACCCTCGATTCTCCCAAAACCGAAAGATCTATCTCAACTACAATCCAGCCCAGGGCTCCCGTCGAACGGTTGTTTCGGAGTGGCTTTTGCCGGCGGATACGCATCGGCCTGTGGCGGAGCGAGTGCTTTTGCAGGTCAATCAGCCTTACCCCAATCACAATGGAGGGGAACTACTTTTTGGTCCGGATGGAATGCTTTATGTCGGTCTTGGGGATGGGGGGCTAGCCGGAGACCCCAAAAACAACGGCCAAAAACTCGGAGCGTTGTTGGGGAAAATCCTGCGCATCGATGTGGATAAAACATCGGGGAGCAAGGCTTATGGGATTCCTCGCGACAACCCATTCATATTGGACAAGAAAGCCGCTCCAGAAGTTTGGGCTTTGGGGTTGCGCAATCCGTGGCGTTACACATTTGATCCTCGCGGTCGATTGATCGTTGCAGACGTGGGTCAGAATCGCTGGGAAGAAGTTTCTATCGTCGAAGCGGGGAAAAACTACGGTTGGAAAATTAAGGAGGCTTCTCATTGCCACACCACCGAGAAAGCCTGCGCCTCCAAGGATTTGATAGATCCTTGGTTAGAGTACGGACGCGAAGATGGAGGGTCCATTACGGGCGGTTTTGTTTATCAGGGAAAACGGATTCCAGCTTTGCAGGGTAAATACGTCTTTGGAGATTTTGTTTCGGGCAGGATCTGGGCTGCAGATCTTCCGGGTACTTTTGCTCAAGATAAAGCCACCCAGGTTTTTTCGGCCTTGGGTAAATGGCCTGTGGCGATTTCTACCTTTGGAAGAGATCCGGAGGGGGAACTTTACGTAGCCGATTTTTCCAGTGGAACGATTTATAAAATCACCGCGCCCCCTTCAATGTCAGATCCGAAATAAATATTATGCGACAATACGGAGGAGAAAATGTCTTTACATAAAGCCAAAATCAGCTGGAAAAGAACCACTTCAGACTTTGTCTATGAGACTTACGATCGGTCTCATCAGATTGAGTTCGAAGGCGGGATAGCGGTTCAAGCGTCCGCTGCCCCCGACTTTTCTGGAAATGCCCAGCTTGTGAACCCTGAAGAGATGCTTGCTGCCGCCTTATCAAGCTGTCATATGCTGACATTTCTCGCGATAGCCGCGCGCAGCAGGCTAGTTGTTGAAAGTTACGAAGATTCTGCGGTCGCCCACTTGAGCAAGAACGCTCAAGGTAAGCTCGCCGTAACTCGAGTGGAGTTGAACCCAAAGGTGAAAATGAGCGGCGAGCTCGCGGGAGACAAATACCAGGCGATGCACGATAAGGCACACCACAATTGTTTTATCGCCGGAGCGGTGAGCTGCGAAGTGGCCCTAAACCCTACCCTGGTTTAGCGGGAGTAACCGCCTTGGGTTTGGCCAGATCTTTAAGTTCTTTGAGTACGGCGGCTACGTCATCGGGAATGGAAGTGCCACCACTACCCGTATAGCCAAAATACACCCCCGCCTCGTAGCGCTGAAAGCACTCTTCCGAAATAGGTGTGTGCGGGCTTCGGCGTATGCAAGTTTCGTAATACATTTCCGGGAGTGGGGAAATGAGATGATCGTCGAGTAGATCATAGGCGTTACCCAAAAGGAGCAAGATGTCGCTGGTGTGTTTTCCGTTTGGAAACCGGCTCAAGAGATCGTGCGCTGCCAACGAAACCCGCAGGTAGAGCACATCGGCGGAGTGATCCATGGGGTATTTTTGCAGGGACTCGGCAGCTTTGGCCAAGCGTTTGGCCTCAGCGAACAAGCCTTCTTCGGAATCTGTTTTCTGTTTCCCTTCGGCTTTCCAGTCGACTATCGATTTTTTCCAAGCCGCGACAAAATCTCTAAACAGCACTGGCGTGGTGCTCAAATCTTCGACTCGTTTAAGTACTTTCAACGCCCGATCTGGATCTTGTTGCACACGTACGGCAATGGTGAACGCATGCCGTACAGCGCGGCCCCATTCAATCTGGCGTTTTGTGGCGATGGTTTTGTCGGAAATGACCGCTTCGAATTCTTCGAGTGCTCGATCAAACTGCCGAGTGGCAGCGAAAAGCTGCCCTTTTTCCATGCGGCTGAGTTTCTCAATCTTTGCATTGATGGGAAGAGTCGGAAACTGGGGGCCTTTGTCGGTTCGCGTGTGACAGGAAATACAATAGCTCGTCACCAGGCGCAGTGAAGCCTTGCCGTATTCCACATTGCCCGTTTGGAGAGCGTGGGTGGCGCTCCGGGCCTCGCGTTCAAAGAGAGAAGAAAGAATCGCGAGACTGGGATCTGCGTCGGGAGGGGTGGGAGCGGTTTT